>JAAVDD010000023.1 GCA_014801985.1 Bacteroides sp.
TCTTTATCACGCTTTGGCCATGGCCGGAGCTGCTCATGATGGGTTTCACCACGCAGGGGATACCGACGGTCTCCACTGCCTCCTTGAATTCTTCAAAGGTGGAAGCAAACTTATAGGGGGAGGTCTTTATATTCAGATCCTCGGCGGCAAGACGGCGGATACCCTCGCGGTTCATCGTGAGCCACGCGGCATTGGCCGTGGGTGTCACGTTATATCCCTCCTTCTCAAGCTCTACGAGCACGGGAGTGGCAATTGCCTCCACTTCCGGGATGATATGGTCGGGCTGCTCCTCCTCGATCACCTTGCGCAGCGCATCGGCATCAAGCATATTGAACACGCGGCGACGATGGGCCACCTGCATGGCGGGAGCATTATCGTAGCGGTCGCAGGCCACAACCTCCACGCCGAGGCGCATAAGCTCAAGCGCAACCTCTTTTCCCAATTCCCCGCTCCCCAAGAGAAGAGCTTTCCTCCCCACGGGAGTCATTACTGATCCAATTTTTGCCATAAATGTCTTGTATCTTGTTTATTTTTTTGTAGCTGATTACATTAGTCCGTCTGTTTCAACTTCATCGAGAACCTTGATGTTGGGCTCCTCAAGTCCGTAATGCTTCTTGGCATCTATTCCCTTCAGCCAGAGAGCGAAGATGAGGGCTGCCACGCCTAAGCCGACAAAGACTGTCATGGTGATGGTGTAGTTATAGTCGAGAGGATTGGAAACACCCTGGTTGCTGCTTTCCAACACGGAACCTATACCCTTTCTGAATCCGTAAAGACCTATGTTCTGAATCCAGAATATCACTGCGTAGGCCGATCCAAGGAGCTTGGGCTGTATAAGCTTGGGAACTGAAGGCCAGAGAGAGGCCGGAACGAGTGCGAAGCTGATGCCGAGAAGAATGATGGCGGCGTAGGCGATGATGAAGCCTGTAATCTCTCCTTTGAAGGTGGGAAGGATATAGGCGAAAGTGGAGTGACAGAGTATCATGAGCAGCGAACCGAAGATAAGCATTGTGGCGCCTTTACCTTTGCGGTCGAGATAATTGCCGAGAAGCGGGGTGATGGCTGCAGCTCCGATGGGGAATACAAAGAAGATGAGACCCGCTTCGCGCTCGGTGATGCCGAGGTTACATTGAAGCATCAGCCCTGCATAGTTCTGGAAGGGGAAGATAGCTGAATAATAGAGCACGCATAGAAGCGATACAATCCAGAACACCTGCGAGGAGAAGATATATTTAAGGTCGGAAATCTTGAAGGGATCGTCGGCGACTTCGCCGTTGGTTCCTTTCTCAAGTTCGAGCTTCTTATCCATGAAGGCATAGCTGATGAAGCAGATGAGACCGATGCAGACAAGCAGACACGCGAAGGCCACGGGGCGCGCCACGTCGATCACCCCTCCGAGCTGAACAATCCAGGGAGAACCGAAGAACACAACAGCCACACCCAGACGGGCTATAGCCATCTCCACACCCATGGCAAGGGCCATCTCTTTTCCTTCGAACCATTTTACGATTCCGCGCGATACCGTGATACCGGCCATCTCGATTCCGCAACCGAAGATCATGAAGCCGATGGTGGCAAGCTTGGCTGAAGCCGGCATTCCGTCGACCCAGGGAGTGATGTTCCACCATGCATCGGGGATATTGAGGATGCCGTCAAACCAGCGGGCAAGACCCGATTGTGCGAAGGCATCGGTCATGGCATACCAGTTGATGCCGCCGCCCACAACCATAACTGCTCCGGAGAGGATTGCTGTGAAACGTACACCCATTTTATCGAGGATGATACCGGCGAAGATGAGGAAGAATACGAATACATTAAGGAACGTCTCGGATCCGAAGAAGTTACCCCACGTCTGGGGGTCCCACCCTTTCTCGGTTTGAACGTAGCTCTGGAGCGGAGAGAGCACGTCTACGAAGATGTAGCCGAAGAACATGGCCACTGCAAGAAGGAAGAGCGCTGTCCATCGTGCCCACTTCTTGTCATTTAAGAATTCTTTTACTTGTTCTGACATTGGTTGTTATATTTTGTTGTTTTTGCTTTACGGTGGTTCCTCCCCGGAGCCTTTTACTGCTCCTTTATAGCGGTTTGGTCGTTCAGTATGCAAATTTAATCTTTTTTTTCTATTTATTCAATATTTTAAAAAAAATGACCTGCCTCCCGGGTAAACGGAGGCAGGTCGAGGGATTTATATAATAAAACTAATGTTGGGTGTGTGCATCACTCAGCCATCACTTTCATGCTCTTACCGTTACGGCGGATGATGTAGATGTTGCCTGATTCCGGAGCCGATACCCTCACGCCCTGAAGAGTGTAGATCTCTATGTCGGAATCATTCTCCACTGCCGACTGAATCTCGTTGATGTCGGTGGTGACGTAATATGGAAGTTCTGCTGCGGGGGTGGTGTCGCGCTCCGGCTCGGCGAAGTAGCCGTTGTTATATTCGCCGAATTCGCGTGCCATCCATTCGGTCTTGGCGCGGAGTTTACCCTTCACATCCGACAGACGGCTATCCATGTCGCGGTTGTCCACCACTGAGGTGCCGTTCATGGGTGTGGGCTGATTGTTCCAGCGACGGTAGTCGGCCTCGGCGGCCGCCTTGATATGTTCGCTGTATTCATTAAGGTCATCCTCAATGCCATCATATTTCTGAGACATGAACCATTTCCATGTCTCGCGCACCTTGTCCATGAATTTTCCGTTCAATCTCATCGAGGCAATCCAAGTGTTGCCATATATTCCGGCCTCTGTAAAATAGTTGTCGGTCGGGCCTGCGAAGGCGTTGCCGCAATCCCAGAGCGGAGAGAAATGCCATTTCTGATTCTCCCCTCTGTCGCGGAAGAGATAGGTGGAGCCGTGATAGGCTTCATAATGCGAAATAATCTCTTCCACTATATAATAGCGCGCGGCATCATCGAGATCCATGTAGCTCCACAGAACATCGGAATTATTGCCGACCGCATCGTTCATGGCTGTGAACTGGTCGGTGACGAACATTCGCTGCAGGTCGGAATATTCCTCCGGAGTGTCGAAGGTGATGCGTAGCATATCCTTGAATCCACCTGCCTGACCCTTCTCCTCCATGCGGATCTGATTATCCTCATCGTAGTTGTCAAGTTCCACAAGGTAACCGCCGGTGACGATTGAGGGATCGTTCACGTTGTCGCCCAACTCTGTGATGTTCACTCTCTGCTCTTCCACACGGATGGATTCTGTGAGGAAATAGAGACCGCGGTAGTCGCCGTTGATCACGACCTCCACCGGCTGCTGCCAGGGTGTCCAGGGAAGTCCTATGCGTTTGCCGAGGTTGAAGCCGGTGAAGTTGCGCATATATCCGAAGAAATCATCGGCATGGGCGAGAATGGCGAAATGCTTGCTCTTGCTCAAGCCGAGCAGCGACTGTTTCTTTCCGAGTTTGAGCTTGAAGGGTTTCTTGGAGAAGCCGATACGTGTCCAGTTGCCACGCGCCTTGATTTCGAGGGGCAGCGGCTCCTCTTCGCTTCCGACGGATTCAGCGCCAAGATCCTCAAGCCATTTGCACCCGTTAAGGTCGAGCCAATAAACGCCGCTGAAATAATTCTTATGCGAAAGGTCTTTGTCGATTATCTCATTATTGAGATAGCCCTCGTCATCATATACATTTATGTGGAGCACAGGCAGAGTGCCTGATGTCATATCCTCATACACAGGATCCTCCGGATCTTCGCCACCGATGGAGAAGGCGATGGTGGTATAGCGGTTGCTGGAGGGATTATAGGTAAATTCGATGGTGACGTCGGTAAGGGAGTGGGCAGTGAAATTTCCGCCGCTGTAAGCTCCCTCCATCTTTATGGATCCATAGATATGGGGATCAGTGCCGGGTTTTGCGCCATATTCCACACCCCATTCAGAATCGGAAATCTTGAATTCTCCGTTCAGGGAATTGAGGTGGAGGGTATAGACGTTATTGTGACAATCAAACTTGTATTGATCCTGACACATCCATCCGTTTTCCTCGCCGCGCAGGTAGAGTTCGGGGTTCGAATCCTGTGAAGCGTATGCTTTCAAGGAGGGAAAGACCACACTTGCCATAAGGATGACAAATGCAAATAGATGAAAAGTTTTTCGCATGGTTTTATAATTGTTAAGCCTAAAAAAATTCCTATCGTTCCAGATAACTATTCCGTCACAGTCGCAATTCAAGTAATGGCTATCCTTACATTCCAATATTCCTTACATTCCAATATAAGGATAATACTTCAATAAGAATATATGGCAGACGCACCACGGCGCGTCGCTACTCATAGCTTTCGTAGAATCGTTAACCATTCCGGATTTTCATCAAAAATGGATATTTTTTGCAAAAATAATAAATATTCGGAAATACTTCAATAAAATCATAAAAATAATTTTCCCGCCTCCTTCTAAAGACGGGAAATTTAGAAAAAATTCATCCTGTCAGTTGCTGTTTTCCACCCATTCGGATGCGTTCAGAAGGGGGTATCATCATCCTCTTTTAATGGGGCGTAGACCGAAGTTTCGGTTTCTTTTCCGTCGGCAACGGGGCTGCTCCCGGAGATCGGGTAGAAAAGTGTGGTCTCAGCTCTGAAACCGCATATAAATTCCCCTACACCGATATTGCGCCCTTTGGTTATCTTTATCAAGGCCTTGCCAGAAGGATCTACATTTTGATAGGGAGCCGGAAAACTCCGACCGCCATGAGGCCGATAGATAAGTATGACCACATCGGCTGCCTCTTCGATCTGCCCGGAGTCGCGAAGCTGCGACATAACCGGAACATGGTTGCTCCTCTCCCCTCTCGAAAGCTGCGAGATGCCGATGATCCAGATGCCGAGTTCCTTGGCAAGATTCTTGAGGTCGCGAGCTATCTTGGCAACTTCCTGCTCGCGACTCAATCCTCGTTCATCGCTGCGAACAAGCTGTATGTAATCCACCACCGCCCCGCCGATGTCATGCTTCATCTTCAGCCGACGGATGGAGCTGATGATCGACGCAAGGGATGATGTGCTGGAGCTGTCTACGAGAAGATTATTCAGACCTATAGCCTCCATAGCGCCATCTATGCGGTAGATATCATGAATATCAAGACGCCCGAAGCTAATCTCGCGTGCATTTATCCCTGTCTCCATCGATGCGATGCGCGCCGTCAGCTGCTTGCGCGTCATCTCCATCGAATAAAAGGCCACGCGCTCCCCGTGCTTTATGGCCGAAAGGGTCATGGCTGTGGCAAGGGATGTCTTACCCTGCGAAGTGTCGGCCCCTATCACAATGAGGTCGCCCCCTATCAGACCCCCATTGACATCGAATTGCCGGAAGCCCGTCGGTGTGCCTGCAATCTGACCCGGTTCGCGGTCTCGGTTGATAAGCATATCCTCCTGAAGTTCCAGATAAGTACGGTCGAGACTTACCACCCCGGATGAAACACCCTCGAAAAGTGAGTCGATGGCTCCCTTTGCTTCGTTGTGCACTCCCTCCAGTTCAAGACTCTCATTGCCGCTCTCCTGCATGAGGCGAAGCGCAATGTCGCGAAGCCGACGACGATAGGAAAGTTCCTTGAGACGGTAGGCTCGCAGTGTGATGTCGTAGGGATGGGCATTGGAACGACATAGTTCGGCAAGCTCCCTTAGCGTCACTCCCGAATCCATCTTCCTCAGCTCTGCATTCACCGATACCAGGTCGGGTGTATCCCCCGAAGCATAGACCGACTTTACTGCCCGGTAAATATCTCGGTTACTGCCGGAATAAAAACATTCCTCGTCAAGTATTGCATCGCTCTCTGCAAGGCAATGATAATCGGTCATCATTCCGAGTATCACCATCTGCTCGCATTCAATATCCATGATCGGACTCATTATCTCCATTTCGCTCATCTCCTTCAGCTTCCCCATCTTCTTTAGTTTGCTCGTTTCCTGCAGTTTACCCATCTCTTTCAGTTTAATCGTTTCCTTCAGTTTACCCATCTCTTTCAGTTTGCCATTATTCCCTGTCATTATTCGCCCATTTAAAATTATTTTCTTTCATAATTTATCCATTTAAAGATCAGACGATAAAGAGAATAGTACTTTTTAATCATCTCCCTACGCTCATTGATGGCGATCACTGTCTGCATCAGACGCTGCGGCCCAAGATGATTCCGGNGCTTGATAAATTCCTCCTCCCTGAGGGGCATCAGATTAAGGGAGACATTAAAACATTTATCGTAGACCCATTGGCAGTAAATCTTGAATCTTTCATCCTTCGCGGAGTCTTTGTATTGCATAAGCTGCTGTATGGGGGTGCTGACACTGAAATATCGGAAACTCCTCGTGAAGTAACCCTTGAAATCATTGAGGGTGCCAACCTCAGACAATCGCGAATTGGCGATGACATGGTCACGGAAGGAAGCCAGATATGGCTGCACACTCTCGATTGAGAATTTCTTGCATACGGATTGCTCCCATATGCGGCATTTCCCGTCGAGCACTTCCTGCAGCAGCGAATCGAAATGCTTGAGGCTTTTTATTTCTTTCTCTTTTTCTTCTCCTTCTCCCCGTAAGGGGGGATTATAGGGGGGTGTAGTTAGGGGTGCGGGGGAAGAAGAGGGGGGAAGCGTTATGTCTATTTTTGTGTTTATTTCTGTGTTTATTTCTGTGTGTACTTTTTCGTTTACTTTTGTGTTTTCTTTTTCATTTGAATTGTCCCCCTCGGTTATCTCCCCCTTCATCTTCGGATCTGCTGCTACGCTTATCCCCGACTTCTCCTCCGTATCGGCAGCAACGCCTATCCCCNACTTCNCCTCCGTATCGNCAGTAANCCCTTTCCCCCTCTTCTTCTCAGGATCGGCAGTAACCCTTATCCCCCTCTTTTTCTCCGGAGTGACTGTCGCGTTAACTTCCGAGATAATTTCTGAGTTTCTTTCAGGGATTGCTTCATTAATTATCTGATTATCCATTTGATACTCAGAATTGAGTTGACAAGCAGCCGGCGAGATCGACCGCTTACATGAAGAGGATTCTTGGTCCGAAAGCTGATAGACTATATAGAGAGCCGTGGCGTTACGCTGTCCCACTTTGAAATCTATCAGGGCACGTTCCCGAAGGCGTTCCCTTGCCTCGGCAATCGACTTACGGGATATCTGGAGCGAATGCTCCATCTTGGATGTGGAGATAGCCACAGGATTCCGCCAGCCCTGAAGCTGACACTGATAGACGATGAAGAGATACATCTTCATCTCTACTTTCCCAAAAGGAACACGGTAGTTTTCCTCCCAGAAGGAGGCCATTAGATGGTTATAGTTCATAATCCTTTAAGTATAAGTTTTTTGACAAGTCTTTAATAGTGAAACGTAAGCATTAAATAGCATCGCTTATTATTCATATTGCAAAACTAAGAATTATTTTTGAATATGCCAAATAATAAATAAAGATTTTCTAACATTCTCTCTTCATTTCCAATTTTGATACCCCTGTAGGGACGCACCCCGGTGCGTCCTTCTAAAAATTATTTCGCAATCATTTTATGGAAGCATGTAGGACGCACCGGGGTGCGTCCCTACATTAAAAAATGAAAACTCTTGCAAATATCATCCGGTTTTATTAACTTTACGCTGAATAGAATAATCCCCTCAATACCATGGTAAATAGACAGACGCCGGTAATCGAAACCGAATTCATAAACCTTCAGTCAGACTATGGATTCAAGCGTGCTTTCGGCACCCCGCAGTTCCAGAACAATGTGATACAGCTGCTGGAGGCTGCCCTCGGAGACGACATAAGGGTCACAAGGATAGTTCTTCAGGAAGACGGGGGACAAAGGAGGGAGAACCGCGAGGTGGAGTATCACGACAAGGAGGTGCTACCGGCCGAGGAGGATGGAAAGCGCATAGTCTATGATGTGCATCACCGACTTTGATTTCCCTCACCTTACGCCTCGTCTGATACAGGAATTCGAATGGAGGGAGAAGGAAACCGGGGAGTCGCTGACCAGGAAACAGCGTATGCTGTTCTATTCCTTGAAGCAGGTGCCGGGAGAATGGGAGGGGTGCGATACGGAGTTGCAAAGAAGTTTATACCTGATAAAGAATATGGATAAGATGGACAAGAATTCGAAGGCATACAATGATGGCAGATACAGGGATCTTTTCGATTCCGCCGAGAGCGTGCACATCTCGGCCGAGGATGTGGTGACATACAGCCAGTCTCTGGCTCATCTACGCGAATACCAGTCGGTACTCGATTTCCGCTATGAGGAAGGCAAAGAGGAAGGTATGGCTATCGGTGAAGAACGGGGCAGAGAATCCGAGAAGGAGAATATGGCACGTAAGATGTTGGCGGCCGATATCGAGATTGACTTCATCTCTCAGATCACAGGTATTCCATTGGATAGGTTGAGGGAGATGCAGGGCAATAGTTAAAGTGAAGATGGGAGGAATAACTTTGGAAAAAATAGGAGCAATTACTGAAAATATAGCGGAACTATATGGGAAATGAAATATTTTTTTGAAAATATTTGGTGGAATAAAAAATTATTCGTAACTTTGCAGAGCAAAAGGGGAAAAGCCCTTAGCAATAACCGAAGAATGGTCGATTAGTGTAGCGGTTAGCACGCCACCCTCTCACGGTGGAGACTCGGGTTCGAGTCCCGGATCGACTACAACCATATTTACAAAGGAATTACATAAATCAATGGTCGATTAGTGTAGCGGTTAGCACGCCACCCTCTCACGGTGGAGACTCGGGTTCGAGTCCCGGATCGACTACAAAAGGAAGCTATCTGTGAAGACAGCTTCTTTTTTTGTTTTACCCCTCTATCGTGGAAACTATGCATACAACAGATACGGAGGACACACAGGGGATACGAGAGGTTAGATCGGGAGGACGCACAGGGGGATATGAGAGGTCAGATCGGGAGGACGCACTGAGGGATACGAGAGGTCAGATCGGGAGGACACACCGATTGACACGAGAGGTTAGATCGGGAGGACGCACCGGGGTGCGTCCCTACGGAGTCAAATAGGAGCGTGGAATATGAGAATGGTGAGGTATCGGAACGATGGATATGAAAATGGTGGAGAGTTTGGGCAGGGATGATGGAGCCTGGCGAACAATAAAAAATCCACCGATTCCTGCGAATCGGCGGATTTTTATAGCGAATGTAAGAAAATTCTTACTCTGCTGCGGGAGCATCTTCAGCCACCTCTGCCTCAAGAGCCTCCTTAGCGGCAGCTTCCTCAGCTGCAAGCTTCTCAGCTTTCTTCTTGGCGACAGCCTCACCCTTGATACGGTTCTTCTCCTTCTCAGCTTCGAGACGAGCCTTAGCATCCTCGGCAGCCTTTGCGCTCTTCTTAGCGAGAACGGCATCAGCCTCTTTAGTGCGGTCGGCTTTCCAAGCATCGAAACGACGCTTTGCCTCTTCCTCGTTGAAGGCGCCTTTCTTAACACCACCATTGAGGTGCTTCATAAGCATTACACCCTCCTTGGAGAGGATATTGCGAACTGTGTCGGTAGGGATTGCACCCACTTCTACCCAATACAAAGCACGGTCGAAGTCTAAACTTATTGTAGCAGGATTAGTGTTCGGATTATATGAACCTATCCTTTCAATAAATCTACCATCTCGTGGTGCCCTGCTATCGGCGACTACAATAGGATAAAAAGCGTAGCCTTTGCGGCCATGACGCTGTAATCTGATTTTTGTTGCCATAAACTTGCCGTTATAAACGTATTTTTTGTGTTTGGATAAAAGGATTTTCCTTTTCTGACTGCAAAGTTAATGCTATTTCAAGAATTTACCAAGTTTTTTAGATTTATTTTGTAATTTTGCATTGCTTTTCCTCATTCAGGTCCCCTATCGTGGAGTAAGACGGGAGTGAGAGCGCATTAACCATACTTAAATAGGCAGATTATTATATATGGCAGACATAACCCTTCTTGATCGCCTCGACGGACTTGATGCCCGCTTCGAGGAGATTTCGACTCTGATCACAGATCCGGCGGTGATATCCGACCAGAAAAGATATGTGAAACTCACCAAGGAGTATCACGACCTTGAAAAAATCATCGGCGCAAAGAACCGTTACAGCAACCTTCTTTCCCAAATCGAGGAATCGAAAGAGATCTTATCCTCCGAAGAGGATGAGGAGCTTCGGGCGATGGCCCGTGAGGAACTCGATTCCTCCTCGGCCGCCCTCCCGGAGCTTGAAGAGGAGATAAAGCTTCTTCTCATCCCTGCAGATCCGGATGATGCCAAGAACGCCGTGGTGGAGATCCGTGGCGGCACCGGCGGCGACGAGGCCGCTCTCTTTGCCGGCGACCTTTTCAGGATGTATCAGAAATATGCCGAATCGAAAGGTTGGCAACTGTCGGTCTCTTCGGTGTCGGAGGGAGCGTCGGGAGGATATAAGGAGATTGTGTTTAATCTTACCGGCGAAGGNGTCTACGGCACCATGAAATATGANAGCGGCGTGCATCGTGTGCAGCGCGTGCCGGCNACTGAGACCCAAGGGCGTGTGCATACCTCGGCCGCAACGGTGGCTGTGCTTCCTGAAGCGGAGGAATTTGATGTAGAAATCCATGAAGGGGAAATCAAATGGGATACTTTCCGATCCGGAGGTGCNGGAGGCCAGAACGTCAACAAGGTGGAATCGGGCGTCAGATTGCGTTATAACTGGAAGAATCCCAATACAGGAGTGGTGGAGGAGATTCTGATAGAGTGTACCGAAACACGTGATCAGCCCAAGAATAAGGAGCGCGCGTTATCACGCCTTCGCACTTTCATCTACGATAAGGAGCATCAAAAATATCTCGATGANATTGCATCACGCCGCAAGACGATGGTCAGCACCGGCGACCGCTCGGCAAAGATCCGCACCTATAATTATCCGCAGGGACGCATCACCGACCATCGTATCAATTACACCATCTATAACCTTTCGGCATTCATGGATGGCGAGATACAGGGAGTGATCGACCAGCTCATCGTGGCTGAGAATGCCGAGAAACTCAAGGATGCGGAGTTATAACATTCTCCAGCAACGCGNAGGGAGGATGNAATAACGCNNAGGGAGGATGCAAAAANCCGNGGAGGGAGGACNCACCGGGGTGCGTCCCTACGGGAGAGGATCGGTAAAAAATTTAACGNATCATTATTTTTTTATAATCCAATCGACTNTATTAAATGTTATAAAGGTAGATTCTTCAAAATGAGAGTCTACCTTTATAAATTAAGAGTTTGCTAACACCTTGATCTTATATTGTTCACCTTTNGCAGCCTTAAGTAGAAGATAATGAGGTTTAAGTTATAGATCACTTTTTCTCTCAGCTCTGAACTTACAGCTCAAACCATTTAAATTAAATTTTATTCATTAAAAATTTCACTACTATGAAAACACTGTCAATTCTCACCTACGCCGTAGGTTTTATCCTTCTNCTGGTGTCATGCTTCACCACCGGCGTCACCCTTACATGGTGGATGGGCGGTCTCGCTGTCCTCTTTCTCATCTTGGGATGCATATTCCAGTTCAACAGTATGCGTCACAATGAAGACTTCTATCACAGGTAAGTAAGTTTTCTAAATTAGTCGTTGATATTATCAAATAAGTGAGAAAAAGCATCGGGCCAATGTTCTTTTTGTTTTTGAGCGGTCTCTTTGGCNCTCTCNCTCAGTCGCATNGCCCGCTATGCTCCTTCNCTNGCGAGNCAAATAGCCNCACTCAAAATTCAAAAATAACTATTGGCTAATTTCTCNAACTTACTTAAAAACAAGTTATAAAGAAAACTCCAAGTCAGCCTGCTTCAGCGAAGCAGGCTTTCCTATATCTATAAGGTGGAGATCCTTAGCCTTGAACTCCCCTATCCCCCCTTCACTGCAGGCCGAGAGAAAGAAATCCATGATCGGGAAGGATGNGGTNCCGATCTTTTCCGAATATTCCTTCAGTCGCTCCCAGCCCCTCTTCCCTATCACATAGATTCCACTGAAAGCAGATTCATGGTCGGAAGCCGAGGGGAGGAATCCNGCAGGGCGGTATTCATCAGATGAAAGATTATGCCAGCCCCTNAGCACACCCCCATCATCNAATATAAGGCGGCGCGAGCTGTCGCGGTCGCTCGTGAGGAGCGTCACATCATTGCCATTGCCTTCATGATGCCTCATCAGACTTTCCAAATCCGCATTGCTCAATATGTCGACGTTATGGACCAGGAAAGGAGCNTCATCGCCTGAGAAGAGGATTTCCCCTGCCGCAAGGATTCCACCGCCCGTGTCGAGCAGCCGACCCCGCTCATCGCTCACATCTATNCTTATNCCGAAATCCTTCTCGGCAAGGAAATCAAGAATCTGTTCACCGAAATGATGAATGTTGACCACAATTTCATCAAATCCCTGAAGCTTAAGCGACTCNATCACCCGCTCCAGCATAGGGATACCCCCGACGGGCACCAAAGCCTTCGGATGCTCAAGAGTCCAGGGGCGCAGACGTGTACCAAGACCCGCCGCAAGTATCATTGCCTTCATATCACTAATTTAAGGTTAAGGTTATCATCCCACGATTCTCTCCACTTTCTGCTCACGGTGACGCAGATGTATCACCGCCTCCGNGAAACGNCCGGCAAGCATCCGCGCCACACTCTCGGCGCAATAGACTGAACGATGCTGCCCGCCGGTGCAGCCGAACCCAATCTGAAGATTGGTGAAACCGCGACGTATATATCTCTCCACCGTCGGCTCCACAAGCTCGAAAGCCCTTTTCGAAAAGAGATCCGTCTCCCCCTTCTCCTTCAGGAAATCTATCACCGGCTTATCCATACCCGTGAGAGTCTTATATTCAGGATAACGCCCCGGATTGTGCATGCCGCGGCAATCAAACATGAAACCGCCNCCNTTCCCCGACGTATCCTCCGGATAGCCTTTTTTATAAGAGAATGAGAAAACCTCAACCGTTAGATGTCCCTTCTTTTCCGCCGGCAGGAAACGAGGATCGGCCACAATCCTTCGCCCCACCCTCTCCAATTCNGGATAATCCGCAAGATCCCCCTTATCAAGCAATTCCGACAGATTGGCAAGCGCCCCCGGAATACTCTCTATGAAATGTGCCTTTTTCTCCACCAATCCCCTCAGACCGTAAGCCCCAAGCACCTGGAGAGTGCGGAAGAGCGCGAACTGCCCCACATCCTTCAACAGCGTCTCCTTACCTATCCCTCTGATAGCTGCATATTCTTCGGCATATANATCAAGCATACGTCTACGGAATGAATCCGAGAACCCCGCCTTNGCCTGCCATAGAAAGGAGACCGCATCATAAAGAGAGGGGCCGCGACGCCCACCCTGATAATCGATAAAGAAGGGCCGCTCCCCNTTCATCATNACATTGCGGCTCTGGAAATCGCGATACATGAAGCCCGAAGCCACACCTGCCGCCTCCTCCANCCGCACGGCANACCGCTCGAAATCATCCTCCAGAAGATCCTCGTCGAGATCCACTCCGAGAGGACGCAGATATTCATATTTGAAATAATTCAGATCCCAGAAAATCTGACGACGTGAGAAAGGGGCATACTCCACATCCTTCCCCCATCCCTGCGCCGGAAGCGTCTGCATACGCGCCAGATTCCTCAGCGNCTCCCCCACGGCCTCAGATGCCTTCTCTTCCCCCTCCTCCATTATGAGCGAGAACAGGGAGCGATCTCCGAGATCTTCCTGAATATAATGAAGGGAATCTTCGGANACCTCATACACATCGGGCACCGGCAGGGCGGCATTGCGGAACGTAGCCGAAAGCCGGATAAACGCCTCGCAGTCGCGTCGCGAATCGCCGCCCACGCCGATGCAGGACTCCTCCCCGGCAACCTCCAGACGATAATACCGCCTTCCGGATCCTCCNCCCGCNAGTCTCACCACCGAAGAAGGGAGGATTCCATATTTTTTCTTAAAAAGCTCTGAAAGTATATTAATATCATCTATCATATATGCTCTTTTTTTGTTTAATATTCGGGAAAACATCCTGACTTTCTCACAAAATTAGATAAAATCGCGCAAAAAAGGAATCTTTTTATTAATTTTGCAAAAATAGGACCCNAAAATAGAAAACACAAACCCAAATATAAAAAATTACAATGGCTAAATTTGAAGATTTTGATTTCAATGGCAAGAAGGCTATAGTACGTGTAGACTTCAATGTGCCCCTCGATGAGAACGGCAACATCACCGACGACACCCGTATCCGCGGTGCGCTCCCCACACTCAAGAAGATCCTCGCCGACGGCGGCAGCCTGATCATCATGTCGCACATGGGCAAACCCAAAGGTAAAGTCAATCCCAAGCTCTCACTTGCACAGATCAAGGATGCAGTGGCCAAGGCTCTCGGCACTGACGTGAAATTCGCCCCCGACTGCGCCAAGGCTTCCGAGGCAGCAGCAGAGCTCAAGCCCGGAGAAGTCCTTCTCCTTGAGAACCTCCGNTTCTATCCTGAAGAGGAGGGCAAGCCCGTGGGCATCGACAAGAACGACCCCGGCTACGACGACGCCAAGAAAGCAATGAAAGAGGCACAGAAAGACTTCGCCAAGACTTTGGCAAGCTATGCCGACGTTTACGTTAACGATGCATTCGGAACTGCACACCGTCGTCACGCCTCCACTGCCGTGATCGCCGACTACTTCGACAAGCAGGATAAGATGCTCGGTCTCCTCATGGAGAAAGAGGTGAACGCAGTAGACGCNATCCTTAAGGATATCAAGCGCCCCTTCACCGCCATCATGGGTGGTTCCAAGGTATCGACCAAGATCGGTATCATCGAGAACCTCATGGACAAGGTGGACAACCTCATCCTCTGCGGCGGTATGACCTACACATTCGCCAAGGCACAGGGCGGCAAGATCGGTAACTCCATCTGCGAGGACGACAAACTTGACCTCGCTCTTGAGATCATCAAGAAAGCCAAGGATAAGGGNGTGAACCTCGTGCTCGGCACCGACTGCGTTGCNGCCGANGCATTCAGCAATGACGCCAACACNCAGGTATGCAGCGCCCTCGAAATNCCCGACGGCTGGGAAGGCCTTGATGCAGGTCCCGACTCAGTGCTNGCATTCCGCAATGTAATCGTACCCGCAAAGACCATCCTCTGGAACGGCCCTGCAGGTGTGTTCGAGTTTGANAACTTCGACAAAGGCTCACGCGCAATCGCAGANGCCATCGTNGAGGCAACNGCCAACGGCGCATTCTCCCTCGTGGGNGGCGGCGACTCAGTGGCCTGCGTCAACAAGTTCGGTCTTGCCGACAAGGTTTCCTACGTATCCACCGGCGGCGGTGCGCTTCTTGAGGCTATCGAAGGGAAAACACTCCCCGGCGTGGCAGCAGTNTCAGAGTAACTGACCGCACCCGAAGTATAGAAAACAATCCGAGGGGATCCGAACNATGATTCGGGTCTCCTCTTTTTATACGGTTGATAAAAATAACGNCTCACGTTTCAGAAGCGAGATAGAAAAAAATCCGAAATAAAAAGGCCGAAAATATGTTAAAGAACATAATTTAAAAACTCAAAAATACTAACGAAATAAAAAATAACGGATTAGTGGTTATTTTTTGATAAAGTGATATTGCAATTATGAAAATAAATAGTAATTTTGCATTGTGAAGCGAAAATCACGCTCCTACCCACCTCAAACCTCAAGACATGAAAGCTCACAAACACACGAAGCAATACCCCGGCGTGCGACTGGAGCTTACAATCAAAAAAATAAAACAGGTAAAAAAACCAACCAAAGAGATAAGAAATCAACTAAATAAATATTAACCAACTAAAATTCAGAACGATTATGGAATCTCAGAAGCCCATGGCGCCGAAACCGGCAGTGGCAGCAGCAGTGAAAAAAGAAGAAAAGATCAGCCAGATCCGCGGTATCAAGAATGCGTCTATCGTAATTCTCGTGTGCGCAGCAGCCGCAGTATGTATCTTCCTCTTCGGAATGGGTTACTCAGGTAACTTCGAAGGCGGCACAACAGAAGGACATCCTCTGAACCTGGCCGGAACAGTCTACAAGGGTGGTTTCATCGTGCCTATCCTAATGNCCCTTCTTCTCACAGTTATCGTGCTCTCAGTAGAGCGTTGGATCGCCCTCAGCTCAGCAGCCGGCAAAGGCAACACAAGCAAATTCGTTTCAGACATCAAGGCTGACCTTGCAGCCAACAAGATCGACGCCGCAATGCAGCGTTGCAAACAGCAGAAAGGTTCAGTAGCATCNGTNGTTTACAACACACTCGTACGTTACAANGAGATGGATGCCAACACCACTCTCAGCAAAGAGCAGAAGCTCACCACCCTCCGCAACGAGGTTGAAGAGGCAACTGCCCTTGAGATGCCTTCTCTTTCNCAGAACCTTCCTATCCTCGCAACCCTCACCACTCTCGGTACACTCGTCGGACTTCTCGGAACCGTTATGGGTATGATCAAATCATTCCAGGCTCTTGCAGCATCCGGTTCACCTGACTCAACAGAGCTTTCTACCGGTATCTCTGAGGCACTTGTGAACACCGCCTTCGGTATCGCAACCGGTGCATTCGCGGTAATCTTCTACAACTTCTACACCAACAAGATCGACAACCTTTCCTACGCTATCGACGAAATCGGTTTCTCAATCGTGGCAACTTTCGCAGCTACTCACAAGTAATCTGCGTTTAGAATATTCACTTTTAACAACCGAATAAGAGAATAGCAACTATGGGAAGAGTAAAAATTGCAAAGAAGAGCACATTCATCGACATGACCGCGATGAGTGATGTTACGGTGCTTTTGCTTACCTTCTTCATGTTGACCTCAACGTTCCTTTCAAAGGAGCCTACCACAGTGATCACCCCTCCTTCCGTGTCTGAGGACAAGGTTCAGGAGACGAACTATGTGCAGGTTCTCGTAAGCCCGAAAGGTCAGATCTGGCTCACAATGAACAATGACACTTCAGCCGACTACAGCAATGAGAAGATGAAGATGGCAGTTCTCGACAAAGTGACCGAGATCTATAACGAGCAGCATAAGAACAAACCTGTGAAATTCACAGAGCAGCAGAAGTACGCATTCAGCAAACTGGGAAGCTTCGGCGTTCCGATGAGCCAGATGGGTGAATTCCTCGACCTCGCAATGAAGGGNCAGGAAGGCCAGACCGACATGGACAAATGGCTTGACGGAACAGACAACAACCCTAACCATATCTCCGGAATACCTATTTCAAAGGAGCAGAGCGAGAATAACCTCTCAGAGTTCCAGATGTGGATGAAGGCAATGCGTCAGAGCGGCAACCCACGACTTGAAGAGAAGATCAAGGATGGTTCCGGCGTGGCAATCAAGGCCGACCAGAACACCTCCTTTGAGATTATCCACACAGTAATGGATAACCTTCAGACGATCAGAATGAACAAATTCACCTTTTTGACTGCCTTAAAGGGGGCATCAGAGTAATAAGGACATGGCAGAAATTCAACAAAATGACGCTGGCGGCGGCAAAAAGGGCCGTCAGAAGAAAATGGCGATTCGCGTGGATTTCACGCCCATGGTCGACATGAACATGTTGCTTATCACGTTCTTCATGCTCTGTACCACCATGATTAAGTCGCAGACTTTGACAATCGCACTTCCGACCAACGAGAAGATCGAGAACAAAGAGAACCTCAACCAGGCATCGGCCGAGGATGCCGTGACAATCATCCTCGATGCCAAACGCAAGGCAGGTTCTTCGGAAGTCGATTCAGTGAACGGAAAAGTTGTTCCCGTGGTTTACTACTACGAGGGTAAGCCCGGTGGCGACGCCGGCATCATCGGTGCCGACGGTAAGGTCCATCATGAGAACAACAACCTCAAGGAATCCGCATTCCTTTCTTCAGATGCCAAGACAGGCACCGCCCGTGGCATTCGCGAGCTCATCCAGAAGCGTAACAAGGCCGTATTGGAGAAGATCACCGAACTCAAGAAGAAATATGAGGATGGCGGCTTCGGCGACCTTGAGACCAAGGAGGGACGCGAAAAGGCACAGGAAGCCTACAATAAGGCCGCTTCTGAAGTCAGAAAAGACTCTACTTTGGCTAAGCCTGTGATCATCATCAAGTCGACACCCAACGCTTCATACGAAAGCCTTATCAACGTGCTCGACGAGATGCAGATCAACCAGATCGCCAAGTATCAGATCGACAATATGACTCAGATCGACTCACTTATGGTGTTGGATTATCGTGGTATGCTCAATAAGTAATGTTAGGTTTAATAATTAAAAAAGCAAAAGACAATGGCTAAAAATGTAGACTTGACATCACAAGAATGGCGCGACCTTATCTTCGATGGTAAGAATAAGGATTTCGGTGCCTATGACATGCGAAAGAAGAGCGACCGCCGTCATAACCTTGCCGCCCTCTACACCCTCATCGGACTTGTTGTCCTGATCATCGGCCTCTTCGCCTGGTCAAGATTCTCCGATTACCGCGCCGAGCAGCGTGCACTCGCACTCGCACAGGAGCGTGAAAGAATGATGCAGGCCGCGCTGGCCGAGCAGCAGGCTGAGGAGGAAGCTCCCGAAGAGGAGCAGGTTGAGGAGCGTTATGAGGAGCCCGAACCCGAAATCAAGCAGGTTCCGGAGGATGTGCTCAACACTATCCAGCAGACTCAGATCGACATCGTTGACAAGGTGGTCAATGAGGTCGTGACTCAGGAAGAGATCAAGCAGAGCGACGCATTCGCCGGCGCTGTGACCCAGGAGGGTAGCAACGACGCCGACAAGGCAAAGGCTTTCCAGGAGGCTGTGGTGACAGCGCCTGTAGAGGAGCCCAAGCCCGTGGTCGAGGAGAAGAAAGAAGACAACAAGATCTTCGAGGCTGTGGAACAGCAGGCAGAATTCCCCGGCGGTATGTCGAAACTCATGAGCTGGCTCAGCAACAACATCCGCTATCCTGAGGCTGCCGCCCAGAACGACATCCAGGGTCGCGTGATCGTGAAGTTCGTGGTTGAGAAAGATGGTTCTATCGGTGCCGTGACAGTAGTCAAGGGTGTNGACAAGGACCTCGACAAGGAGGCAATCCGTGTGGTTAAGAAGATGCCGAAGTGGCAGCCCGGTAAGAACAATGGTGTTGCCGTTCGCTCTTACTTCAACCTCCCCGTTACCTTCAAGCTCGCTCAGCAGTAAAAAAAATTATACATCTTGATATGAACAAGGCGTCTTTCACGAGACGCCTTGTTTTTTTATCTCCTTCCCCTNCAAACTAAATTGAATATATAAATGTTAAAATAGTAAGTAGCTACGAATAATTAATCGATATATGTTAAACAAAGTATTTGGGAATATCTTGAACGCTAAAACTCGTTCTTTTTGGCATATTTTGCTTCGTCATTCAGTCGCATACGGGAGTATGCTCCTTCATTCCGCAGCAAAATCTGCTCAAAAATAACTTCGTTTTATCTGTTCATTAATTATTCTCAGCTACTTAAGTAAAAATTATAAAAAGAAAAAGTTATGAATGGTTACAACAATAATCGCCCCGAAGCCCCGAAAGGAGCACGGCTGGCATTCGGTATCATAATGATCCTTGTNTATCTCGCAGTAGGACTCCTCTTCATCTTCAATGTGTTTGATATAATCAATCCTGTGGTGAGCTATGTTGTAGGNGGTCTGCTAATCGTGTATGGCATCTTCCGTGGCATCCGACTCTACAAGGGAATAAATCAATAGGATTATAAGTAGCTNCTAAAAAATCAATCGCTATGAAAATGAAAAAACTCATTCTTGGACTGATGTCAGTCGGTCTGCTGTTGGGCGCAGCCTCCTGCGCCAAGGTAAAACGAGGCGAATATGCCAAGGGAAGCGCCACCATCTTCGTCGACGACGGTTTCCGCAATCTTGTGCAGGAGGAGATCAGTGTGTTTGAATTCTCCTATCCCGAATCCTCCATCCTCCCCTTCTTCGTGAGCGAAGATGAGGCCATCGACACCCTCATGGCCGATGCCACGCAAGCAATCATCGTGACAAAGGAGCTGACCAAGGAGCAGAAGGAATATATGAAAAATAAATTCAAGAGAGTTGTGAGATCGCATTGCATCGCTGTTGATGCCGTGGCTCTCATCACCAACAAGGATAATCCCGTGAAAGACCTTTCCATGGAAGAGATAGGGAAAATCCTCAACGGCGACATCACACGCTGGACTCAGATTGCCGGAACCGACACCACTGCCATCAAGCTCGTCTTCGACAATGCAGGATCCTCCACCGTGAGCTATCTGAAGGAGAAATTCCTTGCCGACGGCAAGAAGATTTCCGATAATCCCAATGCCTTCGCACAGAAAAACAATGCNCAGGTATTCGATATAGTGAAGAAAGACAAGGATGCACTCGGCGTGATCAGCGTCAGCTGGCTCGGCGACGACCTTGAGAAAGCCAAGGATATCCCCATCGACAAGCGCGTGGAGGATTATCAGAACGAAGCCGACACGATTGTTCCTCAGATGACCACGGAGGTGAACATCGTGAGAATCAGCAATCCGACTGAAAAGAACGACTTCGACCCCAAGCCTTACGCCCCCTATCAGGTGTATATCCATTCAGGCCANTATCCTCTCTTCAGAAAGGTATATATGATCTCTACAGCCTCGAAATCCACTGTGCTCAACAGNTTCTACACCTTCGTGACAGGATTTGCAGGCCAGAAGATAATCATGAAGACCGGTATCCTCCCCTATCACACCAATCCGAGGGTGGTAGAGCTGAAATAACAGCTTCCTGCGCCTTTAAAACGCTCACGGAAATTATCAGAATGTAAAAATTCATTAATTGAAAGAGAAATATTTCGGTGGGTGAAAAAATATTATTATATTTGCATATTAGAGGAGTAAGCGTCTGAGCTTGCTCCTTTAAGCGATAAACTTGTAAGAAGAAAAACCTTGCTACCGATGACTCGCATCAGATCAATTCATCCCGTCGCGGATCAGTTACCGGAGATCACACGTGGAGTCATGTAGCAATCCGGATGTATAAACTCAAATAGCAAAATAAGACGATGAAAATTAAATCTCTAATTTCACTCTGCCTGGCAGGATTCGCCGCTACCGGCTTCGCCCAGACTCACGTTGACGGCGAGGAGTATTTCAAGGCAGGTCAGTACAACAACGCCTACAACCTTCTTGAGCGCTCACTGAGCAATCCGCAGACCGACAAGGCAGTGAGCAACTACTATCTCGGCTCCTACTGGATTCTCGGCAAGGACAATGCCAAGGCTGAGAACTATTTCAAGGCCGGCGTTGCAGCCAACGCTGAAAGCCCGCTCAACTATGTCGGCCTCGGCAAGCTCCGCCTTATGGCAGGCGATCTCAAAGGCGCAGAGGCACAGTTCAAACTTGCAGAGAAATTCGGCAAGAAGAATCCGGCTGTGACCATCGCAATCGCACGCGCATATTACGACGTAGACCCCGTGCTCTACGAGAAGCAGATCTTCAAGCTCATCGAGAAGGCACAGAAACAGGATATGACAAATCCTGACATCTATATCTTCATGGGCGACATGGAGAGAGATGCAAAGAATATCGGCGGCGCGGCAGGAAAGTATGACATGGCAAAGGGTTACGACCCCAAGTCGGCTGTGGCATACGTAAAGAATGCAGAGCTTTACCATAAGGTTAACCCCCAGCTCGCCATCTCCAGCCTTCAGGAGCTTTTGAAGAACAACCCCACTTCCGCCCTTGGCCAGCACGAGCTTGCCGAGACCTACGAGGAGCAGCAGGATTATAAGAATGCCGCTATCCAGTATGGTAAATATGTGGAGAACCCCGCCCACTTCAAGAGCGACGAGAGTAAATATTCATTCCTTCTCTACTACGACAAGCAGTTCAAGAAAGGATATGACTATGCAACCCAGCTTCTCGTGGCCGATCCGGGCAACTATGACGCACAGCGTTATCAGCTTCTGAATGCCTCCAACCTTCCCGAAATGTCGGACCAGGTTCTTGGCATGGCCGAGGCCCTTTATGCAACCCACAAGACCGACCCCAAGAAGAAACCCCTCGCATTCGTGGACTACTTCACCATCCAGAACCTTCTGAACAACAACCATCGTTTCGATGAGTCGGCAGAGATTCTTCAGGAGGGTATCGAGAACCCGAACCTTGAGAAATTCCGCAACCAGTTGATGGATGCCAAGTTCCAGACATATATGCGTGGAGCGAAGACAATGATGAGCGAAGGCGTTCAGGAATCAAAGAACGGCAATCAGGATAAGGCTAAAGAGCTTTACAATCAGGGTATGGTCTTTGCCACAAAAGCATCCGGCGTGATGCCCGAATCCTTCGAACCTCAGTTCATCACCGGTACCCTCGCCTCTTTGGTAGGTGATATACCTTTGGCAGCGAAACTCTATGAGGAGGCAGCCGCTCTTCTCGACGCTTCCGGCACAAAGGGTGTGGAGACTCAGGCGAAGACTATCTACAAGGTGCTCGGCGATTATTTCTCCGGCAACAAGGATAACGAGAAGGCAAAGGTTTACTATGGCAAGTTCCTCGAACTTGAGCCTGACAATGCCGATGTGGCAGCTAAGGCAGCCGCCCTCTAATCGTAAATAAACTCCCACAAAGCGAAAAGGGATTCAGAGATTTTGAGTCCGCTTGTTCGCCCGGATACCAAGGATGGAATATGAATTTCATATTCCATCCTTATTTTTTTGCAATCATTCACATTTTTTTGTATTTTTGCAGGTGATATATAAGAGTTTCACTTTTATCGCTCGCTCCTCAGCCGAATAAAGCGAATCAAAAGAGAAGAAATATTAAACCAAATACCGTATGTCTAAGTCCATACAGATTAAAAAAGGATTGAATATCCCCCTTGCCGGGGCTTCGTCGCAAAGAGTGAGCAACGACAGCAACAGCACTCTTTACGCCATCTGCCCCTCGGATTTTCCGGGCTACACCTGGAAAGCGGCAGTTAAAGCCGGCGATGCGGTTGCCGTGGGCTCTGCGCTCCTGATAGCCAAGGAGGATGAGTTCATCAGCCTGACCTCTCCCGTGAGCGGAGTGGTGAAAGAGATCAAGCGCGGCGAGCGTCGCAGAATTGAATTTATATCGGTGGAGAGCGACGGCAAACTGACCCAGAACCCTGAGCTTGCCACAATCACCGACCCATTGGAACTTTTGAAACGCAGCGGTCTATTCGCCATGATGCGTCAGCGCCCGTTTGACATCGTTCCCGGAAACGCCGCGCCGCGCGATATCTTCGTGACCGGCTTCGACACCGCCCCCCTCGCTCCCGACATTCTTGCCAAGCTCGACAAGAAGAAGATGGAGGATGGCCTGCGTTTCCTTCGTAAATTCACTAAAGGGACCGTGTATCTCTCGATTCCCTCGGATGCCAAAGTCACTTCCGGCGCCGCGCAGCTTGTGGAGTTTAATATGCTTCATCCGGCCGGAAATCCCGGAGTCCAGATAGCCAAGATCCGCCCCGTCAACAAGGGGGAAGTGGTTTGGACCCTCGATGCCGTGACTGCCGAGCGTATCGGTCGCCTTGTCTCCGATAAGAAACTCTCATGGGCAACGCGTGTGGCCATCACCGGCCCCGATGCAGTGGATCCCCATCTGGTCGACACCATCATCGGCGCCTCACTCTCCACTCTTCTCGAAGGGGAAATCAAACCTACGTCGGAGAAGGTGCGCGTGATTTCAGGAAACGTTCTGACAGGCGTGAAGGAGAATGTCCAGAGCGGCTTCCTTCGTTATCCCTACCGTCAGGTCACGCTCATCGACGAAGGTGACCACGCCGATGAATTCATGGGCTGGGCTTCGCTCAATCCCAAGAAATTCAGCGTGAAACGCTCCTTCCCCGCCTTCCTTGGCGGTCTTACGCGACCCTTCAATTTCGATGCCCGCGTAAAGGGAGGCCACAGAGCCATGATTCTCAGCGGCGAATACGACAAGGTGTTCCCTTTCGACATCTATCCCGAATATCTGCTGAAGGCCATCTATGCCAAGGATATAGAGAAGATGGAGCAGCTCGGCATCTACGAGGTGGCACCGGAGGATTTCGCTCTTCCCGAATTTGTCGACACCTCTAAGAACGAACTCCAGAAAGCAGTGCGCGAAGGTCTCGACTATCTCCGCAAGGAGACGCTCTGAGGCGTCGAATCAGCATAGACACACAAATTAATTATTCCAACATATTCTACAATCGTGAAAGGATTAAAAAAGAAAATCGACCAGATCAAGCCGAATTTCGAAAAGGGAGGGAAGTTTGAGAAACTTCATTCCGTGTTCGACGGTTTCTATACATTCCTTTTTACGCCCAACGAGACGTCACGCTCGGGCGTACATATCCACGATAGCAATGATTCGAAGCGCACGATGATCATCGTGGTGCTTTCGCTTCTTCCCTGCTGTCTATTCGGAATGTGGAACATAGGCTATCAGCATTTCCTGGCCACAGGAGAGACCGGAAAGAATTTCCTTGAGCTCTTCTTCTATGGCTTCTTCGCCGTTCTGCCCCAGATACTGACGGCCTATATCGTGGGTCTGGGCATAGAGTTTGTCGTGGCTCAGATGCGCGGCCATGAAATTCAGGAGGGATTCCTCGTTTCGGGTATCCTCATCCCGATGATATGCCCTGTCGACACTCCATGCTGGATGCTTGCAGTGGCAGTGGCCTTCGCAGTGATCTTCGCCAAGGAGGTGTTCGGCGGCACAGGGTACAACTTTCTTAATGTGGCACTCGTGACCCGTGCGTTCCTCTTCTTCTCCTACCCCTCGAAGATGAGTGGCGACAATGTGTTCGTATCCCTTGGCAACCAGCCTACCGTGGATGGCTATTCCGGCGCGACTCCACTCGGAGAACTTGCATCGATGGCACCCGGCGATCAGCTGACCAATGTGCTCGGCGACCCCTTGACATTCAACGATATCTTCCTGGGTCTTTATCCCGGATCCTGGGGTGAGACTTCGACACTCTGCATTCTCATCGGCGCCGCTATCCTTCTCTTCACCGGCATGGCCAACTGGCGCATCATGCTCTCCGGAGTTGTCGGCGGTCTGCTTATGGCAGTAGTGGCCAATAACTGGGCTTCCCCCCTCTATCCGGCCACCTATGTGGATCCCCTCACTCAGCTCTGCCTCGGCGGATTCATGTTTGCAATCGTATTCATGGCCACCGACCCCGTCACCGCCTGCCGCACCACAGCCGGAAAATATATCTACGGCTTCCTCATCGGCGTTGTGGCGATGATCATCCGCTGCTATAATGCCGGTTATCCGGAAGGCGCGATGCTTGCAGTGCTCCTTCTCAACTGTTTCGCGGCGCTCATCGACCATTGCGTGGTGAATCTCAATATCCGCCGCAGAATGAAACGCGCCGAAGTATCCAATTCCTAAATCCGATAAAGCGATGAACAGACAAAGCAATACTTACACCGTGATCTACGCTATGGTGCTCGTTCTCCTTGTCGGAGTGGGTCTATCCGTAGTGTATCAGGCTCTCCGCCCCAAGCAGGAGGAGAACATAGCCAACGACATCAAGCGTCAGATACTTGCCTCGGCACTTATTGTCCCCTCGGCGGGAGAGACCGTAGGCGAGCTATACAGCCAGCATATCAAAAAGGAAATCGTGGTCAATTCCAAGGGAGAGACCGTGGAAGGGAATGCCTTCGACGTGAACGTTGCCGCCGAAGTCAAGAAACCTGCCGACGAGCGACTTCTTCCCGTATATGAATGCGAGACCTCTGCCGGGCTCAAATATATCGTTCCCGTATATGGAGCCGGTCTGTGGGGCCCGATCTGGGGTTATGTGGCATTCGATCCGAATGGCAACACCATCTATGGCGCCTATTTCGCTCATCAGGGCGAGACTCCGGGTCTGGGAGCAGAAATCGAGAAACCACAGTTCCAGGAACAGTTCCGGAATAAGGATATCTTCGCCGAAGATGGTAAGTTCCAGTCGGTGCAGGTGGTGAAGAAAGGTCAGGAACCGGCCCACGGAGCATATGTCAACGCCATCTCCGGAGGCACAATCACCAGTCAGGGTGTCGCCAAGATGCTTGAAAATTCCCTTGAGCCTTATACAGCATTTTTCAAAAATCTAAGTGAAGGAAAGGAGGCCACAAAATGAGCTTGAAAAAAACATTTCTCCCCCTCATCAATCCCCTCTCGAAGGATAACCCGGTGATCGTGCAGGTGCTTGGTATCTGTTCGGCTCTTGCCGTGACAGCCAAGATGGAACCTGCAATCGTGATGACAATCTCGGTGACAGCGGTTCTTGCTTTCGCCAATGTGATTATCTCCCTTTTGAGAAAGACTATCCCTAATTCGATCCGAATCATCGTTCAGCTCTTAGTCGTGGCTGCGCTTGTGGTGATAGTGGATCAGGTGTTGAAGGCGTATAACTATGAGGTGAGCAAGGCGCTCTCCGTCTTTATCGGCCTCATCATCACCAACTGTATCATCATGGGTCGTCTTGAGGCATTCGCCCTCAACAACCGCCCCTGGCCCTCCTTCCTTGACGGAATCGGCAACGGCCTGGGCTACGGCATCATCCTCATCATCGTATCCTTCTTCCGCGAGCTCTTCGGCAGCGGCACTCTGATGGGTTATCAGATCTTCCCGCAGTGGTGGTACGACGCAGGATATATGAACAATGGTATGATGATTCTCCCTCCCATGGCCCTCATCGTTGTGGCCTGCATCATCTGGGTGCATCGAATCAAAAACAAGGACCTTCAGGAATAAGCAGATAGAATATGGAAAATCTTAATTTATTTATCAGGTCGATTTTCATCGACAACATGATTTTCGCCTATTTCTTGGGTATGTGCTCCTTCCTTGCCGTCTCCAAGAATGTGAAGACCGCCTTCGGACTTGGCGTGGCCGTGACTTTCGTTCTGATAGTCGCGCTTCCCATCACATGGTGTATCAATGAATATATCCTACAGCCCGGCGCTCTGAGCTGGCTTGGAGAGGAGTATGCCTCGGCCGACCTTTCCTTCCTGGGTCTTATCATGTTCATCGCCGTCATCGCGGCCCTTGTGCAGATGCTTGAGATGGTCATCGAGAAGTATTCCCCCTCGCTATATAATTCTCTGGGTATCTTCCTTCCGCTGATAGCCGTGAACTGCGCCATCCTGGGTGCGGTGCTCTTCATGCAGCAGAGAGAGTTTTCGAATGCATGGACAGCCACGGTCTATGGAGCGGGCTCAGGTATCGGCTGGCTACTTGCCATCACCTGCCTTGCGGCCATCCGCGAGCGTCTGAGCTATAGCCAGGTGCCCAAGCCTCTTCGCGGCATCGGTATCACTTTTATCATCACAGGACTCATGGGAATCGCCTTTATGAGCTTCCTCGGCATCAAACTCTAAAACAGACAGACCACAATGTATATTCTGAATGCAATACAATGGAATAATGTCATTGCCGCGGCTCTGATATTCCTGGTGATCACCCTTGTGCTGGTGGTTATCCTTCTTCTGGCCAAGGCATGGCTTGTAAAGTCGGGCGAAGTGGCCATCTCCATCAACGACGGGGCCAAGATGCTCCACACTGAAAGCGGAAAGACGCTGCTCGCCACGTTGGGCGAAAACGGAGTGCATCTCTCTTCTGCCTGCGGCGGAAAGGGAAGCTGCGGACAGTGTAAGCTTCAGGTGGTTTCGGGCGGCGGCGATATGCTCCCCACCGAGGCCGTTCACTTCACACGNAANCAGATCAAGGACAACTGGCGTCTCGGTTGCCAGGTGAAGGTGAAGGGTGATATGGAAATAAAGGTTTCCGAATCAGCCCTCGATGTGAAGGAATGGGAATGTACGGTGATTTCCAACAAGAATGTGGCCACATTCATCAAGGAATTTATCGTGCAGCTTCCTGAAGGCGAACACATGAACTTCATCCCCGGAAGTTATGCTCAGATCCGCATTCCCAAATATGAGATGGATTATGACAAGGATATCGACAAGAGCCTGATCACGGATGAATATCTTCCGGCATGGGAGAAATTCGGACTCTTCACCCTCAAGGCCAAGAACGACGAGGAGACAGTGCGTGCCTATTCAATGGCCAACTATCCTGAGGAGGGCGACCGCTTCATGCTCACCGTCAGAATCGCCACTCCCCCCTTCAAGCCGAAACCGGCAGTGGGCTTCCAGGATGTGCCNCCGGGTATCGCCTCTTCCTATATCTTCTCGCTCAAGCCGGGCGACAAGGTTCTTATGTCGGGTCCCTACGGAGACTTCCATCCCATCGTCGATTCGAAGGCGGAGATGATCTGGGTGGGCGGTGGTGCCGGTATGGCTCCTCTACGTGCCCAGATAATGTGGATGACAAAGACACTCAAGACCACCGACCGCAAGATGAGCTACTTCTATGGGGCACGTGCTCTGAACGAGGTGTTCTATCTCGANGACTTCCTGCANCTTGAGAAGGAATTCCCCAACTTCAAGTTCTATCTTGCGCTCGACCGTCCGGATCCGGCAGCGGATGCNGCAGGAGTGGAATATACACCGGGCTTCGTGCATCAGGTGATGTATGAGAAATATCTCAAAGACCATGAGGCTCCTGAGGATATCCAGTATTACATGTGCGGCCCCGGCCCGATGAGCAACGCCGTGAACAATATGCTATACAATCTCGGAGTGGAGCCTGAAAGCATCCACTACGATAACTTCGGAGGATAACAGATTTCAATCTTGCCGGTCGTGAAAGATCCACAACTTTCACGGCTGGCATTTAAACAACCATAATACTGAGTTTTATGAAAAGAGACAACAAAGTATTCGACATCATCGACCGCGAGCATCTTCGTCAGCGCCGCGGCATAGAGCTAATCGCGAGCGAGAACTTCGTGAGCGATGAAGTGATGCGTGCGATGGGCTCCTGCCTCACCAACAAGTATGCCGAGGGTTATCCCGGCCACCGTTACTACGGAGGCTGCCAGGTGGTAGACGAGGCTGAGAACCTTGCCATCGAGCGCGCCAAGGAGCTTTTCGGAGCGGAATGGGCCAATGTGCAGCCCCATAGCGGTGCGCAGGCCAATATGGCTGTGTTCATGGCTTGTCTCCAGCCCGGCGACAAATTCATGGGTATGGACCTCAGCCACGGCGGTCATCTCAGCCACGGTTCGCCGGTGAATTTCTCCGGTCTGCATTTCCAGCCAATCAGCTACACCGTTGATGCCGAGACAGGCACNGTGAATTACGAGGAGCTTGAGGAGAANGCTCGTGCAGAGCGTCCGAAACTCATCATCGCGGGCGCCAGCGCCTACAGCCGCGATTGGGATTATGCACGTATCCGCAAGATTGCAGATGAAATCGGTGCAATCTTCATGGTAGATATGGCTCACCCCGCCGGTCTGATTGCAGCCGGTTTGCTTGAAAATCCTGTGAAACACGCTCATATCGTCACCACAACCACTCATAAGACTCTTCGCGGACCGCGCGGCGGTATGATCCTCATGGGCAAGGACTTCGAGAATCCCTGGGGTAAGAAGACACCTAAGGGTGAAGTGAAGAAGATGTCTGCCCTTCTTGATTCAGCAGTATTCCCCGGAGTTCAGGGAGGCCCNCTTGAGCACGTNATAGCTGCCAAGGCTGTGGCTTTCGGCGAGGCTCTTCAGCCGGAATGGAAAGAATATGCAGAGCAGGTGAAGAAGAATGCAGCTGCCCTCGCCGACGCTCTTATCAAGCGCGGATATAAGATTATCTCCAATGGTACGGATAATCATTGTATGCTTGTCGACCTTCGTCCGAAATTCCCGGAGATGAGCGGCAAGAAGGCTGAGCGCGTTCTCGTTGAGGCTGATATCACTGCCAACAAGAACATGGTTCCCTACGATTCCCGTTCACCCTTCCTCACCAGCGGTCTGCGTTTCGGCACAGCAGCCATCACAACACGCGGTGCGAAGGAGGATCTGATGGAGACCATCGCCGGCTATATAGATCGCGTGCTTTCCAATGCTGATGATCCCAAGGTGATTGCCGAGGTTCGCGCAGAGGTGAATGAACTGATGAATGATTATCCCATGTTCGCGTGGTAATTATGACACTATCTGAAATTGAAATCCCCAAAACTATATTCATTACCGGCATCGATACCGATGCCGGTAAAAGTTTTGCCACCGGCTGGCTCGCCAAGCAGATAATGCAGCAAGGGAAGTCGGTGATAACCCAGAAGTTCGTGCAGACNGGCAATCAAGACCGTAGCGAGGATATCGAGGTCCACAGAAAGATAATGGGCATTCCGATGACAGAGGCCGATATGCGTAACGTGACGGCCCCCGTGATCTTCACTTATCCTGCCAGTCCTGATCTTGCAGCCCGTATCGACGGCCGCGAACTTGATCTTGACGTGATTNCCCAAGCCTCGGCAACGCTTGAGAAGGAATATGACCATCTCATCATCGAGGGAGCCGGCGGAATCATGGTGCCTCTGAAAGGGGAATATCTCACCATCGATTATATCCGTGAGCATAGGCTTCCCGTGGTGCTTGTGACCAACGGCCGTCTGGGATCAATCAACCATACCCTCCTCTCTCTCAAAGCCATTGCCGATGAAGGAATCCGACTCTTTGCAGTGGCCTATAACACATTCTTTGATAAAGACAAGGTGATATGCGAGGATACCCGCCGATATATCCGCGAATGGCTTGACTCTCATTTCCCTGATACCCTGTATCTGGAATTTTGACTTTTTTCTTCTCTCCTACCCTATCACTCTTCTCCCCCCTGGTTATCTCCCTCCCCTCCCTTCTCTAAAAGTTTGTAAAACACTGAATTTAAATGGAAACTAAAAAAGCAGCTACCATAACCAAACAGGAACTTTCCGCCCTCCCGATGGAGACTTACGCGGGGAGGATCCTCTTGATTGATTCAGAAGAGAAGGCGATAGTAGCGGCCGAATCTCTTAGAAAGGAAAAAATATTGGGTTTCGACACAGAGACTAAACCCAGCTTCAAACGCGGCCAAACTAATAATGTGGCTCTTCTACAACTTTCCACTCATTCCGAGACCTATCTGATACGTCTCAACATGGTAGGGCTTCCTGAGCCGATAAAGGCTGTGCTGGAGGATGAATCCATTCTTAAGATCGGAGTTTCCATTCATGATGACTTCCATAATCTTAGAAAACTTTATGAGCTTACTCCTGCCGGATTCGTGGATCTGCAATCGTTTGTGAAGGGATTTAAGATTGCGGATAATAGTCTTGCGCGTATCTATGCCATCTTGTTCGGTCTGCGCATATCCAAGGGTCAGCGGCTCACCAACTGGGAGGCTGAGGAGCTGACGGCACATCAGCAGGCCTATGCAGCTCTTGACGCGCTTGCCTGCATCCGGATATATGAGCATCTTCTTAACGGCCGTTTCAATCCTGTAAATTCGGTTTTCTATCGTGAGATTGAGGTGCCGGCGCCGAAGGCTATCCATGAGGAAGGGAATGAAAATAAATGACGATAAGAGATTAAAACGAGGGGATATATGAAGAAGATAAAGAAATCCGTGTGGCTTCCGGCGATTATAACTGTCTATTTTATCGGAATGATGTGTTGGTTCGGGCCGGAGCTTATACGCACGCAGCAGACAAGCCGGTTTGTGACGGTGGCGGCTATTGAGATTGTGGTGATTGTGGTGCTTTATTTCTTTCTCAAGAAACGAGAGGAGATAAAATGAAACAGGGTTATGCCTCTCTTATGCTTACTTCGTGCGCATCACAATACACGCGGGAATCGGAGATATTTAACGGGAGAGGAAACTGACGGGATGAGAGCTCACTGACGGGATGAGGGCTCACTGACGGGGAAAGGAAGGATTATAATAGCCGGAAAGATATTTAGAGGCATAGATAATTAGAACAAATAAAAAGCGGGAGATTCACATCTACCGCTTTTCCATGTTTTCCATAATACTTATTCTAACTAACCTAACATCATGAAACGATTTACATTATTATAACACGTCGGAATCGTTTTTGGTTCGGTGTAGACAAGAAAGAATTAAGTATATTTTTTTCGTTATAATTGCCAAAAGACACATCCTTGATAGAATTGAAATTCTTTTATATTTTTATTGTGTAGTTGAATGGGAAATCGTTCTTCTAAAAATGCTTTCATTTTCATATGTTTTTCTTTGTGAATTGTACGATAGGTGTAGTTTATAATTAGATAACATATCGTAGATAATTTCAGATGTCAAAACTCCTACATTAATATAAAAAGAAGAGGACGATAACCTCTCGGTCGCGCCCTCATTAAAAGTTTCTACAGGTAAAAAATCTTAAGGTAAAAAAGATTGTTTTAGGTCACTGCAAAGATACAAATTCCTTATTACTCCACCAAACTTTTCTGCCTCAAAATTAACAAATATGCTGTAAAACATATTATCTACGTGTCTACTTGTCTAATTTGAATAATTATCGGTATATAGACTTTTAAATATGCTTACTTCGGGCGCATCGCGATAGAAGCGAGGGAGGATATCCTATGGTTTATTTTTCTTTATATTTAAGAAGCTCTAATTTTTCTCCATCCCAGCGGGCGTAGGAGAATTGGGAGAGCCATTCTCCCAAGACTATTATTTCGGCAGTTGACTCCCGGCCGGAGGGCGTCGCTGATTCCACATCAAAGCGTTCCAGAAGATGCAAATGACCATAGAGGAAATAATCAATGTCGGGATGCTCCCTTAGATAATCGCGACTGAAGGTGGTGATATTCGAGAGCATACGTTCCGCATCCTCTTTTGAGGGCAAGGGGGATTCATTCCTCGAATGGTCGCTCCATTTATATGCGAAGGGGACTGTCCAGCGAGGATGGATGCCGGAGAAGAGTTTCTGGCATATCTTGTTGCGGAATAATGAGCGGATAATCTTGAAGGTGGCCGGGAGACGCCCTATTCCATCTCCATGAGTCATAAAAAACTTCCGTCCGTCGAGATCCTCTACCTTGTATCCATCCACCACCTCTATTCCCAATTCATTTGGAATATAATCGAAAATCCAGATGTCGTGGTTGCCGATGAACCAAACAATCTTAATCCCACTGTCGGCCAGCTCTGCCAATTTACCAAAAAACCGCACGAATCCGCGCGGCACTACATATCGGTATTCATACCAATAATCCAACACATCCCCTAAGAGAAAAATGGCGTCGGCATCCCCTTTTATGGAATCGAGGAAATCCACCACCCTCCTCTCTGCTTTTCGACTATCCTGAAAGTAGGGAGCACCGAGATGAAGGTCACTTAAAAAATATGCTGTCATATAGGTTACGGCTACTTATTAAAATGATAGGTGATGATTTAAAGGAATCCAAGTTCGAGCTTGGCTTCCTCACTCATCATATCTTGATTCCATTCCGGTTCGAACACGAGCTGGAGATCGATCTTTTCCGGGCCGTCGATGCTTACGAGTTTTTGCCGCACATCCTCGACGATGAAATCTGCGGCCGGACATGAGGGTGCGGTGAGGGTCATATCGACGTGGAGAGTCTTGTTATCCTCTTCGTAGTCGATTTTATATATAAGGCCAAGATCATAGACGTTAACGGGAATCTCGGGGTCGAAGACTGTGCGAAGCATCTCTATTGCTTTTTCTGTCACAGCTAATTCCTGACTCTGCAATCCGCCGTTTTCGGTTTTTGCCTCTGCGGTCTCTTCTTTTTTCTCTTCGATATCCATAGTATTATCTAATTATTAAGTAGCTACTTATTCAAATTCTGACGCTATTTTGGGGATTTTTATGCTTACTTCGTGCATATCACGCTATACACGATGGACACGGCGCGTCACCTGCCTATTTAGAAGAGCCAGGCGAGATTTACCTGCCATCCCTGATTGCGGGCAGAGAAATTATCGAGTTTCACTGTGCGCACATCATAGCTTAACCCCCAGAGATAACCAGCTGAAAGCTGTAAATGTTCGAAGAATTCACCTCCGATACCACATTGGAGACCGAAAGATCCTTCGGGATGCTCGATGCAATCGAGTTTGCTTGTGGCGAGATTGAAAGTGAAGACGGGACCTGCATATAGGAAGGGGGCGGCGATGCGTTCCGCACCATTCATGCGTGTCCATTTGAAGCGAAGATTCAACGGAATCTGGAGGGTGTGGATATTCACATTCTCATTTCCGAATCCGTCGACAGCCCATACATTCTGCTCCCCGAAATTGACCTTTGCTCCATGCAGGGCATATTTCAGACCGAAATCGACTCCGAAGCCGATACCCGGAATCATGATCTCCCCCATCAGTCCGGCATTAACCCCCACGGCCTGCTTGGTCGTGACAAGTTTCTGAGTCCAATGAAGGGTGGAAATGTTTATACCGGCTGTCGGGCCCCAGCGGAACTCGGCCGATGCTGAAAAAATGGTAAACGCCAAAAGGAGAGATAGAAGAATTTTTTTCATCCTGCAAATTAATTTCGGTTTGCGGCTCCTTCTTGCCGAGCCTCCGATATATTAGGAAGTGTGCAAGCTTCCTCGGATAAGGAGCACGCACACTTCCCTGAATCTGTTTAGAACAACCAGGCTGCAGTGACAGTCCAGTAATTGTTTTTGAGTTTCACGTTATCTTCCACGCCGGGCATCCAGTCAGGAATAAGGGGAGTCTTTTCGGCTACCTTCACGATGTTGTTGATACCGAAGGTGTATCCTGCGCTCACCTGAAGATGGTTGATAAGCTCAAGACCGAGACCAACGTTCCAACCCCATTGTGCGGTCTTTGTGGTGAGGAAGTTGTTCTTCGAACCGCCGATCTTGAGGGCAAGGTTAGGACCGGTGTAGAGCATCGGCTTGATGATGCTGCTAACGGCGGGGATGTTGAATTTATACTTCACATTCAAGGGAATCTCAAGGAAATTCTTTCCTGTCTTTTCAGAATAGAAGAGACCGTCGCTGCCCAGGAACTGCGCTTCGCTGTTCATGCGGGTGTACATCACGGAAAGATCCATGCCTATGCCGATGATGGGCACAGTGAACTCGGTCATCACACCGGCAGTCCAACCGCAACGGTTGTCGCCGTCGAAGTTAGTACCGAAATTTTTCTCACTGAAATGGAATTTGTCGACATTCAGACCGGCCTTTACACCGAAACGGAACAGGGCGTTTGCCTGGAAGCTTCCGCAAAGGGCCACGAGAGCCACTAAAAGAGTAATTTTTAACTTTTTCATATTATCTCGGTTATTTTAAGTTGCAAATTTAGAAAATTATTCTTAAAGTTCACTAACTTTGTAATAAGATTCTAAAAAAATATTTTTATGTTTGCCGAAGTCATACTCCCATTACCCCTCTATTCCTCCTTCACTTACGAAGTGCCGGAGGAGCTTGCCGACGTTGTGAAAACAGGGTCGAGGGTGCTGGTCCAATTCGGGAAAAAGAAATATTACACCGGCATCGTGGAGCAACTCCATTCCAATGCCCCTGCCGGATATGAGGTGAAGCCTCTGATGGCACTGCTCGACGCCACGCCGGTGGTGCGATATCCCCAGATAAAGATGTGGCGTTGGATCGCAGATTATTATCTATGCTCGGTGGGAGAGGTGTATAAAGCCGCTGTCCCCACGGGTCTGAAGCCGGAAAGCGAGACCTACATCGCATATAATAAGGAATGGGAACTTCCCGAAGGGCGGAAGCTCTCGGAGCAGGAGGCTCTCATCCTTCAGCTTATGGAGGATAAGAAGCGTCTGCGCATTTCCGAAATAGAGAATACCCTCAACCTTAAGACGACCGCCCGAACCATCAATCATCTTCTTGAACTCGGTGCGCTTGAAATCGATGAGCGGGTCGTGGAGAAATATAAGCCCAAGAGAGTGGCCTACGTCGAATTATGCTGTGAACGCGGCGATGACGAGCGGCTTCACGCCTTCTTCGACAACGTCGGCCGCTCGCGGCTCCAGGAGAAAGCATTGATCGCATGGCTCGATCTTTCGGGCTGGATGCGCGCCGGGGATGCCTTGAAGGAGGTGGAGAGGGAGAAGCTCATGGCCGCAGCCAATGTCTCCCCCGGCGTGATGAAGGCGATGACGGATAAGGGGATTTTCAGAGTCGTGCGCAAGAGTGTCAACCGCTTCTATTCCGATTCCGCCACCCACGCCCCTATCCTTTCCCCTCTCTCCGAGGCACAGCAAAGGGCCTCCGATGAGATCAGAGCCGGGTTCCGCGATTCTAAAGTCACGCTGCTTCATGGCGTGACAGGGAGCGGCAAGACCGAGATATATTCCCATCTGATGTCGGCTGCCCTGGCCGACGGCAATCAGGTGCTGTATCTTGTTCCGGAAATATCGCTCACCACACAGCTCACCGACCGTCTGCGCAAAGTGTTCGGCGACAGGCTGCTTGTCTATCATTCCAAATTCTCCGACAATGAGCGCGTGGATATCTGGAAGCGTCTCCTCTCCTCCTCGGAACCTATGGTGATACTCGGAGTCAGATCCTCGGTGTTCCTCCCCTTCAGCAATTTAGGGCTGGTGATCATCGACGAGGAGCATGAGGCTTCCTACAAGCAATATGACCCCGCACCGCGATATAACGCCAGGGATGCAGCCATAGTGCTCGCCACGATGCATGGAGCAAAAGTGCTGCTCGGATCGGCCACCCCCTCCATCGAGACCTACTACAAGGCTCTTTCCGGGAAATATGCCCTCGTCACGCTCTCCGAGCGGTTCCAGGGGGCGATGCTCCCCGATGTGGAGATAGTGGATATGAAAGATCAACGCAAAAAGAAACAGAACAAGGGGATGCTCTCAGCCCCCTTCCGTCGTGCGCTCCGGCATACTCTTGAGGAGGGAAGGCAGGCGATTGTGTTTCAGAACAGGCGCGGTTTCGCTCCCGTGGTGGTATGCAACCAATGCGGATGGACACCCAAATGCAATAACTGCGACGTCTCGATGGTCTATCATAAGAATATCAACCAGCTTCGCTGCCATTACTGCGGCTTTTCGCGCGAACTTCCCAAGCTCTGCCCGGCTTGCGGCCAGAATGGAATAGAGATATATGGCTACGGGACTGAACGCATAGCCGAGGAACTTCATAAGGAATACGACGGATTCCGGGTGGCACGTATGGATCTCGACACGACACGCAACAAGGATGCCTATCAGGAAATAATCGAAGAGTTTGCCAACCATGAGACCGACATTCTTGTAGGTACTCAGATGGTGAGCAAAGGGCTCGACTTCGGGAAGGTGAACATCGTGGGGGTGGTCAATGCCGATACGCTCCTCAATTTCCCTGATTTCCGGAGCAATGAGCGGGCTTTCAATATGCTGGAGCAAGTGGCGGGACGCGCCGGACGCCGCGAGGAGAAAGGAACGGTCTTTATCCAGACGACACAGACCGGAAGTCCGGTGCTCCGATATGTTCAGCAACACGACTACCTTGCCTTCTACCGCGGGGAGATTGAAGAACGCAGAAAATTCGGCTATCCCCCTTTCACCAAAGTGATCAATATCTATATCAAGAACAAGGATGCAGTGGCAGCCGATATCGGGGCCGTGGTGCTTGCCAAGGCTCTTCGCGGAATATTCGGAGATCGTGTGCTCGGCCCCGAAAAACCCTTTGTCAGCCGCGTGGCGTTATGGTATCTTCAATCGATAATGCTCAAAGTGGAGGCCGGAGCTTCCATGAAGAAGGTGAAAGACCTTATCCGTCAGGCATACGCATCCGTCGCACTCGACAAGAATATAAAGAGCAGCGTGGTCTATTTTGATGTAGACCCGGTGTGACCCCTCCTCTCCCCTCGCGCAACCATTCAAATAAGTAGCTTTCAAATAAGATGAACCAGGAAATACACGATTTATTCGACCGAGAACATTTATGGCACCCATATACCTCCACCCATAATCCATTACCGACTTATAAGGTGGACCACTGCGAGGGAGCGGAGATTATCCTTTCCGACGGCACACGTCTCATCGACGGTATGTCGTCATGGTGGTGCGTGATACATGGCTACAACCATCCGGTACTCAACCGGGCAATGCGCGATCAGATCGATAAAATGAGTCATGTGATGTTCGGCGGTCTCACCCATGAGCCTGCCATAGAGCTCGGTAAACTCCTGCTGAGTATCCTTCCTCCCTCGATGGAGCATATCTTCTATGCCGATTCAGGGTCGGTGGCCACGGAGGTTGCCATGAAGATGGCAGTGCAGGCTCATGATAATCCCCGTAAAACCAACTTCGCCACCATCCGCCGGGGATATCACGGCGACACATGGAATGCGATGTCGGTCTGCGACCCCGTCACCGGAATGCATGGAGCCTTCGGCCCGGCGCTACCTATCCGTCTCTTCGCCCCTGAACCTCAATGCAAATTCGGCGAGGAATGGAACCCGGAGGATTTCGAACCCATGCGCCGTCTCATCGAGGAGAATGCCGAGACGCTGGCGGCAGTGATTCTCGAACCGATAGTCCAGGGCGCGGGGGGAATGCGCTTCTATCATCCGCAATATCTCAGGGAGCTGCGCGAATGCTGCGACGCCAACGACGTTATCCTTATTTTCGACGAGATAGCCACCGGCTTCGGGCGCACGGGACGTCTCTTCGCCTGGGAACATGCCGGAGTGGAACCCGACATAATGCTGATAGGGAAAGCCCTCACGGGGGGATATATGACCTTCTCTGCCGTGGCCGCCACGACTTCAATCGCCGACCGCGTGGCGCGTTCCCAATCGGGAGTGATGATGCATGGCCCGACTTTCATGGGGAATCCGCTGGCTTGTGCCGTGGCTCTGGCATCCACCGGTCTCCTTCTCTCCTCCCCCTGGCAGAAACGCATCAGTGAAATCGAGGAGATAATGAAGGAGGAGCTTCTTCCGGCTGCCTCCCGCGATTACGTCTCGGAGGTGAGGGTGCTCGGAGGAATAGGCGTGGTGGAGCTCGACAGAAACGTTGACCTCGGTGAATTTCAGCGCCACTGCATAAGGGAGGGTGTCTGGATAAGACCCTTCGGTAGAAACGCCTATATCATGCCCCCCTATCTTGCCGTTTCGGATGGACAGGTGAGAAAGCTATCCCGATCTCTTCTCGCAATACTTGATAAAATGTATGGAGGAGAGAAGTGAAATATGGATAAGAGATTTGAAGCATATAAAGAGATTTTAGATAGATACCGGGAGGAAAACCGACTGAGGGCTATCCCCGAAGAGCGCGGGCTGCCGGGGCGCATAGACCTCTCCGGGAATGATTACCTTGGACTTGCCGCGCATTCCGAGAAGCTTCAGGAGGAATTTCTTCGCAACTGCGATGCATCCTTCTCTTCATCGGCTTCGCGTCTGCTCGCCGGCAGGCAGCATCATTATTCTGCATTGGAGAATCTGCTGACCGATCTCTACGGATCTCCTGCACTCCTTTTCAATTCAGGCTATCATGCTAATGTCGGGTGTATCTCAGCCTTGAATATACCGGGAAGCCTGTTTCTCTGCGATAAGCTCATCCATGCCTCCGTGATCGACGGAATCTCCATGGCCGGGGCACAATGGGCACGCTGGCGGCATAATGACACAGGGCATCTGCGCCGACTCCTGGATAAACACAGGAAGGAGGCGGAGAGAATCATAGTGGTGGCTGAATCTATCTACAGTATGGATGGCGATGTGGCTCCGGTCAGGGAGCTTGTCGCGCTCAAGAGGGAATACCCGGAGATGATCCTTTATCTCGATGAAGCCCATGCCTTCGGAGTGAGGGGCGGCAGAGGATTGGGAGTGGCCGAGGAGGAGGGATTGATTGCCGATGTGGATATTCTGATCGGAACATTCGGGAAAGCTTGTGCCTCCGCCGGAGCGTTTGCAATCACCTCCCCTCTATTGCATTCCTATCTTATCAACTGCGCACGTAGTTTTATTTTTTCCACCGCCCTCCCCCCCGTGAATGCAGCCTGGACACGTGAAATGGTGGTAAGAATCACAAAAATGAGGGAAGAGCGTGAATATTTAAAGGAAATATCAAAAGATTTTCGTAACTTTATCACCGGAATCACGGGCCAAGAGAATAGTTCGGATTCGCAGATAGTGCCTCTTCTTGTCGGCGACGCAGGAAAAGCCATGAAAATCGCCTCTCTCCTCAGATGCGAGGGTATCGACGCCCTTCCAATCCGGAGGCCCACGGTCCCTCCGGGAGGGGAAAGGATTCGTTTCTCCCTTAATGCCTCCCTCTCTCCGGAGGATATCGAAAGGATAAAGGATGCCATTCAAAGAGTGATGTTGGAAATATGAAAATCAGTTTTATCGACAGCGACAACGATTCACGACGCCTCATACTTCTCTTCCCCGGCTGGAGCTGCGGAAGGGAGCTTTATGATGATTTCTGCTTCAAGGGCTGGGATGTGGCGGTGGTGGAAGATTATGCCGATTTCCACCTCGATACCTCACCACTCGAAGGATATTCCACGGTCTATCTCTTCGCATGGTCGTTGGGGGTGTTCATGGCTGAAATCAGCGGGATTGCCCCCAAGGTCACGGGGGCTTTCGCCCTTAACGGCACTCTCTCCCCGGCAGATGATTCGTTAGGGATACCACGTGATATTTATGTAAAGACAGCTGAAAACCTCACTCCCCGGAATCTACAGAAATTCCGCAGAAGAATGGCCGGAGATTCCACCACCTACCGTGAAACCTTTGACAGGGATTTCTCCGAGGAGGAAAGCGAGGGATTGAAGGGGATTCTTCTAAATATTCTTGATGCACAGGATTCCATCTCCCTGGCGTCTCTTCCCTGGAGCAAGGTCTTTATCTCTGAAAATGACGCTATATTCCCTTTCATCAACATGATGCGTCATTGGGAAAGGATGGCGGAGAGTCTCAACTGCGAGATAATCCCTCTTCAGGAGGGACATTATGTCCCCTTGGAGAGAATCGTGAGATACTGCATACCTCAGATCGAAAAGGTTTCGCGACGATTCAGCCGCGCTGCCTCGACCTACGACAGCCGGGCTGTGGCGCAACGTGAATTAGCCGCCATGCTTCGCCGGCATCTTTGCGAAGGAGGTGTGAGGCCGGAGGGGAAGATACTCGAAGTCGGACCCGGAACCGGAATCTTCACCCGTGAGATAATCGAGGCATTCCGGCCTTCGGAAATCGATTTTGTGGATATCTCCGATATGCGCCCCGACCCTCAGGGAATCCCTTCGGAGTTTCATCAGAGGGATGCAGAGGAATGGATCGTGGAATGCAGGAAACGATATGATGCCATTCTCTCCTCCTCTACGGTGCAATGGTTTGTGAATCTTCCGTTATTCATAAAAAACTGCGCCGATCATCTGAATGAAGGGGGGATATTGGGATTCTCTACGTTCCTTCCCGGCAATCTCGATGAGCTCACGGCTCTGCGCCCCTCCCCTATTCATTACCACACATCGGAGGAGATAAGGGAATGGATGGAGCCTTGGTTTGAGGAGATCTCTTTCGAACCGCGAACCATCACGCTGCATTTCGACTCTGCCCGCGAACTATTCAGCCATTTGCGCGAAACGGGAGTGGGCGGTTCGGCGCCGGAAGGGAAATTGCCATTGTCGGCACTACGCAATCTGACCACCCTCACTTTTCGCTGCGGCTGCTTTGCAGGAAGAGTCAGGGATAAGGGATGAGAGATATGCCTACTTCGTGCACATCACGATATATGACGGAAGAGGGATGAAAGCCGGGAAACCGGAGAGAAGAGGGATGGGATTTGAATAAAAGATTATAAAAGAATAACATCTGAACATATACATAGAAATTATGGAAGTAATAAAGACAGAAATCGAGGGACCGGTGGTGCTCAAACCCCGTGTCTTCAAGGATGCAAGAGGATATTTCTACGAGAGCTATAACAAGGAGGTTTTCGACCGCCTTGTAGGGCCGGTGGACTTCGTGCAGGATAACCAGTCGATGTCAACATTCGGCGTTATGCGCGGTCTCCATTTCCAACGACCTCCCCATGCCCAGGCCAAACTTGTGAGATGCATAAAGGGGAAGGTTCTCGACGTGGCCGTGGATATCCGCAAGGATTCACCGACCTACGGCCGGCACGTGGCCGTGGAACTATCGGAAGAGAATATGCTTCAGTTCTTCATTCCGCGTGGCTTCGCGCATGGCTTCGTGGTGCTGAGCGATGTGGCTGTCTTTCAGTATAAATGCGATAATTTCTATGCTCCGGAGGCCGACGGAGGCATCTCCATCGTGGATGATTCCCTCGGCATCGACTGGAAAATCGAGATTGAGAATGCGATTCTTTCAGATAAAGACCGCAACCATCCCTTATTTGCAGATTTCCAATCTCCATTCTGATTTGGATATTAGCGTTTTTTACGCTATCTTTGTGAAAATATAACTTGCTAACAATGAAAAGAAATATATTGATCACCGGAGGTGCCGGGTTCATCGGCTCCCATGTTGTCAGGCTCTTCGTCAACAAGTATCCTGACTATAATATCATCAATCTCGATAAACTGACATACGCCGGCAATCTTGCCAACCTCAAGGATGTGGAGGATAAGCCCAACTATAAATTCGTGAAGGGTGATATCGCCGACCTCGATGAGATGCGCAAGGTGATACGCGAAAATGAAATCACGGGCATCATCCATCTTGCAGCGGAGAGTCATGTGGACCGCTCGATAAAGGATCCCTTCACTTTTGCACGCACCAACGTGATGGGCACTCTCGCTCTTCTTCAGGCTGCCAAGGAATACTGGGAGGAGCTGCCCGAAGGATATGAAGGGAAACTCTTCTATCATATCTCCACAGATGAGGTCTACGGTGCGCTTGAGCTGACCGACCCCGACGGCATAGAGTCTCCTTTCACCACCAAAGCCTCTTCCGATCATCATCACGCCTACGGAAAGGATTTCTTCCTGGAGACCACCAAATATAATCCTCATTCCCCCTATTCGGCATCGAAGGCATCGAGCGACCATTTCGTGCGCGCCTATCACGACACCTACGGAATGCCGACCCTCGTGACCAACTGCTCCAACAACTATGGGCCCTATCAGTTCCCGGAGAAACTGATACCTCTCTTCATCAACAATATCCGCAAACGCAAGCCGCTCCCTGTCTATGGCAGGGGGGAGAATGTCCGCGACTGGCTTTTCGTTGAGGACCATGCCCGCGCCATCGACCTCATCTTCCATGAGGGGAAAGTGGCTGATACCTATAACATCGGCGGCTTTAACGAATGGAAGAATATCGATATCATCAAGGTCATCATCAAGACCGTGGATCGTCTCCTCGGCAATCCGGAGGGCGCATCGCTTGACCTCATCACCTACGTCACCGACCGCAAAGGCCATGATATGCGCTATGCCATCGATTCCCGCAAACTTCAGCAGGAACTCGGCTGGGAACCCTCCCTGCAATTTGAGGAGGGAATCGAGCGCACCGTGAAATGGTATCTCGACAATGAGGAATGGATGGATAATGTCACCTCCGGAGATTACCAGAAATATTACGAAAATATGTATAGCAACCGTTAATCCAAAGATATTATGAAAGGTATAGTTCTCGCCGGCGGGTCAGGCACCCGCCTCTACCCTATCACGAAGGGTGTGAGCAAACAGTTGCTCCCGATCTACGACAAGCCGATGGTCTATTATCCTATCTCGACCCTCATGCTTGCGGGCATCCGTGATATACTTCTCATCTCCACTCCGCAGGATCTACCCGGTTTCAAGCGTCTGCTTGGCGACGGTTCGGATTTCGGAGTGAGTCTGAGCTATGCCGAGCAGCCCTCCCCCGACGGGCTTGCACAGGCTTTCATCATCGGGCGTGAATTCATAGGCGATGATTCGGCTTGCCTCGTGCTCGGCGACAATATCTTCCATGGAGCCGGCTTCTCAGGGATTCTTCATGATGCGGTGGAAAGTGCGGAGAAGGATGGCAAGGCCACTGTTTTCGGATATTGGGTGGATGATCCGGAGAGATATGGCGTGGCTGAATTCGATGGCGAAGGAAACTGTCTCTCCATCGAGGAGAAGCCGGAGCATCCCAAGAGCAACTATGCGGTGGTGGGCCTTTACTTCTATCCCAACAAGGTGGTGGATGTGGCTGCCTCAATCAAACCTTCGGCACGCGGCGAACTTGAGATCACCACGGTCAATCAGGAATTCCTGAAGGATGGAGAGCTGAAGGTTCAGACTCTTCCTCGCGGCTTTGCATGGCTCGATACCGGCACGCATGATTCATTGGCTGAGGCCTCCATTTATGTAGAGGTTCTGGAGAAACGCCAGGGTCTGAAGATAGGTTGTCTCGAAGGGATTGCCTATCGCCAGGGATGGATTTCGAAGGAGAAGCTGCAGGAAGTGGCTCAGCCCATGATAAAGAATGAGTATGGTCGCTATCTGCTGAAGGTGGTGGAGGAATTGGGCCGGACCGGACATAATAATCTTGATTGAGATAACCGCTAATCAGCATATTCCGGACGCGGATGAATAGGAGTCTATTCATCCGCGCTTCATTTTCATTGCGTGTCGTTTGTAAAGGTAAGGAAATTTTATTAACTTTGGAAGCGACATAAGAAGTCGGAGAAAAAAGCAGAGAATCATGGAAGAGCAGAAAGTGAAGTATCCAATTGGAGAGCAGGATTTCAAGATGCTCCGGGAAGAGGGCTTCCACTATGTTGATAAGACTCGTTATATCGAGCAAATCAAGGATGGCAGCAAATATATCTTCCTTGCGCGTCCGCGCCGTTTCGGGAAAAGTCTCTTCCTTTCGACACTCCAGTATTTCTTCGAAGGGGAAAGGGAACTTTTCAAGGGTCTGTATATTGATTCAATAGATTGGGACTGGACTCCCTATCCCGTGCTCCGTCTCGATTTGAATTCTGACAGTTATGACGACCCTTCCCGTCTTGATGCCGTGCTCGACAATATTTTCAGCGTCTGGGAGGGGAAATTTGATATTGAGGAAAGGCCGAAGGAACTGTCGCAACGCTTCAACACCATCATCCGTCGCGCATATGAGACCACGGGGCGTCCGGTGGTGATTCTTGTGGATGAATATGACAAACCGCTTGTGTCCAACATCCATAATAAGGAGAATATCGAGCATTATCGCAATCGTCTTTCTGCCATATACAGCAATTTCAAGAGCTCGGCACAATATATCCGCCTTGTATTCCTTACGGGGGTGAGTCGGTTCGGTAAATTGAGCGTGTTTTCTGATTTGAACAATCTCCGTGATGTCAGCTTTCTGGATGAATATTCGGATATCTGCGGCATAACGGAGAGGGAACTGCTTGAAAATTTCCAAATCGGGATTTCCGGACTTGCCGAGAAAAATGGCATTTCATATAAGGATGCGTGTCGGAATCTTAAGAAGAATTATGACGGCTATCGTTTTGCCCGCAACGGCAGCGATATCTATAATCCCTGGTCGCTGCTGAATGCTATGGCCTCTTCGGAGATTTCCAATTATTGGAATGACACGGGGATGCCAAAACTTGTTGCAAAGACTTTGAAACGTGTCCAGGCAAATCTTCAGGAGATGTTTGACACATATTGCACGGAAGATGACCTTAAAGGTCTTGATCTCCTTTCTCCCCAACCCTTGGCTTTGCTTTATCAGACGGGGTATCTCACTATAAAGGATTATGAACCTAAAATCAAACGTTATAGGCTTGGAATCCCTAATAATGAAGTGAAGGATGGTCTGTTCAAGGTGTTGCTACCCTATTATGTGAAAAGCCAGTCGGATAAAGAGGAGAAGAAGATTATTTCCGACATGGTGATGTTTTTAATGGGCGACGTGTGATTGAAATAGGAGTGAATTTCTCATCCACAACCAGATGTATTGAAGACTGGAAAATCCGAAGGCGATGATATCATCTCAGCATTCCCTATAATACTGTAAACTATGAATAAATTATTGTTTTCCATTATGCTTGCCGCCGGAATTGGTTCCGGGGTTGCACAAACGCGCAATCTGACGGATGTGCATCAAGACTCTGTGCTTAAATCCCAACATATGATCTATTTCGGAAAGGGAGAGGAACAGCCTCGTGATTCTTCGCTTGTTATGCTCAGAAAGTTTTATGAAGATCAGTTCCGCCATTTTCAAGACCCTCTGGCCCCCTATTTCCTCTTTATGTCGAAAGATAATACCCTTGCGATGGGTATGGGAGGATGCGTGAGAATGCGTGGATATTTCGACTGGGGCGGAGCTATCCCTTCTCCCGGATTCGCACCCTATCTGATACCAATGCAAAATAATCCGCTTAGGGAGAAATATTTCGGAACAACACCTGCCGGAACCGCACTCTTTTTCCGCGTGATAGGCACAAATAAGAAATTAGGGGATTATCAGCTGTATATCGAAGCTAATTTCAACGGGTATCAGTCGCGCGACTTTCATCTCAAAAAGGCCTACGGGGTGATCAACGATTGGACCATCGGTTATACCAACTCCACTTTCAGCGATCCGAGTGCCCTTCCTCCCGCTGTGGATGCTTCGGGGCCAAACGCCAAGATGAGCGCGACCAATGTGCTTGTCAGATGGCTGCATGAATTCAAGAATAAACGCTGGTCGCTGGCGGCCTCTGTCGAGACCCCCTCGAATCAGATCGAGCAGGTAGAGAATGAGACAGCCAAAGTGGAGCAATATATACCGGATTTCTCAATGTTCGGCCAATTCCGCTGGGGGGAATCAAACCATCTGCGTCTGGCAGCCATATACCGGTCATTCTCCTATCGCGACCTCCTCACTCAACAGAATCATTATAAACCGGGCTGGGGGGTGCAGCTATCAGGGGTCTGGCATCCTTTCTATTCCGTCACACTCTACGGAGCAGCCAATACCGGCTATGGATACGGGAGTCTCGGAGGCGACTGGCTGATGGGGAATTATGATCTTGTGGTGGATCCGAATAAAAAAGGAACTCTATATGCTCCATTCTGTGTCGGCGGATATTTTGCAGTTCAATATAATTTCACTCACAATATCTTCGCGAGTGCAACTTTCGGAGGGACACGATATAATCCCTTTAAAGGAGCGGAGCCGACGGAATATAAGGAGGGTCTATATATGGCTGCAAATGTATTCTGGTATCTGACACCCCGAATTTCATGCGCCGCCGAATTTAATCTTGGGCGCCGACAGAATGCCGACGGGGAATCGCGTTGGGCCCGAAGAATCGGGGCGATGGCTCAATTCAGCTTCTAAACCTCGGAAGTCAGTAATAAGTAAGGAGGGTCGAATCCTGATGGAATCAATCCTCCTTACTTATATCTTCTGATGAGTCAGATCTTATTTACAGACCCATTCTCTTGTTGATTCTATTGATTTTCACTGCAAGGGCTATACGGTAGCAACCGAAGGTTATGAAGGAGATACCGATATAGAGCCATACAGCCACGCCGCCTGCCACCGGAGCCATGAGGAAGATAAAGGCAAAGAAGAGAGTGGCAAGAAGAAGAAGCACGAACAGCCAGGTTCCTTCTCCGGAATAGGAATGAAGCATGAATGATTCGCACAGGGCATTAATGGCGACTATAATCAGATATATACCCACTCCGAAGATAAATGCCGTGACAAGAGTGGCGACAGGGAGAGAATATAGCCAGAATGCCATTATCACCTCAAGGATACCTAAGGCGAGACTCCAGCCCCAATTGGAATGGGGGGCGGTGTTGATGATACCGTATGAGAGATTCATACATCCTGCCAAAAGGAGCAGGGCTGTGAATACGTATGCAAGAAGTGTCAAGGAACTGGTGGGAGAAAAGAGACACCAAATGCCCATACCGATAGATAAAAGTCCTGTAATGAGAGGAAACCACCAAAGTTTGGAGGCGTAACGTCGAAATGTGTTTTTCATAATCATCATCGCATTAAAAATTAGACATAGCTTAATATACTATCCTAACAAATATTAATGCGTAAGGTTTATAACACGCACCACTTCCTCCACTTCTTCATCCGTCATGACTGGCGAAATGGGAATCGAAAGCTCACGCAGGGCAATATCCTCTGTCACCGGCAAGGGGAACCGTACCGGAAGCGTCTCCCTATAACATTTCTGAAGATGCGGGGGGATGGGATAATGGATAAGCGTCTGAATACCCTTCTCTGTCAATGCCGCCTGAAAGGAATCGCGGTCGGCCACGAGTATCGGGAAGAGATGAAACACATTGTCGCTCCCGGCCTTCCCCTCTTCCGGATAAGGGAGCGTCACCCTCGGATTACGTATATTCTGCTGATAATAACGTGCAATCTCCCTTCTTCGATCATTATCCTTGTCGAGTCGCGGGAGTTTCACCCTTAACGCAGCGGCCTGGATTTCATCAAGACGCGAGTTGCGGCCGCAATAATCGAACACATATTTCTTTTCCGACCCATAGAAAGCCAAGATCCGAACCATGCGGGCAAGTTCGGAATCATCGGTAGTGACAGCACCACCATCGCCCAAAGCTCCCAAATTCTTGCCGGGATAGAAACTGTGTCCGGCGGCATCCCCCAACGAACCGGTCAGATGCATTCCGTATCTGCATCCGGCAGCCTGGGCATTATCCTCCACAAGTAGAAGATTTCCCTCCTTGCAAAACCGTGCTATCTCCTCCGAATAGGCATTGCGGCCATATAGATGCACTATTGCGACAGCCTTTGTCTTCGGCGTCAGCGCAGCCTTCATCTTCTCGGAATCTATCTGAAGGGTGACAGGGTCGGCATCCACCACGACAGGGATAAGACCGCATTCCGAAATCGCAAGAAGAGTGGCTATATAGGTGTTGGCCGGAACAATCACCTCATCGCCGGGCCGGAGGCGACCGAGTTCGATATAGGATCTGAAAATGAGAGTAAGGGCATCAAGTCCGTTGGCACACGACACGCAATGCCGACTTCCTATATATTCCGCATACTCCTTTTCAAATCCCTTCACTTCATTTCCCAAGAGATACCATCCGGAATTAATTGTCCGAAGCATCGCCGCGTCGAGGGAGGGCTGAAAACTTTCATTTATCTTTTTCAGGTCAAGGAAGGGTATCATGCCGGCAAGTTATTGTTTTTGCAAAAGTCAAGAAATTCCTGATAATCGTCGATGTAATCATCAGGATTATAAAAATCGGAACAGAGCACAAGCACAACCGCCCCGGTGGAGAAATCCACAAGGTTGCGCCATATTCCGGGATTGACGAGCAATCCTTCGTATGGTTTGTTGAGCTGGATGCGTTTCTTCTCCCTGCCGTCGTCAAGCTCGACGGTGAAACTTCCGCTGACGGCAATGATAAATTCCGTCAGTTCCTTATGCGCATGATGCGCACGGCTCTCCCCTGCCGGAACATCGTAGGTGAAATATACGCGCTTGATATCGAAGGGCACATTCTTGAAGCTCTCCACTACGGAGAGATTTCCACGGGGGTCGGTGAATCGGGGAAGGTTGATGATTTCTATATTCATTTCTATTCTTTAAGTAGCCACTAAACAGGTGAGGTATCTGCTTCCTTTATCTGAACTGATTGATTTCGGGAAGATATTCGAATCCGGCGGCTGAGAGGGTTGACTTAATCTCAGCTTCATCCAGATCGTTGCTCTTGCAGAACTCCTCCAAGGAGGGGTATTCATCCCGGAGTTTCATATTGACCATGCTCAGAAGCATGAAGGGGTCGTGGGGAATATTCATCTTAATTCTTTTCTTATTTCCTACAAATTTAAGAAAAATAATGGAAAGATTAAACTTATTTTGCTCCCGGAAGTCATATATATGTACAAAAACTTGAAAACTATGAAAAAATATATTCTCCCCATAATGCTTGCGGCGTCTCTTCTGATGCCTGTGACAATGTCGGCAGAACCGCGAGGTAACAATAATAACCGGTCGAACACTGAGCGCACCACCACCAACCATCACCGTCAGAGCGGCTCGACAGGTCGCCCCGGCGGAAACAGCAACACCGGCCGCCCGACCAACAACGGTCAAAGCCGTCCCGGTGGTAACAATAACCTCAACCCCAATCGCCCCGGCAATAATAAGAATGATAAGAAAGGCCATGATAAAAACCAAGGTAATTACAGGCCGAATAATGGCGGTAATTCCCATAACCGTCCCGGGGGGCCGGCCTATCGACCTAATACTGCACCTCCTGCCCACCCGCGTCCCGGAGGCCATGGCCCCGGCTGGCGCCCCGGTTCCTCGGCGGTGGCCCCGGGAAATCATCGACCCCATAATCACCCTCCTCGTCTGGGGTATATGGTGAATCATGCCATGCGTGGAGGCAGATATGATAATGTATGGATGGTGGCTCCCGGACAATATGCCGTGAGATATATGCTTAACGGGTTATGGTATATGCAGTATATCTGGCCTGAGACCGGAGTCTACGGCACTCCTTTCCGTGTGGTGATGAATGCTCCGGGTCAATGGTATGTCTACGGCAACCGCAATCAATGGTATTATGATGATGGTCCGTCTCTTAGAATCTCCCTAAACGGCACTCCTCAGACTCCTTGGACTCTGGTTCCTTCAATCGAACTGAATATTAATCTGTAATTTTTAAGTAAGCTTGAGAACTTAGTTGTTATAAAAAATAAGAATCGCCGCAGCGAGTTGCTACGGCGATTCTTATTTTTCCTGTATCCGCGAGATATCCGGTGTTTATTTCACAATCTTTACAGTCTTTGCGCCTCTCTTCATGAGATAGATTCCTGATTCAGCGGGGCAGTCGATACGTACACCCTGAAGAGTGAAATATTCAGTCTCGGAATCTGAAACCTCCTCAATTTCGTTCACACCTGAGGGATCACCCTTCTGAAGCCAGAAGGAGGCTGTGCCGTCACTGTTGATCTTCATTTCCGTAACGGGCTTTCCAAGCAATCCACCCGTATACATCTCCTGAGCGGGAAGTGAGGAATCAGTAAAACTATTGTTACCGCCATAAGGCCATAGATCTCCACGCAAGTCGCCTGTATTAATTTCATATACCATTGTTCCTCCATAGTTATAGCTGTTCATCTTCAGGCTATTATCGGAGGGGACAGGAGTCATGCGTTGGAGAGAATTATTCACTGTGTTATTCTGCCAAGCATAAGAATTATAAGCCACATGATAGATGAAAAGCCCTTCGGCAGCCATATATTTATCCCAGCCTTGACGGCGACGATTCTCTATTATGAAATATTCATCCGGATCATTGGGGTTTGAAAGCCTTACAGCCTTATCTGTCTCCTCGCTTCCCTTATTGAATATCGGAAGAGTGTAATATGTATCAGGTCGTCCCTCCTCAATGCGGATCCATCCCATGAACTCCTTCTCGTATGCCGAATAGCCAACCGGAGTGTAGCAATCATCGTTGTATGAACCGGCATCCAACAGAGACCATGGACCCATTCCGAAACGAGGGCCGTAAGTGGTGTCGTAGAAGTCGGGTAAGCCGAGACAATGGGAGAATTCATGGCAAAATGTGCCGATGCCATCAATCTTCCGGAGGTTGGAGCCATTGACCTCGTTGAAGACAGCGAATTTGTTGATTTTCGTATCGTCAAGTGTAAGAGCTTTTCTATAATCACTCCCTGTGAGAGTCCACTGGCACGGCCATATGGCATTCTCAGCATCGTTGGCATAGGACGACGCTTCGCCATCTCCGGCATAGAGCACGATCATAACGTCGCATTCTCCATCCTTATCATTATCATATAAGGAATAGTCGATCTGATTATCAAGACCAAGGACACCCTCGGCTACCATCTTCCCTACCCCTTTATCTTCGCCATACATATCGTTGCCACCGTAATAGGCACGGTTTTCACTTAGTGTGTATGGACCATAGACATCAAACTGCGGAGTGAATTTGCCGTTGCTCTGATCGTAGAAATATCTGTAGGCACTCTTTTCGCCTGTATTGAAGAAATCCTTGAATGTAGTGAGAGGGTCGGCATCCGTGAATTTCTTATCCTTATACTCCACCAGAATTATGGGCACTCTCGGAGATCCTTCATGGGGCACCTGCGAAACATTTGCACGGGTCTCTATTTCGGGAGCACGTCTGTGCGCTATCTTTTCCGCACGGGAGTCGAACAGATTCTCCACTGAAAGGGATGCCTTTGCAGATTCAAGATAGTCTGTCTCTTTCTCTCCTCTCAGCTCCGGATTGTGAGCCAAGACGGAGGTCCGCCCTGCCGGGGAAAGATAATAAAAATCACCTGAGGAATCACGTTCCACTGTCAGACCGTCGGTTGTGACGAAAGTATGGAAATGCTCGTCACCGATAAGCATTACGCTTATAGATGTTCCATCGCTCTGTGTGTATGTGCGCACTCCCTGACGTGCAGGCACGGAGAAGGCCGGGATTGCTATGCCGAGTGTGAGTCCTGTCAATAGTATTGCTTTAAGATTCATGATGAATTAATTGATGTTTTATGTGGTTATGTTTATTGGTAGCCCCCGAAAATCACCTGTCTCATGTCAGAGATGCCAAGGAGCGCCTTGCACAATAAAATCAGGTCATTATTTAAATGAACTACCTAATTGAAAAGCAAAAATAATATTTCCATTTAATTTCTCAAAATGAAAATCCTATTTTTAATAGCTTTTCCATATTTTTTCAATATTTATTCTATTTACTTCCCTTTTTATCAATATTTTTCACTGTCGGTTCGGTGACATCCGTTTCTGCCCATATAGGCTGATGATCGATGACAATCTTCTTGTAATATGCCGTCAGGAGCGTGGTCATAGGCAGGGCAATCACCATTCCGAGAATGCCGAGGAGTGTTCCCCAGATCGACAGCGAAAGAAGGATCACGGCAGGATTCAGTCCAAGCGACTTGCCCATAATCTTTGGAGTGAGTATATAATCACATATCGACTGCGAAATGACATATACCAGACCACACTGCGCAAGAAGAGTCCAGAAATCCACGCCTCCGCCAAGGGAGGTTATGAAGCAGATGATCGCCACGGGAATAAGGGTGATATATTGGAAATAGGGTATCATATAAAGGATACCGACAATCATACCCATCATTATCGCCATCGGCAGTCCGACTATCAGAAACCCTATGCAATAGAACACGGCGGCGCAGGCTGCAATGAGAAGCTGTCCACGAAAATATTCATTCATGCTCACCTTCAGATCGTGGGCCACCCGGAACACGGTCGGCTTGAATTTCTCCGGCACCAAGAGGCGGAATCCCTCTCCGAGCTTATGATAGTCGATGAGAATGAAAATAAGATAAACGAATGTGAGGAGCCATTCAATGGAATGCATGATGAAGTCGATGGATCCGGTGACGAGTGTTCCCCCTTTGTCGAGCCAGGTGTTCCACCTTCCGCTCTCGATATCGGCCACTATTCCACGAAGGTCGACACGACGCTCCACCATATCAGTAAAACTCTCAGGCAACATCGGAATCCTGACATGTCGGCTCTGATAGCGCGTGATCATCTCTCCCAATTGATGGATTTCACTCTCCATCAAGGGGGAGATGAAATAGAACACCGCCCCGACCACTACAGTCACGTCGATAATAGTGATTGCAACCGCCAATCCCCGATTCTTCAGACGCAGGAACTTACGGTTGAATTCCACAAACGGCTCCATGATATATGCCAAAAGACAGGCAAGACAGAACGGCAGCAGCACGTTTTTTAATATTCCCAACAGCCAGATCACACCCGCACAGAGGGCAAGCGTGATCAGGAGTCTCACAAATCGGTCGAATGTGAATGGCTTCATATGTCTTCTTTTTTATAATTAACGGCACAGCTGCACCACAATGTAAATCAATAGATAGAGAATGGTGGCGGCTGTGAATCCGATCCAGAACGGCAATTCTGCATAACTTCCCTTAACCTTCTTCATCAAATCCTCACTCCATTTCTCCCTCCTTTTATCCACAGTCTCCGCTGCCTGCGGCGTCAGATCCTCTACGGAAGTCCCCCCTTCTCCGGTATCCTCTTTTTTCTCTTTCTCCCCCTCTTCATTCTCTTTAGCAGGATCGCTTGAATCGGCTGAATCAGGTTGATTCTCCACCTTTTCTCCAGCATCTTCAATCCCCTCAGTGGGATTTTCCTCCCTATTTTCGGCTTCCTCCTTCAGTTTGGCTTCGAGCTCCTCCGCCTCCTTCAAGGCCTCCTCCTCGCGGCGTTTTCTCTCCTCCTCTTCCCTTATACGGTCGCGTTCGATCTGGCGATGGAGGATGAGTTCGGGATGAAAGAGACCGGGAAGCAGCGATTCCACACGTATCGGATAATCCGTGAGATAGATAAGTCCGAAATTGGCATATTGTGGAATATAGCCGGCTGAAAGGATAATCTCAAGCTCAGTGATATTGTCATATCCCACATATCCAATTCTTTCACCTGTCATCTTTCTCCTTGGCTGCTCCTCCTTCTCCTCCGCTTTCTCCTTTCCGAATCCTGAGAAGGCTTCAAAAATCTCCCTTTCGAGTTTCTTGCCTGCCTCCTCAGCAGCCTTATCCTCCTCGGAAGGTTCCTCTTCTCCGGAATTCTCCTCCTCGAAATCCTTTCGGAAAATGGGTGGAAGAATATCCTCGAATGCCTCGATGCTGGTGAAGGCTTCGGGATGATCGAATATACCGGCCAATTCCATGGCGGCCTTCGACAGATGCTCATTTGAAATCAGTATGCTGTCGGGCACAAACATCCAGAGCGTCTGGAAATGGGGTGTCGGCTCTCCGACAGGGAAACAGCGACGAGCGGCACACAGCAGCATTCCGGTTTCGGTGAAACGCATATAAAGCGCCACGCTCTCATCATCCTCTGCATCTATTCCGGATTCTGTAAGGATCCGGTTGAAATTCCCCTTGAAATTAGTAGCGAGATTCCATCTCCCACTATTGACAGCAGGGAAATTCACCCCCGTGGAGGATATATATTTCAACCCAAGTCTCTTCATCAGTCGGAAACGGGATTCATTCGTCGGCAGTGACAGGGGTTACGACCGGTGTTTCCTTTGCAGGCTCCTCTTGTTTGGCAGGGGGTGTCTCAGGAACTTTATTCTCGGTCTTGGGTTCCTCCGGTTCATTCACTTTCTCGCGCTTTGGCTCCGGTTTGCGCTCCGCCTTTGGTTCCGGTTTCTCGGAAGATGTCTTGGAAGAGACTTTCTCTGAAGAGGCCGGGCGATCGGAGACTGTGGCCTTCTCCCCTTGCTGACGCGGTTTCTCATCATGTATGGGGGCATCTGAGGATGAGGAGGCAAACGCACCCTCACCCTGACCCAGGAAGGCATTCATCTTCTTGGCCGCGCTTGAGGAATAGGCGTTGAAAACGTTGACACAGAATACAAGGTCGGTGATTCCGTTTTCACGCACATATTTCTTCATATTGCGGGTGAAATAGCGGAAATCGACTACATGAATCTCATCGAATGAATAGAACATATATCCGGGGAAGGCATTGCCGTAGCTATCCTTTATCACAAGGAGCTTTCGACCTGTACCGGCACCGGTCTTGACACGGGTCAGCTTCTGGTCGCCACCCATGAATGTAGAATAAGCCATGCCGCTTCCATCATGGAATTTATAGAAATACTTACCATCCATCGGCTTGCGTTCACGCGTCACCTGATAGTTCTTATTGATGTCGTAGATCCAATATGTCGTGGTGTAATCTATTCCATTTGGCGTGTAATATACGAAATCCTCCGGGGCATTCTTCACAGCAATGTCGTTGGAATATCCATACATTGAACCTACATAGTCGTGAATCACGTTCTTGGTGTAGGAGGAAAGGGGCTTGAATGGGACACCGGCAGTGCGTGCAAATTCCTCGGCTGCATAGAACGCTCCGAGCGGCGCCCAGTGATGATCCGTGCGCAGATATATATCCTCCGCCACATGATCGGCAAGGGCATTGTAGGCATTCACACCTCTGGCCCCGTTTTCAAGATGGGAATATATATTCTTTATGAATGGCTGCTGCGGTTTTGTGACTTTCTTGGCCTTGTCGGGGGTATAGAATTCCGACGACAGCGGAATCACCATTGCATAGACCTTCACGCCGGGAAGCTCCTTTTGGTATCTGCTCACTGTTGAGGCAAACTCAAGGCCACCATTGGCAGAGCCTCCGAAGGCGTTAAGTGCGCGCACATTTTTCCCGCTACCGACGATAATTATTCCGGCGCTACCGATCTTGGCATTCTCGTCGGCATTTATATGGTTTTTATATTCTTCGAGTTCGGCAGGTGTGGCATTCTCCGGTGGAGTCTGGGGGATGTTATCTTTGTTATCCTTCCCGCTCTCGCCTACATGGAAAGAAACCGTTTCCTCTTCCGATGCGAAGGAGAAACGCATAAGGTCGCGCACTTTCATACTTGCCCCCATAAATTCATCGCGGTAAGGCTCCGTGTCGCTGAACCAACCCGCCAGTTCACGTGCGTATGATGCATCGGCGAGTTTGTCAACTGAAAATTCCGGCATCTCGGCCAGATCGCGTTTCTCAAGCTCGGAATAGCTGCTGCGGGGCATCAGGAGCAGCACGCATCCCAAGGCAGTGAAGCCTATTGCCACTATCCAGATATATAATTTTGCAGGCGTCATATCAAAAGCGTGTATATATGAAAGCATTGTTTGTTGCCCCTACGAGCAGGGCCACACAGAGCACAAGTATCGCCACCGATGCAAAGGCCTTCAGGGTGGCGTCGAGATAATTTCCCCCTGCCGGATGAGCGGGGAGCATTCTGGCGAAGATAGTCTCTATCCAGCGTCGGACAGGGAGACAGAGGATAATGGCCACAACCCAGAGCCAGAAATAATCGGTGATGGCGGTCTCCTCCACAATGGAGAATGCCAGCTCCTTCTGTCCGAAGGCTGAGGCAAACCATTCACGCATATTGTCGAAATTATCGAAATAGAATATAGCCCAGCCAATCACCACTATTATCAACGCATATATATGCATCAGAAAACGAGGAATGCGGTGAGCCACCTTCAAGACAGCATATTTCTCAATCACAAGGACCAATCCGAAATAGAGACCCCAGATTATGAAGTTCCAGCTTGCCCCGTGCCACATACCGGTCAGAAACCAGACGGTAAGGAGGTTGAGCATCTGATGACGCCGGTTTCCTCCCATCGGGATATAGGTGTAGTCGCGGAAGAAGGAACCGAGCGACATGTGCCAGCGACGCCAGAAGTCGGTCACTGAATTGCAGCAGTAGGGATGGTTGAAGTTTTCGTTGAAATGAAATCCCATGGCGCGCCCCATTCCTATCGCCATGTCGGAATAACCGGAGAAATCGAAATATATCTGGAGAGTGAAGGCGAGTATTCCGATCCATGCTCCCCACATTGAAAGATGTTCCACTCCGTCGGCAAGAAAGCGTGTTGCAATTTCCGACAGTATGTTTGCGAGCACCACCTTCTTGCCAAGACCTATGAAGAAACGGTAGGAACCCTCCATGAAATCGTTGGCAGTGATCCGGCGGTCGTTGATCTCGTGAGCCACGGTGCCGTATCTCACGATAGGGCCGGCGATGAGCTGAGGGAACATCGAGATGTAGAGAAGAAGGTTAAGGAAGTTCTTCTGCACGGGGGATTCGCGGCGATAGACATCCACAAGATAGGATATCGACTGGAATATATAGAAGCTGATACCTATGGGGAGTGCAAGCCTTGGTGCTCCAAGGTCGAGACCGAAGGATTTCAGCACATCGTTGAAGAATCCGAGATATTTGAATGTTCCGAGAATTGCAAGGTTCAGGATCAAACCAATGACAAGCCAGAACTTCCTCGATTTCTCTCCCTGCGAGATCAGGAGTCCGCTGAAATAATTCAATATCACGCAGACAATCATCAGGAATATATATATCGGCTCACCCCATGCATAGAAGATAAGCGAGAAGATCACAAGCGCAATATTGCGTGCGATGAATTTCGGATGCTGATAACCCGATTTTTCGGGATCTTCATCAAACATTATTACGCCTTCTTTACCCTGAAAGAACACTTTCTTGTCGAGCCATGCGCAGATGAGATATACCACCACGAATGCCGGGAGAAAGACGAAAATGAAAAATAGATCGGAGAATACCATCTGAATTTATTAAATTACATTGGAGCCGAAGATTTTCACCTTGACTCCAATTCCATATTGCTTGTTTTTGATTTGCGTTTGTTTTGACTTGCAAAATTAATACTTATCCTAAACTATTCAAAATAATTCGCACGTTTTGAGTTAATTTAATGGCTATTCTGCGATTTTCTTATTCTTTTTTCCTTAAAAATGCAATTAGCACTCTAAAATTTATATTGTTTTTACTATTTATATATCTGCAACAGGAACAATACATTGATATGGAACTCTACATTAATGTAGGCCGGACTTCTCCTGACCCTGATTCCAATTAACTTTTTTTAATAGATGTCGATATTGGTACAGCGGTATTTTTTGTAAATTTGCAAAAAGGTAAGTAAGTTTAATAAGTAGTTCATATTAACTTACGAGTCAAGTATCTCACTCAAAAATTCAAATTGCCATGATTAGTAAAAGAATCTCAGATCTCTTACCTGCATTCAGAAAATATTTTCAGAATATGCCCGTCTTAAGAGCATGGCTATTCGGGTCCTATTCTCGTGGAGAAGAAACAACAGAGAGTGATATAGATATTCTGGTGGATTATGACCGGACTAATGGACGCGTCTCCCTTTTGAAAATGGGAGGTATGTTAATGGATTTATCTGAGATAGCCGGTTGTAAAGTTGATCTTGTCGACAATCGCGGATTAATGGATTTTGCAAGAAAGAGTGTGGACAACGATAAGATTCTAATATATGAGAGAAGCAATTAAAGACCGTGGTAGACTTGAGCACATGCTGGAGATGGCTAAAAATCTTCAGGAAGCTAAATCCCTCCACACCTATGATGAGGTTCTTAATGACAAGATTTTATTTTATGGATTGACCAAAATGACAGAAATCATAGGTGAGGCAGCTTATAAACTTACCCATGAATTTACTGACACTCATCCTGCACTACCCTGGAAGCAAATCATAGGTTTGCGACATATATTGGTGCATGGTTATTTTAAAATAAATCCTGAAGATCTTTGGGATGTGATTCTAAATGATATTCCTATTATGATGCCTATCTTAGAATCTTATATAAAAGAATTTGATGAGCCATCTGTAAATGCTTAGCTTATAATAACCTCTATCAGAGGATATACCATTTTCTTCCATTTCCTACCATTTTTCTTGCATATATATTTCGCGCCTGAGTTTTTTACGTTATACCAACAGATCCTCATCACATGACGATAGTTTTATAAAAAGGATTGTTATAAAGTATATAATCATCATAAATATGAAAACCATAGAAAACACTGAATTCGGAGGGGAGCGCCCACTTTTCGCCTCCCATGATCTCAAACTCGAAAATGTCACCATACACGCCGGAGAATCGGCTCTGAAAAACTGTAGTGACATTGAAGCCGTGAATTGTCGCTTCGAGGGTAAATACCCTTTCTGGCACGTAGACCGTTTCATTATCCGCAATTCTCTCTTCACTGAGGGAGCACGTGCAGCCCTATGGTATTCCAAGAACCTTCAGATGACCGATACTCTGGTGGAGGCTCCTAAGATGTTCCGCGAAATGTCGGGAATAATTCTTGACAGCGTGAGGATTCCGGATGCACAGGAGACTCTCTGGCATTGCCGCAATATCAATCTACATAAGGTGGAGGTGAAGAATGCCGACTATATCTTCATGCACTGCGAAAATATCGAAATCGACGATTATCATCAGGATGGAAACTATTCTTTCCAGTATTGCAAGAATGTGGTGATACGCAACGCCGTGATCAATTCCAAGGATGCTTTCTGGAATACGGAAAATGTGACCGTGATCAATTCCGAACTTCACGGAGAATACCTCGGCTGGCACTCCAAGAACCTCCATCTCATCAACTGTAAGATTTCCGGCACTCAGCCTCTCTGCTATTGCGATAACCTCGTGATGGAGAACTGCACTATGGCCGATGATTGCGACCTGGCCTTCGAGGAGAGCGTTCTGAATGCAGATGTCGATTCCCGAATCACTTCCGTTAAAAATCCCACATCGGGTTTGATACGTGCGAAGGGTTACGGCGAAATTATAATTGACGAGAACATCAAGCAGCCTGCCGACTGCCGTATTGAAACGAAGGAGTAAAAATGATGGAAAGCAGCTGGTTTGATGATGTTCCCGACCGTCGAGGGTCGGGATGCATGAAATGGGATGAGGCTCCGGATTCGGAGACCCTCCCTTTATGGGTGGCAGATATGGATTTCCGCACTGCGCCATGCGTGATCCGCGCTCTTGAGAAGAGAGTGGCACATGGCGTATTCGGCTATACTTTGCTTGATGATGAATATTACCATGCGCTGACCGAATGGTTCGCTTCCCGTCATGACTATTTCTTCGAGCGCGATGCCGTGATTGCCGTCCCCGGAGTGGTTCCGGCAATTTCCGCCATTATAAAGGCTCTCGTGCCTGAACGACACGGAGTGATTGTCCAGACTCCGGTCTATAACTGTTTCTTCTCCTCCATACGCAATAATGGCTGCCGCATAGTAGAGGCTCCATTGAAGCGCGTGGATGGCGACGACGGGACATTCTCTTATCTGATGGACTTTAATGCGCTTGAAGAAGCAGCCTCTCAGGATGATGTCGACCTGATGCTTCTTTGCAATCCTCATAATCCGGCCGGGCGACTATGGACACGGGCGGAGTTGGAGAAGGTGGCTGAGATATGCCGCCGCAACAATGTCCGCGTGGTCAGCGATGAGATTCATTGCGAACTCACCGAACCGGGGCGGGAATATTATCCCTATGGTAAGGTGGATGAGAAGGCAGTGATCTGCCTAAGCCCATCCAAGGCTTTCAATACCGCCGGCCTTCAGATAGCCAATATCATCACTCCCGATGATGAGACAAAACAAAAGATAGATCGCGCCGTTAATATCAATGAGGTCTGCGACGTGAATCCCTTCGGGCCGGCAGCTCTTAAAGCGGAGTATTCGGAGGAGGGATATGAATGGCTGTGCGCTCTTTGCGGATACCTTTGGGCAAACTATGATATGCTCCTCGAAAGATTCAGCAAGGAGCTTCCTGAATGTCCGGTTTCACGCCTTGAAGCCACATATCTCCCTTGGGTTGATGTTTCGGCACTCGGCATTCCGGCTGAGAAGATTGAGGAGAGGATGCTTAAGGAAGCCAAGGTATGGGTCAACTGCAGTGAGATGTATGGAGCCGACGGCTACATTCGTATAAATATCGCCACATCGGCTGCCCGATTGAGCGAAGGCCTCGACAGAATCATCGGATGGCTTAAAAAGGAACTTAAAGCCTGAGAAATAAAAAGAAAGGAAGAAGAGTTTTGAATATCGAGCTTATATCTTCAGGACAGCCGCTGACCTTCCGCCAGCGGCTGTCGCTGACTGCCCGGCTTGCGTGGCCTGCGATCATCGCCCAGCTGTCGAGCATACTGATGCAATATATTGATGCGGCCATGGTGGGTCGGCTTGGTGCGGATCCCTCGGCTGCGGTCGGTCTTGTCTCCACAAGCCTCTGGCTATTCTGGGGTGTATGCTCGGCTGCCACTGTCGGCTTCTCTGTGCAGATAGCCCACAGAATAGGGGCTGCCGATCATAATTCTGCCAAAAGGATTTTCCGTCAGGGCATCACCGGATCCTTTATCTTCGGGGTCATAGTCGGCCTGATAGGACTTCTCATAGCCAAGCCCCTCCCCCACTGGCTGGGAGGAACGGAAGCGGTATGCGGGCAGGCCTCTCTCTATTTTGCAGTCTTTGTTGCGGCTCTCCCTCTGCTCACACTCAACTATCTTGGAAGCGGGGCTTTGCGTGCGGCCGGCAACATGATTGTGGCCGGTGGTCTGAATGTGATGATGTGTGGGCTCGATGTAGTGTTCAATCTCTTCCTTATCTTCCCTACAAGGGAAGTGGCGATTGCCGGAATGGAATTCACTCTTCCGGGTGCGGGACTTGGCGTATTGGGCGCGGCTCTCGGCACAGTGGCGGCGGAAATCGTCACTGCCGCCTCCATCCTCTGGTATGCCACCACAAGGGAGAAACGGATAGCATTCCTTGGGAAATACAGGGATAGACCCGTAGAAGAGGAAATGAAGGATAGGAAGATAAAAAAGCGTAGCCATTGGATCCCCTCCGGATCTGTGCTTCATAATGCAGTGCGTGTTGCGGCTCCGATGACTCTTGAGCACGCCGTGATATGCGGGGCGCAGATCATGATAACCGTGATTGTGGCTCCCTTGGGTGTCTTTGCAATCGCCGCCAACTCATTTGCAGTGACAGCCGAAGCACTTTGCTATATGCCGGGATATGGAATAGCGGATGCCGCCACCACCCTTACCGGTCAAAGCTATGGGGCGGGTCGTAAAGACCTTGCCAAGAAATTCGGTTGGCTCACAGTCGGATTGGGAATGATAATCATGGGGGTGATGGGAGTGGCCTTATGGGTGTGGTCGCCTGATGTCATGGCTCTTCTCTCTCCCGTGAAAGAGATTCAGGATATGGGCACCTCCTCGCTGAGAATCGAAGCATGGGCCGAACCGATGTTCGCAGCCGCTATCGTCGGCTACGGCGTGATGGTCGGTGTCGGCGACACGGTGATTCCGGCAATCATGAATTTCTCCAGTATTTGGCTTGTGAGAGTGCCTTTGGCTGCGATTCTTGCCGGCACGATGGGTCTTAACGGCGTATGGCTCGCAATGTGTATAGAGCTTTCTTTCCGTGGAGCTATCTTCCTCTGGCGTCTTGCTTCAGGAGCTTGGCTCAAGCATGGACTAAAGACCAAGGATTAAGAGCAGGATATTTCTTGCAATGCGTTTATATATATACTTAAAAGTAAACACTGATTGAAACATACAGGGCTGACGGGATTCCATTTTCCCATCAGCCCTGTATGTTTTTAATGAAAGAGCTTTCCGCCGTTTGCTTACAGGAAGCTACCTCCGGCTTGCGGATCAGGCTTTCTTTATATAAGAAACAAGCCATTCACCGATCTCTTTTGTGCCATATTTCTCGCCGCCTTCAACCTGAATTTCCGGTGTGCGGACATTGGCATCGAGGGAGGCATTCACTGCCTGACGAATCAACGCGCCCTCCTCCTTAAGGTCGAAATATTCAAAGAGCATCGCCACTGAAAGCACCTGTGCAAGGGGATTGGCGATGTTTAGCCCTTTGGCCTGAGGCCATGACCCGTGGATAGGTTCAAACACGGGAGTGCTCTCGCCTGTTGATGCAGAGGGAAGAAGCCCCATCGAACCGCTGATAACGGAACCCTCATCTGTGAGGATATCACCGAATGTGTTCTCGGTCACCATCACATCAAAAAATTTAGGTTCGGTGATCATCTTCATGGCGGCATTGTCGACAAACATATAGTCGGTCTTCACCTCCGGATAAGAGGCCTCCATCTCCTGTGCAATCTTTCTCCAAAGTCGGCTTGAGGCCAATACATTCGCCTTATCCACCACCGTCAGATGTTTTCTGCGCTTCATGGCATATTCAAATCCAACCTTCAGAATGCGCTCGATTTCGGGACGTGTATAGTAGTTGGTATCGTAGGCTTTCTCATCATCCTGATATTTCTCACCGAAATACATTCCTCCTGTCAGCTCACGGATGCAGATGAAATCCGCACCCTCCACGAGTTCGGCACGCAGGGGTGATTTATGGATAAGACATTTGAACGTCTCCACAGGGCGGATATTGGCAAATAGTCCGAGTTTCTTGCGCATGGCGAGAAGCCCCTGCTCAGGACGCACCTTTGCTGTCGGATCGTTGTCAAACTTGGGATCTCCGACAGCAGAGAAAAGCACGGCATCGGCATTCTTGCAAATCTCGTAGGTCTCTTCAGGGAATGGGTCGCCCACCTTGTCAATGGCATCGGCGCCACAGATGGCATATTCATATGAAACCTTGTGTCCGAATTTCTCGCACACGGCTGTCATCACATCCACACCGACGGCCGAAATCTCAGGCCCAATGCCGTCGCCGGGCAATACTGCAATTTTAAAATCCATAGTCAATTATCTTTTTAGCGGTCCGGATTCAGCTTCGGGCCTCCCCTTTTCCGCTTTGCGTTAACTTACTCTCCATTATATTGAGCATCTTTATAGTCGCCTTGATGGCAGCTTCAGTCTGATCAGCATCGAGACCACGGGTGCGATAGATCTTCTCCTCCCAGAGCCACGTGATGCAGGTCTGCACCAGCGCATCAGTGCGTCCACCGGGAGGGATGCTTACCGTATAGTTTGAGAGATGCGGGAAACGTCGTCCGAGTTTCTCGCGGTATATTCTCTTGACAGCACGCATCAAGGCATCGAACTGTCCGCTGCCGGAGGCACTATCCTCATACATCTCGCCGTTAATACGGAGTTTGACGGAAGCATGTGGCTGAAGACCGTATGCCGTGCTGACCATATAACTTTCCAGCACCACCAATTCCTCCTCCACCGCGCTATTGAGCACGTCGGCCACGATATATGGGAGATCTTCCTGAGTGACAACCTCCTTCTTATCGCCCAGCTCAATGATGCGCTGCGTCACCATCTTCGTCTGCTCAGCGGAGAGGCGCAATCCCAATTCCTCAAGATTACGGAGGATATTTGCCTTGCCGCTGTTCTTGCCAAGCGCATATTCACGCTTTCTTCCGAAACGCTCCGGAAGGAGATCGTTGTAATACAACTTCGCTTTGTTATCGCCGTCGGCATGGACTCCGGCCACTTGCGTGAAAACGCTCTCACCCGTGATAGGACGGTTGGGAGGGATGGGTATTCCCGAATAATTCTCAACCAACCGACTGACATCATTCAGCTTGCTCTCATCAATATTTGTATGCGCGTTGAACTGATCCTTCAGAATCGCCTGCACACTTGCCAAAGGAGCATTTCCGGCACGCTCGCCAAGTCCGTTGACAGCGGTATGAATCCCACGACAACCTCCCAACACGGCAGCCAACACATTAGATATGGCAAGGTCGTAGTCGTTATGGGCATGGAAATCGAAATGCAGACCGGGGTATTTCTTCACCATCTTGCGCATGAAAAGCAAAAGCTCAAGAGGGTTGAGAATCCCAAGGGTATCGGGGAGCATGAAGCGTTTGATCCCGCTATCCTTCAGGGCCTCGATCATCGCATAAACATAATACGGAGAATTTTTTATTCCGTTGCTCCAGTCTTCAAGATAGACATTTACGGCTATCCCTCTTTCGGCGGCAAGGGCAATGTTGCGTTTCACATCTTCGAAATGCTGCTCCGGAGTGCGTTTGAGCTGATTGCGGCAATGGTTTTCAGAACCCTTGCAAAGAAGATTTATCACCTTACCGCCACATTCCTGAATCCAGTCGAGGGATGTTCCGTCGTCGACGAAACCCAGCACCTCCACCCTGTCGATGAATCCGGCACCCTCAGCCCAACGGCATATACGGCTGACAGCCTCTTTCTCGCCGTCGGAGACACGCGCCGACGCCACTTCAATCCTGTCTACATTCAGATCCTCCAGCAGCGCCCGCGCTATCATAAGCTTTTCCTGAGGCACAAAGCTGACACCACTCGTCTGCTCTCCGTCGCGAAGAGTGGTGTCCATTATCTCTATTTCTCTTGAATAACTCATACTCCCGCTTTCTCGAAATTCTCGGTCTTCTCCTTGTTTTCAAGAAGGAAATCGATGTCGTCGAGGGCATTCATCAGACAATATTTCTTATATCCGTTGATTTCAAATTTCTCGCTTCGGCCGGTGGCGGTGTTTGTCACGGTCTGCTCCGGAAGGTTCACCTCCACTTCCATCTGAGGGTTCTCCTTTATGCTTTTGAAAAGCTCAGCAAGGAATTCCTCGCTGACCACCACAGGAAGCACGAAATTATTAAGCTCATTATTCTTGTGGATATCCGCGAAGAAGCTGCTTATCACCACGCGGAAGCCATATCCGGCGATGGCCCATGCAGCATGCTCGCGGCTTGATCCGCTGCCGAAGTTCTTGCCGGCCACGAGAATCTCTCCGCCATAGGTGGGATCGTTAAGCACAAATTCTTCATTCAGGCTCCCGTCGGGATTATATCGCCAGTCGCGGAAAAGATTTTCACCGAAGAATTTCTCCTCGCGTGTTGTGGCTTTAAGGAAGCGTGCCGGGATAATCTGGTCTGTGTCGACATTCTCAAGGGGAAGGGGCACGCAACGGCTTCTAATTATATCGAATTTCTGTTTCATTGCTTATTCGGATCAAAGGGTTCTGGGATCTGTGATTTTACCTGTCACGGCCGCTGCAGCCGCTGTGAGCGGACTGGCGAGGATGGTTCTTGCGCCCGGTCCCTGACGGCCTTCGAAATTGCGGTTGGAGGTCGAGACGGCAAGCTTTCCGGCCGGTATCTTGTCATCATTCATGGCAAGGCAGGCCGAGCATCCCGGCTGACGGATCTCAAAGCCCGCGCGCTCGAAGAACTTTATGAGTCCTTCCTTCTCCAGCTGCTCATAAACGAGCCATGATCCGGGAACAAGCCACGCTGTCACGTCGGGATGTTTCTTTCGCCCGTTGACGATGGAGGCGAAGGCATAGAAATCTTCTATGCGGCCGTTGGTGCAGGCTCCCAAGAATACGTAGTCCACGGGAGTTCCGAGAAGTTCCTGACCCGGTTTGAAACCCATATAGTCGAGACTCTTCACAAACGACTCGCGTCCCTCCTCCGGGATTGTATCTATTTCCGGAATACGTTCCGTGATTCCCATTCCCATTCCGGGATTGGTTCCGTAGGTCACCATAGGCTCGATATCTTCAGCGTGGAAAGTCAGTTCCTTATCGAATACAGCATCGTCGCCGCTCTTAAGGGTCTTCCAGTATTCCACGGCCTTATCCCATTCTTCACCCTTGGGAGAATATTCGCGATCCTTGAGATATTCGAATGTCTTTTCATCGGGGGCAATGAATCCACCTCTGGCACCCATCTCAATCGAAAGATTGCAAAGCGTGAGGCGCCCCTCCATCGAGAGGTCGCGGACAGCTTCCCCGGCGTATTCCACGAAATAACCTGTCGCCCCCGATGTAGTGAGCTTCGACATGAGATAGAGAGCCATATCCTTGGCCGTCACTCCCTTTTTGAGCTTCCCTTCGATATTGATACGCATGGATTTCGGCTTTTGCTGAAGGATGCATTGCGAAGCCATCACCATCTCGACTTCGGATGTGCCGATACCGAATGCCACGGCACCCATAGCTCCGTGCGTCGAGGTGTGTGAATCGCCACAGACGATTGTCATGCCCGGCAGGGACAGACCGCGCTCAGGCCCCACGACATGGATGATGCCGTTCTTGGGATGGAGCATACCGAAATGCTCAAGTCCGAATTCCTCTGCATTGCGGCGAAGCGTCTCCACCTGCGTGCGGCTCACCTCATCCTCTATCTCCTTATCCTGATCATGGGTGGGAGTGTTATGGTCGGGCATACAGAAGATTTTCTCAGGTCGGAAACATTTTATCCCTCTCTTGCGTAGTCCTTCAAATGCCTGAGGAGAAGTGACCTCATGACAATAAAGACGGTCGATGTAAAGCTGTGTTGGCCCGTCGGTGACATTCTGCACCACATGGGAATCCCATATCTTGTCGAATAATGTGTTCATCTTGTATTCTGTTTCGGTTCAGAGATCTCAAAGAGATTCTGAGGGCTTTGATTATATCTTGAATTTATTTATGCAGTCGATGTATGCTTCCACGGATGCAGCAACGATATCGGTGTTTGCCCCGAATCCGTAATATATGTGTCCATCGTATTCCACCTGCATGTGCACCTTACCCACATCGTCGCTCCCCTTGTTGATTGCCTGGATAGTGAATTCCTTAAGGGTCATCTTGCGGTTTATAATCTTCTTGAGTGCTTTTATTGAGGCATCCACAGGGCCGTTTCCGCTTGCAGAATCCTCGAAGCTCTCCCCGGCTATGTTAAGGCCGATACTTGCCACTGAGCGCACACCCACTCCGCTTGTGACCTGAAGGTATTCGAGTTTTATGCGATGGTTCTGAGTGCGGTCAGCCCCGGCAAGAAGCAGCACATCGTCGTCGTTGATATCCTTTTTCTTGTCGGCGAGTTTGAGGAAGTCCTGATAGATCTTATCGAGCTTCTCCTGATTGAGTTCTATGCCAAGGGCTGTGAGACGGCTCTTTAGGGCTGCGCGGCCGCTGCGGGCGGTGAGCACGATTGAGTTATCGTCGATGCCTACGTCATGCGGATCGATAATCTCGTAGGTCTGCACATTCTTGAGCACTCCATCCTGGTGGATTCCGGATGAATGGGCGAAGGCATTTCGACCCACGATGGCCTTGTTGGGCTGCACGGGCATATTCATCAGGCTCGAAATCAGACGCGAAGTCGGGAAAATCTTCTTGGTGTTGATGTTGGTCTCGATGTCGAGATGCGGATGACATTTGAAAATCATCGCCACCTCTTCGAGGGAAGTGTTTCCAGCCCTCTCTCCGATACCGTTTATGGTTACCTCCACCTGACGCGCCCCGTTGAGCACACCCGACATAGTGTTGGCCGTGGCCATTCCGAGGTCATTGTGGCAATGGGTTGAGATGACGGCCTTGTCGATTCCGTCGACATTCTCCATGAGATAGCGTATCTTGTCGCCATATTCCGAGGGAAGGCAGTAGCCTGTGGTGTCGGGGATGTTAACGACTGTTGCCCCGGCTTTAATTACAGCCTCCACCACGCGGGCAAGGTATTCATTGTCGGTGCGCCCGGCATCTTCGGCATAAAATTCCACATCCTCCACAAATTTCTTTGCATATTTCACACAGGCAATCGCACGCTCAAGAATCTCCTCACGAGTGGAATTGAATTTATATCGGATATGGGAGTCGGATGTACCGATTCCGGTGTGTATTCTCTTCCTCTTTGCGTATTGCAGTGCTTCGGCGGCCACCTGGATATCCTTCTCCACTGCGCGTGTAAGGGCGCAGATCGTGGGCCATGTCACGGCTTTTGAAATCTCTATCACTGAATTGAAATCGCCGGGACTGGAGACCGGGAACCCCGCCTCTATCACGTCAACACCCAGGGCTTCAAGCTGACGGGCAACCTGAATCTTCTCTACTGTGTTGAGCTGACAACCCGGCACCTGCTCACCGTCGCGGAGCGTGGTGTCGAAAATATACAATCTGTCACTCATGGGCTTATTATTGATTCTGATTCCGACCTAATATTATCGCATTGCAAAATAGGGAATCATGATTTATTTACCTTAAGTAGCTACTAAAAATTAATCGATCTATGATTCATTAAGTAGATGAAAGAATCTTGAACGCTAAAACTCGTTTTATCTGTTCATTAATTCTTAGCAGCTACTTAAGAACATATACCCTACACACTTAGGAGAGGTGTATATGAGTGTGCAAAGTTAACTAATTTTTCTTTTATCTAAAAATTATTTACCACTTTTTTATAAATTTTCTATTTTTCCTTGCATATTGCAATTTATCATTTCAATATGGGAATAACCCCATAACCCCCATAATAAAAAGCAAAGGTGCGCCGAATCACTTCGTCGCACCTTCCAATTAACATATTGTTTACTAACCTAACATTTTTGAAAAATCAATTCTTTCCTTGTTTTTTATCTTGTTCCTTAACGGATTACAATCTTGTTGGTTTTCTTACCCTTGACCACGATGTAGATGCCGGGGCCGGGGTTGGTGACACGCACGCCCTGGAGGTTGTAAAGCTCGGCA
>JAAVDD010000024.1 GCA_014801985.1 Bacteroides sp.
GAACTGAAACTGAAGTTCATACTTCAGATGGTCGTATTGATTTGATCGTAAAGACCTCTAAATTTATTTATATCATTGAGTTGAAATTTGGGAAAGATTCTCAAACCGCAATAAATCAGATAGAGGAGAAACAATATGATCTCCCCTATCGAAACGATGCGCGGCGTGTATTCCGTATCGGAGTAAACTTCAATACCACAACACGAAGATTGGATCAACCTGAAATTCAGGAAATAAATTGATTACAAAAAGTGTATTACTTTTAATGACTTACAGCAAACATTATTTGATAATGTAAAAAATGGCGGAGAAATTTCAGAAATTTCTCCGCCATTTTTTATTTACAGCAAGATTATCAAAATCTCATATTAGGCACAGGCCCATACTGGTTATCCTGCATCTGACTATCCTGACAGAGATACACCAGCAGGATAATCCACCCTACAATCGGCAGGAAAGACCAACACCAGTTCCAACCAGAACGTCCCGTATCATGTAACCTACGAAACAGGAGTCCGAAAGAAGGCAGCAACACTGCAAGATTCCAAAGTCCCGAAATAAAATATGTGACAGATAAATTATCCTGCCCAAAAATGATTCCACAGAATACACCAAGCACCCAGCTCACTATCAAATTAAACAAGCAGAACCACCAATACTCTGAACGCGAAGCGCGTCCTGTGAAGCAGCAATAATTATTAAAGGCTCGCTTCACTGCATCTAAAAACGAAACTTGATACTGATACATATTGTCTATCTTTTGAGTTAAGTAAGTTTGAGAAATTAGCCAATAGTTATTTTTGAATTTTGAGTGAGGCTATTTGTCTCGCGAGCGAAGGANCATAGCGGGCTATGCGACTGAGAGAGAGGGGCAAAGAGACCGCTCAAAAGCAAAAAGAACATTGGCCTGATACTTTAGCTCACTTATTTGATAATATTAACTAATTTAGAAAACTTACTTATTATCTGGCAAAATTAATAAAAATCATTCATAATGCAATAAAATTTCCAAGAAATCCATCCCATTATCTTCTCATCNTCCATTTTATTCAAATGATACTCATATTACTCCACATGAATCACAAGACTTTCTTCTGAAACGNTCTTGTGTTTCACGATTATTTTTATTAATTTTGAATCCGGCACGATAATGGTTAGACTGAATNCANACAGAGAGTGGATCAATCCACTCTCATCAGCAGTCTATCTGTGGGAGGCTCTTTCTAAAACCATCAAGATACTAAAATTATCACAGTACTAATATAATAGCTGTAAATATATGAGAATTATACATACAGCCGACTTGCACATCGGACAGATTATATATCAGCATTACGACCGAGCTGACGAACACCTTCACTTTTTCTCTCAATTGGAGAAGTGGGTGGAAACATTTAGACCGGATGCACTCATTGTTGCGGGCGANATATTCGACGTGCCGCAACCTTCCGCTTCCTGTTGGCGAATGTTTACTGAAGNATTCGTAAAAATAAGAAAGAGTAGCCCGGAAACCAAGATTGTGATTGTGGCAGGTAATCATGACTCCGCATCCCGACTCCAGTCCCATAGTGATGTGTGGGCTTTGGCTGATACTGCCATCGTCGGCACACCACCTCCCNTGACTTTCAAAGACAACACAGGATGGGAAGAGAAGTATATATTGCGTCTTCCNACAGGATATATCATTATGCTCCCTTATATGAGTAGCGAAAAGACAGATGCGGCATTGGCTTTGCAGGAGTATGTTGCGAAAGAGAACAAGGATAACCTCCCGGTTGTAATGACAGGACATCTTGCCGTGACGGGATGCGATTTCACAGGTCATGACACTGAAATCGGGATGCTTCGCACTGTGGATCTTGAACGTTTCGGCAAAGATTATGATTATCTTGCCCTTGGCCATATTCATCGTCCACAGACTCTTAANCATTCCTCTTTCGAAACCGAGGTCNATTATAAAACNCCTGTGGCTCGCTATTCAGGGAGTGCCCTTCATATCAGTTGCGANGAGGCTTATCCCCATTCCGTTTCTCTGGTAGANATCGATAACCATAAGGGAACGATCACGATACAAGAACTAAGGATTGATCAACTCCGACATTTCTACAATTTCCCTCCCAATTCCGNNCCCCCTTTCTCAAATGAGAAGGAGATATTNAAATGGTTTGATCGTTTCCTGAAGGACACTGAATCCTGCTACATACGGTTGAGGGTGGAGAAAGGCACTGATCTATCCTCTGATTTCAACAACAGAGTTTACACCCTGATTGAAAATTCCGGTAAGGATGTGAGATATAATCCCAAGATTATATGGGTTGGCGAAGAAATCGAACAGGTGGATATTGCTGAGGAGGAGCAAGAGATTGCAGTCGAGGAACTACAGCAGATGACCGATCCTCTTCAATTCATCCGCCTTACAGCCGAAAAATATCCTTCGCTTGATCTGGATTCGCTCGCCGAGGCTTTCAAGGAGATTGAGGATGAAATAAAAGTCATGAATGAAGAAGAAACAGGGAAAAAGAGAACGAAATGAGAATAAAATATCTTAAAATAAGAAATATTGCCTCCATTGAGAAGGCAGACATAGATTTTGAGAACGACTTGCGTCACGAAAATGACCCATCACCTTCTCCCTTATTTCTTATNACAGGCGATACGGGGGCAGGAAAAAGTGTCATTCTCGATTCTATCTCNATGGCTCTCTATGGCACTACACCTCGTGTAAAGNGTGTAGCCAATCGAACTAACAATTCATTCATCGGTTCAGACGGCAATAAAATCAGCATTCAGGATATATCCCAATATACTCGTTTAGGAATTTCATCTAAGGATGAATGCTACGTGGAACTCACATTTGAGGGGAACGACGGGAAGATATATATTTCGAGGTTTTCACTTGGATATGTGAGGACCGGAAATTACCGNCCTGTCGGTTGGCGGCTTAATATAGGGGAAGATGAAGTGTTGGAGGGTAGTCGGAAAGAGGAGATNAAAAACCGTATCGTGGAGGCNATAGGATTAAACTATGAGCAATTCTGTCGGATGGCAATGTTGGCTCAAGGCCAATTCGCAAACTTCCTCACAGGGGGTAAGGATGAAAGAGANAGAATACTTGAACAGCTTACATCAACCCAACATTTTTCCCGTTATGGAGAGGCAATAGAGCGAATTTTCAAGCGTGCTAAACAGAAAAAGGAGGAGGCAGAGAAACTGCTGGAAGCTGAACAGCGTCATCTTCTTAATGAAGAGCAGGAGAAATTGGCTTCCGACAGGCTTCTCATTCTTGAAAAGGAGGCCGAAAAGCTCAAAAAAGAAATAAATGCCATTGATGAAATAATGACATTGCTTTCCAATCTGGAGATGCGCGAAGAGGAGGATAGGACAAACCGGAAGGAACTTGAAATATTGAAAGTTAAGGAGGGAAGCGAGGAATACTCTTGCAAGAAGGATACACTCAATAAATGGGATTCCACTCAGAATGAACGGAGTCTTTTGCTTAAAAAGATTGAAACAAAGGTAGTCCTTGAGAAGAGCACTACAAATTACACTTCTCTCCTATGGCGTCAATCTGTATTAACCGATAATCTCGTCAAGAGAGAATCGGCGCTGGGGGAGAAGAGAAATTCGCATTCAATAACATTGAAGCAATTAAACCAATATCTCCCTTTTAAGGAGCTATATAATAATATTCTTCTTGTAAAGGAGAAGTTCAATCAACGCAGAGGGTATCTTTGCGATATTAAGAATAAGAGGGATGATCTGGCTACTGAACGAACTGCGACCGTAACTCTAAAGTCATCCCTCGATGCTGCCACAGAAGCCGCACTACTTGCAGCGGATACTCTTAAAAAAGAACGGGATATCATAACAACTCTGAATGCAGAGTTGGAAAAACTAAATCCGGAGGCCACAGCCAAAGAATTGGAGAAAAGGAAGACAAAAAAGAGTAATCTGGATAACCTGAATATTACCTTGAATACGACTGAGGAGAGCGCACATAGTCTTAATGAAGCCTCATCCTCAAAGAATAGTCTTACGAAAAAAGTAGGCCAACAAAGGGAGGTGACTATTAAAGCACAAAAAGAGGCCGAGCGTCTGCAATCTCTTTTTGAAGAGGCCAGAAAGCGATATGATACAATGCATCTTAGCGTGGAGAAAAATTTCAATACTCTTCGCCATAGACTTATTCAGGAGAAAGCCCATAGCTGCCCTCTTTGCGGCCAATCCAAGGAATGGCATGATACTGATGCAGAGTTGAATGATACCTTCTCCGGAATACTCTCCCCTCTTGAAACTGAACGCGACCGATTGGAAAAGGAGAGCAAAGAGGCTGAAAAGTCCTTCCGAGATTTGGAGAAGAGCCTCAATCAGGCTGAGGGAATGTTAAAGACTCAGGAACAGACTGTTTCAGCTTTGGAACTGAACTATGAAAAGCTGAAAAAAACGCTCATCAGCTCTTTGACTGAATTCGGATTAGCTGATTCTATTTCTGACTTGAATAAGAATAATGCCGCAATTCCCTTTGAAACCATACGTGTAAGAGTCCGTAAGGAGATTGAGATTGTGAATAACGACATAACCAGACTTTCGGAATTAAAGGCTAAGGCCGATAATCTCCAGAAGGATATCAACAATAAGAGTGTCAAATCCAGACCGTCTGAAGAAAAGGCTGCAATGACTGAAAAGCGTAGGAATGAGGCTAATACAAAATTCTTACTGAATGCAGAGAAGATTCAGTCTCTGGAAAAAGAGATCACAGAGTTATCCCCAAGACTCATGCAATTGGAAGCTGAAATGGATAATCTTCTTTCCGGTTATAACGAGAAATGGAAGGATGATCCTGAATCCACATTAAATCAGATTTCATCTCAGGCTGAAACTTATCAAAAACTGACTGAGGAGGAGAAAAGGATAACTGAGGATATAGAGGGATATTCCACCTCTTTAAATTCATTACAGACAATCTGTAAGGAGATCAAAGCCGTTACATCGCAGCTATCCGACCTCTCTATTGACCTCACAGCCACTTATGATGAGAATTTTCTCAAAACCATTGAAACCAATGAGATTAAATCCCTTGAAAAAGACTGGCGCACTTTGCTGGCAGAAATCACGGCAGAAAGCCGGAATATTATAAGAGAACGATGTGCGATTGCTGAAATAGAGAGATTGCTGGATGAATACTACCGCGAATCCGGTTATGACGAGAAGATGCTTTATGATTTGATCCAACAAGAGATTTCGATACCGGCAATACGCTCACAGATAAATGAATTATCCACCAACATCACCTCTCGCGAAGAGGCTCTTAAAACAATTAAGAGTGCAATCGAGGGTTTGTTGAAGTGTCTCTTTGAAAAGACAGGTGCCGAAAGTCGAGAAGACTTCCCTCCCCGCCAGGCTCTTGAAGAAAATCGTGCCGTAATTGATACTAAATGGCAGGAGGCTCTGCGCGAATCCGGAATTGTCAAAGAAAGATTGGAACAGAACAGCAGAATCAAGGAGAAAGTGGCAGAGGAATTAAAAGCTTTGGATAAGGAACGGCAACATTTTGCCAAATGGGATCAACTCAACCGTCATTTCGGAGGCACGAGATTCCGAACTCTTGTGCAGTCGTATATCCTCCGACCGTTGCTAAGGAATGCCAACCTATATTTACGACGCATCACGGATCACTTCACTCTCACCTGCAGCGAAAGTAATGAGCAGCTTTCAATCCTTGTGCTCGACCGATATAACAAAAACAAGCTCAGGAGTGCAACGGTCTTGTCGGGTGGAGAACGGTTTATGATCTCTCTTGCACTCTCCTTGGCCCTTTCTGCAATGAACAAACCGGGGCTGAACGTGGATATCCTTTTCATTGATGAAGGCTTCGGAACTCTTGATGCAGGAAGCCTTAATGCAGTGATCGATACGCTACGTCGACTGCCTGAGATTGCGGGAAGCAATGGGCGTCGCGTCGGTGTGATTTCCCACCGTGAAGAGCTTTCCGACTGCATTGGGGTTCAAATTCGAGTGAACAAGTGTGGCGAAGGGAGAAGTCGAGTGGAAATTGCCGCAAATTAGGGATTGCAATATTGCAGTGATTTCTATTCACGTTTGCTATTCTGCGAATGAAATATTTCAGAAATTGCATTTTTATTGATAGATAATGCTAAATTTGCGATATAATAAAAAACTACATGATATGAATTGCAAGTTAGTAGGACAATTTGTGCAGCATCTTGAGGTCACTCTTAATCCGGGTGAACATTTCTTTTCGGAGAGAGGCGCTGTGATATATCTTGACGAAGGCCTTCAGATGGACAGCACTTTCAACGGTTCCGGGTTAGGGCGTATCATCGGTGCGAAACTTTCAGGGGAATCGCTTTTCATTCTCCATATATATAATGGCACTCCTATGCAACGTAAGGTTGTTTTCGGCAGCAAATTCGGACTTCTTCCTGTGAAGATGACCGGAGAAACGATGGTCTGTCACAGGGGAGCATACGTGGCATCTAACAATAAGATGGATATTTCCACAAAACTCTCCATCTCCGGTTTCACTGGTGGCATGGGGCTGCTTCTTCAAAAAATATCCGGCACAGGCACGGTATTTCTTGACACTATCGGAACACCCATTGTTATTGAACTTGCCGTTGGACAGACTATTGAGGTCGACGAAGATCATATAATAGCACTTCATCGCATTTCCGATTCACAGATGCAGGCTAATTGGTCATTGAAAAATATCTTTGGAGGAGAGGGACTAAGTATGTTGAAGGTCACAGGCCCGGGTACTGTATACTTATCTCCCGGAAAACCGTCAACACTTTTCGTACCTACGGCGTGAGCCACATCTGACCCACCCCCTTTTTATTTAATCATTTAAATAGCTATTCTTATGAAAATACCCGGAGTATCATTTTCATTGAAACGCGCGTTAGGAGTGACACAGGCGAAGCGAAATATCGCCAGAGCCACAGGAATTCCCACCACAAGGGCTGGAATTGAGCGCAAGATAGGAAAAATGGTTATTAATTCCATTTTCGGCAAAAAGAAATAATATAATCCCACCTCTTTCTATTCGACCCGCACTTTCACAGAAGTGGCGGGTCGGATATTTTATCAACTTATATCCACTATTTTTTCATTTCTGAGCTATTTTTTATGTTTTTCAACATTTTATCGTTTTTATTTGCAAAAATTTTATAATTTTGCCCTGTAATATATTTAATTTACAACGACACTTTGTTATTAATTTAAGTTTCGCAACTTCAACTTAACGATTTTAGCACTAAGGTGCAAGTTTTGAGATATAGATTAGGGGGATAACTTCATACTCAGAACATTCTACTCAAGCTCTCGAAAGTTGGATAATTAATATCAAGTATCTTCTTATTTCTCATGGATTAATAGGAGATAGATGGCAGACTACCCTCTCGGCAGTCATTCACAAGGCGGATAACCCTAAAATTATATATATATGGCAAATAAAGGAAACTTTAACTTTGAAAAGGGAGGCAGCGGTTCCTCCCCCGACAAAGACGGCAATGGAAAAATCAATCTCAATAAAGAGACTCCTAAGGAATTGGAAAACGGTATCGAGGTGGATGCATACGGGAATCCGGTTCATCCCATAAGAACTCCTCAGCCGGAAGAACCGGCCTCTGTGACAGAACCGAATCTTTCAGAAGAGGCAATAAAAGCTGAGATAGAGAATGGTCCTGAAGAACCACGTAAAAAGGGATACGCATGGCTTTGGGCACTTATTGGAATAGCAATCGTACTTGCCTTCCTTGGAATGCTTTTCCTTAATAGAGGCTCCAAGGAGGAAGGAGCGGACACTATACAGTCTGAGACAGTACTTTCAAGTGCAGATTCCGTGGCTACCGCCGATGATTCTGCAGTTGCCGTAGTTTCTGAGGCAGTAGCCTCCGATTCCCAGAACAGCAACGTGGTCGATCAGGCTGTTGCTGCAGGTTCAGAAGTCGCTGCCAATGTTGCGGAGACAGCCACTAAGGCTGCTGATGCAGCAGCATCCAAGGCAACAGAGACTGCGGCTAAAGTGACAGAGACTGCCTCCAATGCAGCATCATCCGTATCAGGATCAATTGAATCAGAAGCTCTTAATGCAATCCGTGGCGAATACGGCAACGGAATTGTGCGCAAGGAGAAATTAGGTACAAGTTATTCCGAAGTTCAGTCTCGCGTAAATGAGATGAAAAGAGCTGGAAAATTCTAAAAATGTAATCATTCAAACGTAAAAATTTAAAAGATGTATCAGTTTATGATACATCTTTTTTATATTTTTGGATAAAATTCAAAAATTCGCATAAAGATATGGATCCTCTGCGTAAATACGCCTGGCTTATCGATACTATTCGACGTGCAGGCATGATAACCTTTAAAGAGATTTCCGACCGTTGGCAAAACAACAAAGATTTAAGTGACGGCAAGCCACTTTCTCGCGCCACCTTCAATCATTGGCGCGATACGGTGTATGAAAAATTCAGCGTAATGATCGATTGCCAAAGAAGTGGTGGTTATCTCTATTACATCAGCAACCCGGAGGAGATTGAGAAAGATAAGGTGAAGAAATGGATGCTCGATTCATTTGCTGTAAGCAATACCATCAGCGATAACCTTGCACTAAGAAACCGGATTATAGTGGATGAAATACCGTCAGGCCGTGACAATCTCGTCACTATTCTTGAGGCCATGAAGGAGAGTCGGATTCTTATGATGACCTATAAATCCTTTAATGTCTCCTTTTCATCTACTTTTACTGTTAAACCTTATTGCTTGAAACTCTTCGAAAACCGCTGGTATCTTCTCGGAATCAACAATCGAAAGGAGATAAGGATTTATGGACTCGACCGTATGGAAAAATTGGTTATAACCGATGAGACCTTTAGAATGCCTAAGGATTTCTCCGGAACAGATTTTTTCGCGACAAAATATGGGGTAATTGTGGGATATGACATTGAGCCGGAAAGGATTGTAGTGCGTGCCTTCAATCAACATCAGCATTATATGAAGTCTCTGCCCTTACATCCCAGCCAGCGCATAATCAATGAATGTGAAGAATTTGCTGATTTTGAATATTACCTCTCCCCTACTTATGATTTTGTGATGAAGCTTCTTTATTTCGGAGCAAGGATAGAGGTGCTTTCCCCTCCCCATTTCCGCGAAACAATTAAAGGATGTATTGCTGATATGGCAGAGCTTTATGAGGATTAATTGACTTCGCGTTGTCAATCATCATTGCACGCCAAGGTAATTAAATCGGAATTGTGGTAAATATTTTTATTTTCGCAAGAGTGTATCTAAAAGTGATACATCTTTGCAAAAAAGATTAAATTTTTACCACGATTACATTTCTATTACGCTGACGTGCCACAGTGATGGTATGAAACGTCCCTCTGGATTCTCCGGAAGGGAAGGCAATCACTGTTGATGCCTCTTCAACAATCTGAAGATTCCGTTTCAAGGGAGCCTTGCGTCCATAGAGGGCATATTGAGGAGCGAACTCCATGTAGGGGATATGATGACGAGCCGCGAAAAGTTTCGCGAAGTAGTCGATGCCCATTGCGCCTCCGGAGATAACTTCCGTGACATCGGCAGGGTTGATCTTTTCAAGTAACAGCGGTTCCCATTCGCTGTAGGTCATTCCGGGATTTCGAGTGCCAACAATTGCTAATTTCATAACTTCTTTTCTTATTATTTTTCATGTGTCACTCTACTATAATACGAATGGCATATCTTGCACTCTCATACAATTTCATATTTATTAACATTTATATACTATTAAAATACCCAATTTAAACTTAAAATTTTAGCCAAATTTTATAATCATTTGAATTATTATTATTTATGCGTTAAGAAAGTTTAACATTTACATAATGCAATATATAACCTTTCAATATAAACAGACAGCATAGAGTCGAGAAAACCCTATGCTGTCTTAAAAGTACTATTTCCTTTCTACTACTTAATTATTCACCAATTGCACCACAATCAAGCGCCCACCATCTTCCGTGGAGAGGAGGATTTTTCGTCCTTCTGTCAGTTCGACATACTCACCGATCTTTATCTGACAATAGTCAGGCGCCCTAAAGGACGCCCGAGACTTTACGTCTGTAAGATGTCTTTTTGCACTTAATTTATCCCGTACTCACGTTATTAGGATTAGTATATCTTTTCTTCATTTAACCACCAGTAAGGTCTTTGAAAAGGATATGAATTCAATAGGCCCTCACTTATTTGCCGTATAGCCCAACAGGTGATAACCTCAAAGATAGTGCTAAACCATTAAAAATACCTATCCTTTTCATTCAATAGCAGCCATTTTAGCAGTGGTATCACCTTTATTTCAAGACCATCAACTTCTATTGTATCTTCTTCCGAATAAGTTACAATCTCAGCTTCATTCAATCCATATCTGTTATGAAATTCCCTGAGCGCCCTAGTTTCCCTATCTTTTGTAGCCTCATCCTGAAGACTGTACGAAACCTGGATAGCCCTTCCGGACTCAGGTAAATAGAAATCTATCTCCCATTCTTTATTATAGAAGTACACCTTCTCTCCCTTTTCCCTGAAACTTGCCTTATATAAAGTCAGAGCACATAGATTTTCAAGCAACGAGGTTTCACTATCAGAGAGAAAGATATTCAATAGACCATTATCAACAAAATAATGTTTCTTGACAGTTGCTCGTTCCACAAACTTTGAAGCGTAGTTCTCCACCTCAAAAAGCAGACAGGCCTCCTTACAAATTTTAATGTACTCTGCCACGGACGCCGCTGTAGTTGAATTTCCTGTTGCCTTCACGATATTTGCAAGCCGATTGTAAGATGTGGGCGTTTTAATATTCTCAGCCAGCCGTCTTACCGTTAACCGCAAACTCTGTTCATTTCGTATCCCATTGCGCTGTATTATATCAGCCAATATAATCTTTTCATAAAGACCATTAAGCCACTGGCGTTTGTTGACGTATAATATAAGTTCTGGGAAACCTCCCCATTTAAAATATTGAGAAAGAAGCCTTTCTGTCTTCCCTCTTTGTTTTCCATAAACTTCCGAGCTTTGCAAGAGTACTCCATTAGCTTCAAGATATTCATTGAAGGAGTAAGGAAACACCATCTTCTCTATGAACCTTCCCCCTAAAGTAGTGGCAATCTCGCGGCTTAACATCCTTGCATTACTACCGGTGACATAAATCTTATATTTGTTATTGGCAAGCCGACGAGCAAAATGCTCCCAGCCTTCTATATTCTGTATTTCATCAAGAAAAACAATAGGTTTATAATGGAAGAGGGCAGAATAGGCTTGCAGTATATCATCCAGTTCATGTGCTTGAAAGCCCAACAAACGCTCGTCATCAAAATTAACAAACAGCATCTCTTGAAGCTTATGTCCCTCTGTTATAAGTTGCAAAGCCCGAAGATAAAGCAGGAAGCTTTTACCTGCCTGTCTTACTCCCACGAACACATAACGGCCTTCATCTTCAAAATTAAATGCGCGCTTCACAATGGTCAGTTCTTCCAGCAATTCCTGGCCTTCTATTATTATGGATTTTATCACTTCAATATTCATTTACTCTTCCTTGCTTTCATTTCTTACAAAATTACATATTTTAAAGACATTGACCAAGGAAATATCTAATTTTGTTTACTGCCAATAAATAAAATTGCGCAATTTTATTTATTGGCAGTAAACAAAATTCTTTATCTTTCCCTAATAAGGAGCACAAACGTGCGGAGTGCGGTGCCAAGGTCAACAACATACAGATTGGTGGTATATTCTTCATCGAGCACCATTTCTTTGAAGACTTCAATGAGATATCCCACGTCAAATGATAAGGACACCGGCATAAGCGCCACACGGCGTATAATCGGCACACTACGTTCAATCGACATGGAGGGGAGCTTCGGCAATAAGAAACAACACTGCGGCAATGACAAAACCACAAAGCCTGAAACAATATGTCGTACATTTGTACGACACTACTTAATTATTCACCAATTGCACCACAATCAAGCGCCCTCCATCTTCCGTGGAGAGGAGGATTTTTCGTCCTTCTGTCAGTTCGACATACTCACCGATCTTTATCTGACGTTTGGTCGGTTCCGTCACATCCCACATATCAGGTAAACGACGGTTTATCAGAATCCATTTACCATTATGGAAATGGAAATCACCTACGGGTTTCTTATCTTCCGCTTTGGTACGCTCATTAGGGGTGATGAACCGATTGACATGCCACATATACAGCGACTGCTTGTCATAGACCATTAGCCTATAATTCTCCGGCAGAAAGCGACCTTTGGCAGGAGAATAGTAGAGATTAAGTATCGGCAATTGTCCATGATATTCAGTCCCGCAGAAAGGACATTTCGGTTTTGTGGTATTGTCGAATACAAACCAATGAGCCTCACAGTCCGGGTTTTGACATGGCTGCATCAGATCGGTGGTCTTTATCAATGCGTTCTCCCATTCATCCGCTGTCGGACGCTTGGAAGGATCATGCAGCCCGTCGATGAATGCACGATCAAAAAGCTCCTTCAGATAAGGGCCGCAGATTGTATAAGGCCGCTTCACCACATCCCCTTGAGGCAACTCGGAAGGAGCCATGTTGTCGATCTTGGGTCGGTTACTCTTATCGGTGGGATGCTCGATAAAAAGAGCCTTCTCCCCCATCGACAATTCTTCATCCCTGGCAGCATCAAGATCATTCACCTTGCCGCCGCGAAGGGGATGACGGTTGAGGAGATACATATATATCAACACAGCCAATGCGTGCCTGTCGGTCTTAATACTCGGAAGATTCTTATTAGGATCTCCTATCTTTAACGAGCGGGTCTGCAACACCTCCGGAGCAATGAAATCAGGAGTGCCTACAACATCCGGAGGGTATTTACCTGGAACCACCAGTCCATCGCAGTCTATCACGGCCGCCTTACCCGTCTCCGGATCCACGAGCACATTCTTATATGAGAGGTCGGAATGAGCAAGCCCTGCGGCATGGAGACGGCGTACTGCACGAGCAATCTGAAGACATAGATGATAATGACTTAGCCAAGTCCCTTTTTGCTCCGGTTTCAGGAACTTATTGCGCAGCTTTGCAGATGCGAACCATTTACCCTCTTTTTCCTTACCCTTGAACATTCCATCCTTGAAAAAGAAATGTTTCTGATAGGCCGGGCAGACGATTCCCAATTTACCATTCCATTCCACAAGCTTAGTGGGCCAGCAAAAGAGATTTTCCCAATAATCTCCACCCGGTTGGTTAAAGATACGGTCGCGATACGTGCCCACGATATTCTGAAGTCGATCCTTGGCATTGGCATCCTGAGGATTGCGGAAAAAACCCACAACATATTTCTTGTCAGGGCTGAAATATACATCCTTCATCGCACCGCTGCCGATCACTTCATCCACAAACTCGACGGGGGTCCCGTCGGTGGCTGTCAATTTAATAGTCTTTGCCATAGTTGAGCAATGTTAATGAAGGATTGCGATAGTGCGGTCATCATGATTGCCCGGACTCCAGAAATCAAGCCAGCGCAGGAGCTGATCCTTGGATTCAGGATTATCATCGGAGAGATCCACCCCGTCGATTTCATCATCGGGGAATCCGGTCTGAAGCCTCTTGTAAAATTCCTCCCACTTCGCATAATCCTTAAGATTATTGTCGGTTTCAAACATCGGATCAGAAACTCCATCACTCATAAGGAATAGAGCTGTGAAATCCGGCACGATAGCCATTCTCAGACGCTTCTTCACCACTTCCGGATCGCGGAATATTTCCGGCATGGTAAGGAAGCGTGTCTGTCCTGAGAATTCCCCTTCATCTGGAGTGCCGAGCAGCTTTGCCGTCTTGTTCTTCTCATCGAAAAGACACATCGCGCCATCTCCGACCCAGAAAGAAGCAATGAACCAACCGAAATCATAACGCTTGCATATAGCGAACATAAGGGTTGTGGCAAAGTCTTTTAATCGCGACTCTTCATTTGCTACGGCAGCCTTCTTCACAGCCTCATGAGCCTTCAAGGCACCGTTATATATGATATCGATAACATGTCGGGTCACATCCGTACGCTTTTCGGTGTTATCACGATCGGATTCATATTCCCGGATTGCCTGTTCAAATGCAGGATTGTCGATAAGAAGTGCACGACAATGGTCGATAATAGCATTGCACGCCACTTCCGAGCCTTTTCTTGAATACTTCGCCGAACCGGCACCATCGGCCACAGCCATTATATACCAATCGGAGTCGTCGCAATGATAGAGGGAGAAATGATCGTCGCGCGGACGGCCCTCTTGTGCATGACTACGTCCCCTGCGGCTGGCAGCCACAATATCTTTTTTAGGAGCCTCTCCCTCCTCTGCCTCCACCTTGATGTAGGCTGAATCGGAATCCGGCTTATAGTAAGCGATATTCTCATCCGTCGGTATATCCTTCCATAAAGTACGGGGGTCGGGATTGAACGCCACCGGGATAGCCAATTCAGAAGTCGGCTCCCCTTCAAGAGTGGAATATCGTAACTTTACTGTGAAATCCCCCGCCTTCAATGGTTTTCCTTCAAGATGGCACATCCCTTCCTCGTCTATATTAAATGAGAGACCAAGTTCATCCGCTCCTAAAAGTTCCACAGCGGAAATACGATCAAGCGGAAGAGGGAAGGAAACGGAATATTCCTTATTTACAGTTCCATTGGGGAAACGAAGACCGAGCTGTCGTATCTCGTTTTCAATCATTATACGTTGATTCATACGTTCTTCTTTGAATGATGTCCATAGAGAGGCCATAGCCCATTCGAGAAATCTCTCTCTTTCATCGGGAGCGACGCCGACAATGTTCAAGGTTCTTTCAATCTCCCTTGCCATATCATTAAGGCGCCCCACAGATCCTCTCCCTCTCATTGCCATTCTTTGTTTTCTATCCATATCGTTATCCTAATCCTCGCGTTATATTCATTCCTTCAGGGCCACCCTCTCCGAGTGTCCCGACTAATCCGCACCAGGGACATTCGTTAGTGTCGCTCTCCCCTACGCAGAAAAGGTTTCCGCAGTCGCAGACCACAGCTCCAAGCTGATTACCGCAACAGGGACATGTCGGGACTCCAACAAGCGTCGTTGTGTTTATTTTCACCGGTGCGCCGGAAGAGAGTTCAGCATAACTGTTCATATCGATGGGATATGCGCCGACAAGCTTGAAGCGTGTGCCGTCGCGCATCTCCTGATCCCAGCGACGCACATATTTTATAAGATAATCCTGCTTGGTGTTCTGACAGCGGGCACGCAGTACGGCGAAATTCTCATCCACCATAGCGGGATGAGATGCGGGATCCACCTTTTCAAGGTTAATACCGGTGGTCGGGGCAAGTTTTATCTCATCGCTGCTCTGCTCGCTTACCGACATACTGGTAGTCTTGATCGAAGCCGTGACCCATTTAAAGAATTTACTGAAGTCATCGGGGGTGGTGTCTTTTAATAGAAAAATATCATTGGTAAGCTGCGAAAGAGTAAGAACATTTACATTATCCCCTATTGAGACAGCCACTAAGCTGCAGTGACGACGATAATGTTCATTCCAGCGTCGGAAAGCCGCTGCATATTCATCTGTCGGGTTTCCATCGGTAAAAAGGAAAATGATGGGCTTCCAGTCACCTTTGCGGTCGAGGGTGGTTTTTTGAACATTCCTGTCAATGTCATCCATCAGGCATTCGAGTCCCTTACCGAGGGCAGTGCCTCCACCAATCGGGAAAACAGGAGGATAGAATTTGTAAAGCTCAGTCAATGGGGATAACACCTTCCCTTTTCCGGCGAAAGCTATTATCGAAACAAAAACAGTCTCAAGAGCGTAAGGATCCACGCGAAGGTTCTGGATTATGGTGCGCATCCCTTGTTGCACCTGCTCGATGGGCAGCCCCACCATTGATTCCGATACATCGATCAGAAAATAAATCGGCAATCTACGCATATTCTTAAATGGCTTGTCAAATTAATGGAGAACAATAAGAATCAAATAATGACATTCACTTCAGCCGGAGGGGGAGGAAGTTCGAAATCGTCGGTCGCACCGATGCTGCGGTTACCTACCCCTATAGAATCCGACACCCATTTGAAGAACTTCTTGAAGGCCGTGCTGTCAACGGTGTCGAGGGAATAGACTTCATTAGTCAGCTCCTTAAGTCGGTCGGGATCCGCCTTCGGACCGGCGGCGCAGGCGATGATACTTGCGAAATGACGTTTCTTTATTTCAGGAATCATCTCTCGGTATAGCTGAAGGTCGGAAGGTTTTCCATCAGTCATAATAAAAAGGAGCGGCATCCAATCGCCTTTACGGTCGGGAGTGCTGAGCGTAACCTCTTTATCAATCTTTTCGCACAAAAGCTTCAAGGCCTGTCCCGTATGGGTAGGGCCGCTTTCAGGGGTAGTGATTTCCGGGAGCTGAAGTTCATCGAGCGGAGTGAGCGGAAGAATCTGCTTCACATCCTTGTCGAAGGAGATGATACTTATACATACCGATTCCAACGCAAAAGGATCCTGGCGGAGACTGGAGAGCATTGCCTCCAGCCCCACCTTTACGGATTCAATCGGCTCACCATGCATGGAGCCGGAGGTATCAATCAGAAGATATACTGGCAATCTGCGCATAACAATGATATTATACTACAATGTTCACTTCCGGCGGTGGCGGCGGGAGTTCACTGAGGGTTGTGGCCTCGGCTCCTGTCTCCTCCACCTTCATGCTTCCTGAGCTTACCGATGCGGAAACCCATTTGAAGAAGGCCTTGATAGTGGCACTGTCGGCCTGATCGAGGGAAACGACACATTCAGTGATCTTCTTCAGTGTATTGGTGTTTGCACCCGCACCTGCAGCACAAGCGACCACCATACCCCATTTACGTTTCTTGAATTCTGCAAGACCCTTGTTGAGATCATCTGTCGGTTCGCCGTCGGTCATAATGAACACGAGCGGTTTCCAGTCGCCTTTCTTTTCAGGAGTGGTTTTAGTCACCTCCTGATCCGCTTTCTGGGAGAGGAGTGCAAGCGCTTCGCCGAGGGCTGTGCANCCGCTGGCCTGAATGTTGGGCTGTTGGAAAGCTGACAACTCTGTAAGGGGTGTGACCTGCTGAGCCGAGCTGTCGAATGTGATGATGCTCAGGTAGGCTGTCTCAAGTGCNTAAGGATCCTGACGGAGAGTGGAAATCAGAACCTGAACGCCATTCTTAACTGCCTCGATTGGCTCTCCATACATAGAGCCGGATGTGTCGAGCAGTAGATATACCGGTAGTCTTCTCATATTTTTATTTCGCGTAGTTGTTAACAATTCTCTTGATGGTCTCGCAAAGATTTGCATCAGGGTATGCATCGCCGATTGCAGAGAATTTCCACTCCCCGTTGCGACGGTAGAGCTTNCCCATTATAAGGGCTTTCATTCCCTGATACTGCATCGAGGAACCGACATTATAAGTAGCGAATACCTCTTTAACTCTTGTAGGCGTTCCTTCATACATACGAATAGATGCGTATGGAATCTGAGCAAAATCCTCTTTACCCACATTGTTGAGGAAGAAGAAAATCTGCTGCACGTCGGGGCTTACACGNTTTAGGTTCACGGTGATAATCTCGTTGTCAAGACCATCGTCTCCATCCTGGTCTCCNTTTAGATCATCACCGCTATGGTGAAGTGCCCCTTCACGTGAATCGACTTTTCCGGGAGGCATTCCATATCTGCCGAGAAAATCGTTGCGATATAGAGGAGAATAGATATGGTCAACAAGATTTCCGTTGGCATCCACCATNACGCAGGAGAGATCAAGGTCTACATCCTGAGTCTTCTTTCCGAGTCCGAAAAGACCGCTGGAAGTCACAATCGCTCCCCAGTTGCAACCCACGCAAAATTCNNTGAGCTTGGAGCCATTACTTTTTTCAAGGTTGATTTTCTGCCCCTTTTCAAGATTGATTGCCATNGTTTGATATGTGTGTTTAATTATACTTATTGAGATACTCGGCAAGTCCTGCCTTCTGGCCTGTTCCGATAGCCTCGAATTTCCACTGACCNTTGCGTTTGTAGAGGCGACCGAATTCCACAGCAGTCTCCACGGAGAAGTCTTCNTCAAGGTCGTAGCGGAGAATTTCTTCCCCTGTCACGGTATTATAGATGCGGATGAAGGCGTTTCTCACCTGCCCGAAGTTCTGGCGACGCTCGTCGGCCTTATGGATNGTNACCACAAATACGATNTCATTTGCACGGGGATCGATTTTTGAAAGNTCGATGTTGATGCTTTCATCATCTCCTTCTCCTTCACCTGTGAGGTTATCGCCTGTATGCTCCACTGCTCCGTCGGGAGATTTCAGATTATTATAAAACACGAAGAATTCATCTGCGAGTATCTTTCCGTTTTCACCGTTGATGAATGCTGAAGCATCAAGGTCGAAATCAACGCCTGTNCTTGTCTGGTTGGTGTCCCAGCCGAGGCCGATGGTAAACTTAGGAAGCTCCACAGCCACTCTCTGTCCTTTTTCAAGATTAATTGCCATAGTGATCTTTGTTTAATTGTTTTTGTTTGTTGCAAAGTTAACGCATCTCCCGGTCATTCTCATCAAAATTGGAATATTCCAATTAAAGCGAGCCGAAGTGANCGCTAAAACTCTGCAANGTTCCAAATCCCCAAAATTTGAAAGGCCCCCTCAATTAATATAGCCCAATGAGCCTATCACATGAATTTAGATGCATATTTACGACAAATAGGCTCCAGACCATCGGTATACGGAATCCCCACTGCCTCAAATTTCCAGGCANCATTTCTGCGGTAAAGTCGTCCGAACTCCACCCCCTTTTCAGTAGAGAAATCCTCATCAAGGTCATAGCGGCAAATCTCCTCACCCGTCACGGCATTCTTTATAAGGATATAGGCATTCCTCACCTGTCCGAAATTATATTTCATACGAGGTTTATTGGGATACTTCTGACCCGTTTCTTCATCCGTATAGAATGTATGTTCATCCGAAGGATGCCAATATAGGCTGGCAGTAAAGATGATCTCCTTAATAAGCGGATTAGTCTTTGAAAGNTCGATTTCNATCTCCTCATTNCCNTCTCCGGTNTTATCCTCGTCNTNTCCCANNTCGTCNACNGATCCNAGCACACTGNTATCTGCTGANNGTGNACGCATNACNGGATTCCCGTTATNGNCNTANAGTTTTTTTCNNGTCTCCTTGTCGATAGCTTGGATNTTATTGGANGACCCATAGAANACNAAATCCTCNTCNACNCCNATCTGNCCGTNAGCACGNAGAAGNAANGTNGANGCATCNAGNTCATANGGAGGCNTTAGCATTGGGATTTACGCGCCATCCCATTTCCACTATAAGTTTGGAAAGCCCGATTTCCACTCTCTGGCCTTTTACAAGATTAATTGGCATATTATGATATTATTTTAGGGTTAACAATTCTCATCCGGCCCAGCCATCACATCCATTAGTTTGGCCTGCCCAAAAGTGATATATGCAAATTTAGCACTTTTTTCCTAANTTNCAAAGAAAAAGGAATTATAAATTGTCAGTGCCCATAATCCGCCCAATCCGAGTAATAGTCCTGCGCCCGTTCNTGCTTTCGTAAAATAATTCATCGGCNATTGTGAGTTTATATCCTCATGCATCTATTNCATACAAATTTCTATGCATTTGCATAAATTATTAAATATCTTAATTTTATATTTATTTTTGTCTCCCTTTTTATTTAATTAAATAAACTAATTTAAAATAAATAATAAAATAAAANATTTTTTATTTTTTTCTTTCTTAATTTTTTATTTAACATCCATACATCGCACGTGTGAGCCCGCGCCTCCGCGCGAGAAGGCATCTTCAATGCGTCAGCCGTTTGGGAAAGANTGATTATTTGCACCTTGATAAATATTTCAGATATTATTAATTTTTATCTTGCGAGATTAAAAAATATTATTAGCTTTGCAGCATGAATATTTAACACAGCTTTCAAGCTTTTTTTTACTTCACTATTATGGCTTATAAGATCAACGACTTCACATCTCCCGAACTTGCACAGGTGATAGCCCTTCGAATGGGGTTCGGCTGGGAGGGATACGGTATTCTTCGAAGGTGTATGGAGGCTCAATCGACCTGCCGAGGAATCCGGCCACCATAGGGAATGATAAGGATCGTCGGCAGCGCCTGCTCCGCGATGAGGAGCGCGAACAAAAGCGCCGCAAGGAGCTTAGATCACAGCAAGAGGCGGCGAAAGAGGGGGGCTTGAAAGGGATTTGATCGGGAGAAGAATATCTTTATTCTGCTGTGATAATCACGGCCACATTGCTTAAACCAGGACCAAAGATTACTCTGCCATCCTCCACAATCGCTTGTGTGCCGGAATATAGTTCTTGCAGCATCTTTCCATCTTCAAAGATGCCTGGCACATCGATTTGACCACGACTGTCGGGATAGAGACGTATCAGCACTTTCTCTCCAACTTTCTCGCGAAGACAGGTGTGGGCATCGAGGGTGGTCTGGCGACCCGTGGCAATCACTGGATTTTCCTTACGAATCTTTCCGAGTTTTTGGAAATGTGCGAGAAGATTCCGATCCATGTCATCCCAATTCATATCAGATCTGAATGCCTGGTTGCTGTCAACGTTATATCGGGCATCACTCAACTTTCGACCGGTCTCATCTCCATAGAATATCTGGGCGACTCCGGGGGCAAGGAGCAGGGTCGTGGCACAATCCATCATATTCTCCATATCTGCATCACGATGATAGGAATTATTAAGATAGCTGAATGGATGCCATCCGGGATTAGCAGCGAGACTGTCGGAATATGCCTGCCAGGTATAGACAATTCCATCAAGGTCGCCACGTTTCGGGAAAAAGAAATTCACCATACTTGAAAAGCCGGCATCGGCATATTCGGGCTTATAATCAATGGAGGCATTCTCGAAATCGCCTGTCATATAAAATCTATCTTTCCAATCAGACGCAGGCGATTCGGGATGGTTGCTTCTCCATTTCTCCAGAGCAACGTTGCAGGCCTCATTCAGTTCTTTCCAACGATTGAGATGCACATTCTCCACAATATCGCATCGGAATCCGTCGATACCAAATTCCTCCACCCATGATGCAATCCATGCAATGACATATTGCATTGGCGACCAATCCCTGTCGGAACGCAAATCCCTTGCCGAAGGATTCACCCACGCATCGTTTCTCCTCCCCTCTTTTCTCCATTTCTTTTTAAGGAAATCGGGGATTCTGACTTTCTTATCACTTTCATCCTTAAAGTCGGGCATCCCGTAGAGAGTGGCTTCCAACGGTAGGCTCTCATTCCAGTTCTCATCCGGCATTCTGATCCAATCGCGGTCGTACCAGCCATCCCAGTCGAGACGGCCGGCAAAGAAATCATCATAGCTCCATTCCTTGATGTGAGAGGCTGCTTGATTTTCATTCAATCCTGTCTCAACAAATCCAAGTTGCACAGCATCAAGCAGAGTCGGATAACCCGGATCATTAAGGTTAGCACCCAACATCACCCTTATCCCCTGAGCGTGAAGAGTATCGACCAATTCACGGAATTCCTCTATTGTTCCATAATTCTTATCTGTCTGTGTATAATCAAGAGGATAATAGCCATGATAGCCGTAATGGGGGAAATCATTAACCGCACCGGAACCGGACATCCACCCATGTATCTGCTCGTAGACATCCGTCATCCATACCACATCCACTCCCAAGTCCAAGAAATACCCCTCCTTGGCCTTCTGTAACAAACCTTTGAAATCCCCTCCATGGAAAGTGGCGGCATTCAAACGCTCACTCCCATAATCGGTGATTCTTCCGTAGTTTGTATCATTGGAGGAATCCCCATTAGAGAAACGATCCGTTATAAGGAAATATACTGTGGCTCCATCCCATGAAAATGTAGGCTCAGACTGTAAGGGGTTGGCATCGACCTGACTTAAAAGGAGAGGTAATAAAAAAGAGATAGCTTTCTTTTGCATTATTAAAATAATTTTTTTGCAAAATTAGCTATCTGTGAAGTAAGGGACAATACTGATAAATAACCATTCAGCTGCTATTCAAGCATAACTGCACACCATCATTTTCAAAGCAGGTTCATTGCCTGAGCTGCCATAACAGCCTCTATGCTGTTGGAGACACTCAATTTGGATATTATATTCTGACGGTGTCTGTTCACGGTGTGAAGGCTGATATTCAGACTATCGGCAATAAGTTTACTGGGTAGACCTTGCTTAATAAGCAAAAGAATCTCTTTCTCCCTTTCTGAAAGAATACGGCTACGGGCATTGTTAAACTGTAATTTCTTCACCTCTCCGGAGGCTGTATCAATAATAGCAGGGGAAATCCCCTCCCCTCGTTCTTGCTCCGGAGAAAGATTATAGCAACAGAGGATAAGCCACATCTTTCCTGCCGGAGAAAGACGCAGAATCTGGGTGGTGTTGTCGATATAACGGTAGTTTCCTTCTGAATCTTTCATTCTCACTTTACACAGAGCCTTATAATCCAGCTTACGAAATGCCTCCTTTTCGCTGACAAAACTAAAGAATTCATATTCCAACAAACGCTTATCCACCAAATCTTCCGGATGTATACGGAAATAGATAATATCTTCATCACTCGACGATTCTTCCCTATATTCATCCCGATTTTTGAAAAATCCCATAATTCTCCCGAAATTTCCTCCATATATGTAGCAACGATCGCATGAGGCATCGGTGATGACAGTGGTTCCTCTACTCACTCCAGCCAATATTTCTGCCTGTGCCTTACCTTCTCTCACCTCTTCGGCAGCTAATTCCTCCAATCCCAACATTTGGGAGGCATAGATTTGATTAAGTTCTTTGCGGTAGATATCCATGAGTTCTTTTTATGCTAACCGTTCACTTCTTCCAGCTTGGCTGTGAGCGCGACGGGGTTTCTATGTCTTAGTTCCTTCACCGTGTCTACTCCGGCAGCCTCAAGGAGCTCGGCAAATTGAGGGCCGACACCGGGAATAAATCGGTATGATTGGCCCATTTATAAAAGAATACTTTCTTTTAAATATAACATTCTCAGTCAAAGGAAGGTTTGATTATCTCAGGTCTGTTTTATCAAATGAATCGGCTGATTCCAAGATTAAGGAACTCTTCTAAAATAAACACTTTTATTTGATGAACTAACTCTTCTATACTCGCGTTTTAAGAATAAAAAGAAAAATATTAAATCTAAATATTTTATGAAAAACAGATTTGAAAAATGCCTTGAAAGCGGTAAGCCTGTGCTCCTCGCTTTCCTACATGCCGGCAGGCAGGATGCCGTAAAGGTAAAATATGACATTGAAGCACTGCGTAAGAAATATGGCGATAAGGCGCTCTTCCTTATGGCCGACGGTTCATACAACCATCCTATGGCTCGTAAATACAAGATCGACACCTATCCCACATGGGTAATGTTCAAGGGTGGCGAAGAGGTGTGGAGAGGTAGCACCAAGAGCCTTGAAACCATTGACGAGTCAATCAATACGTTTATCGATTGAATTAGACTTCAAGGAAAAATCAGCGCCCTGACTTTTAAAAGCCAGGGCGTATCTAATATTCTGAGATAACTCAATAACATTTCTTTATTCTCTAAGTAGCTACTAATAATTGTAACAAGCAAATAAGTGGATCTTGAACGCTAAAGCTCGTTCTTTTTGGCATCTTTTACCTTATCATTCAGTAGCATACTTTCGTATGCTACTGAATGATAAGGTAAAATCCACACAAAAATAAAACTTTTAATCAACTAAAATCTTCTTGCCGTTAACAATGTAAATTCCATTTGTCTGCTCAGCATTCACAGGTCTGCCTTGCAGATCAAACTTTTGAGTTGTTCCTTCCGTTGAATCAACCTTTTTGATACCAGTAGAAAAAGATTCAATGGTAATCGGAAAAACAAGCGGTTCTTCAGGAAGAATGTAAGCATCTGCCGATTCAAGGACAAACTTTATATCGCACAGCTCAATATTATATTCACCCGGCTCTACTTCCGGAGAAGCCACCAGACCAATAGTGAATAAAGCATAGTCATTAGAATCATCTTCGGTAGTTGGAAAATAATTTGCCAACGAAGGAGAAGAACTAATGATTTTAATCGTGTTGGAATCAGGCATCCCACAAGTAATGTTATGGGAAGAAGTGGCACGATCCGTCAAATGAATATCATCAACCTCCTCACGTCCCTGTTTTACGCGCGCAACAGTTACACCTTCCGGCACCACAATTGCCATATTGAAGGCCGTATAGTCATGTATATCCTTTTCGTATATTGTTAAGGTGGAGATAGTCTGCCCATCGTTTATCAAACTAATGGAATCAGCCCAAACTTCCAGTGACTCGGAAGGTTCCGTAACATAGCCTAATGTCGTTTGACAATATGACATAAGGCATATCATGCAAAAGCATATTTTTAAGATCTTACTCATTTCTAAAATTGTTTAGTTTTCTTTTTACTGATTTTGACAATGCCTGCTGAAGATAGATTCTCTGCACAGCTACTGCATCTTGCGAATCTATTTTTCCGTCATTATTTACATCTGCAACATTCAAGTTAATAGTCACCGGTTGACCCACATAGTAGCGATATAAGAGAACCAGATCATTTGAATCAACCCGACCGTTGCTGTCAACATCACCCATAAATTTGGAATTGACAACGGTATCCTCATAATTGCCGGCATAATCTATAGCAACGCTAAGGAACTCAGGATTATCTAACTTTTCCTTAAATGTATGAACATAGCAACTGTCTTCAATACCTTCTTTTACAAGAGTCCACTCACTATCTTCGGCTGAACGCATATATAGATCAAATCTCCATAATCCCGAATCCTCGTCTGATCCGTTTAATTCAAATGAATAAACATAACCATCTTCAGAGTCCCAACTGAGGATTTCACTGACAGGAGATATATAATCAGTAATATTATCCCAAACAGGAGTCAATATCGGATCATTGCTATCAAAGACTATTTCGGCTTGATTGGAGATCACAGTTTTGTGAGATATGCCGTTCTTCAAATTAATCTCATAGCTAAATTCTCCTAATCCTAACCCATTGTAATTAACCGGAAGGATACCTTGACTCATATCCTCCGACACCTCCATTGTGTAAGGGTTAAGGGTCTGAATCAACAGAGTCAATTCACCTGTCGCATCATTGTAATCAAGATTTATCTGAGCAATCCCATTAATCTCAGGACGCATATCAACCGTGGTTACCAGTGAATTTGAAAAATCCTTAAAGGTGTAAGATTTCTTACCAATATTAATTTCTTTAGGACAGAAAGATTTAAGATCAAATACTTTACCATCTAATTTATTCTCAATCCCGACAGATAACGCGGATGCGGTTGCAACTTCTTTATCATTCTCAAATTCAATTGTGTAGTCCAGAGTTTTGAGGGATTTACCAATATAATGCGAACCCGATTCAGAAACGTAACCTAACAAATCATTGGGATCGTGGGAAGACGGAAACTGTACATTGGTCTTTTTAGGACGCGGATTGCCACATTCTGCAGATCTTGCACATCCGTCGGCTGCCCTTGGATATGGTGAATCGCCTTCTGGAATATTGACGGGTACAAGGCCACTGTTGTTAAGAATACCCAAAGGAGTCATTGCTGCCGGGATTTTGATTCTAGGCATATATTCTGCAACATCAGTGTCATAAGTTGGATAAGCCTCCCTATATCCCTCTTGTCGCCATGCGTCAGCGCCACCAATTATACCGACCATAGAACATCCGACAGCAATATGAAGATTTGCGGCAGAAGCGGCACTTGAAACCGGACGTGGACTTACACCTCCACCTGTATTCAATGTTCCTTGCAAATTAGAAAGTCGCTGATAATTTGCATCTGCCTGTGCTTGCGTATAAGCCCTTGCTATCCTCATTGCAGGTTGTTCATCCCCATCAACAGCTTCTAATGACCAAGGCTCACCGCACCATGCGTAGAAATCAAAATTGTTTTTGATCTTTCGTGGAATGGTGAATGTATAAGTCCTTGTTTCATTGGGTCCGAGGTAAGGAATTACCATAGAAATATAACGTCCCGAAACACCCATTCCAAGAAGATTATCTGTATCATAATATATCGGGTCTTTGAAATATTCTGTCCCTTCGGCAGCATACATATTGAAATTAAATCCCATGTCAGGATTCTGAGAAGTACGGGCAACACAGAAAGGCACTCCCCACAAGCCAACTGTAGAGGGATTGGTTATGACAACATCTATTTCACGTACGTCAGCTACAGATGTATTATGAGGATTAACCTCAACCTCCACTTCTTTTATTTCCGAATCGATAATCTCTACTTCTTTAGACAGCACCACTTCCGATTGATTTTCCTCATCTTCGCAGCGTATAATAAGATTGTAGTTTCCTTTGGGCAGATTTCTCCCTGTAAGATCAAAGGCTGCTTGCCCGAAACTCCAGTCAGCATTTGCAAATTGGTTGGCGACTATGATTGAATCGCCGTCCACACCTTGCAATTCTACGCTCTTCAGCTTATCCAAACCGTTCCCGTCAATATCGAATATAATCAGACAATCAGACGCGAATCGACACGGAGAGCATTCCAATAACGCAAATTTATCAATCTTTGAAAGATAAGCATTGAATTTATCTCTCCCTCCAAGCTGATCATGAATGGCTATATAGTGTGTTCCTGTCTGAGATATATGGGCGTCAACTGCTTGTTGGGATTTATCCGCAGTGGCACTGGAAAGTTTACTGCCATCCGGTCCAAAAATATCAAACGCGCAACTTGTATCAAGACGGAATGAAATCGACTCTCCCTTCTGTGCTTCAAATTTAAACCAACTAATTTCATTAGCAGGTATCTTGTTCACTGTTACCTTTTCCTTATCGAATTCCTTAAACTCCTCCTTTATCACTTTTCGTGAAGAAGTATCATAGTAAGGATATGATTTGATGGTAAAGTAGTTGCGGTTATCATTAAAAATGATATTGAAATCATTCTGCGTATAGATCACAGGTGAACCGTTTTCAACATCAAAATGAAATGAAGATGAACGGAACGGCTGTTTCTCCAATGGAAGCAATGCTGTAAGAATATAGGAATTCGAAGTATCTTTGAGATCCACATTCACATTATTTTCAATTTCATCATTGATCCAATAGGAATAACCACTTATATTCACCCCTCCCAATGGCATCTTAAGAAAGTAAGAGGAATAGGACTGGGTGGTCTGCCCATGAGAATTCATAAGCATAAATGTAATGTTATGCAATCCGTCAGCAAGACTTTCCACATCAAGGTCTGCACACAGTATATTATCCGCCACTCTTCCCTTATGAGCGGTCTGTGTGGCATAATCTATGGTATAATAACAGCTTAGATCCTGTATTTCATCTGAAGAGGGAACGCGAAAGAAAACATTCTCCAAAACAGAGGAAATTATTCCCGGCATAGCCTCTACCATAACATTGATTGTATGCAACCCCTCTTCACAATCGTTCAAATCAAGGTCTGTGATATAACGTCCATCCGGGAAGATGTCTCTTATGGTCTGGCGGAATACACCATCAATAAAAAGATGAGCCGATCCTGTAAGAATATCATTGGGGCTTAAAACCCTTTCAAAAGGTTTGGATTCAACGCCCGACAATAATCCATTCTCATCCTTGCACATAAAATATATAGAATGGACTCCGGGAGTTAGGGAACCTGCATCAAGCTGTAGTTGCAGAGTTGTGGAACTGCTTTCCACAGTATTCACTGACTCAGGAGAGGAATCGAACCACCAGGAATATTGTGATATGCCAGTGGCGAAAATACTCTGAGTCAGTAATCCTACTAATAGAATTATGATTGCTCTCATATCGTAAGAATTTACTCAACACCTTTCACTTCTATCTCAACTGAGAGTTTTCCATCTGCACTCGTCTTAGGAGCAACATTGAAGCGGGTAATTTGCGGATTGTTGGGCGTAATGTCAAACCCTAAATTTCCACCATAAATACCTATCTCCTTTTCGTCAGAGCCTTTAAGCGTTTTATATTCGTCAAGAAGTTCATAAAAGCCATCCTTCTTATATACATCATTTATAGTATTTGATCCGAAACATGTACCGTTAGTATTTAAATTATCGAATGAAGACCCTCCATTTTTTCCATAAAAGAGACAATAATAATAAGTATTTGAAGAGTCCTCATTAATTGGATTCTCTTGATAATTTCTGATAATACAATTAGTAAAGGTAGCATTGCTTAAAGATACCCCACTAACATAATTTATAATACAGTTAATAAAATTTTCATGTGAATATTTAGAAGCTGATGCCCAGCCTAATACACAATTTATAGCCGTTAAGTTATTTTTATTTGAATTATTTGGAGAACCTAAATACAGAGGCTCCTTCACAAAGGATTGTACCAGATTCAATATGGTGTTTCCGTTCGTACTAAATTGATCGACATAGCATTTACAAAAGGTATATGTCATATCATACAAAAACACGAAAGTGTTAAATCTAAGTCCTTCCCCTGAGAAATCATTTCTTAAAGTACAAGTTCCATTAACTATTGTAGGTATGACATACGGCTCAAATCCCTCAAGACCCATTCCAGCACCTCTTACAGTAAGTTGTTTATCAATCTCTGCAGGAGCGTCAAATGTCCCGGCAGATAGCGTGATGACATCCCCATCTTTTGATTCATCTACAGCCTGCTTGAAAGATTCCGGGCCAAAGTAAATCTTGACATCCTCACCTGATAACAGCGTTGCAACTTGCGATGTTTGAGCAGTTGCATACAGATTAAGCATAGCGAACACACATCCGAAAAGTAAAGAAAGTATCCTTCTCATAATAAATTATGGGCACCCAAGCTCTCCGGACAGATGCATATAAGAATTAAAAAAGAAAAGCGTGAGAGCTGTACCTTTTGCTCGTTCCACTTTCCGAGGCTCTGGTATTGCCCTTCTTCGTTGAACGAGCAAACTTGCAGAAGCCTCACGCAGAATATATGTATATACGCACCTACGACCAACGCTCACGCGTCTGTCGTAGATGGATAGTACATATCCACAGGGCATCTACCGTTTGCTGCATCCCTGACGAAGAATGAAATTTACCAGATTTCGGAAAGTCAAGAATGAGCGTCGAGTAAACGCATTCCAAAAATTATATCTGCATACCCTCCCGCATTACCCGTGACCGGGCTTCTGCGAAACGGTCTGCTGCCTCAAAGTTAATAAGAATTTTTAATTCCACAAAATAAAATTTCAAATCTCTAACTTTTGAGTGAGGCATACGCAATAAGGAACATATATTTTGCAAGTAAAAGGAAATAAATTATATTTGCATAAAATTGTTTGATCATGGAGGCACAGAAGTATCCGATAGGTATCCAATCTTTTCCTGAACTTATTGAGGAAGGCTACAGATATGTCGATAAGACCCGGTTCGTCGGCGAGTTAGTGAAAGAAGGTAAATATATCTTCTTAAGTCGTCCTCGCCGTTTCGGGAAAAGCCTGTTGCTATCCACTATCCATGCCTATTTCGATGGTAAACGCGAACTTTTCAAAGGTCTCGCTCTCGAAAAAATGGATATGGACTGGACCCCATCGCCGGTTTTACATTTTGATTTGAATTCCGGTGTATTTGACAACGAGGATGGTCTGTTAACCCGACTTGACAATTCACTTGCATTTTACGAAGAACAATATGGCGTAGAGACAAACGATCGTTCCCGTAATGCCATTCCTATCCGTCTTGAAAGAATAATCAAAGCTGCCTACAACCAGACAGCACGCAAGGTGGTGATACTCGTGGATGAATATGATAAACCTCTCCTTGGAATCGAGGAAAATAAGGATGTCTTTGAAAAGAATCAAGTGCTTCTAAAAGGATTTTATGGAAACCTGAAATCTATGGATGCATATATTAAGTTTGCACTCCTGACTGGTGTGACACGTTTCAACAAGGTCAGCATATTCAGTGATGTTAACAACCTTAAGGATATCTCCATGTATGAACGCTATGCCGAAATATGCGGATGGACCGAGGAGGAACTTAAACATTACTTCCAACCGGGTATTCAAGCATTGGCATTCAAACGCAATGAAAAATTTGAAGATACTCTTGCAACGTTACGCAATTACTACGACGGATATCTTTTCAGCGAAGAGGGCAATCGTCTGTATAATCCATTCAGTGTGCTTATGGCTCTTGATAGTCAAAGAATAAAACCTTATTGGTTTGAGACCGCCACACCGACATTCCTTGCCAAACGAGTTAAAGCCAATGGCATTGACCCTGCTTCGCTCAATGGAGAAACCAGCACCTACAAGGAATTGGTAAACATAGGTCTCGGTACGGGTAATCCTATTCCACTCATGTTTCAGACAGGTTATCTAACAATAGCCCGATACGATAATGTCCGCGATAGATATGAGCTAAGGTTTCCAAATAGAGAAGTCGAAATAGGCTTTGCCGAATATCTTCTACCTCTTTATATGCCTAATGCTCAAAGAGGAGACAGTGTATTCAGTCTGCAGCATTTCCAAAATGATCTCTTTAACGGGAAACCGCAAATGTTTATGCAACGTTTTGAAACATTGCTTAAGGATCTTCCGGTAGGAGACCAGAGCGAATCCACCTATCGTGCTCTCACCTATTTATTATGTATACTTTCGGGTACAAATAGTATTGCCGAACGTCACAGCTATAAAGGAAGAAGTGATTTAGAAGTAAGCACTCCGGATTATATCTATGTATTTGAATTCAAATACAACCGAAGTGTGAAAGAGGCTTTAAAACAAATTCATGACCGAGATTATGCCGGACGTTTTAAACTGAGTAATCAGAAGATATTTCTGATTGGTGCCAATTTCACGGAAAATAAAAATAACCGTGGATTAAAATATAAAATAGAGGAATTTAATTGACGCATTCATCAGATTTATTATTATCTTTGCACTTCCTAATCATTAAATCCCCACAATATGAGCAGAGAAGAGAAGATGGCTGTGGCACGGATATTTTCCGACCTCATCAAAGCCGACCGTATAGTTGACACCGGAGAGATGGAATGCTGGCAAAGAATATGTGAGAAATATAAAATCACCAAGGATATCCGTGTGGCTGCACGTGAAATCTCTTTCGCACAGGCCCTGAATATCATCTGCCAATCTGAAGATACAAGAATAAGAACCGATCTATTGGCCGACTGTCGCGAAATGACGGTCAGCGATGGTTTCTGTGCTCATTCAGAAGCGCTATTGATAATCGCCCTTACCAAGATGCTTGATACCGACAGTGAATTCTCCGGGGATGTCTATTCCATCCCCCGCGCAAGTTTCAATATCGACATATCCACTGCATTATATATTGAAAACTATTATGATCTTGAAACCAATCAGGCAATACGGCAACAATATCGTTCCATCTTCAAGGAATTTCAGCTTGCCGGATTCCACTTCGTCTATATCCCCAAGATAATTGAGCATTACCGCGATACGGATCCCACACTCTTCAAACAGATTCTCGAATTCCTATCCCCTGCCACCAGCACCGAGGGTATCGAAATCATATATCGTTCATTGATGGATATGACCACCTCCCTCTTCTGCCAGGATATACTCTGCAATAAATGTGGCATCTCAGCCCTGCATCATACCCAACCATCTCTTTTTATAAAGATAGGCAATAGCTTCGTGGGAGAGGAACCTTATGCCAATTACCTACGCATCGAGGCGGACCATGAAATCCTGAAGACTGTGCAGGAGTTTTCCGATCGGTTCTGCGATCTGCTCAGTTCGGATGTATATGTGATCAATACTTCGGAGGAGCGTGACAATCAATTTCATTTCCATGGCTTCTACAAGCAGCTTCTCGATATCTTCTTAGTCAGACGCAATATCCGCAGCCGGGTGCTTATCGACCCCTACAAGTCGCGGATAAGCTTCCCGGACATAGACGCCAACGACAATAAACTTACACGTCGTGACAGGGCATTCTACACACTTATGCTTTGCTACGGACGCGATGGGATGAATTTCCGAACGCCGACCAACAAACATGAGAGGGAACTTTATGAACGGCGAATGGCACGAATGCAAAAACAATACACCATGCTTTATGAGATGTTTGGTGGCGACCCGAAAACAGTACCCGATCTGGCTGCCCGACGTTCAACTTTAGTGTCACATATCAGGAACATGATAAGAGATCTTGATGCACTATATAATAAGGATGACTACAGTGTATCGTCAGATAGATCGGTCTATACCGTTCATCTCGAACAAGACAAGGTGTGGGTGATGGAGGCCGACAGCGACGAACCTGTGGCATTGGTGCATTCCAAACTCTATAGAAGAATAAAGGAGTGCAGATGAACTGATAGACAAGACTATAAAATAGGGGTAGATTATGTGTGGTGCACACATAATCTACCCCTATTTATAGTTCCTTTTGGATAGTCTATTTAAATCCACAAATTATTGCTCACGGATCGGACGCACAGGGCGGGCCATTGATTTACGTCCGATAAAATATGGGCTGATAACATATTTATTGTTGCCGCTGGCATCAAACGAATCAAGCCCTAAAGCAAGACTATTTGAATTCTTTGTCGCGTTAGAGGTGGTTCTTGAGGTAGCCGACCATAGATATACAATCTGAGGATTAAAGTTATCTCCACCATTGAATGTCGTTCCGTTAATAACTACGCCATCCGTATACCATCTGTTACCTGTACTCGTAAGCCATACAGAATTCTTATCAGTCTGGGTTACGCTTTTCACATTGCGAACACAAGCTTTGAAAGTATAGTTATCAACTTGAACCCCATTAAAATTCTTTAAGGACGGATTGTCAGAGCCTCCATTCTCAAAGCTATTTTTATTATCAGGTCCTATAAATTCGTACATTTTTGCAGGAGGCAAGGAATATCCCGGCGGACATGGATCGTAAACAGTCTTCACTACCTTAGTCTCACTTGTCCCGTTGTTCCATAGATTCAGATAAACGGTCTTGCTCCAGTCATCTCCACCAAAATACATGGCCTGTGGATTCTTGATGGCTGTTGCTATGGAGACTCCGGAAGCATTCTTCTTCAATTCATACTTTTTATTACCGAAGTTACGCTTTACAGTCTGTGAATGATCCACGAATCCGACAATGGCATCTTTTCGGCCCCACTGATAGTAAGTGTTATTTCCAAACTTGTAAGATACCCTTTCGCCATCCTGAACCACAGGAAGCTTCACGGTCTTTCCGGTCGGTTTACCTTCAGGTGTATATTGAGTGAATACCATATCAGTCTTCCTCCTAAGATAGTCAACATTCTTTGGGTCGCACCATCCAAGATTGTAGGGAGCAATGTCATATCCGGCAGCCGTTCCGACATACTGGTTATTCACCCTCAGATCTCCTCTCTGTCTCCAGCCAGACTTTTGTGCTGCTTCCCATTTAGCAAAAGCACCATCCTCCTTAAAGGCATTTGACTGACCGGTCGTGGGATCAAGCCAATGTTCTGTGATCCAAATATGCCAGCTCCATACAACCGTATTGCCATTGTATAAAGCTATGACTGCGCTTCCCTGCTGAAGATTGAACTTGTTCACCTTAAAGGCTATAACGTTTTTGCCTCCAATAGTGGTGAGTTTCACATCGCTGACTGCATTATAGACATCAGTCCACACCACATCAGCCGATTTGCAATAAGCGTCACTAATCCAAGGCCCTGTAATTTTACTACCCTCATGGTTGACCATAGTAGTAAGATTATTGGTTCCCGTTCCTTGAAAAGTATATGCATCCGCATTTGTCTTCCCATTTTTTATGGAATTTCCATAGACAGCAGGGAAATAATACCATCCTTCGCGGTCAACCACATAGCAATTAGCTGTATTACGCGACAACGCACCGCCGGCAGTGGAGAGATCCCAAGGTGTGCTTTCCGAGTTTCCTGAATAAGGATCCTGATTCTGCATCCATGAATCGCCGGGCCAGTCGGTGATCTGGTGATGAGTGGCAAAAGTCAGCTCCTTCTTCTCCATTGCAGAAGCAGAACTACCGGTACCGTTCAAAGCCGATCTTGTGGGAATCCATTCCTCCGGGCTCAGTTTACGATCAGCCACAAGTTCTTCATTACCATCATAAACTCTGTATTGTTCACCTCCTGCATGGGTAGCGACCCATTTCGCCGGCTCAATCTTTGAATGATCATTGGCATGATAACGATAGCTCACAACATTGAAGTAGGCATTATCACCATGTTCATCGTGAGGGTAAGATTCGACTCTTCCCTGATTATCCAACACGGCATAGGATGGTGAATAAACATATATCTGATCCCCTTTCTCCACATTGTGTTTTCCATTCTTGGAGTTATGGTTGCCGTATGCTTGCAGAACATAAACCCAGTTGGATTTGGAAGTCGAAATGGTGTAGATATACTCATGTCCCGGCTTCCACTCCGTAACAAGGTTATCCTTGATTTTCCCGCGTACTTCGATTCTCTCAGGAGTCATGTTAGCACGCTTGACGGAAACAATAATCTCCGCATCATCAGGAATCTGCTGAGGAATCATCATAAAAGTCTTCTCCGGCATCGCATTGTTCAGCACAATATCTGCTGTCGAATCCGATGTATCAACAGCCCCAAGACCTGAAACCTCATAATTGAAATTCTGGATGAATGTGTCGGAACCCTCCTGATTCTTCCATGTCAGTGTATGAGAATCAGAATATGAATCATATATCAGTTCGCAGTCACCTTTAGAGTTCACTCCAGAAATGGAGATTGTCTCCACCTCTCCGTTGGCTACATCTCTGATTGCAAACTTCACTGCCGACATGGCATGATTGAAATTGAGGGGGGCTTTCCCATTCTCACTACCTTTCTTATCAGTCGCAACAGAAGTTACGAGTAGATCAGGTTGCGCCTCGGCGTCCCTACCATTCCCTCCTTTCTTTGCGGAATAAGAGAAAGATAGGTTCCCATTTTCTATCTTTAGGCCTTCGAGATCTTCAAATGAAGAGGAGGGAGAGACGGCATAAAATGTAAGCTGACGCTCTCCGGGCCAATATTCACGACGATCCGTGGTCCAAACATTATGGCCCGTAGATGAGCAACGCGCATCAAGCCATCCGAAGTATGGTTCTGAAGCCGAGAGATTGGCAAGCACCTTGAAGCTGCCATGATATTTTATCAAGGAGTCGGCGGAATCTATCTGATTTGCTCGTGTTTCTATCGCAGAGATCTCTCCGGGGAGTGCTCCTATTCGATTGCTCACGTATGTGTGAAGATAAAGCGGAGATTCTCCGGAAGCATCCTTCAGCACAAGCGGATCAAGGAGAGTATCATCACCACTTCTTGTAGTGACTCCGGACTGTCCCGACACCGCAAAAGCCTCGAATGTTATGGAATTTGAATCCACCGGCTCACTGTCGTAGAAAAATGTATCGTCAGTACAACCGAAAAGAAACGATGGCACCGCCGCACATACTAATGTATATAGTGTATTTTTTAGTGTCATAACTGTTATCAGATTCAATTTGTACTTTTTTATTCCAAATCAATATGTACCTTTCCGCCAAATATCCACTCTCGGAATGATATTACCATTTCAAGCTCTGAAAGAGAGATTTCATATCGATAATCATGATTGCGAACGATGCGACCGAAAGGAGAACTGAAATTAGGAGACCCGTTAATGTAGTCGCACATATAAGCCTTCCCGGTAATGGGAGATCCCGTTCCATCCCTCCTCTTCAATGTTACATTGAAATATGGAGGCAGTTCACCACTCCCTATACATATCCTTTCACCCGTATATAATGAGACCTTATTACTAACAAGACCACTTATCATGTTGATTTCCCCTTTCGGAGAATCATCAGGCGCAGGATTAAAGCAGTTGTCGGAATCAATTGCAGAGGTCATCGCAATTGAGTCGGCACCGGCAGGCTGACACATTGCCTCTAATTCAAATGCCGAGTCGGACGACGTGATATCTGTGATGATATATGTTTCTTTTATTTCATCAGAGAGAGTGAAGGTGAATTTAGGCACAGATCTTAATAGTTCTATACCGGTCCCTAAATCCACTGTCTTTCCCGGCTCAAGTCTCAGATCCTTTACAAAAGCCACTCCCCACATGGGTATGGATTTGAGATCGGCAATCTGCATCAATGGGAAAGGAGGCTGTTCAAAGGGATGAGGCTGAGGGATTTCCGGCATATTTGCCATCGCTACAAGGCGTCCACTGAATAAGAAGTTTCCGGTTTCCGTGTTATACGTTACATATTCTGCATCCACATTCACCTTTACCGCATATTCATATACACCATCTTCCTGTCGGATATATTTCGAATCAAGAGGATAGATTGTATTATCAGAACCAACAATATACAATACCAAGTTTCTGACCACTTCTTCATGATCAGGAGTAAATACTGTTTCTACGTCGAATCTTGTATCCTCCCCTATTCTTCCACGCTGCTTACCTTCAACTCCTACAGTCTTGATCGACACCACAAGATCACAGGTCTCAATTGTAGATTCCATTTCCGGATCAGAAGATTCACACGCGGATAGAATAATAAGCACCGGAAGGAAAACGCCTATCAGACGTTTAACCCGGCTTTTTAGGTTAGAGATACTTGCTTTCATATTCCTCCATCTATATTGTTGAGTCTGACAACCCAGTTATTGATTATAATTGAAGCGCCTGTCCAATAGTCATCGCCGGTAAGGATGAAAGTTAGGTTCCATACACTCTGACGGTCGAGGAATTCCTGATTACCCATCCATGAGTAACGCTCACTCTTGAGAAGAAGAAGAACTTCCGAGAGAGGAATGCTGACCACTTTCTTTCCATCCGTCTGGCGCACCACCTCAAGACGCGATTCGCTCTCGTTCATCAGACGCGAGGTGGAAATCTCGGCGTATGCCATCATCGAAGGCTCATCCTCTTCATTGGTTCCTGCCGATGTTGTGCTTCGTGTCCAAGGATAATATGTAACATTACCCTGAGAGATAAGGCTATTGTCCCAGTTGAAAGAGACATTGTCGTCAGTGATAGTGAATTGGAAATCCGTTTCCTCGATGGGTCTGCCATCCTCGTAAGCGAGCAGGATGCGGAAATCATTTGTATTTTTCATCATCTTCACGGTAGTCTCCGTGATGCCGGAAGTCGTGGCCTTAGGCACTGTCAGCGTCGTTTCGCCATAGAAGAGATGATGCAGGGCGTTCCCTTTTGGAGCGGTGAGGAGCGCAGGACGCAGATTCACCTTTAGGTCGGAGCGAGTCTTCTGCTGCGGATCGGTCTCGAAATGGAACGAAGCATCCTCACAACTTATTCCTCCATAGGCGATAAGATGATACTCACCAGCCGGAAGGTCGAGATACATTCTCCAATCCTCATCCTGCATCTCACCATGGCCTGCATGTTGAGTAGCGATATGATTGCCTTCCTCATCATAAATCATAAGGGCGAGACAATCGACCTGAGAATTGAAAGCGTTGGCAAACTCCATGTTGTAATCGTAAACAAATCTCAGTCGCACTTTCTGCTCACAGGGTTCGAGCTCCTCATAAATGGCATTGCACGAAGCGGTGAACACCATTACGAGGGCTGAGAGGAGAGCCGGAAATATTTTTATTGTTTTCTTTAGCTTCATGATTCAAAATATATTAATGGATGCCGTCTGCGGGGCGGCGTTATTGGTGAGACAACCGGATTATCAGTCCGGCTGTCCCTGTGAATGGTTGTTTGAAAGATTCGTGATATGTCAGGTCAGATTGTTCTTCAAGAGTCATCTTAGAACTCGATGTTGTTAAGACGCACAGTCCAGGGCACCACCTTCACACTCACAGTGATGTAAAGGTCTGATTTCTCGTCAGGAGTGTTGGGAGTCGGAGAATCCGGATCATTCTGCGGAATGCGGGGATGACCGAGGGTGCTCAGACGGGTCACAGCGAGTTTGTAAACGTTGTTTCGCACTACGGCAAACTCCATATTACCCATGACACCGTTCTGGTTGTTGTCATTGTGACGGTTCCAATAGTAATAGTAGCTATAATAGCCCCATCCTGTAGAAGAATCCTGACTGCTCTGATAGATTGTGAAGCCGGCGCCGGTCACATTCTTACGATATGTGTCATAGAGATTAGAGTCGTCTATATCATTATCGTTGATGTTGTCGGCAGCATTCCATGCAGTCCAGGCATGGTTGGCAGAATTCACATCCTCAGCAAGAGAATCTGTCCATGTCTTTCCATCGATAGTCACAGTCCCGGCACCACCGTTACCGAAGCAAGCCATATAGAGGCTCACAGAACGGTCAAGTTTCTGCTCAGTGGCATTCTCATTGAAACCGGCTGCCTTGAGGGCCGCTGTCTGCACATGATTCCAAGTCACGTAAAGTTTGCCTGCGTAGGAGTAAAGCACGGGGTCTTTCTCTGTATCACCCAACGATTTGCCTTCAAGAGCCTTGTAGAGCAGCTCATCCCATTTGTCGGAGCTATTCTTAAGTTCATCGGTAGGCTTCATCTTTGCCTTGAACACGACACCGGTAGTGACACCATTGGTCTGGTTCTTGGGATCGCCGGGGATTGCATTCTCAGTCACATAACGCCATACGTGATAACTCTTGTCGCCATAGTTGTCGGAAGCATTAGCCACCACATCCTTGAGAAGGACAGTCTTCCAGTTATCGGCAATACCACCCACCTCATTATCCTCACCAAAGAAGGGAGAATAGAAAAGATCGCTCGCATTGTAATTATTGAAGCTGTTGGTAGCAAGAGAGTTGATTTTCTCAGCAAGAGTACCAACTACATAGTTACCTCCTAAAACGGTAGTACCGTTGGCATCGCTGTACCAGGGTTTCTCGGCACCAAGGAGAGTGGAACCTGCATTCAGACCGTTATTTGAAACTCGACCAAGGAGATAGACCGATTTGTTCATATTGACAAGGGCCATCTTGGTGAGCTCGACCTGAACAGTCGGCTTGTAGTCTTCGTTGAGGATTACATTATAAGTGAAGGGAACGCCCTTAGCACCATTGCCACCCTCTACATTCATCTGCGAACCATCGCGGAAGTCGAAACGAGCTGCCACTCGGCGCACATTGATAGCGCCACGACCATCATTCTGGTTATCAACCTCATTGGGCTGACCGGCATAATTAAGACCGGAAAGGTCGAAGGGACGGTTCTCGGTGGTGTAGAGATTCCAATCAGACATATTTGCAGGAAGCAGACGGGGAGCCATCTTAACATTGGTCATCAGGAATCCGCTTGAGTCGCTCCAGAGAGAATCATCAGCATACCCGGTGAGAGTATAAGCTTTCTCCATCCAAGTTGCATCACCCTGCTGGATATTCTTGAACTCCTCTACAATCTTAGTGCCGGGGTTGCAATAGACATACACATTGGCTTTGGGGTTGTCACCTGTGGAGGGTAGAGCGGAATAATAGCTGTTGATGGAGGTTTTGCTGAACTTGGCACTGGCTTTATAGATCTTTTCGCTGCCTGCAGTCATTGAACTGAGACTGCTATTATTTACGTATGAGTAGGCTATGAACTTATTTCCCTCAGGGGAAGCAAGCACGATAAGCACGGAGTTTACGTTGTTCTCCTTATCGGTTCCGACCTCGGAGCCATTGTTGCTTGAGTTGTCGCCATCGGTAAAGGAGCGTGTCTGTGCACCATCGCCGGCGAGGCTCATGTTGACGGTCATATATACGCCGTCTTCGGGACGAATCCCTGAATCTGATCCGGAGTTGCTTCCTGCAAGGGGCTCATCGGCTGAGCAGGCGGCAAGCATGGGAAGAAACGCAAACGACCAAAGGTACTTCTTATAGTTAGTCATATCAAATTTGGTGTTAGAAATAAAATACATTAGAATTTATCAGGCCTCTTTTCAGAGGGGTCTGAATTGTTGTTTTTAATAATTTCGGTCGTTATGATTTCTTTCCAATTCTCTCCATCCATCCGTTCCCTTGGAAGAGGAGACAGGCCGGAAAATAGCCTATGGGGTTCAGGTCCGTCAAAGCGTGTGCCTGACAATTCTTTTATGATAATCTAAAAATGAAGATTAAATAAAAAATGGGGGGTGGTTTAATAATTGTCCGGGGTCATTTAATACTCTTAATAAGGAGAAAAGAATCGTGTTTATGATAATGGGTTTGTCTGCAAGTTTTATGGGTGTTTCTCATTTTCGATTGCAAAGTTAATACAAAAAAATCCATTATGCAATACCCTAATCCTTTAAAACGCTATATTTAACACCCGTTAACTACCTATTATAACGGCAAATAGAGGTTAGAAAGCTTGATTCTACACGACGTTTCCTATTATTTTGAAAAAATATCATTAACCTTTATTAATTATTACATTTCTTTGCGGATCGCCTCGATTTCATAATAAAGTCCGCGATCATTCTTATCCTCGATAAAATTAGCTCCGATCAGGTAGACCTTGCGCGAGTCCATTGCGTAACGACCTGCATAATCACGTGAATGGATCTGCGTCATGGCTTCTTCAACACTCCTGTTATACTTGAATTCAAAGATATAGATATAATCGCGCGTTATGACTTCTATGTCGCTCCGGCCTTTATAGCTGTGATGCTCGGCTATGGTGCGGGGTGTGCATAGAACACAAAGAAGGTAGGTCACCGCCCGATACGTCGATTCCCGGTGATCCTCACCCGGAAGATTCTTTAGCAACGTGGATAGTCGGTTCATGAAGTCTTTAGGACGACCATGGAAGAGATCAATCATGAAGTTTTTGAAATTGAACGATCCCAGTTCATCAGTGGCAGGAGCATACATCGGGAGAAGATCCTGATAAAAACCTATCTCAACCTCTCGATTCGGGAAACGAAGTTCATAAAGACCCATGTCCGAATCATAAGAGGATATGGTCAGATAACCAGTCTGAAACATTAACGGAATGGGATTACGGTCATCTAACCCGACAGAGACCAATTCGTCATGAGTGCTGTATTGGCAGTTGATATCTGGAGGGTAAAGACCCATCTTCCTTATGCGTTTGACAAGGAAAGTGGGTGAACCGGTACCGAACCAATATGGATCTATACGTAGATTCCCTAACGCACACAGTACACTAAAGGGATTATAGAGACGTGTACCTTCCGGAGTGAATAGATATCCGTCGTAATAGTTGCGCAACTCTTGTAAGGTCACTTCGAAAGTCTCTTTTCTCTTTTTTGCAAGATGCTCAATACCGGGACGAAAGTTTTCTTGGAGTTCAATTTCACTCCAACCACAGATGTCGGAGAATTCGTCAGCGAGCGATATGTCGTTTAGATTATTAAGATCGCTGAAGATGCTGACCTTGCTAAAACGCGCAACTCCTGTCAGGAATACAAAACGGATATAGCGATCAAGAGACTTGAGATTACCATAGAAACTCTTCAATATAGCCTGATTCTTCTCCAAAAGCCTCCTGTTATCCTCAATAGCGAGCAATGGTTTATCGTATTCATCCACAAGTACAACCACTTGACTTCCTGTCTTGTCGTATACACCTTTTATCAAGTGGCGAAATCTTAATGCCGGATCACCACTGCCAGCCTCTAATCCGTACTTCTCCTCCATATTATGAAGGAGCTCATCCAACATATTTTCAAGTCCATCTACGAGTGTGTAATTCTGTGCATTGAAATCGAAATGTAAAACCGGCGACGGAGTCCAATCGACATCCATGCTGTCGATTGCAAGACCTTTGAACAAATCCCGTCTTCCCTCAAAATAAGCTTCAAGGGTGGATATCAACAGACTCTTGCC
>JAAVDD010000025.1 GCA_014801985.1 Bacteroides sp.
ATCTCCGCCACTTCGGTATCGGGATCAGTGGTCAGGGATATCTTTTTTATAAGTTTCCATTGATGGTAGGTCTTACCTCCAATTTCCTGTGTGCCATCGAAGCAGAACTGTTCATACCAAGTGCGATCACCCTGATAGTTGAAGTATTCCCAGATCCGGTCTTCCTGTATGAGGCGGTTCTGCCCGCATATCGGAACGTTGCAGATATGACGCATCCTAAGGCCACAAAGTAGAGTTTCTTCATAATAGTTTAGTTTTTCGGGATGTCCGGGATGATGAATCCTCCATTCGGGTCACTACCTCCCAAACATCCTTTGGTTGATAAATCACACGTATTTAGCTACGGAACTATTTCTTCACAATGAGGAAAGTGCCTCACTTTTGAAACAATAAATCCTTACTTCGCTACAAACTTCCTGCCGTCGCGGATGTAGATGGAGCCGGGAACCGTGGCTGTAACCACGCGGCCGTGAAGATCGTAGATGGGAGTGTCATCCGGGGAGGCGGAATTGATTTCGCTGATTCCTGCAAAGCCATCGAAGTTCACCCCTTCATAGACCACATTCCCCTCCGAGTCATACACATTGCTGATCACCGTCCCGAAGCGCTTCCCGTCAGCAGCATCATACCAGAAGGGAGCAAGTTCGGTGAACGTGCCGGAGGTGATGTTTCCGAGTTTCTCCACGTAGCTTATCGTACATCTCTCTGCAAAGTCATACAACTCATCGCCCGGCTCATAATCGAGGTCGAATAACCTTATGCTGAAGTCCGTGAGAATCTTCACCTGCCTAACTCCGTCAAGTATATCGTCTCGGAAGGAGGTCTCCACAACGTGTGCAGTGGTGAGGTAATTGCCGAACAGGATTGTCCGGTAACTGTCGCCGGGCTTGACATTGAAGTCGTAAAGCGTCACCGTCATCTCATCTTCAAGTTCGATGGGGAGAAAAAGCCTTGCTTCATAATCGAATTCATACCACCCATGTGTTTTCACATATTCAGGGGTTATCACAAGGCTGAGTTTACCAACCTCCTCTCTCAATTCCGCACCGGGACCGGGATCGGGGGTCTCACCCGCATAGACCCAGCCAACCAAGGGGTCAACCACCCAGTCGCGTGATGATTCCGGGAGCCAGAACAGTCCTGTATCATCCTTTCCCTGACTGTCGATAGTACATTTCAACAGACTCTTGCGGTATGCCTGGTCAATATAACTCGACTCGTAATAATCATAGTATTCCCATACCAGACCGTTGTTCCATTCTGAGACGGCATGGAGAGACGGGGATAGGCTAACCGCCATTATAGATAATAGTTGTCGGTGAAGTCTTTTCATTTCTCTGCTGTTTTAAGGTTTATAATGATCGTGACGGCAACAGGATCCCGTATAGTCTGATTCCGTAATGTGTTAGAATATATTGCCTCCAAAGGTATGTAAATTATTCTGGATATGCAACATTTGCTGTGCGAATTTAGTGCGAATCTTTTAATCTCCTAATTATGAAGAGTGCGGAAGCCATCTGAAGGCTTATCCGCACTCTCCATAATCACCATGGAGTGGGATTATTCTTCGTTTTAGTGATTTCTTGACTCGACTCCTTACTTCGCCACAAATTTCCTGCCGTCGCGGATGTAGATGGAGCCGGGAACCATGGCCGTAACCACGCGGCCGTGAAGGTCGTAGGTTGGCGTGTGGTGTGCTGAATCGACGTGCACCCGGGAAACACTGCTAAGCTCCTTGAGGTCATCCATCCTGAATATGCATTCTCCCTTCAGATAGGTCTCTGCAAGCACGCATATCGGATCCCCCGGTGAAACAGCGAACACTGTCAGGAATCTCAATGATGGTGAGCCTATCCCCTCAATCCAATAGGTCTGCAACATCTCTTCCTGAATGAGCACATATGGGCGCCACGTGTCCTGACAAAGGATCTTTCCTTCCTCATCGAATATGAAGCCTCCTTTCCAGCAGCCTTCCCATATCGTATCTACGGTCTTGCCTCCTTTACTGAAATTAAAGTCAAGGAGCGGCGACCAGTCCTTGAGATAGTTGGTATCTAAGAAATAAAGGATCCGGTCCCTCTCGCAGAGAACTATGTCGCGGTCCGGATTGTCCGAGGGGACAAGCGTCTCGAACCTCACGACCTTGGACTCCACCCCGTTCACCACCGTATCCCTCTTCACGCTCACCTGAGCAAAATGATACCTGTCAACCTCCGGCCATTCCGGATCAAAATGATCCACGACAATGTGGTCCAGTATCCAGACCTTGCCGTCTTCAAGGATAGGGAGGTATCCTTCCGGCTGCTGTGCCTTGGATGCCCACATAGTCAATGACAGCAATAATGTAAAGAACAACTGTTTCATAATACCTATGATGCTATTTGAATACAAACTTTTTTCCGTCTCTTATGTAAATGGTGCCGGGGAGGGGGGAAACGACCCGGTTGCCGTGAAGGTCATACAATATTCCATCCCTGTGGTCATGATTCATTCTGCCGGCAGCAATCCCTGCCTGACCTGACATATCTTCCTGACCGTAAATTATATTCCCTTGACTGTCGCATACATTGTAGAATACCGGAGTGAACCAGGCCGCATGGTGAATGAGATCCATCCACCCGGTCATCTCCCCGGGGCCTACATTGCCGATGCCCTCCACATAGTTGCCGCCAACTATGATCACCATATGAGGGTCAAGAACGTCCTGCCATTCAACGCCGTCAGCGGCGGACTCCTCCGCCTTTTCCCTGGTCTGGTCCCTCACCACGCATATCTTTTTTGCCGGAGATCCGTCCACCGTGATCTCTTCCGTGTTCACAGCATTCATCCCTGTCAGCAGATACCCTCCGTAGATCGAGCTGAAGCGTCCGCCGGCCTCAATGGCGAAATCATAAAGGATTGTCTCTTCCCCCTCTTCAGGAAAGTATCTCGGATGATGGTCGTTGCCGCGGTCGTAAATATACAGCTCCTCGAAGTCAAGGAGCATGTAAACCCTGCTCCCCTCCTCACGCATATACGCCACCACGGAATCCTTTTCCTCCACGGCACGCTCCATAGATATGACATCTCCGGGATCTGAGACATACCTTCTCTCCCCGCCATCAACCACATCGATAAGTTTCCATTCCGTGTATTCCCTGCCGTATTTTTCAACCGTGTCTCCGAAACAGTACCGGGTTAGGGAGAAAAGCGACTCGGAATAGTCGCCTTTTTCATCCGACCCGCTGGTCCGGATGGTTTGCTTATAGGTCCATACCCTGTCGGGATTTATCAGCAGACTGCCCGTTTCCCGCGCATGGGTGGCAATTGTAAGGACCAATATAGAGAGGGGAAGTAAGAATTCTTTCTTTTTCATATTATATCGTATTTAATACATCAGCAACATAAAAATTTAGTTGATTACCGTAAGTTTTGCACCTTTAGGTATTTCTGTACCGGCTAATATCTCTACACAGGGTGAGGAAATTGTCACATCACCTTGAAACTTCACTATCCCTTTGTCTAATTTTGGCAAAGTGTTAGAGCCCATTCTGACTAAGTCCCCCCTCACCTTCCTGTCCTTAAGGATCTGATTTTGGAAATTATAGATAAGGAATTGATAGGGAATATATCCAGGTTTTGTAAAGCAAAGACTGGTTTCCCTATACATGTCAAAATTTCCATAACCGGATATACCTTTTAGTATGGTGTACTCGCTCTTTCCATTGTCTTCCAGGCTCTTTACACAGAGCGTACTTGAAGGTACTCCTGAATAAACATGTATTTTCTCATTCTGCAGTCTTTTAAAATATGCATTAGAAAAAACCTTGGGCTTGGATATAAATACTGGCGTCTCAGGGTCGCCTATCGGATTAATCGCAAATTGTAGCCAACGATAAGGTCCATAGCCCTGGTAGGAAGCACTTGCCAAGGCATTTTTGGCAAGTGCTACAACTTTGCCATAATTCTTCTCTTCATTTGTATTGGAGAAAAGTTGATTATAGAACCAAGCATTATATTGAAGATTCGGTCCTAATTCAGAAGAATCTACAAACTCCCAGGTTTTTCTTGACGATCCGAGAAATCCTATGACCCCATTATTGGGATTTCGCATAATCGCTTCGCAGATAGGCTGATCGATTCCCGTGACTGCCGTACTCATGTCAAACGCGCTGCAATTATCAGAGGTGGAAATAATGAAGGTTGAACCAACGTTTTTTTGATTTTGTATATTTGTGAAAAGGTATGTGCTTTTCTCTAATCCCCAGTAATAATAACCTCCAGCAGTGATGATGTCAAGGAAGCTATGTCCTTTCTCAAACTCGTTCATGAAATTCCCAACATTAAATGCATAATCTGCATTCCCGGCAAAACTTGAAGAAGTGTCGTACAGACGCGATACTTTGCCATTCCATAATTTAGAAATATGGTTGGTCAGTAGATTCGTGCCTTTTTGATCAGCATCGCTGGGAGAAACTGTGGAGGATGAATTCAAGGCACGACCGCACATAAGCATGGTGTGATTTATTTCCGGATTCTGCTCATATTTTAATATTTTGCTTACGAAGGCATCCACATCGGCCCGTGTACTTACCGGTACACGAGTCACATATAAATTAGGAGTCAGATCAATGTTGTCTCCAAGCTCTCCAGATATTCCATTATTGTTACCATCCCAGTTGAACGCTCCTCCGAAACATCCGTAAAACATGTCAGATGGAATATCAGAGTTTGACTCTCCTCCATTCCCTGTCACTGATCCATAACATTTTTTTACTGGAATTATGGTTTCATCCCCACCTAATAGAGCATACTTGGCAGAATAATCTTCATAGGCCAACATTAGCATCCATTTCAGAGCTTCCTCAGGCGCATCGCCAGCCGCAGCAATTAAATCATCTACGGGTATTATTATCGTAGGCACACCTTTTAGATCCTTCCATTCTGCCAATGGTAAGAAAGCAGGAAACAGCTCATTAGAAGTAAGAATTACGTAATCCCATTGGTTAGCATCCGGCCTGAATGGACTACTTATTGAGTTCAACACTCTACTTCCGTTCGTTGAGGAACCTTTAAGGTAGGCATCTAATAATGACCGGTATTTTGTCAGTTTACTTTCTTGACTTTTTTTGAGTCCCTCCAGTTGACTTATACTCCCCTCAATCTCGAGATCAATCCTGGTGAGCAAATTTAAAGATTGCTCCTCGTCATATATAAATGGAAAAACAATTAAATTAACTTTTGTTTTACCAGTCCTGAGATGAGAGTAACCTACTACCTTACAAATATTTTGTGTCTTGGGAGGATTCGAAGTATCAACAATAGGAGATAATGAGTTTTGTATGTAATTGTGTTCTCCGATAGATGATACCACTGGCTTTGGAGCTAATACGCCTGAATGGTTCATAATAATTCCATTATATTCTTTTATTTCCACAGATGGAACAATGTGACCTTCTAACTCAGTCTCGTACATGAATGAAGGCAGCGCATACTCCACCTCTTCTGAATAGAATGATTTCAGATTGTCGCTCACCACAGAAAGCACTCCGCTCTCATCATAATTTAATCTGAAATCCTCCGGACTGAACTCCAAAACTATGTTTTTAGCATGCAGGCTCATGCAAGAAAACAAAGTGATGGAAATCAACATAATATATTGCTTTATATTCATATTTTATGGATTATAAGATTACTCCGTCAGTATCATTCTCTTTGTATCGGCTTCCTGCCCATCGGTTATGAGTGTGTAGATGTAGATGCCTGCAGGAAGGGAGCTGCCGGAGACTGTCACTGCCACGTCGCCGCGGTCGGCAATATTGAGGCGCATCTGCTGGCGCCCGTTGAGGTCGTAGATGCAGATGAAGGCATCCGATACCGATTCGGGAAGATAACAGCGGATTTCAGTCACATCCTTGAATGGGTTCGGACGGTTCTGCATCAGTACAACTGATTCCTCTGCGTCCAGGTCGCTGACGGAGGCTGCACCTTTTACCTTGCGACCTGTCTCAGAGAGGGAGGCTATTAGCTTCTCCTGTTCGGATACCTTTGCATTGAGAGCCTTGTATGCATCCACAAGCAGGGGGATGAATCCCTGATAGTCTACAGACAACATCCCCTCCTCATCCTCGTAAACGAGGTCGGGGAATATCTCGCGCACCTCCTGCGCTATGAAACCGAAACTGCGACGGTCGTTTTCGGGGGAGGCCACCGATGCATTCTGGATTTCGGCTGTCTCCTTTCCCAAGTTGAGGTCAAGGTTATAACTTACAGGAGTAAGGTCGTTGAGCATGTCGCCCATGCTTTCGAGAGACTCCACATTCTTCTTGTAGCGTGCATCGGAAGTGGTGAGATAGGAGGTGGCTTTCACGGTGGCGGAGAAGGTGAAGACCCCTTCGCTGGTGGTTGACCGGGGGGAGGTATAGGAGAAAACCGTGCCGTTGGAGGCAACATATTTTAGTCCCCCCATGCCTGTGAGGGTCATGGTGCCGTAAGGAACGGTTATGCTTTTCGTGAACTTATCCTCGCTAATCATGACATCCTTTCGTCCTCCGAAAGTCAATGAGCCGCCGGAATAGTTGGGTCTGGTCGGGCCCAGGATGGAGATGGTGGAGGTGGTGTCTGAGATTTGCACCGTCCCTCCCCCTATGACCACGGCATCGGTGGAGGCAGACGACGGTGAAAGGGAGGGCTGAAGCGGCATGCCTGACCAGTCGCCTAACTGAATATGTCCGTTGGAAAGAACGCGGAGCTGCGCGTTGGCTCCGAATGTGAGGGCGAGAACGCTGGCGAAGGAAAATAAAATTTTCTTCATAATGATAAAATCAGTTTAGTGGGTTATACATTTATTATTTATTATTCCATCCACACGTATGCAGTGTAAATATACTCGTCCGTGGTGAAGCACACCTCATATTCGCCATGAAGGGAGAAGAGGGTTTGGGTAAACTCCGGGGCGGAATCGAAGGAGGCCAACGGGAACCCGTCATAACCGTTGATGTCATATGAAAGTATCTCCGATTCGTCAACCCCTTCGATCATCACCCATCCGCCGCCAATGTGTGCGGTGAGTTTCCTTGAAGGTTTACGCTCGCCTTTGGGAGGTAGTTCAGGCTTTTTATTGTTATTAAGAGATGGTGATACTTGGACAAGTACAGTTGGATTAAAATCTGACATCCCTCCATTTGAAGGTTCCTGCGCCATGCCTGAATACATAGAGAGGGTCAGAGCACCGGTCAAAATTAGATGTTTCATAAGCATTACGTTTTAAGAAATTTTGAGCACAAAATTATTAAGTTTTCTTCCTATTCTCAGAGTAAAAAACTACGGAAAAACTACGGAAATTAAATTTCCGTAGTTTTTCCGTAGTTTTTTACTCATTATCTTTCAATAAGTTATTAATATATGTAATATTTTACATCAATCTGATAAATTTATCTATCATCTTCACTTCCCTTTTTTCACCAAACATTTTTTTGCAATTGATGTACGCCGTGAACCAATAGTGCTTTGGGTTTTTCCGAGCAAATCTGCGATGTCCTTTAACCTGAAACCACATTTGATCAATAAAGCTGTCTGCTCCTCCTGAACAGAAAGTTTCCCGGCTGACAAAAGTCGGAGTCGTTCCATAAAATCAGGAAATGCTTCGCGCACCATACTCTCTATGTCCTGCCATAGCTCCTTATTGTTCTCTATGCCTTTTTCATTTTTTATGCAGTCTATAAGCCTAAGATATGTGGGGGATTTAAGGATAGAATCAGGAATGGGATTCTTGCCTTCGCCAATACTTTTTTCATATATACACATTAATTCCTTCATAAGTTTCTCCCCGTTCTCATTTGAATTATGAGAGTCATTATTCATTTCCAATTTCTTTGAAGACTCCTCATTCCTTAAATTCCATATCCCGGATATGATCTTAAAAAAACGAATTTTGGACCGCTCCTTTTTTAAATAATACAAGGCAAAGGCTAATCCCAGACCTAGTGCTACCACGCCGGTTGCCAGCAGCCAGATTTTCAGCTCATCGTAACTCTGCTCTGCCGACTGCCGTGCACGGTCGTGTACGGAATAGTTATACATTGAATTCTGGATCAAGGCTGCTGTTTCCATATTCTCATCCACAAACTTCTCCAGGATATCATCATATCTGCACAAGTACTCTGCCACCGTGTCATGAGTGAGACGGCCTCTGAGAGGATCAGACAAAAGTATCTCGTAACCATATTTCTTGTTAAGGGAATCAGGGCTGTGGATCAGAGCGTGGGCATACATATATGCAGTGTCCAAAGATCCGACACTCAGGTATGCCCTTGCCGCAACCGGCATCACAAAGTTCCTGTCCATCTCCGATACATCACTTATTGTTGAACGCATTATATTCAGAGCTGCTGTTGTGTCCCCGCACGAGAGGGATACATAGCCAATCCGAAACATATTTATAGCATATTCCGAGGGATATTTACCCTTGCTGAGATCACAAGCACGAATGAAATAGCCGCGAGCCTTTTTATAGTCTTTCAAGCGATCTGATATGTCTCCTGCAAGCTCCAAATTATAGACCTGAATCAGTGTGTCATCTAAGGTCTCACCTATTTCAAGGCATTCCTCAACATACCGCAGAGCCTGATCGTGAACCCTCAGCTGGGACAGCAGTCTTCCGGTCTGGCTCAGCACGCGACGTTTCAGGCGCAGCTCAGATGGATTGTCGCCAAGACGATCCAGCGCTCCCTCAAAATGTTCAAGAGCCACGGGATAGACACCCATGTCGCTGTAGATGCGGCCGCCGTAGTAAAGCACCTCAGGAAGCACCTCCCTATAGCGGGAGGAGAAGTAATCTTTCACCGTGAGGTAGAGTGAATCGGAGGTATGGCTAATATAGCCTTTGTCGGAAGCTTTGATCATGAGGAAGGATCTGTAATGGCGCTCCCCTTCCGACAGCCCCCTTTCGGGAATCGCACGGAGGGTATCGAGCATCTCAACCGCCCTCTCCTGAGGCAGCTCCGAGTCGGCAAGCACCTCCTCTGCACGCCGCAGACGTGGATCCTCCCTGTACGAGCCGCTGCATCCGGCAGCCAGCAGCAGGCACAGCAGGAGAGAGACAAGCAGGAAAGCTTGTCGCGGATGACTGAAACGATGATTCCGGAAGATAAACAGCATGGATAAACAACCTGATCTTTTCTATAAAGGATTAGGGCAACAAAGGTACTAATTTTATTTCGTTTATCCAAATAAAAAGCCCTCATGAGCTTCCACGCCTTTCTCTAAAAATTGACAGGAGGACAGGAGAACAGGAGGGACAGGAGAATCCTAACTGCAATTATAATTTGCGGCAANGCGGGAATGGAAGATAAACTAAAATGTCATGCTCCAATGGATATGNAGCATGACATTGTTTCTTTTTTCCGTAGGTGGGCGATTATAGCGCATCGGGGTTTACATCTGAATAGGGNGCATCTGAATCGAGCTGTTCGTATCCTGCGCGGACTTCGAGCTGTCGCTTCAGGTCGGTCTTCACTTTCTCAAATTCCACGTGAGTGAGTTCGGGATAGGCATCCGGGTCGGAGCATTCCTCCACAGAGGTGCTGTCGTAGAAATTGATCGGCTCACCCGCAAACTCCTTGCTGAGGTATTTTTTCAATTCCTCTTCATATTGTTTCAACTGTGCACCGGTAGCACGATATTTCTTTGAATCGCCTAAGCTGACAATATAAGTTTTTGTGTCTTCCATAACCATGTTGTTTGTTTTGATATCTTTATCTATATTAACATTCCGAGATTATGAAAGGTTTATTTTTTTGGAGTGTACAGGGGGTATTGGATTTATTGGAACTATCGGAATTATCGGAATTATCGGAACTATCGGAGTGGGGTTATAAACTATAACCCNACAACCACTCTGACGGGACNCATTCCCGGTCCGGAGACTATATAGAGTCCTGCCGGGAGCAGGAATATCTCACCGTCGCTCACCTCCTCCGGAGCAGCCACAATTCTTCCTGTATAGTCGGAAATCATCAATCCTTTCCNNCACTCCCCTTCGTTGTCGTTCTCACAACGGACCATGAATCCACCCGGCAAAAGGAGGATGCGCAAAGGCGACTCGCGAAGAATATCATCCACTCCGCTTCCGGGAGCTATGTAGATAGTGTTGCTCTGTTCCGACATTATTCCCAGACGCGAATAATTCACGTAATAGCTCTCCCCTATCTGCGGATCGCGGTCGGTGAATGAATAGGAGGTCTCCTCCGTTTCGAAGCTCTCACTCTCTTCGTTTCCATCGATGGTGCGCACACGGGTCACGACATAATAATCGGCAATTCCCGGAGCCTCGCTCCATCGGGCCGTGTATCCTGTATCGGTCAGGTCGGTGGGTTGATAAGCGGTGAGCACTCCCATATCGGGACGATCCAAAGCCTCTCCGATCAAAGTGACGGCGATGCTTGCATCGATTCCGCCATCGTAGAGCGTCACCTTCGCCTCATGCTTTCCGACGGCCGTCGGAGCATAGGTAATCCCCAGGAGATAACCCTGGTTCTGATTCATCGTTGCGGCAGGGATTGAGGAGGTCTCGGCAGTGAAGAGGCCCCGATTGGAGCCTGAAGCCACTATACGCACCGATAGAGGTTCCGTGAGGTTGCTTCCCGATATCTGAAGGATGCGTGTCACTGTCTCCCCTACCGCCGTCTGGCCGAAGTCAAGACTCTCGCCGTTGACCGGTTGGGTGATTACAGGATCGCCCGTTATGGGAGGCGTGGGATCGCTCCCCTCCTGATCGGAAAGATAGAATGTCTCAGAGGTGCGGGTTCCCCAGATATACTCGGCAAGCTCAGGGAAATCGACAAAGGGATTCCGGTTGCCCTGATACTGTTCCACCACATTGTTGCGGTCGATCTCCTTCTGGCTCACAGGGTCATGGCGCGCCCAGTCGAGAAGCATATTGAATGCCCAGTCGCGGAGTGTGGGGTAATCATTTTTCTGGAACATATAGTTTATGATCCAATTGATGTCGTCGTAGACAGTGGCCATATAGAAGAATGCCCTGGCAAAGTCTCCCTTATATTCATCCCCCGGCTCAAAGACGTAGGCCGCCCCTCCGCCGAATCCGGAACGGACCGTGCCCACCTTCGTCACTCCGTTGTTGAAANTTGCAGCCTCCACAGGTCCGAGCGGATAATTCAGCTTTGCCTGATTGGCCGCCCCATCGGAAGGGTATAGGTTCCACATATCGGAATAGGCCGGAGTGTATTCCACGCTGCCGTCCTGCTTCCACCAGGATTTCGGCACGCTGTGCTCACGTTGCATCTTGTTGGCAGAGAAGCTCTGCTTCCCGGTCTGTCCGTCGTGGATGAGGTAGATGGCATCGGAATACATATCCCACCAGCGTTTCATGCCGTCGTAAAGCTCAGGATATACATCTGAATATTGCCAATAATTCGGAAGGTCGGAATAGATGAGGACAGCATGGGAGGTGACGCATTGCTTTGCAGCCACCTTCAATTCGCGTTGGCGCTTGCCATCCATCATCTTATAGTAATCCGGCTGGAATCCGGCGAAAGCCGCCATAGAGGATAGAGCCAGAGATAATGTGAGTATGGATTTTTTCATAAGTCGGTCAGTGTTTTGNGGCAGGGGGCGAAGCTTCAGCCCCGCCCCCCGTTATTACAGATTCTTTAAATCATCAATCGAGTATCTTATATTCGGAAACCTCCTTCACGGCGCGGACACCGAAATATTTGGTGAGGTTACCCTTCAGCATCACCTTCTTCCCGAATATGGAAGGATTCTTTCCGATNGAAATATTGTCGCGGACAGTGGTTCCGCTCTTCAAACCCACAGGGATGGAGTTGGAGGCATCGGCAGAGCCGGGAGCCACATCGGAAAGTATGCAGTTGGTTCCGTTGGTGTAGTTGGTGGATTCCTCTGTCGGGGGATTGTTTCCGAACACGGCCTCCGACCAATACTGGTTGGGACAATATCCTACCACGTAACCTGTGACCCATATATCGTTGGCGTCAGTGGTGCTCTCCATGATAGCCGCCACGTTGTACGGGCTGCTTTCTGATCCGTTACCGGAAGCCACACCGGGGGTCGGGGTATCGGGCACGACAGGATTGTCGCCGCCACCGCCTACAATCTCATATTCGGTGACATTCTTAATACCTCGACGACCGAAATATTTAGTCAGCTCACCCTTCACCTTAACCTTCTGACCATAGATGGCGGGATTCTTAGAAATCGCAAGGACTGAACGGACAGAGGAGTTCAGGCCCACGGGAATGGCATTGTCGGCAGATGCCTCTCCGGCAGGTTTGGAGGAGAGCACAAGATTGGTTCCGTTGGTGTAGTTGGTGGATCCCTCTGTGGGTGTATCGCCGAATACAGCCTCATCGAATTTCATGTCGGGAACATATCCTACGACGTAACCTTCAACCCATGCCTCGGCCGCATCATCGGTGGAAGCAATGATCTGCTCTACGGTATATGGTGATTCCTGTGTGCCATTGCCTGAAGAGGGAGGAGTGACGGGAGTGTCGCCGCCGATCTCCACACCGTCAATCTCGAAGCTATCGGTAGCGCCTGTGCCCTGCACGCCGGGAAGACCGAGATAAGAGGATAGCGTACCGCATACGAGTATCGACTTCTTATATACTGCCGGATTATCGGCAAGGTTGCCATACTGACGGATTGCCGAACCCTGAGGAAGGGCCACGGCCATACATTCCTTCCAATCGGTGGTGTTGGCAGTGGGGGCAATCACGAGGTTATTATCCATCTCCGCCTCGTCGCCGAAAATGATGTCGGCATTGGATGTCACGGTGGAGACACCGGCCTTCACCGAGCCGACGATATATCCCTTCACCCAGCCGTTGCGGCTCTGATTCTGGATTTCGGATGCCTCAGCGATTGAATATGGATCCTCTTTCTGGCCTTTCTCATTGAAGTCTACATCATCCAGGGAGCGGATGAGGAGCTGCCAGCCGTTGACGGAGCCGTCGGTGGTGGCATAGCTGGGATCGGAGGCATAATAGGAAAGGATACCACGCACGGTTCCTGTGCCCTCAGGGAGTATGTCGCTGTAGAAAGTGGCATAGCCGGAGGTGCGGACAGTCAGTTTAGAGGAATTGCCGGTCTGCGTGATATAACGGTTCACCGACTCCTGATAGGGAGCGTAGGGAAGTTCGCCGCCACCATCGAACTGCACGTTACGAAATTCCACAAGCTGTCCCTGAAGGTTATAGAAATCCTCACCGGGGCTTGAAGGGAGCTGGTCGATGCTCTCCACAATACAATACATATTAGCGGCCGGTTTTGTCTCCTGCGGAGTGACATAGGTCACATCAATGTCGGGGGTGCCGTTAAGCTCCACATGCTGCTGGAATATGCTGAAGTCCACACGCCCCATGGAGGGATCGCCATAGTTATCTTCATTGAGCCAGCCAATCTGGAGGAGGTAATTGTACTTACCAACCCAGAGACCCGTGAGATCCACCACAATCTCCTGTCCGAGATGGTAGTAATCATATAGACCTGCACGACGGATAGCGAAAGTCATTGCCGATGTCTCATCCTGTATGCAGAGGGTCTGATAGATATTTCCTGTGGCATCGGAGGAGATGACACGCCCCTTCACGATGTAAGGGGTCTTCGAATCCTCATCCTTGTAGGGGCAGAGCTGCATATTCTCCTCTGCGAATATATCCTTGAATTCAGCTATGGTGGTGTTGGCCTTATTCTTAGCCACAGGCACCACCAGCCCCGGATCGTCAAAGCTGTTCTGACACGCTGTCAACCCTCCCAAGGGAAGGAGAGCGAGGATTGTCCGGATCAAATATTTTGCTTTCATCTTTTTCTGAATGTTAAATTACTTGGAATATACCCCGGCAAGTGAAATCTTGTCGATCTCCCATGTTCCGGAGAGAGTGGATGTGGAGGTGTAGCGGAAACCCACCTCTATTTTCTTACCTGCAAAATCATCAAGCACGATGTAGCCGGAATTGGAGAATGTCCAAGAGTTTCCTGCCGGTGGATAAGGCATCTCCACCTGTGTCCACTCCGTAGAACCTGCCTCGCGCACGAGCGTTGAGGTCATCTGGGAGAAGTTTGCGGAGTTGGTGAAATAGTTACCTGCCTGATGAACCATCATGCGAATCTGTGTATAATCCGAGAGGTCGAACACAGGGGATACGGCCACCGCATCACAGACCACTGCGCCCGGAGCCTTACCACCGGTGGCGACCAGACCATACTGCGAACTCTGTTTCCATGTCTCGAAGCCGCTCTGCGACGGATCGCCCTGATTGAATGTGAATCCCTCCATACCTTTTGTGAGATCAATGCTTAGGAATTCACGTGCACCGGAGGGAAGCACCATATTGGGATCGGGTTCCTTTCCTTCATCGCCCCATACATAATCGCTCACGCTGCGCACTCCATACTGTCCGCAGTATTTTATCCCGACCGTTCCGAATACGGTCACCTGCGTGCCGAGGTTTTCGGGATGATCCATAAGATTGAGTGCCTTTCTGACATCTCCGCTGGGGAGCTGGACAGTGGCTATATTGTCGGGATTGCGCTCTTCGGGATCAGAGGCGATGAGGATGTTGGTGTTCACCGTTGCAGGGAGAGTGAAGTCGGCAGCCAAAGCGAGGTTTGAATTGCTTATATCCACGTTGACCCACCCTATGATATATCCCGTGACCCATGCTTCGGATCTGTCGTAGCCGAATTCATCATGAGGCACAGTTCCGAGTGCGGCCTGATATGCGGCCATCGGGGAATTCCATTGTCCGTCGCCGAGGGAGGCCTCGCCCAAACCGGCGGGCTTATTGATGGGAGGAAGAGCCTGGTCGCCGGTGCAGGCGGTGAAGCTCAAAAGCGCCAATGCCCCCATTAATATGCTTTTTATATATTTCATTGGTTTTTCTTTTTAATTGGAATTATTGGAATTATTGGAGTTATCGGAATTATTGGAATCATTAGACTTACCGGACCGATAGAACTCACCAATCCCTTAGTATCTCATCCTGACATTTAGAATCTGACACCGACATTGAAGAATACGCGGATACCCTGTGCGTATGCCACCTTGTTGGCATATTTGGTTGTGGTGTAGTTGGTGTAGTCAAACTTACCATCCTGCCATCCGCGCATCTGGATGTTGCGGTTGTTGAGAAGGTTGTTGACCGAAAGGTTGAAGTTGAGAGAACCCCAACGCATATAAAGCACCTTGCCTATCGATAGATTCATCACGAAAGCATTCTTGAGCTTATCCTGTGCGATGATCTCCTTGCGGCGCTGGTCATATTCCTCTTCGCTCTGGCATATCTTCCAGAGTCCGGGCATCTCTTCGTGGCGAGCGAATGAGAGGTCGTAATAGTTATCGGCAAGATAGTTGGCGTTGATTTCGAAGAACCACTGCTTGATGTTATAGTTCACCGCAAGGCTATATGCCTGTTGCGGAGCGCATCCTATGAAGTAGTTCTTGAGATATACGCGGCGGTAGACATCCTCTTCGGAACCGTTGTCGTAGTTGCGCACACCCATCGGGTTGTTCTTATACTGATAACGGGAATATGTTGCTGCAGCGCGTGCGCTGAGACCTGTCATGATCTTATACTCCATACCGATCTCGACACCCTTATATTCCGTCTCCACATCGGAGATGTTATAGTTCATGAAGCTCTTGAGGTCATAATCGTAGAAGCCGGTGTGCTTCATGGCATCCCAGATATGGGTATAGAAACCGGTGACAGAACCACGGAAATTCTTGTAGTTCCACACATATGCAATGTCGCCGGAGAGGAAACGCTCTGATTTCAGACCGGGGACTGCATCATCCTTTGTGCGGGGTGAAACGTAAGCGTCGTAGGGACGCGGTGCGCGTGTGCCGTAGGATGCGTGTGCCACGAAATAGTTACGTCCGTTGAGCTTGTATGTAGCGCCAGCCTTGATTGAGGCGTTGTCGAAGGTGTGACGCTCGCCTGCGCCGTATGAGTTTTCAGGAGCACGTCCGTTCTGCATATTACCATGACGGAGGAAGTTGACATAGTTGATTTCACCGCCATAGTTCACGTTCCAATGTGCTGTGACAATCTGGTTCTGGAGCCATGCGCGGACCATCAGGTGACGGATATTATAGTCATATCCGAACACGTCGCCCTCTGTTACGAGTCGGTTGGGGTTGCGCATATCGTTCTGGAGCTTGTCGGTGGATCCGCCGAAATCACGCTCGGAATATGTGTCGACATCACGCCAGTATTCACCTCCGAGGAGATCGCCCACGGTCTTGAAGTAATGGGCATCGCTGTAGTTCACGCTGAGGCCGCCCTGAAGAGTCATGGCGTCGGTGAGACGATGGTTGATGTAGGAATTGAACATCCACTGCATCGTATTGGTGTGGTTATATTCAAGGATGGTGGTCGACTGCCCTTTGTATTCGGGGTTGCGGTCGAAGTTTTCGCGATTGAGCAGATTGCTCTGGTAGATTGCATCCCAGTCAATCTGACGTATGCTTTCATCATTGCGCCAGAGGTCTACGAGCTGGTTATACTGGTCGAGCTGCGCATCATAGACTTCAGTTCCGGGATCTGCGGTTGGAAGCCAATATGAGGGGAGCTTACTGTAATAATCGGGCGCGGGATTCTGTCCGTAGTAGTTCAGACGGCTCTGTGCATAGGCATTGTGTCGGAAACCGATGGCGGTGTTAAGCACAGTTCCCTGCTTTGGTTTGAAAATCCAGTTGAGGGTTGCAGCGGGATCAAAGCTCTTCACCACTCTGGAGGAGCGTTTCTTGCCGTTGAAGTAACCCCATGAATTATTATACAGGTTGGAGCCGACAAGATCGTAAGCCTCCTGCACGGAGGTTCCGGGAGTGGCACGTTCAGTGGGCGCGCCCCATGTGGAGAGGTTAATCGAATGGCGGTCGTTGAAGATCTTCTGTAGACTCAGCGCATAGCCTATGGAGTTGTAGAATGTGCCTTCTATCACTCCCTCGTTTGCATATCTTCCGATAACGGAGGCCGAGAAAGCCCAGCCGGAGCGCGAAAGACCAGTGCTATACTGCAACATTGCTCGGAGCATATAATTTGAGTTGGTATAGCTTAGATTTCCACGGAAACCGGGAGCATATTCGGAGGCGTATGTGGTGTTGTTGGTCGAGCCGCCGATATTGCCGATACCATAAGCCGCTGCCTCGCTGCCGATGCTCACGCTCTTTGATCGGAAAGCGGAAGAGGTCATGCCTCCCAGACTGCCGTAGCTGAATGAACCGCGCATGGGGTCGTTGAACTCGATACCGTTGATATAGGCAGTGTTCCAAGTATTGTCAAGTCCACGCTGCTTGTAATAAACGGCAGAGAAATTATAATTCGACATCTGATAGAAGATATCGTCGTTTGCACCCTGGATAGTACCGATATTCTGGGTCATTCCGTCGTCGTCGGCTATCTGCTCTTCGTCGAATATGAATTCGTCGGAGTTGAGGAAGGCGCCGTCGTATCCCGACTCAGCCATTCGTATCTCCCCGATGTTCTTTATCAGACCNTCGACAAGCTCGACGTCGATGAATACATCCTCATACCCGAATGCCACAACCTGGAGCATGTCTGGTCCGGGAGCGGCTTTTGAGATGGAGAACGTACCGTCGGTGGTGGTGGTCACGAATATCGCTTGGTCGCGCAGCAGGATATTAGCGTCGTAGATTGGCTTCCCGCTCATCGCATCGACCACTGTGCCCTTGAGTCCGGTGGCCGCCACTCCGGGCAGCGTCAGACACAGAAGCATCAAAAGGAATAGTTTTGCTCGCATTTCGATGTTATGAAGGTTTGAAAAGTTGGATTGTTTTCGGGTTAACGCTCACGCTTGAGATAGATTATTGTGGGGAGATGGTCGGAATATCCGTCGAGCCATACCCCTCCTGAGAAGGTGCGCTTAGGGTATCCCTTGTATTGTCCGTCGCTCTGAAGGAGGAAAGGCTTGTTGAACACATTGGCCTGAATATATTCCAGNCCCCCTTTGTTTTTAACCAGATTTCCGTTGATTATGATCTGGTCGAACAGATCCCAGCCGCCACGATAGATGTATGATCCGATACCTTGGTCGAGCATCCCCCAGAACGGGTTGTAGAATCCATGGTCGGAGATGTCGGTGCTGTTTCTCTTGGCTCCGAGAGTCTCGGCCACGCTCTTGTTGTGAGGATCATCGTTAAGGTCGCCCATCACAATTATTCCGACGTTAGGGTCGATCTGATAGAGGGAGTCGGCGATCTGCTTGGTGAGTGATGCGGCCGCTTCGCGCAGCCAGCTGCTCTCCTTCTCCCCTCCCCTGCGTGAGGGCCAATGGTTCACGATCACTGCCACGCGACTACCTCCGAGAAGCCCGAATACACACATCTGGTCGCGGGTCTTGAAATTGGGAAGCTCCGGCACCACCAGACGATGGTTGGTAACGTTGATGGGATGGAAGAAGCGTGGATTATAAAGAAGGCCCACGTCGACACCACGAGCATCGGGGCTGTCGTGATGCACCACCTGGAGATTCCAGTTCTTGATGGCATCGGCAGCCACAAGGTCGTCAAGCACTGAACGGTTCTCAATCTCACTCACTCCGATGATGGCAGGCCCCATAGGGGTGTTTTCGGTTTTCATCTGCGAGATGGCGTATGAGAGATTCTTAATCTTCGACCAATATTTATTGCCGTCCCAGCGGTTCTTCCCTTCGGGGGAGAATTCGAGGTCATACTTGCCGTTGTTGTTGATTGTGTCGAAGAGATTCTCAAGATTGTAGAAAGCCACTCCGAAAACGTTGTAGCGTTTCTCATCAGTCTGCGCCTTTGGCTGTGCATAAGCGCAGAACGTCGCTGACGCTCCTGCGAGGAGCATCAACGACGCTTTAAGTAAATCTTTAATTTTCATAGTCGGGTTTGTTTCATTTTCTCAGGTAGCGGAAGGGATTTAGAAATATTTCACCTCTTTACCTTCCAACGCGCTCAGCAGGCTGTTNGCCAGAGAGCTGGCTCCAATGCGGAAGAGATCATGGTTGAGCCATTCCTCTCCGAGGACTTCCTTTACGATGGTGTAGTAGGCCACGGCCTCTTCCGGAGTGCGTATGCCTCCGGCTGCCTTGAAGCCAACCTTCCTTCCGGAGATGGCGAAATATTCCTTTATACATTCACACATCACGTAGGCTGCCTCAAGGCTTGCGCCCTGATATATTTTTCCTGTGGATGTCTTGATGAAGTCGGCCTCGCTGTACATTGAAAGGATGGATGCCTTCTTGATGTTTTCGGCAGTCTTGAGCGCTCCGGTTTCGAGAATCACCTTCAGTTTGGCGTGCTTGGCCGTATGCTTGAGCTCGATCAATTCGTCGCANAGTTCCTCGTAATCNTCATCGAGGAATAGGCCGAGATTNAGCACGATGTCCACCTCATTCGCACCTGCTTCGCAGGCAAGAGCCACATCTGCCACCTTAACAGCCTGGAATGTCTGGCTTGAAGGGAATCCGGCAGCCACTACAGCCACGTCTACCCCCTCCACTTCGAGATGAGTGCTCACCACGTCGGCGAAATTGCTATAGACGCAGATGGCAGCGACATTCTTATACTGCGGATAATCATTGTCGAAATCGTTGACACGTTCAGTGAAGCGTGCCACGCTGCGCACGCTATCCTCGGTGCTGAGAGTGGTCAGATCGATTGAGCTGAACAAGAATTTAAGCACCTCCGGGGTCATGTTTTCGGGGGCTTTCTCCAATATTTTCTTCACGGCATCCGCCACGGCCGCATCATCGGCGATGACTTTGCTGGATGCAATTGCTTCCTGATATCTATCCATATATCTTAGTTTTTTGTTTTTCCGGTATCGTCTAAATATCTGTGTTTCTACTGAAGCGCACAGGAAATATTCCTCCGCGCTTCAATTTGCAAATATACCTATTTATTCTAACAATTGAAAATTTAATTTTAGTTTCGCTTGCGAATATTAAAAGTGAATAAGATATCAGGGATTGGAAAATGTGTTTTNCTCTTNTGAATAGATTTCACTATTATGAGATAACCCTCACTTCGTTAGGGTAACGATGGGAATATTGGGAGTGTGAGNAAGAAAGATATGAAGAGGAGAAAGGAGGATATTATTCATTTTTTCAATCCGGGACGAGATTTGTCACCGGAGACGACGCGACCCGGATTCTGAGCTATGAACTGAGCCCAACTGCCGGGGCCTTTTGGAAGTTTCGGTTTTCCCGTCTCATAGAAATGTGTCAGGGCTGCNGCCAGGGCATCGGTGGCATCGAGGAGCTTTGGCATATTCTCCTCGGGGATATGCAGCATCCTTTTCAACATCTCGGCCACCTGTTCCTTGGAGGCGGATCCGCGTCCGGTCACAGCCTGCTTGATGGAAAGGGGGGCATATTCCGCTATGGGGATATCCTTCACAAGNGCCGCCGCCATAGCCACACCTTGCGCACGTCCCAATTTCAGCATGGACTGCACATTCTTGCCAAAGAAAGGAGCCTCAATCGCCATCTCATCCGGGAGATATTGCGTCACAAGCCCTGAGACACGCTCATAGATGCGATGGAGNCGCTTGTAATGGCTCTCGAACTTGCTCAGCTCNATTACGCCCATCACAATCACCTCCGGTGTCTTGCCATTGATGCCGAGCACTCCGTATCCCATCACGTTTGTGCCGGGGTCGATCCCCATTATTATCCTTTTATAATCCTTGATATCCGCCATTACACTACTTCAAAAAGCGAAGTGAAGACCATACCCTCCGGGCCAAATTTTTCATCGAATGCAGCAGCAAGCGGATTGAATGCGCGTTCTGCCCATATCTTGGCAGTTGTCTCGGAGGGAAATTCCACCTGAAAGGCTACACTCGCGGCATCTGCGTGGAGATGACTCACTCCTCCGGCCTCGCGCATTGCCGAGACACGGGGATTACAACCCTCACCCATACCTGCATTCCCGCTTTCCAGACGACCTATCTTTTCCTTGAGCCATAGAATCAAATCATTCTCAAGATCTTTTCTTACCATAAAGGTGGCATTATGTATAATCATAAGCAGCTACTTAGCAATATTATTTAAGAACAAAGGGCCGAAGCCAGATAGAGATATAATAAAAAACGGCCCGCTTCATGAAGCTTGCCGCCAAAACAAAATTATGAAAAACATGATTTCAAGTCCGGTCGGACCTTTTAGAGCCTCTTGTCGGATTCGAACCAACGACCCCGAGATTACAAATCACGTGCTCTGGCCAACTGAGCTAAAGAGGCAAACGGGCGAGCGACCTACATCGCACCGCTACAACCCGCTACCCTTGCTTCGGTCAAGACCTGGGGGATTCACGGGGAGCAAGTCGTGCAGGACTCACCCGGGTACAAAATTACTAATTATTTTCTATTCCGCCAAATTTTTCCACAACAATCTTATCAATGATTGCATGATTTGTCTGGATATTCATATTCTCATCTTCGGGTAAGTAGATGATNCCCAANGTATGAGATCCCTTCCCGAGAGGAAGCACGACGCTGTTGCTCATGCCCCAGTCGTTCCAGTTGGCNACCCCGCGATGAGGCATAACGACTGTCCCGGCTTTGGATCCGTCAAGGGTTAGAGTCCGGATTGCAGCCTTGTTTTCTGTGTTTACCGGTCCGTTTCCGTTGGCATAGCGCACGGATATGGAATAAACACCATCTTCCGGGATCTCTACCACTGCCTCTACAGGAGCCGAATTCATATCAATCTCCACAAACTTCCCTTTCGAGGCGCCGCTCAAATCTTCCTGCGGCCTATAGGATAGTTCAGGAGAACTGAGGGTGGTGGTGTAGCTGGAGTCTGCAAAATAGATATCTTCTTTTTTGCGGTTGCTGCGCGGTTCTGAAGCAAAGCTCTGTGTTCCGTCGCCGGCCACACCGATAACCTGCCATTCTCCCTCTTCCAATGCAGGATAGGAGGTCTCACGGGTCTCCGCTACCACCTTACCGTCGCGGAGCACAAGATATTTGGAAATGTATTCAATCGGGTTCCACTGCAGATAGTTGGGGAAGGCAGACTTATCTTTGGCTATGTCGGCATTGAAGGTGAGCCATGCGATAGGCGTCAGAGGAGCNTTACGGTTTCCGGCATGATTCACAGCCATCTTCGCGATNGGCTCATTATCCATATCCACCACAATCTTGCACTCCCCTTTCAGTTTCGATGCAGGAATCACGGCCAAAGGATCAATCTCCTTGCCNTTGAGAGTCATCTTCTTCACCNTTGAGCCGAAGCCATTGACCGTTATGTCGAGCTTCGCACCGCGATAGCTCACATTGTCGAGCGAGCGCGTGCCGCCAAGTGTTTCCGGAACAAAAGGAGCGATCCTAAGTCCGTTCTCCTCGAAATTGATACCGAAGAGGATACGCATTGTTATACCCAAGTTGCCGGATAGCGACCAGAGCATATTNGAAGAGTTAAGCTCNGTGAANTANTCNCCNTTGTCAAGNTTNANGTTCTCCTTGTTGGTNGCAAANAGNGCNGCNGGGCGGAACACNGNNCCAATNCCTTCNAGNGTGCCNTNNTCATTTCCNGCCTTTGCCTGNGCAANNGTCCAGTANGANNCCACGAAAGGCCANANNNCATTGTTNTGATANNTGGGCATATCNNNGATNTGNGGCCAGAANATNGNTGNNCCNTANGGNGTCTGNGGNGCNTTCTCNGAAATNGANNTCTGATGNTNCNNNGGAGCNANATCNTANAGAATNGNNAGGGCNGCNCCCAANGTCTCNTGNCGNGGATTGAGNATCNTGTTNTCGCGCCCGTATGTGTACATTCCGTAATATCCCTTGTCGTCCATCCAGAATTTCTTGTCGATTGCTGCGGCCAGGGCCTTCGCCTTGGCTGCAAACTTCTCAGCCTCCTTCTTCTTTCCGAGAGCGGAAGCCATCTTGGAAGTGGCCTCAATTGCAGCAGCATACATCACATTTGTGCCCATCGCCTCGCTCTGAGAAATGTCGGCAGTCTGCATCCANCGCGGGTAGCTCTGCTCGCGCCAGTCNATGAAAGANGTTTCCCCTTTCACAAGCCCGTNCGGGCTCATCACCGTCTTCTCATCCTTTTCAAGGGAACGGACCGCAATAGGATATACCGTTTCAAGCCATTTGCGATCTCCTGTGACCTTATAGATCTCGTATGCGGCAAGCACCCATACCATACGGTCGGTGGAGATAGGCCATGCTCCGCCGGAACCGGTATCCTGAATTATCTGGCCACTCTTGTTCACCTTTTTCATTAGCGAAATCATCGAGGCCTCCGGCTGGAGAGCAGCCATCGAAAGGATGATGGAATAGCTNACATCGCGGGTCCACACGCCGGCCCATTCTTTTCCGGTGCGGAGTGTGGTATCCGGTTCCACGGCGTTGACCATCTCATCAAGGCCCATGTTGAAAATGGCCTGGTGAAGCATATTCTCTGTTGTGAGAACGGGATATTTCGTCAAGTCGTTCTTACGCTTCCAGGTCTGTTCCACGGGCATGAAGTATCCGGGACGACCCTTATAGGTGGAACGAATCTCCTCCGGGCTCTCGGCCCAGGCCTTGAATTCATTCTGATAGATGGTGTCGCCNGNCCANCGGTATGCGTCGGTCTCAACGATTGTGCGCTCTCCGCCGGCAGCCATCATTGCAGCCGCTCCTCCGGCCATTGCCGTCATAAGGAGAGATATTCTCTTATTATTCATTTTGCAGATTGTAAGATTAGAGGATTTATCAGGTTATTTCTTTCTTTTTCCTTTCCCTTTCTGAGATTTCCCCTTCTGTGAACGAGGTTCGTGACGCTTGCCGGGCTTGCGTTCCTCAAGAGGTTTGTTGGGGTTTCCGGTGTCGGAGATAAGCGCGAAGTCGAGNTGCTTGCGTTCAAGGTCGGCACGTGCCACCTGCACCTTCACCTGATCGCCNAGGGTATATTTATTACCATGACGACGCCCCACAAGACAATAGTTCTTCTCATCGAGGTCATAGTAGTCATCGGCAAGATCGCGTATGGGCACAAGTCCCTCACACATATTATCGACAAGNTCGACGTAGAAGCCCCATTCAGTGACTCCGGAGATTACACCGTCGTAGACTTCTCCGAGGCGATCGCGCATGAACTCCACCTGCTTATAGCGGATGCTGGAGCGTTCGGCATTNGCGGCGAGCTGTTCCATGTCGGAGGAGTGCTTGCATTCCTCTTCAAGTTTATTCACATCGACGCTGCGGCCTCCGTCGGCATATCTGGCAAGCAGACGGTGGACCATCATGTCAGGGTAGCGACGGATCGGAGAGGTGAAATGGGTGTAATAATCCATCGCCAGACCATAGTGGCCGATATTTTCAGTGGTGTAGACAGCCTTTGCCATTGAGCGTATGGCGAGAATCGAAAGCATACTCTCCTCACCTTTCCCCTTTACATCACGCAGCAGACGGTTGACACTCTTATTGATCTCCTTTGCCTTGCCGTCGGTGGCAATCTTATATCCGAATCGGGAGGCTATAAGCGAGAGATTGCTCAGTTTCTCGGAATCCGGGTTATCATGGACACGATATACGAAGCTCTTGGCTTTCTTCCCTTTCCCAACCTTTCCTATGGCCTCGGCCACGGTGAGGTTGGCGAGAAGCATGAACTCCTCTATGAGCTTGTTTGCATCCTTGGATTCCTTGAAATATACGCTGACAGGCTTTCCATCCTTGTCAATTTCAAACCTTACCTCCGCCCGATCAAATTCCAGGGCACCGGCATCATAGCGTTTGCGTCGCAGCTGCTTAGCCATATCGTTGAGCACTTTCAGCTCGCGCGCATAATCACCCTCCCCTTTCTCTATTATCTCCTGTGCCTCCTCGTAGGTGAATCGGCGGTTACTCTCGATCACGGTGCGCCCGATACGGCTGTTGACCACATTGGCCTTCGAGTCGAGTTCGAAGATTGCGGAGAAGGTGAGTTTCTCCTCGTTAGGACGCAGGGAGCATATACCATTAGAGAGACGCTCCGGGAGCATCGGTATCGTGCGGTCGACGAGATAAACGCTTGTGGCTCTCTGCTTGGCTTCCTTCTCGATTATGCTGTTGGGTTTCACATAGTGGGTCACATCGGCGATATGCACACCCACCTCCCAGTTACCGTTGGCAAGCTGGCGGATGGAGAGGGCATCATCGAAGTCTTTTGCGTCGCGCGGGTCAATGGTGAAGGTGGTCACCTGTCGGAAGTCCTCACGCTTGGCCACCTCCTCCGGAGTGATTCCGGCATCGATATGCTCTGCAGCCTTCTCTACGTTTGCAGGATATTTATATGGAAGTCCGTATTCTGCGAGGATAGCATGCATCTCTGTGGTGTTGTCGCCCTTCTTACCGAGGATATCTATCACTTCGCCACGTGGGTTCATCTCATCATCACGCCATTGAGTGATACGTGCCACTGCCTTGTCTCCATCCTTACCACCCTTCAGCTTACCCTTCGGAATGATAATGTCGGCGGCAAGGAATTTGGAATCGGTCACGAGCGATGCATAGTTCTTATCTATCTTGAGCGTACCGATGAATGTCTGGTCTTTTGCCTCAAGGATTTCCAGTACCTTAGCCTCCGGAGCATTGCCACGGAGTGCGGCAGAAACCATCACGCGCACCTTGTCGCCGTTGAGGGCGTGCATGGAGTTACGCTCAGCCACGTTTATCTGCTGGTCTTCTATGATAACGGCATTCTTGCCGTTGCTGCGGCGAACAAAGTATCCTACATTCTCAGTGCCGAGATTACCCTTCGCCTTATATTTACCAAGCTCCACCTCGGTGATTACATCGCCGGCAGTGAGTTCATCGAGGAGATTGATCACATCCATGCGGTTGGCGGGATTAGTCGCACCTATACCGAAAGCGATCTGCTTGTAATTAAAACTCTGTTTATTCTGTTTCTGTAGAAATTCAAGTATCAGATCCTGAAGTTCCTTTTTCTTTAATCGTTTGTTGGTTGTCTTTGCCATTTCTGTCATATACATTAGCCCCGCCATCCCGGCGGGATGAAGAGATAGGATTTATTTTTACATTTTTATAGGAGGCAACAGCCCGATATAATTCAAATATCGTGCCATTCCCCTCTAAGTATATAATTATAACACAAAAATAGCAAAAAATATCAAAATCTTCATCTAACTATTCATCATACCACCACATTATTCTTCCATAATCCATAAAAATATGCAAGAGAGAGATGCCGCATACGACATCTCCCTCTTACAATTTAAGACTAATTGATAAGTTTATTCAGTAAACTCATATACAAACTTAGTGTTGGCATCCTTTTCAATATTGGAAGGCGGATTCTTAATATCAAATTCAGGCCATACTTTAATTTCAGTCATATTTTCATTATATGAGAACATGCCATATCTAACGTCGGGATTCATTTTACTAATGTCAATACGACTGAGACCGGTCATATAAACGTTTGCATATCCTAATATTTTAGTTTTACCCCATTCAAAATAAGTAAGAGCCGGCACATCAAATAAGTTAAGATTGTATAGATTCGGTAAATCAGATGCCATGATCACACTTTTTAGTTCAGGGATGCTATAGCAATGCATTTCATGGATTACAGAACAGTCAGATACATCCAACGAGGGAATATGAGTATTCTCTACACGCAATTCATCAAGATTTACACACCCTTTAAGATCCGGGGCTTGTGTGAGCTGTGTATCATTTACAGCAAGATATGTGAGCTGTGTGCAACCGGATGTATTAATCTCACTGATTTTTGTATATCCCAAATTTAGCTCTTCCAATGTACTTTTCACTGGCTGGGCATCAAATTCCGTCACTGCGGTATACATTAGATATACCTTGCCAAGTTTGTTACATCCATCAAGATTTACCTTAACTAACTCAGTGTTGAAAGTAGCAACAAAATTGAATAGATTTGTACAGCCACTAAGATTTAATTCAGTAAGCTGATTGGTCGAACATACCAAAGAATTTAACTTCGGAAGATTCTCTACATTAAGGGAGGTAAGTTCATTCTGTGCACAATTGATTTCCTCTATATCAGCAAATCGAGAGAAATCAAGAGTAGCGTATCCAAGAGACTCAACATTAATGAATGCCATAGAATCCGGGAGAATGGATAGATCAAACTGTTTAAGCTGTGTACTTCCGATATTAAATGCACGCAACTTCTTTGGATTCCCCAATTCAAGTGTCTTCAGAAATTCACAACGATTGAGAGAGAGCACCTGGAGATCCTTCAACATTGACACATCAATAGATTGGGCTTTTGTATAATCTCCATATAATGCCTGTAAGGAGGTAAGATATTCAATCCCCTTAAAATTAAACACTTCAGGAGAGTTAAGCTCCAATGCGCCATTATAGGCGGCTGCTTCCACATTAGTTAGGACATCAGATCCATTAGCTACTTGCACCTTGATAGCGTCACGCAATGCTGAATCAGGTATATATTCTTCGGTTAGAATATTAAAAGCCTCTACCGGGGCAGATTCTACAAATCTGACTTCGCTGATTTCCTCTGTAGAAATTGTTGTTGTACTGCCATTTTTCAAGAGAATCTCCATGTTATAAGACTGTGCTGAGGCTCCCATTACAGTTGCGAATGCAATAACAGATGGAATTAATTTCTTCATATTATTATATTTTTATGTATCTATTGGGAAATTTTATTTCAGTTCGTATTTAAGAGAATATGTTCCTGCACTGATAATAATGGTTTTCTCGTTTAGCCGATATAAGTCAAGAGTTGCAGCTCCTTCCGAGTCGGTTGCAGTTTGAGCAAGTAACCTGCCATTAAGCCCATATATTCTAATTCCCATTTCAGGTTCAAAGTCGATAAAGCAGGCAATACCATCACGTATAGTACATTTTGGTGTTTTGGTTACTTTTTCAATATCACCAGAAGGTATTGTCTCAAAGAAAGAGAATGTTTTCACATCCTTCATTTGCCATGTCATTGTCCCGTCAACCGCTTCCACAGAAAGTATGTTGTCGTTGGTCTTTACAATTGGGAAGTCGGAAAGCTGGAAGAACACCGGGTCGCCTTCATTAGGTGTAATCCCTAAGTAACATATTCCTGCCATCGCTACGTTTGCAGTTAATGCAAAAACGATCAATAGGAAGATGTACAGTCGTTTAAGATTGATTATTTTCATACACTATTAATTTGGATAATTAACATTTCATTAGACGTGTTTAAAGAATACATGGTGTTACCTGTATTAGCATATTGACTCCTCATACTTTCTAAAAGCAGACGATAGAGCCGATGCCGTTACCGGTTTCAATATGAACTCAATCATGTTCAATCCGGAGAGGGATTGCCTTATATCTTTATTGTCGGAAATCAGAATCAGAGGATGTGAAATCCTTGATTGCCTGATTTTGCTTACGGCATTTTCTCCAGCTGATTCCATATCCATTATTATCAGATCTACGTCTTGGTTGTTTGCCATATGGATGCAGTCTTCCATAGCCTCCACGGTGGCAGTGCATTCGGTATGCGGACATAAACCGGCTATGGAATTCTTTATATCCGTAGCTATGAAATAGGAATCTTCAAGGATTATATATTTAAGGGATGATGCCATATCAGTTTTGTTTTACATAAACAAAATTAATATGGCATATCCGGGAAGACAAGCAAAAACGGGGGAAGCGGTAAACCAACAGGTGGAAACGGTATATTAATCGGGGGAATTTATCTGCTTAGATCCAAGCTCACTTATGTGTATGTCCAAGCCATTCAAGAAATGTATCGCGCCGGGCGGCGCTGATCACTTCTGTTTTGGAGTGTTCCGAAGCTTCAAGAGTTACATTGAGACGTCCCTTAAAATATTTGGAAACGTTCTTTATAGCATCAATGGATGCAAGAATCGAGCGGGAGATCTGAAAAAATCTGTTTGGATCTAAAACAGCGGCTATTTCTCCGATTGATGAGAAGTCGCTTATAAGAGATTTCCCGTTCTTGCAGATTATGTAAACATATCTGTCCTCAGCCTCAAACCATGCTATCTCCTCATCCTGCACAAATGTGTAGTTTTGTCCGTTGCTCACCAAGAGGCGTGTGCGCAGCTTTGGAGCCTCTTTTTCAGATTTGGCTGCTTTTATTGGAGCCGCTCCCTGAGAGTGAGATTCAAATTTCTTCAATGCCCTTTCAAGATCGCTATCCTGAAGAGGCTTAAGGAGATAATCCACGCTGTTCACTTTAAATGCGCGGATTGCATATTCATCATAGGCGGTTGTAAATATTATGGGAGTGTCAATCTCAACGCTGCGGAAAATTTCAAAGCAGTTTCCATCGTCAAGCTCTATGTCCATGAATATTAGCTGAAGGTCAGGACGGCCACTGAAATAGTCGATGCAATCCTCTATGGTTTCGGCAGTGAACACGCATTCGTAATCGGGACGCAACTTGAAAATTGCATTCTGAAGGTTTATGCGAGCGAATTTCTCATTCTCTATGATGGCATATTTTTTCATTTTCCAGCAGTTAAGTCGGTAAATTATAATAAAGGCACATAAGCGGTGAAGGTTTCACCATCATTATCTATATGGAATGTCTGCCCATAGGCAGAATAGAGCTCTTTAAGGTATTCAAGCCCGAAGCCGCCCGGAACAACCGTATGAGAAAGGTTGATGGGATTAGAGACTGTGATTTCAGTTTCCTTGACATGAATGTTGATATTCATAGGCTTCTTAGCGGATATTATGTTATGTTTGGTTACATTCTCGATCAGCAATTGCAATGTGAATGGAACAAGCTGCCTGCCCTCAGGCAGATCTCCGATGATAGAGATTTTCAGCTTATCGGAATATCGCATATCAAGCACCGATATATATGAGCTAAGGAATTCAAATTCCTCTTTTACATCCACCCTGTCAATGTTATGTTTTGCCAGGATATAACGATACATGCTGGCCAGGGAATAGATGAAGCTTTTGCTTTGAGCCTGATCAATTGAGACCAATGAGTGAAGCAAATTAAGGGAGTTAAACAGGAAGTGAGGATTCACCTGAGCTTTAAGAGAGTCATAGCGATATTGCAGAGCCTTACGCCGTGCATCTTCGGTCTCCTCCCTGGAACGGACAAGATTTTTGAAGTAATACACCAGCTCGATTCCCATGAGAATTATAATGTCATTCAGAATAGATCCTGCCCAATCAATATTAATACCAGTTCCCTTATGGATAATTCCATATACAGCTACATACAAGCCATTGACTACGCTTACAGCTACCATTGACATTGCAAAGTCAATTACTATTTTCAAAGTAAGATTTGAGATTCTAATGAGACGAAATACAATCAGGAGATTTAATAAGAATACTAACAATATAGGAGGGAAGTTATAAGCTATACCCTCAAACATATCATATAAGTCTGTATAAGGGAATACATTCCCAAATCTTACGGCATTATAAAAAGTCTGAAACCATGCATAATAGAGAACTACAGCAAGAGTCCATCTCAACCATATAAATATTTTACAGTGTTTCATGGTGTCAAGGAGTTAGATTTGAGTGTTTTAAAGTTGAGAAAGATGTGGGGGATTTAACAATAGGCCTCCTTACTAAAGGATTAAAGGCGCGATAAAATTACAAAATTCTTACTAAAACTGCAAACCTTGAAGAGAATGGGAATTTACAGGACATGTCTGCGTTAAAAATTCAACATAAATTTTTATGTTTATTCAAGTACATATTGAAGTCGTTGTTTAAACTTATTTACGAATGTTAATATGAAATTGTTTTACCTTCTTTTATCAACCCTTGCGGATCTTTTCGGCTCCTTTTGTCTCTCTCAGCCGCAGACAATTGAAAATCGACGAGTTTCAACCTTTATAAAAAGGATGAGTCTAAATCAGCTCAAAATTGAAAATCTGCGAGTTTCCAAATATAGAAGATGACGAGCCAAATCTCTTGCAATTGTTAATAAAAAATAAGTTTAAACAACTTCATTTCTACATAGGAAATTTTTATTGTATATTTGTAAAAATATTAAAGTCATGGCACCGCAGAAATCCCTTAGATATCCGATAGGAATACAGACCTTCTCTGACATCATAGAGGAAGGTTACGCATATGTTGACAAGACAGGTTACATCCCTACTCTTGTCGAGCATGGGAAATATATCTTCCTGAGCCGTCCGCGCCGGTTAGGGAAGAGCCTCCTGCTTTCAACTCTTGAAGCTTATTTCGAGGGAAGGCGCGAGCTTTTCAAGGGATTGGCACTTGACAGAATGGATGTGGAGATAGATTTCTTCACGTATCTGCTGCCGATATATGCTCCGGAAACGGGCGAGTGCAGTATAGGAGTAAAAATTAAGGGATAGTAAAATCTTTTGCATCAACAAACCACTTAACGAGATATTTATTTAAATTAGCAAGTCAGAAGAAATGGAAGAACAGGATGTAAGGTGGCTGCAACGTTTCCAGAATTATCGCAAAGCATTGAAACGACTTGAGGAAGCCATTGCAATAATAACTATAAACGAAGACTCAGAAAATATTGATCTCCTTAAAGAAGGGTTGATTCAACGCTTCGAGTTCACCCATGAATTGGCATGGAAAGTGATGAAGGACTACATAGAGTACCAAGGTCCCTCCGAAATCCGGGGTTCCAGAGATGCATTCCGCAAGGCCCTTTCAATCGGCATTATTGACAATCCACTTTGGATTAACTCTATTCAGACAAGGAATCTTACCTCACATACATACGATGATGAGATTACCAATCTTACCCTACACACCATCATTACTGAATATTACCCCCTGATGAAAGATTTTGAAACTGCCATGGCAAAGATCGTAGAGGATGAAGCTATCTGAAACTTTAGGATTGAAAGAGAGCGAATTGGACGAAATCGTAAATACATTGGCATCGTTTGAAAACGTTGAGCGAGCTATTGTTTACGGTTCTCGGGCGAAAGGGAATTACAAGCCCTTCTCCGACGTTGACCTCACGCTTTACGGGAGGGAGCTGACTCAAATGGATATCCTTCATATTGCCGACAGATTCGAAGATTCCTACCTTCCCTATATGTTCGATATTTCCGATTTTAGCAAACTGACCAATCCCGACCTGATCGATCACATAAAACGTCGCGGCATAACAATTTTTGAAAAGCTGGAAATATAACGGAATCATACATAGCTATGCCTTCCTCCCAAGAAATAGTTGACGCCGAAATAGGTCATCAGAACGGTCAGGAAGGCAAATAGAAGATAGATGTAAAGCCATCGGCCACGAATGCGCACACACATCGGCACAATGTAGGCTATAAATGTTATCAAAGCCCATGTTTCCTTGGGATCCCAACTCCAATATGAACCCCACGCATCTTTAGCCCATATGGAACCTGTTATGATTCCGGCTGCCAAGAAGCCTACACCGGGATAAAGCATCGTCATGCAGGAGGAACGCAACCTGTCTCCTCCCATACCTAAAGCACCGGGAATAGCGATCACAAATGTCAATGCCAGAAGAGCGTATGAGATCATCACCAAAGTGACGTGAATGGATAGCCATGGGGATTGAAGCGCCGGCATAAGCGGAGTCAAAACAGGATTCTCGCCTATAAGCCATGACACTAACGCCACACATCCCCAAAAAAGCATGGCAATGCTCAGCACACCCATGCTATCCACTCTTCTTTCACCTTTTTTCACCGATAAAATCATGAAAAGGAGGGTCAGACCTGTGCCTGCCAATACCGTAAAACTAAGCGTCTCCCCTGTATTGGAAAGCGGAATGCGTCGGGCAAGAATCCATTCAAGAGTGAAGTTTGCAATGGAGAAAAGAAAGGATAGGGAGAGTATCACACCCACCACCCGACGAAATAGTGGATGCACCACACGTCCTGAAGAAGCATCATAAATATATATCGTCCCCGCCAATAGAGCCGCAGAGAAAAGCAATATGAATATTATCTTCAAGAAAGGGATACGATTATATAGCAATTCAAGGGAGATTCTCCATTCAGGCAATCTGACCCCATCTTTCTTTATTATCAAATCCCCGGAGATGATCCCCAATAGAATGCCGGCCTTCTCATCGAGTTCTTCCACCGCGCGCCAATCCTTACCCCTCGCATTCTCATACAGCTTCTCGACACGATAACTACCATCAGACTCGAAAAGCGAAGAGAGGGATACATACCTCCTCTTCGCTCCTAACTTCTCGCGCAGTCCTTTATCCTTTATCAGGATTATAGGCTCATCCTTCCATTCCAATGGATAAAGCCTGATGGAGGCCACCACCTGTTCAGCCGATAATCCACGATACTCTGCACGCCCATACACCTTCTTCAAGAAATCACGACTTAGCGTGTTGAATGTGACAGGGGTACGGTCGTAAATCACTGTCTCGCGTCCGAGGCTGTCGGCTTCGCTTCGCGTGATTCCCGCTATGCGCGAAGCCTCAGCCCCGGAAACTACCGACACAAACACAAAAAGAAAAAGGAGCAGTCTTACTTTTACCCAATTTTCAGAAATCCTCATAACTGCTCTCAATTGCTTTCATGGCCATACATTCCATCTCCACCAGCCACCCCGGACGGCACACAGGAGCCAGAAGTATAACGTAAGGAATATCCGGGAAACGCTCCGCGAACATCTCGCTCACCACCCCGTAATCGGCAGGGTCTCGCAGATAGACAAGTATCTGCCCCACATTCTCCCAACCGCATTCCGCCTCGCGGAGAAGTGCCTCCACATTAGTCCACATCCTTTCGGTCTGACGACGTATATCTCCTTCCCACACCACGCGGCCACGATTGTCAATGCTCGCCGTGCCTGAGATGAAGAGATGACGGCGGTCGCCGTAGTCGATACTTGTGGCGCGCTCGAAAGCCACACCATATTCACATGTTGGGTTAAGATATTCCGGGGCGTTGATCTGACGCATCTGCCCCTCCTTTAATCCTCGCACGGAATAGCTGTCCATCTGCACGGCCACGCTCTTATCGGCATGGCGTCCCCCTATTCCCGTGCTTGCTATGAATCGCGTCCGGGGAGTGAGTCCGAATTCTTCAAAAGCACTGTTCCGGCCTTCCACCACACCTGAATAATTCACATCCACATTTTGCACGAATAACCATGTGCGCACGCAGCTATCGAGAAGATTTCCGCCATATTCGCGAAGACGCAGCTCGGTGGTAGAGAATATATCGTAGGTTGATGCGTATGGCCCTATTCCCGGGCGGCTTGCCCCGGCCTCCATCAAATGAAGATAATTTCCACGGCCCATGGCATAGCATCCGTCGGGCTGACGCTCCGGCGAGGCATCTTCAATGAGCCATATCCAAAGCGCCACCTTCGTCAGATTGAGAGGAGCCTGTTCCACCACCGAGACGGCACAATCCGATTCCGGGAGGAGCGAGGCTTGATTAGCTGAATCGCTCAGAAACCAACGTTTGAACACAGGACTCATCCTATCTCCCATCTCTTCATAGAGCCTTGAGGTCTGAGCCTCTATCTCCCCCAACTGTCCTGCAAAAGAGAGCCGGGAATCATCCACCGTTATTATCGCATGAACCTCACGGCCACCGCCGCGGGCTGTCAATTCTTTCTTCTGTATCATTTTTCTGCTCCTTTCTCTATCCATTTCTCTATGAATCCGCTCTGCTCCGAAGGAAGCAGATTGGAATGGTTGAAACTCCATCCGGCCGAGGCATCTGTGGCGACGGCCTCCCAAAGGGTGGAACGTCGGGGCTCACCCGGTGCCACCCGCATCATACCCTCCACCACATTGGAAGGGACATTGACCAACATCGCCCAGGCCTTCTCACGGTTGAGGTCGAGTCCGGCGGCGGCATGGGATGTGCCCCCATGACATTGCAGACAGGTGGTGGCAAATATGCGGTCGGCTATTATACCGAATGCCGAAACATCCACATCGCCAACGTTAAAACGCAGCGTCTCCCCTCCGGCTTGATCATTGACCTGCATAGTGGCCAACGTCAGCACACGCTTACGCAGCGTATTGACCACGCATAGCTCCACAGTCCCCTGCGTTACGGTCACATTGGAAAGCTCCGTTTCTCCTGATCCGACTTCCACCCCCTTCGAGATCTCTGCAAAGTCGTCGCCTTCTTCGAAGACGGCAAGCACGAGGGAATATCCGGAGCCATATTCGGCACTCCCTTTAAGATCTCCGGTCATCACTACATTATAGCCCGCCCCCGTGCCGTCGCTTTCGGAAGGATATATCTTCCCTTCATCGCATCCTCCAAGAAGAACACAGCCAAGAAGCAAGGCGATATATTTACTCGTTCTCATCTCATGGAGATTTAGAAAGTGTATTGAATCTGAACAGTNGCGTTATGGGTGGCGAGTCCGAGATCATCGTTGTCGCGGTCGAGCTGAGTGGCGTGACCGGTGCGCCCCATATAGCGGTACATCCCCTGAAGTTTAAGATTCACACCCTTGAAATAATAATTGACCNCGATAGCCGGNATATTGAGGAGTCCACCCTTGTCAAGGCCGTTACGGTCGAAGAAATCATATCTAAGGGCACCCTGCACGCGGTCGGTAATGAAATANCCTCCCTGCACATATCCACCCATATAATTNAAGCTCTCATCTATCTTCTGCCTCTTTGTGAAGCCTACATGCATGAAATATGCNTCGCCAGCGAGATAGAGTCTCTTATGCATCCAAGCGGCCTCAATACCGGCTCGGAAATCGTTGGTGCTCTCATTCTCACTCTCTACATTCATCGAAGCCGAGACGCCGACAAGCAGACGATCAAGGTCGAGCTGGCGTGGATTTCCTTGTGTGGCAGGNATCANTCCCCAGGGCTGGAATGTGAAACGCGCAGCATAAAGNAGCGAGGGGATGTGCCAATCGTCGGAGAAAGTCTTGGTGGCGAGATTCACGTTGGAACCTGTGCCGTTGAATATTCCGGCCTGATAACCCCATTTACCTTTCACAAGGCCGTGAAATTCCACACCGAGATCGAAACCTGTCATCATCGATGGAGTCACGGCATTGAGCGAATGAGGCATGATTACGGANGCTGTCAGCGAAACAGGCAGCGTGGGGAAAAGAGTCTCTCCCAAGGTTGTGAGGGTGGCGTGGGTGAAGGGNGTCTTGAACTTNCCGACCCTTACCCCGAATGCATCTGTCACCTTCATNTCTGCCCATGCCTGCTGAAGGATTCCGGCACCCGATGCGGCTGCATTGATGGAGAGGTTGTAGGTGATGAAACCGAAAGCACGCCCGGTGAAACCCAAGACGGCGTATGGGATAGAGAAACCGGAGTTGTGCACATGATCCTGATTATAGGCCGGATCGAGACCCTCACTGTCATACCAGTTGAAATCTGCTGCCGTCTGCACCATCAGATAGGGTTTGAACTCGAATTTTCCATCCTTGCTCTCCCAAACGAAGCCCTTTCTTCCGGCAAAGGAGACAACACCGTTCTCTGTATCTGCGTCATACTGTGCCGAGGCTCCGAAAGCCGAGGCTGCAATAAGGATTGCTGTAATTATCTTTTTCATGTTGTGAGTTATAGCGATTCAAGGAATCTTATGAGAGCGTCGCGGTCGCTCTTCTTCATGTTTTTGAAAAGGTTCTTGGAAGCCTCACCCTCTCCACCGTGCCACATTATGGCCTCCGTAAAATTACGGGCACGGCCATCGTGAAGGAAGTATGTATGTCCGTTCACTTTCTCCTGTAAACCTATACCCCAGAGAGGAGTGGTGCGCCATTCATTACCCATTGCGAGCCCCGACTGGTAATTATCGTTCAGACCGACACCCATTATCTCCGATCCCATGTCGTGGAGGAGGAAATCACTGTAAGGATGAATGGTCTGTCCGCCGAGCCAAGGGATACGGGTTCCGTTGAGAAGAGTGGAGCCGGTGGAGCGCGTATGGAGCGTGGTGACATGGCATAGCTGGCACTTGGCCTCATAGAACTTCTGCTCACCCAGCTTCACCTGCGGATCGTTGACATCCCGGCGTGCCGGAACTCCAAGACACTGCATATAGAGATCCACATTCTCCATATCTTCCGTCGATACGTCGAGCTGATCGTAAAGCAATCCCATCATGGAACCCTGTGTCATCTGATGCTGTCCCTGGCATATCTCTTCAGGATAGCGGCTGTTGGTGACTCCCATGTCGCTTGAGAAACCNAACTCCACCGTCAAGTCGGCATGTTGCGCCTTATTNCCNGANAGTCCNAGNCANNTNATNCCNCNNTCCGTNANNTANTTNCANCNNCCNGANATTCCATATTCNGGATAATTGCTTTTTCTGGCAAGCGCCTCTATTTCATTGGGATCGAGCGCCATTATCTGTCCCATTCCTACGTGTCGCAAAGGGATGCGGACAGTNCAGAAGAGATCCTCGGCCGGGATATCGTCAAGATACCAGTCTGTGATTTTATAATTAGGCTTGGCAAGCTCGTAGGTCTCGCCGTCGGGGAAAGAGAAGGTCTGATAATCCCAATCTACNCTGAANTTCCCTTCAGGTTCGACGCCATAGATCGCCTGGTCATGAATCACACGACCGTAGCCCTGGAAGAANGCACCGTTCTTGCGTGTCACATACACCAAAGCGGATGAAAATCCATAAGGGCCNGATCCATGATCGGCCCATCCGGCAGGCTTCGTGCGCCCTGCATTGCTATGGCAGCTTCCACAGGAATAACCGGCATAGACCGGGCCGAGACCTCCTCCATATCCATTTGAGCTGGTGCGCATATCGTCGTAGAGCTTGTCGCCACGGTTGAACCGCGAGGCGTAAGTGCCNCTCACCCAATCGGCGGGACTGTCATAGCTCTTCGAGGAGTTCATGAAAATGGAGGCTGTTCCGGCCGACATCTCATATCCTGCCGGCACCTCCACATCAAGCACATCCATGCCCTCCNCCTCGCATGAAGCAAGGAAGAGGGCANCGAATAGCGTTATTGCAATCGAAAATCTGTTCATTGTGCTGTCTTACGCGGTTTTCCATCNTTNAAGAGCAGGAATTCCAGGGTGTGGAACCCACGGATATTCTGAGCTGCCTCCACAGAATCATCGTCATCACCTTCGTTCCATTCAAGGTCGCTGAAGTTGCCGCTCTTGAGATGGTTCACGATTGCATCCTGATCGAGAGGCCAGCTATCCATATTGGGGTCAAGGCCAAGCGCATCAACAGGGCCGAAAAGGAATGCCTCGCTGCGCTCCCAAGGTTCACGAGCCGATAGCCATGCCTCGCANGCNGTCTCGAAAGCGGCATCAGTGCGATTGGAAGATAGATTCTTNACGGCTGTAGCCAACGCAGCAGCACGTTCTTTCAGCTGGGAATAGGTGGGAAGCACCACTGCATCAACATAATTACCAACAATCTCTCCGAGCACAGAATCATAGCTTGAGGGAAGATCAGCGAAGAAAGGCTTCAGCTTGCGCGAAAGCACCTGCTCAAGGTCGGCGCAGGCATCCATAGCCGTGCGAGCCTCGGAAGAGTTGATGTTGTTGCGGAAAGGCTGCGGGATTGCAAGAATTGAGGCGGCAGCCGTATTGATTGCATCGCGCACTGTCTTGTCGAGAGTCGGNTCAAGACTGTTCACGAGAGCCGCCATAGAATTTTCATTTACTGTTCCGTCGAGACTTCCAAAATAGGANTTACGCACNGAATANATNTTATTTGTATAATCCTCACGTGAGTGCCAGCTATACCATGACTCCACGGCATAAAGAGCCTCTTCGAGACGGTTGTTCTGATAGAGGTCGTAAGGATCACCTATCTTGGCCTCGCCTACTTCNTTTGCGATATCGGCACATCCATCGATGATCTCTTCGATGCAGTTGAGGAAGCTGGTATAACCGAAACCGTTGCCGGCACGGAATGCAGAAGCGTATGAAGCACCTCCCTCGTAAGATTCAGTCCATGAACTGTAAAGGTCTGATGCATCTCTTGAAAGGAGCTCGGCCACCTTCATGGAATAGTTATGCCATGCATTGGCGTTGTCGCTGCTATAATCCAGGTTCTTGGAATCAACCACATTAACCGGGTTCTGAACCTCNGAGGGTTCATTTTTGTCATCGCTGCACGACTGGAAAGAGACGCAGCCGGCTAAGAGCAACCCTGAAAGGAGGGCGCCCTTCATGAAATCTTTTTTAATCATATCGGAAGTTTTATTTTTNTTTTATCTGAGGCACAGCCGCTACCGGAGAGGGCTTCGCGACTGCCGGAATCTATTTCTTGAAGAACCAACCTATGTAGGCCACNCCTATCGAAAATTCATTCTCGCTATTGTAGGAGCCACGGCCAAAGACTTGAGATGTACCTATCTGACGATTGGAATAATCTGCCTTCACCACAAGGTTCGGAAGAGCGAACCAGTCGGCACCTACCATCCATTTACTCACCTCCAGACGGCGGTCGGGAGTATATGGCTTCTCCACCGATTTCTGGGGGTTGAAATATTCATATCTTGCGTAAGGCATTATCTTTGGAGCTCTTTTCCAACCGAATATGTTGCGTAGGTCAAATCCGATTTCCGCACCATAACTGAGCGTGTTTTTAGCCACAGGCGTCAGTCGGCTATAAGGTGATGCCCCCGGAAGGCGGTTGTTGCGCTCGTTGACCGCCCGGCTGTTGCCTAAATGACCATAGACGATATCAGCACGTGCAGTGAGGTATTTGCAGATATACTGCGCATCCCATGTGAAGATCTCCACAGGTATGCGGCCGTAGGAGGAATATGTCTGTGATTTATCTGAATTGGCTCCTGTATTGGGGCAGTAATAGAATGATACGCCTGTGCGGAGACCCGGCACTCCCCTCCAATCGATACGTCCCACGTATGCCGGGGATGTGAAATTATCAGTTTCAAAGAAGCCCTGTTTTCCTGAGGCCACCCATGTGTCGCGGTCGAAACCATTGGCGTTTAGACCGGCAACAATCATCGCTTCATAATCGAATATGGCGCGACCACGGCCGAATGTACCGAAGAAGGTCAGTCCCGTTTCATGCCATGTGGAGGGCATCAATCCGGTCTGACTTTCCGGACGTATGGTGCCGAAGAAATTTATCGGTTCGTGGTGGGCATTGGTAAGACCTACAGGGAGCACCTGATGACCCACCCGGACATTGAATTCAGGAATGATGAGGCGAGTGACGTGAAGCTGTTCGAGAGCCACCTCTCCCCCTTTTTCGATTTCAGTCTCATATTCCCCGTTCTCATTATTCTCCAGTTCGACAGCCATTCCCGTACCTCCGGCCTCAAACTCGATCTCCGCTCCTAAAATCCACTTAGGAGTGAATTTATAATCGAAGCCTAAGGTGAAGCGTGGGATGGCGACTGTGGCGCGGTGTTCCTTTGTGGAACCCTCTGCCTGGAAACGGTTTATGCCATAATCTTTGAAAGAAGCCACTATTTCGGCGTAGCTACCAAAGCGGAATTTCCGGTAACCGGCAGTGTCGGCGAGTTCCTGAGCACCTGCCTGCATAGAGCTGAAGGCGAGTGCAAGAAGCGCAGCGATGCGGAATTTCCGGATTTTTGTAAAGCGATATGGAGTCATTTCTGATGTTGTTTTTACAATTGCAAAATTACAATCGCCTACGTAGCACCACAATCGCATAATGTCGGTAAAATATAGTATGAGGGATACCTAAATATGATTAAATATGATTAGGAGGAATACTTCTTAGTCGTTTTTGGGAATATATTTGCACCTATCCTGACCACATAATATATAGAAATCGGCTTGTTCCGGGCACAGGATGGAACAAGCCGATTATTTAAATATACTTCTATAAAACCAAGATGATTATTTAAGATTTCTTCCGAAATCTTGTACCAAAAGGGTTAGTATTCGAGTTTATACACCTCTATCCAGAACATGGAACATCCTATTATTGCCAAATCATCCTATCATAATTTTTGGTCATTGTATTATTTTTTAAATTTCATAAATTTTGGATTCTTAAAGCAGTATTCGGCTGTGAAGAATCCTTGATTTTCGTCCTTGTGGCGCGTAGGGCTCCACATCTTGTTGAAACGGTCAGGATCTGAGGTGTCGGAAAACATTCCAAGCTCGTCATCATAACCTTTCAGTATCTCTATTTCCTGTGCCGGCATATAGCTCTGCGCCAAAAGCACTCCTTCACCTCGATATAGATTCAGAGAGTCGTCGGAAACAATCATGTCAACCACAATCACGGCATGACCCGGAAACCCCGGCTGCACTATGATGGTTCCAACATTCATTTCCGATCTTGAGATTTCCTGAAGCTCTCCGGCAAGGGAGGCGGTCCCGGCATATTCAAACACCTTAAGCAAGTATTCACGGAAAGTCGGGTAGCTGAAATCCTCTGCAGTCTCTTTCCGGTACCAGCTCGTATGATTTCCCTCGGTCTTGATTCTATACCCCTGTGCCCACTTGATATAGTCGCAACGGAAACCATTGGTGAAATTGAAATGTATTTTGTCAAACTGACGTGTCTTATACAGATACTCGGCCCTGAGCCTTATGATGGCATCGGCACATTGCTGCAGATTGGCAGGATCGATGTCCATATCAATGACTGAAGTCGATACCTTTCTATTTTTCTCGGAGCCATCATATAGATGAGTGAGGTAGCCTTCCGGTTTCAAAGGTAAATTCTGAAGATATTCTTCAAAGGACCCCGGCTCAGTCTGAACCCGGTGGAATCCATCGGGAACCTCATATCTCGTTTTTACTGTATTTCCGGGCTTGAACGGAGATTTAAACGGAGAAGAAATACCTGTTTGTTCCTTGGACTTATCTTTATCATTGCATGACATCAAAAAATTTGAAAAAGAAGCAATAGAAAACAAGATGGCTAATAGGGATGCAAATCTTTTCTTCATAAAAATGTTTCAATAGATACTCTATAATCACAAGTCAATTAAGCTAATTTTGTTATGGTGGCAAATATCACCATAACCTATAACAAACAATAGCTTCCAAAAGTTTTTGCTGAAAAGCAAAAAATCCCAGGTTCACAACCTGGGATTTTTTCACAATCAATAATGATATATCCTTGCTTCGCTAAATCAGAAGAACTGACCGGAATATGCCACTCCGAGCGAGAGCATAGGGATTCCTTTTCCGCCGGGAAGGAAGGTGTGGGAATATTCGGCTTTGACCACAACCTTGTCGATGGGGAAATAATTGAGTCCCGCGCCGACACGCTGCCGATGACCCCAGTCGTAGCCAAGGAAGGAATCACTCTGCTCGAAGGGTTGCCAGTAGTCGTAGCGACCGAAAAGATATAGTTTCTGGCCACTCTCACGGATTGATCCGAGGTTGAACATATCGTAGCCTCCCTCAAACCATGCTGCAAAGGCCGATTTGGCACCACTGGCATGTTCGTTGATTCCTTCGACACGTCCGGAACTGTTGATATTCTTTGAATATCGTCCCCATGAACCATTGCCGCGCAGAATCCAGCTGTAATCGTCGTAAAGGAAATCGAATGATAGAAACCCTACATTCCCCTTTACCTTCTGGAGAAGGCCGTTGTGGAAGGCGAGACGGTTATTGTAGCTCACACCATAGTAACCGCTCAGACTTAACCGAAGGCCTTCAATGGAATTATTATCTACACGCCCGACAACTGCCAGATCATGTCCGCGGCTGAAATCGAAACTTTCCCCCGTTGCGCCGAGAGCCAGCCATTCATCCTCGCTGAAGAGGGATGTGTTGATGCCCGGGATAAGGATGGCCTCGTAATCCCATGATCCGGCGGAACCATAGAATGAGAGGCCGGCCTGATGCCAGTCGCAGGGGAGGATGTCATCTTCATCCGAGGGCCGGTTGACGGTGAAAAATTCCAATGGATCGTCGTGGGCATTAACGGCTCCGACAGGGAGAGTGAGATAACCGACCCGCAAGCCCGCTTCGGGACGGAACAGCTTCTCAATCCAGAACTGGTCGATGGAGACGTTCTTGCAATTCTCAAACTGCACATCTGTCTCCACACCCCATCCCTTGCCAAGATTCACACCGAGCATAAGCACGATGCGGGGAATATCGAGGCTCCCATGACCGCGGCTATCCTCATAAAGCGCATCGGCATATGAAACTCTTGTGGTAGAGAAATTGTAATTGTATGCTGCTTCTCCATACCCTCCCAAGTGGACACGCGACAATGCCGACACTTTCTCGCGGATCGTGTCGAGATCTTCGGGCGTAACCGGTTTCGGGACGGTGTGAGCCTCCAATGAAGAGGAACAAATGGCGGCTAAAGCAAGAGCAACGCCGATGGACTTTTTTTTAATCATAGTTATTATTTAGTTTTTTCAAGGCTTTTCTCATCGGCAATATGGTTAGCTATGACCACGGCCTTCGAGATATGGTCGCAGATATATTCCGAGGGGATGAGGCGGTCGATATGAGCGTTATGGAGGTCGTGACGCACATTCTCACGCACTCCCGAAAGCACTATCACGATGCCCTCCCGATGTGAGGACTCAATCAGGAGCTCAAGGTTATGGATACCTGTGGAGTCGATGAACGGCACCTTACGCATGCGGATGATGCGCACAAGGGGAAGGTCGGTCAATGAGTGGCGCACCACCTCGTCGAATTTCGTGGCGGCTCCGAAGAAGAATGGACCGTCGATCTCATAGACAGCCACTCCGGGATGGAGGTCGAGCACTTCATGCTGTGTCATGTCGCTATCTGCGGCAGCATCAAGCTGCTCTCCATATACGCGGACAGCGGTGTTTTCCGTTACGCGGCGCAGGAAGAGCACCACTGCGAGGAGAAGTCCAATCTCAATGGCTATCGTAAGATCGAAGATGACGGTGAGGAGGAAGGTTATCAGGAGCACTGAGACGTCGCCCTTAGGGTTATTGACCATCCCGACTACCGTGCGCCAACCGCTCATGTTATAGCTGACCATTATCAGCACGGCGGCAAGGCAAGCCATAGGCACAAGGTTGATTAGCGGCATGGCAAAGAGGAAAACGAGTAGAAGCACTATGGAATGAATCACACCTGCTACGGGAGTCTTTCCTCCGTTGGTGATGTTGGTCATCGTGCGGGCGATTGCTCCGGTCACGGGTATACCTCCGAAGATAGGAACAACCATGTTAGCTATTCCCTGACCAATAAGCTCGGTGTTGCTGTTGGTGCGGTCGCCCGTGCGACCGTCGGCCACGGTCGCGCTCAGGAGCGATTCTATGGCTCCGAGCATGGCGATGGTGAAGGCCGAGGGGAGGAGAAGGTTGATTGATTCCATGCTGAGACCGATGGAATTGGCGTGAGGGAGATGATTATCGAGATTTCCGAAACGGTCGCCGATGGTCTGTATTCCCTCGATTCCGGCAAATTCACGGAGGAGCCATACACCTAATGACACCACCACGATTGCGAGTAATGCTCCGGGGAGCCGCTTGGAGATCATCGGGGTTACTATTATCACTGCCAGCGATACAAGGCCGACAATGAGCGTGGGGAGGTCGATGGTGTTGAAATTTCGGATGTAGACACCCCATTTACCAAGGAAATCACCTGGCATCTTCTCTGTGATGGAGAGTCCGAAGAAGTCGGGCATCTGTGTAGAGAAGATTGTGAGGGCGATACCGGCAGTGAAGCCGACCACGATGGGATAGGGAATGAACTTTATGACTGTTCCGAGCTTGAAGAAGCCCATCAGCAGCAGAATGCATCCGGCCATGAATGTAGCGATGGCGAGCCCGGAGAGTCCNTAAAGCTGGATAATGTTGTAGATGATTACAATGAACGCACCGGTTGGGCCTCCGATCTGCACGGAGTTTCCACCGCACGCCGATACGATGAAACCGCCTATAACAGCGGTGATGAGTCCGACTGTGGGGCTGACACCGCTGGCTATGGCAAATGCAATTGCCAGAGGAAGAGCCACAATTCCCACTACGATACCTGCAACGCAATCGTTGCGGAATTTCTCCGCTGAATAGTTCTTGAAGGCGGAGATGATTGCCGGATGAAAGTCCGGCTTCGCTAAAAGCCTCATAATTGTCTTTAGTTAGTTTCGTTTTAGCTTGAGGCTGCTTGCGGNCGATGTCGCTACATCCACTCCCGATGCAACCTCTCTTTTTTACCTGTATTATATCTTTTTACCTTTTTACGNTGCAAAATTACAAAAAACCTTTCATCTGACAAAAAAGAGAGGCCGACTCTTGATTGAGCCGACCTCTTCACCGATTTATTAACCTAATTATTATGAAGAATTAGCGGAAGATCTGCTTAGACACCTTGTCGCCGCGAACGACGATGAAGACACCATTGGAAGGATTCTCTACGCGCACACCCTGAAGAGTGAAATACTGAGGCTCAACCTCTGCTTCATCCACTGAGGGGAGCTCTACGGCAGTAGGAATACCTATCTTACCGATGCGGGCAGGAGCGTAAGTGATCACATCCTCATCCTCTTTCTCTTTGCTTGAAGAGGGATCCTGAGAATATGATCCGTTTACGTTGTCAAAGTAGCAAGGATCGTAGGGAGTTCCGCCCACAGGGCTTGTACCATATTTATCGAGATACATGAAACCTATACCCTGATTGCGGATATGATCGGCAGTTATACCCAGGGATGAAAGCGGAAGCTTGAACTCATAGAATGTATGGGCATCGTCGTCGATTTCACTGCGGAGATCAACGAAACCGGTATTACCCTTGAGAAGCTCAGGATCGTATGAAAAATCGCTCTGACCCCACACATGGTCGATTGANGGNNGNAGACCNTCNNNNTAACCCCAGAAACCTNCNGGNAGCNNNTTGCAGTATGCTGCATCATAGGAAGCGTGTCCGTCGGGAGTAGCGAGGAAGAGACCGGGGACACCTACACCGGGCTTGGTGGAGCACATTATCACTGCATCCACGCCGTTGGCGAANTTNGCACCCTCTGCCTGATCGTTCCAGATCGGACCTGTGCCATTGATATAGCCGTCAAAGCTCTTGTTCGGATCGAGGTCAAATGCCAATACCATGTGGCCATCCATGTTGTAGGGTTTGGACTCACCCGGCTGCTTGCCTTCGCCATAGAGATCCCATACAGTGTAGACAAACTGGATACCGAGGTAAAGGTTATCGTTGTCGTATGCAGCGTAAATAGCNTANGAGTCAACTATNGGACGCTCNTGAACACCCTTGAATGCCTGGCAGACATCGCGTGCCACACCCTGTGCGATGAGGTCTTCGGGACCCCAGTTGGAGAATGCATTGGTGGCAGGATGGCCGGTCATGTTGACAGTCTTGAANGTACCTACCTGACCGTTGGGGTTAACCTTATAGTAATCTGTGATAAGGTTGTCACCGGAAGGTGTAGGAGTCGGAGTAGGAGTCGGGGTGCTGCTCTTGGTGTAAGTGAATGTCTGAGCGTTCTGTGCGCCGTCGGCAGTCACTGCAAGAGTCTTGATCGTGGTGGTCGCGCTCAAAGCGATAGGAGCGGAATACTTGGTTGAAGATGTTGTGGCTGCAGAGCCGTCGAGAGTGTAGTAGATATCGGCTGCAGGGCTNACGGTCAGAGTCACNCTGAGNTTGTCGGTGAACGATGTGCCGCTTGCAGGGCTTGCTGTAACTACAGGTTTAACAGGCTGGGGATCACCACTTTCAGTGTAAGTACCATCAGCATGATAAGTGGCTTTATTCACGAAGACGAGGTCTTTTCCGCCTGCTCGGTCAAAATCGTCATGAGATCCCCAGCTGATGATAATGTTTGTCGGCACTGATTTACCTTCGGGGAGAACCCAATAATACTTACCATCTTTCTGAGTCATGGGATCTCCAGGCCATACTCCGCTGGCAGTACAGTTGACATCATTTGCACCCCATGCCCATACAGCAACATCAGATTTGGACATATCATCGAAGTAGATNTAGTATTCCTCATCGGGTGTGGGATCGGGAGTAGGATCCGGATCGGGGGTAGGATCAGTAGCACCGATGAATGTCACGGCAGTGGATGTTGCGCCGTTGTTATCCATTACAAATGCACCTGTATAATCAAGGTCTATTGTCTTATCCGCATCACCATTAGTAACGAATATTACANTCTCAGTGCCGGCAGGAACCTTGAATACTTTGTAGGTATTNCCATCGGANCCCTTGGCAGTCTCCATAGTCTCACCAGGCCATTCCGGAGCTTTCACNCCTGTACCCCAATAATAGACCTTTTCAAGATTACCACTGTAAGCAAGGTTATAGTCGCCGGTGATAGTCAAAGTGCCGGGGGTGGGAGTGGGATCCGGAGTCGGGTCGGGAGTTGGATCCGGAGTGTCACCTGCATTGACCACAGTCAGCGTCATTGCAGAAGGATTGAATGTGAAATCGTATGTTCCGGCTGCTATTGTCCATGAAAGACATCCTGAAGCATCCACACCGTTGGCATATTTCACAACAGTGGCGGGAGTACCGAGGGTGATAGCGGCGCCTTCTGTGGCTGCACCGTAACGNTTGGCTACCNTGTTGAGTTCATCCCAGGTAGCTCCAAGAGCGTCAGTNATATTGAAATAGCAAGTGGTCTCACCTGTTGCGGCAGTGAGTTTGACACCATTTGCCACATATTTGCCGTCGGTCAATGTCATGGCTGCACCGGAAGTGGTGGTCCACTGATGACCATCTATATTTCCGAGAATATACATATCTCCTGAGGGGACGGGATCCGGAGTCGGGTCGGGAGTTGGATCAGGTGTGGGGGTAGGAGTAATACCATCGGCATAGATAACCGCAATACCGCTCGAACCAACATTACCGGAGATAGTAGAGGCAGTTACAGTGAAGGTGCCGCCTGACACGCGGTCGGTATATGTGCCGGCAGGACAATAGCCGCCACCGTTTGTCACAGAAACATTACCGCTACCCTTCATGACAATTACAGCACCGCCATCTTTACGTGTCACGCAGAATGTATTTCCGTTGGCCTCACACCAGTCGGCTTTTCCAACCATTGTGTTACGGAACTTGTTCACCTCCGAGATATGCTTCGAAGTAAAGGCTGTTGAACCTTTACCTACCTTGATATTGTCGAAGCCCTTTGCATTCGGACGTGAAAGATAAAGCGCGGTGGCTTCGTTACGGCATGCGTATGCGGCGTAAGCGCGGTCGATAACGCTCTGGTCGACGTTCTGGCTCCATTCATCATTTGAATATGTGTCGTGGCTTTCGCCCCAATACACCACCTTATCCCCCAGACCATAGTTCACGGCCCAGGAACCGCCGTAACCGCCCGGAATACCGCCATTGGATTTAGCCGCGTAGTTGGAATACTCATTGTCGGTGACCGACATATACTTGCCATATTCCTTAATGACACCGGCATCAGGTCCGGGGTTGTCGAGGATCTCGCCATAATGCCATACGCCGGAAACAGACGTAACAGTTGACCAGAAATCGCAACCTTCAGAGGGGAGACCGATATGTTTTGCGGCATCCCAGCGGATACCCTTTACACCCAAAGATTTCAATTTTTCAACATATGCCTTTCCACGCGAGCATACATCGGAATGTTCGGAATTGACATCTCCGTAATCACCAAGCTGTCCATGAGTGATGGAGTAACGGTTTCCGTAGTTGATGCCTCCCTCCCAGCGTACACGGTTGTTAGAATCCCACCACGTGTCGTGATAGCCGGCAGTCTTGTCAACGTGGTTTGCCACCACATCGACGATAACCTTAATTCCATACTCAGCAGCTGCAGCACAAAGATCCTTCAGATCCTGCTCAGAGCAGTAGCTCGATGCCTTGAAAGCAAGGTCATAGGGACGGTAAAGGTCGTGCCAAGGGGAGCCGGTTTTTACATCGCCACGCTGCAGGGGGGAGAGCTGCACAGATCCGAAACCTGCGGCAGCAATCTGCGGGAGAGCAGCCTTAACCTCACTTGCAGGCCAGTTGAAGCAGTGAAGAATGTTTCCTTGCTGGATTCCTGAGGGCAGACCGTAATCGGCACCCAAGACACTCGGAGCAGCAAACATTCCAAACATCAAACTGTAAAGAATTTTTTTCTTCATGAGTAAAATTATGATTTAGTTAAGCATTAATATGATTTCATGACTTGATTAATGATATGGCTTCTTCCTCTGATTCATCTTCTGAAAAGAGACTGCCATCTGCTTAAATGCGAGATTATATTTTCATATTAGGCACAAACTTGCATTTATGTCTTCACATGATGCTATTTGGGGCAAAGTTACAAAATTATTATGATTATTGGATTTAAAAATAATATGTTTTACAACATATAATGAGAACCGGAGGAATCAGAGGGAATTTGAGGGATCAGAAGAATTGGAGATACCGGAGGAATTGGAAGGATTATTCTGATTGTTCAAATATTCCGGATGGAAATGGCCGAAGATAATTTCTCCTTTTGCTTTCCCCACTGCGTCCTGAATCTCTTCGATTCCGGCCTCCTTAAGCCTCTTCACACTCTTGAAATGTTTCATTAGCGCGGCTGCAGTGACGGGACCTACGCCTGGGATGGAATCGAGCGCACTCACCACCTGCCCCTTCGATCGGCGGTTGCGGTGATGGGTGATGCCGAAACGGTGGGCCTCATCTCGGAGAGCCTGAATCACGCGCAGGCTCGGTGATTTCTTGTCGATATAGAGAGGCAGGGAATCGCCGGGAAAATAGATTTCCTCAAGACGTTTCGCAATACCTACGAGCGCAACCTCTCCTCTTATCCCCATTTCATCGAATGCCTCGACAGCGGCGCTGAGCTGGCCTTTTCCTCCATCGACCACTACCAGTTGCGGCAGAGACTCACCTTCGGCCATCATGCGCGTATAACGGCGATGAAGNATCTCCTTCATGGATGCGAAGTCGTTGGCGCCGATCACGGTCTTGATATTGAAATGGCGGTAGTCGCGCTTGCAGGGTTTGCCGTTGCGGAACACCACGCAGCTTGCCACAGGGTTCGTGCCTTGTATATTCGAGTTATCGAAACATTCAATATGCCTCGGCTCTACATTGAGCCGGAAATCGGATTTCATCTGCGCCATCAGTTTTTCCACNCTCCTCTCCGGATTCATCTTCTCGGCAGCTTTCTCCACATCCTTCATATATTGCTGTGCGTTCTTCATTCCGACATCGAGCACCTTCTTCTTGGCTCCCTTCTTGGGCACTGTGAAGGTGACCCCCTCGAATTCCACATCGGGAAGGAAAGGCACAATGACCTCCTTGAAATCCCGGTCGAAGCGCGACTTCACTTCCGACATAGCCATGGAAAGAATCTCTTCGGGAGTGGTCTCATTCTTGTGGCGACGATATTCGAGGTTGAGGCTTTGCGTCACGGCTCCACGATGGAGATGCATGAANTTGACGAAAGCCCGGNCTTCATTCTCNACGTAAGCGAACATATCGGCATCATCTGCATTCGACTCCCCTATCACGCTCTTTGCATTGTAACTCCTGACAGCCTCATATTTCTCCTTGACGGCCTGCGCCTCCTCAAATTTCCAATTCTCAGCCAACTCATTCATTTCGGTCAAAAGAGCGCGTTCAAGCTCTACNGTCTCTCCATTCAGAATCTGCCGCACGCGCGCGATATACTTTCCATAGTCTTCAGGATTGATGAGACCACGGCATGGNCCGGCACATTTCTTAATATGGAAATCGAGGCAGAGAGAGTATTTTCCTCTGGCTATGCTTTTCTCGTCGAGGGCATGGCGACAACTCCGCAGCGGATATGTCTCGCGGATAAGATCGAGGACCACCTTGGCGGAATGCTGGTTGCTATAGGGGCCGTAGTATTTTGCAGGGAGCCCCTTCTCGCGAGTCATGAACACACGGGGATANANNTCTTTNGTNACNACNATCCAGGGATATGACTTATCATCTTTAAGAAGCACATTGTAGCGGGGCTGATACTCCTTTATCATCGCGTTTTCCAGATGGAGGGCATCCTCCTCTGTGGCGACGACAATGAAGCGCAAGTCGACGATATTGCGCACGAGTAGATTTGTGCGTATCACATCGTGGTGGCGGTTGAAATAGGAAGAGACCCTACGCTTGAGCCGCTTCGCCTTCCCGACGTATATCACATTCCCATGACGGTCGATATACATATATACTCCCGGAGAATCCGGAAGATTCAATATTTTCTCCCGGAGCTGTTTTCCGGGACGATTGTTCCGGAGATCATCCTGNGTGCGATCGGGGGTGATTTCGATGCCGAAACCACCCATTTCATCGATGTTGCGTCCCCATCCTGTGAGCAGGTCCTCCACTTCCCGGCGTCCCTCCTCGCGGAGCGCATCANCTTTTTCGACCGCATTCTCCCCCATCATCTCATCCATTTTNTCCATTTTCAGTTCAGATTTTTCTTATCAGAATTTNAGCAGCGATGTCACCTCACAATCTTTCGGGAGTGCTTCGCGGCCATTGAGACCTTCAAGTTCGACGATAAAATTGATATAGATTTTTTTCGGATTCATCGACTTNACAAGATCGTAGCAGGCGCGCATTGTGCCTCCCGTGGCGAGGAGGTCATCGTGNAGCACCACCACATCTTCCGATGAAATCGCATCGCTATGCAGCTCGATTGTATCCACGCCATATTCCTTTGCATACGCCTTCTTCACAGTCACGGCAGGGAGCTTTCCGGGCTTACGCGCCGGCACAAAACCGCAGCCCAATTCGTAGGCAAGGATGGAGCCACCGATGAAACCGCGCGATTCTATCCCCACTACCTTAGTCACGCCCTTATCTCTGTAAAGGTCGGCAAGGAGACGGCTCATATNCTGGAGAGCTTCTCCATTTTTGATGAGAGTGGTGAGGTCGCGGAACATTACACCCTTCGACGGGAAGTCGGGAACACACCGTATGGATTCTTTCAATTCCTCTATTGTCATAGCTTATTAAATTTATTATGGTTTAAGTTTTCTTTCTTAAAATTTACTTTCAGACCCTATCTGTAAACTCCCCTTTTCCAAAAGTTTAGCCTTTAATTGTTCCACGTGGAACATAGAATTTACTTTAACTTTTGAAGAAGGACTATAAGAGGAATCGGAGGAATAGGNATTGTCGGATTAGTCAGACCTGTCGGACNNGTCGGACAGGTCTGACNAATCNGACAACTCCGGCTACCGATTCAGCAGTAGGAGCAGCACATTGATATCTGAAGGAGATACTCCGGGGATACGTGATGCCTGCCCGATGGTGGCAGGGCGAATCCGGTCGAGTTTCTGACGCGCTTCGGTGGAGAGAGCGTTGATCTCAGCATAGTCGAAATTCTCAGGAATCTTGACATATTCGAGACGCATCTGCTTCTCGGCAAGGTCGCGCTCGCGGGAGATATATCCTTCATATTTTATAAGGATCTCGGCAGCCTCTACGATCTCCTTTCTTCTCCCCTCCTCCACATCATCTATGCGTGATGAGAGTCGAGGGATAAGCTCCTTCAGTATCTCAAAATTCAATTGAGGCCGCTTCAGCAATTCAATCAGACGGAGCGAGGCAGTCAAAGGCGCAGTGCCTAATTCCTCAAACCGACGGTTGATTTTTTCAGTGGCCTTGACAAGAAATCCACGGCAGAATTCTATCAGGGAATCGCGCTGTGCTTTCTTCGTCTGCATTGCATCGAGACGTTCCGGAGTGGCNAGNCCTATGGCATATCCTATCGGAGTTAGTCGCATATCGGCATCATCCTGACGCAGGAGTATACGATATTCGGCNCGCGAGGTGAACATACGGTATGGCTCATCGACACCTTTAGTGACAAGGTCGTCGATAAGCACTCCGATATATGCCTCATTCCTTTTCAAGATCACTGGCGCCAGCCCCTTGCTTCTTCTGGCGGCATTGATTCCGGCCATCAAACCTTGGGCGGCGGCTTCTTCATAGCCGGTGGTGCCATTCACCTGCCCGGCGAAATATAGACCGCGGATGAGCTTGGTCTGCAGATCATGGGTGAGCTGTGTAGGCTCGAAATAATCATACTCTATTGCATAACCGGGACGATAGAACTGCACGTCGCGCAGGGCAGGAACCTCGGATAAGGCGTCGACCTGAACCTTCCATGGAAGCGAGCTTGAGAAGCCGTTGATATAATATTCTTCGGTGGTCTCCCCTTCCGGTTCGAGGAAAAGCTGATGACTCTCCTTGTCGGCGAATGTCACAATCTTTGTCTCGATGCTCGGACAATATCGGGGGCCGATACTTTGAATCTGTCCGTTATACAAGGGTGAATCNGCAAGGTTATCNTGAAGTATNCGATGCGTCTCCGGATTGGTATGCACAATCCAGCAAGGGCGTTGACGGAGCGTGCGTTTCACTCCCGGAAGAAATGAGAACTTATATTCGGGAGTGTCATCGCCATCCTGACGCTGGGCAAGAGAGAAGTCGATAGTGCGTCCATCGATTCGTGCCGGTGTACCGGTCTTCATACGTCCGACTTCAAATCCCATCTGCTTAAGCTGATCGGAAAGACCCTTCGATGAATCCTCCGCTATTCGTCCTCCTTCAATCTGCGTGCGTCCGAAGTGCATGAGGCCATTAAGGAATGTGCCGGCAGTGAGCACAACCTGACGGGCCTTGAAATGGAAGCCAAGGGCTGTCTCCACTCCGGTAACTTCGGGCAACTCCCCTTCCGNAGAATCGATATCAAGCCGAACCACGGTATCCTGGAATATGGAGAGATTGGGAGTTGCATCAAGAATCTCGCGCCATTTGTCGATATACTTTGCGCGGTCGCTCTGCACGCGCGGTGACCATACGGCCGGACCTTTTGAGCGGTTGAGCATCCTGAATTGTATGGCGGTTGTATCGGCCACGATTCCCATCTCTCCTCCGAGGGCATCGATCTCACGAACAATCTGCCCTTTCGCAATTCCACCGACAGCAGGATTACAGGACATCTGTGCCACGCGGTTCATATCTTTTGTGATCAAAAGTGTGGAGCAACCGAGACGGGCGGCAGCTACTGCCGCTTCGCATCCGGCATGTCCGGCACCAATCACAATAACATCAAAATCAAATTTCATCTGTTCNTCTTTAAATTTCAGATTTCCCCATCTCCTGCCAGAAACGGAGGGCACGGTTTTCGGCCTTCTCCATAATCTCTCTTTCTCCGGGGCCTTTGTCGTTGATGCCGCAGAGATGAAGGACTCCATGGATAATCACCCTCAGCAATTCCTGCATATAACTAACGTTCAAACCCTCGGCGTTAGTACGGACAGTNTCAAGGGAAATAACCATGTCCCCTCCTACCCTACCACGCCGTGTGTAGTCGAAAGTTATGATGTCGGTGNNATAGTCATGATTNAGNAATTTNCTNTTCGTATNGAGGATGTATTGGTCATCGCAGAAACAGTAGGTGAGATTTCCCACTTCGTATCCGTGATNCTTGGCTACCATCTCAACCCANCTCTCAATCTTTGAAAAATCAAGAGNAGGCATCTCAACATTTTCTGTAAAAAATTCCAACATAATTAGGCAATATTTTAGACCATCAAAATACAATCTGCAATATTTTGCATAATTGTGGATTCTTTGGTAATNCACACAAATTTAGTAAAAAAAATTCAAAATATAGCATTCTATTTCGTTGAAATTACGACCTCTGTAAATAAACCTTATAAAATATTGGAATATAAGANNTTAATTTAAAAATATCGCTTTTCTAAGCGTCTGAGAATCGAATAAACAGAATTTTGCGGGCAATCACNCGCGTTTATAGAATTTTCAAAGCTTAGACGATACCCTTCTTACCCTATTTTCCCTNNNCATTCCCCCATTTCTATAANAGATAAAATAAAAAGGAAATATTTTGGACATGTCATTTGAATGCACTAACTTTGCGCAAAATAATGCGAAACTAATTATGAGATAATTATTGGACATGAATCGGTTAACAAGTGTTATGATATGCGGGATCTTTGCTCATGCTGCTACTGCCCAGATCAATGTGTCGGGGACGGTAGTAGACAATGAAACCAATGAGCCATTGGCCGGAGCTTCAGTGATTGTCAAGGGAACAGATGGGAAAATCAAGACATACACTACTTCCAAAACCGATGGATGTTTTTCAATGTCGCTTCCATCCATATCCGGTTGTCGATTGGAGATATCGATGATGAGTTTCGCAAAAAAATCCATCCCTCTTGACAGCGTTACATTTCCAATAGTGGTTGAGTTGGAACAAGGAACTACCCTATTGAAGGAGGTGACTGTCAAGGCTGACCGAATAAGGGAGCAGGGAGATACCATCACATATCATGTAGGAAGTTTTGCGCAGGGACAGGATCGTTCAATTGGCGATGTGCTCAAACGTATGCCCGGCCTAAATGTCGAGAGTTCAGGAAAAATACAGTATCAGGGGGAGGATATAAACAAGTTCTATATCGAAGGAACTGATCTTCTTGGCGGCAAATATGGCCTTGCCACCAATGGTATAAGCCATGAAGATGTCGGGAGTATAGAGGTTATGGAAAACCATCAGCCGATGCAGGTATTATCCGGCATCTCCTTCTCCGACAAGGCAGCCATAAATCTTAAACTTAAGAATAAAGTGAAAGCCACATGGACCCTCCACGGTGATGCCGGAGGTGGCTATTCATGGCAACCCCAAGGTGGAATATGGAGTGGAGAGCTGTTCGTGATGGCGGTGATGCCGGGATTCCAGAATATCACGACATTCAAGACCAACAACATAGGGGAAGAGCTATCGTCGCAATCCACTGATTTCTTCAGCTCAGGCCGTGGTACAAATTTGAGCCGATATATCAGCATCTCACTCCCGGAAGTCCCGGATCTCAGCCGAAAACGGACACTCTTCAATCGTTCGGCACTTATATCCACCAATTCCCTATGGAAATCAAGAGGCGGTGAGTTCAAGGCTCAGATTGATTATTCATTCAATAGGGTGATAGCCGATGCTGAAAACATTACCACATATTTTCTTGATGACGGGACTCAAATCGTGACGGAGAGCTGCAATGGAGCGGATAAATCTAACTCGCTGTCGGGCAAGTTTATATATGAGCTAAACCAAAAGACTGCATTCATCAACAACACACTGACAACCGATATTGACTGGGATGATGTGACTCTTGGTGTTAGCGGTTCCTTACAGAATGAGCAATCCGCATCGCTTCCCGACTATTATGTAGGCAACGATTTCAAGCTCATAAAGCGATTCAAGGGGAAACATCTCGTCACATTCAAGAGCGTGAACGAATGGGAATCCATGCCTCAGAGTCTTTCTGTAATGACGAATGAAAACCTTATGCACCAGCATATCAAAGATCACGCCCTCCACACGAATGAGAGTGCAGCTTACACCTTCTCAGTAAAGGGACTCTCAATCAGTCTGGAGGGAGGAATCAAGGGATATTTCCGCACACTCAATACCGTACTGCCGGATATACCGGAATCAATCGGGGAGACAACAAACGTTCTGAACACAAATTATTTCATGGTGTATGCCATTCCAAAGTTTGAATATTGGATGAGACGCATCAACTTCACTCTCAATGCTCCGATAAGTTTCACTCACTACACATTCAACAAGGCCATCGCGAACCGTAACGAGGTGTATTTTTCCCCCTCAATAGGTATGAACTGGAAACCCAACAACCACTTCTCGCTGGGGATAAGAGGGGGCACAGGACGCTCACCGATGAATCTAAGCCTCATCCAACCCGGATATGTGATGACGAACTATCGTTCTTTCCATCGCGGGGTGGATGATTTCTATAACTCCACATCGCAGAATGTGTCTGCCAACGTTGCGTATAAACATACACGGAGTGGACTGTTTGCCAATGCCTTTGTAATGCAGTCGTGGAGCCACAATCCATATACTTTGGCCCAGCAGCTTTATGGCGATTACGTGGTCTATTCCTACTCCTCTGCAAAGAGCAATGGAGAGACGCTAATAGCAAACGGCAGCATCGGCAAAACCCTTGATTTCATACGCGGAAGCACAAATATCAATGGCTCCTACTCCCGGCATGAATCTCATCTGTTGTCTCAGAGTCAGGAAGTCTACTCTGTCGGTGCTTCATGGTCGGTCGGTGCCAAGATTAATAGTGCTCCACTCCGTTGGTTCAGTTTTGATTACCGCTTCTTATGGGTATCAAGCAGATTGGAGATGAACGCCATGAATGCCCCTTGGTTGGGAAGCATTGAAAATGAGTTACTTCTCAATATAAGGCCACTTAAAAAATGGGAATGGCACATCAGCGGCGAACATTACAGCAACGAACTGAACGCCGGTAACTTCAAAAATGTGTTTCTCCTTGACACGAAGGTTATCTACAAGCCCATAAGAGGGCTGGAATTGGCGGTGTCACTTTCCAACATCTTCAATCAAAAGATATACAATTATATGACGTACAATCAGCTCAACTCCTTTGAAAGTCGGCGTTGGCTGCGTGGACGCGATTTATTAATATCAATATCCCTAAAAAAATGAAAAGATTAGTTGCATCAATCATCGTATGTTTTGTGACAATCACAATGTTTTCCCAGAACATAGCAGACATCGAGGTTAGTTACACGGCGCTTTCTCCCAATTTTAAAAATGGAGAAGTTGACGTTCAGAACCACTACATACTGCTCAGCAACCCAAGAGAATCAAAGTTCTTTTCACCTATAACCGAATATATCGACTCTTTGAACTCAACCCCCGACGGGGCTGCAAAATTAAATGAAATGATGCGTGCGGCAGTCCGTGAAGGGAATTTCGATGATATGCCCGGTAAGGACGGAACTTACTATATTGTGAAGTCCTCGCAACCCCGGTCCTTGACATATTATGATTCTGTCGGATTTGACCAATACTATTATGAAGAGACCCCTGAAGATTGGTCATGGACAATAACAGACTCAACAAAAGAGATCCTGGGATATGAATGTTTCCTGGCAACCACAGATTATCATGGTCGGGAATGGTGTGCTTGGTTCGCTCCCGACATTCCTGTCTCCAATGGGCCCTGGAAACTCGACGGACTACCCGGACTGATACTTGAGGCATCGGCGTCGGATGGTGAATATAGTTTTGTTGCCAATGGAATACAGAATTCTTCAAAGCCGATAGGAATTGTTTATCTTGCAGACAAATATGAGAAAACCGACAGAAAAAGTTTCTTAAAATTCAAACGTGCATTTATCGATAATCCCATAGGAAGTATCAATGTGCAAATGGGGAGTGATATATCATTATCTGACGTCTCTAATCTATCCATATTCGCCTCCTCCGAAGTGGTAGACTTCATTGAAACCGATTATCACTGAATTATTATTCTATCACAAAGATAAGTACGGATATGGATAAAACAATCTGTATCCGTAATTTTTCCATAATAAATTATACCCCCTGTATCAAATTAAATTACTAACTTTGCACCCGGATTCAATGATGTATGTAGTACATTGCTTATCCACACCCATCCAACCTCCATAACTATGCGTTCCCTTGCTTTAATCCTCCCCTCTCTCCTCTCACTCTCTGCACACGCTCAAGATTCCATCCCAACCAACGATAAGTACGGGATAAGGGTGGAACGGGGAGTGGCATCAGCCCGGAATGCAGCACAGGACTCAACTATGACAACAGATCTGAACGAGGTTGTGGTGGAATCAAAGACAGCCTCTCTGAGTGTACACGGAGCTTCCTACATACCCTCAGCAAGACAAAAGAATATAGCATCCGACGGATATTCGCTGCTGCTGCACATGGCAATCCCACAGCTTAATGTCAATCCCGCTTCCGACGCCGTGACAACCACCACAGGTAAAAATGTTTCAATATTCATTGACTTCGTGAAAGCCTCCGCAGAAGACGTGCAGGGGATGCTGACAACCGATGTCAAGAGGGTGGAATATCTCGTTTTTCCCAAAGACCCAAGATTCCACGGGGCTGAGTTTGTCATAAACTTCATAATGCAGAAGTATGAGTGGGGCGGCTATACGAAGCTTACTGCATCAGGGTGCATCGAGGAGACCCAGATTGGAGGAAGACTGTATTCTAAAATGAAATATAAGAGAATGACCTTTGACTTATCGGCAGCCGACAGCTTCTCATCAAACTCCAGAATAGGAACCGATATGACGGAAGTCTTCACCCTGGACAATCCGCAATATGGGTCAGAGCAAGAAATAATCCGCCAAAACCACACCCTATCATCCAAGAGGAAATCGAATGTGGGGAATGTATCTTTCCGTTCCCTCTATTCTTCTGATAACCTTACCCTTTCGAACACCGTATCTTATGTCGGAAGCAGGATGCCTAAGAACGATTCAGAGTCGGAGGTTTCATACATAGACAATATCCTCCCCTATTCAAACACGGAAGTAAAATCGTCAGGCGACAACGATGGTTTCAGGTATGATTTGCTATGCGACCTAATAATGAATGAGAAGCTTTCCATGAGCATCATGGGAGAATATGAGTTCGGCCATAACATGGCGAGAAACTTACGCCTCTCCGACGGACTCGACATCACAAACAATGCCACCGAACGTTCGCATCATGCCTCTCTGACCGATTGGCTTTTATGGACCCCCAACCAACATAACAACCTTTCCCCTTTCATATATGTGGCTTTACGCAGGATCGGTGTTGATTACACCGGAGACAGCCCTTCGAAACAGCAATATAACCTTCAGGCATACAGTGTAGGAGCAAGGTATATGCACGTAAGGGATAACTGGAATATCGGCGGGATGTTTAACTGGGGACTGGTGAAAACAGATATGACTGGTTCCCGGACCACTGAGAATTATCCGCAGGGCAGCATATTCGGCAGTTACTCCCCTACCGACAGGCATAGGATAGAAGTATCCTGGGGAATAACAATGGAGACACCGGAGACATATCAGAAAAGCCCTGTTCTCCTTAGACAGGACGAGATAATATGGTATGCCGGAAATCCGGAACTAAAGAGCTATTACCGACAGCTTGCAAATCTTGCCTATGCTTGGATTCCCAACAACAGGTGGCAGATGTCGCTCTCCGGAAACTATTATCGGGCGAACAATCGGATTGCGACACTGTATATCCCTGATATGCAAGAGGGTTATCTCTTACGAAAATATGAAAATAACGGCTCTTACAGCATGGGTAGGATTTCCGGAAGCGTTACAATGAAACTCTGTGGCGGCCGTCTTGTTGCGAATGTCTCTCCGGAAGTCAGTTTCTATCACCTCACGGGAGAATATGCCTCTTCATTATCGGATTTCAGTGGGTCGGCACAATTGACATGGTATTTCGGTGAGTTTTACCTTATGGGTTGGTATTCAGCTCCATCCAAGACAATTGGAGAGGGAAACAGTATGCGTATCAAGTATCCTTCCCAATATCAGTTGCAATTCGGCTGGGCACATGGTCCCTGGAGGGCAAGGATTATGGCCTGCAACGTGTTCAATTCGGATTGGAAGACAACGCAGAATGTATTATCAACACAGTATTACCGACAGGATATACAACGGTTCGGATATGGATACCACAGAAGTCTGGATATTCAGTTATCCTACACCTTCGGATATGGAAAGAAGATTTCTCACGAGGAGAATATTTCGGATGTAGAACGGGCTGAGAGCGCAATATTAAGATAAAAATAATGATTGTCCAGAACAATTTTCTTCCTGCCGCGTTATAATAGATGAAAAGTAAATCGTTTCATGATGTTAGGTTAGTTTAGTAAAGTATTATGGAAAACATGCGAATGCGGCGAGTCGTGAGATCCGCCGCATTCGCATTATAAAATAAGTAAGTAGCTGTTCAAATTAAACCGCTACTATATTTAACCAAATTAATAAGCTGCTCCCATACAATCTGCTTGTTCTTTTTGGTGCTTTTGCTTCCGTTCATCAGTCGCATGGCCCGCCATGCTCCTTCTTCACGTAAGCAAAATCTCTCAAAATTGAAAATCGACGAGTTTCCTTAAAAATAAACTATGACGAGTCAAATAACTGCGCATATTGTATGTGTTTAATTTGAACAGCTACTTAATCTAAAAATAAGATAATATGATAATGTTGATTTGTTTGACAGCGATATTTTCGCTTCTCTTGCTACTTACATCTGTGTTCAAGACCGGCAAGAGTACAAAAGACTGGCTGCGAATCATCATCGCTGTGCTGGTGATGTTGATCGGTGTGCGGCTGTGTGTGGATATATTCCGCCTTGCTTGGGCGATAGCCTTAGTCATTATGGCTGTGTACCTGGCCCTTCTACTCTACGCTGCTCTCTGGATTGATAAGAAAATCAGGGATCGTGATAATCAAAATCTTGAGTAAAAGAAACAATAGGTCTTCTACGGGAGTGAAACAGAGTTTCTGAAATACATACTTCCTGCCTGAGTTCCCAAAGTTTTCCGACGATACTTTTCTCATAGAACAATTTTCTTACTATCGCGTTATAATAGATGAAAAGTAAATCGTTTCATGATGTTAGGTTAGTTTAGTAAAGTATTATGGAAAACACGCGAATGCGGCGAGTCGTGAGACCCGCCGCATTCGTGTTATAAATTAATCTTATGTCTTTTCCTATCAATTACCTATACTCGTCCCAGCTCTTGATCTTTATGTCGTCGATTGAAAGCTCGCAGAATGCCTTTATGAAGGCAGAGGCAAGACGAGAGTTAGTGAGCAAAGGTATATTCAGATCCACTGCCGCACGACGAATCTTATAACCGTTGCTGATCTCGGTTGCGGTAAGATTCTTCGGGATATTCACCACCATGTCAATCTCCTTATTATGGAGCAATTCAAGGGCCTGTGGACGGCGAGTATCACTCGGCCAATATACAGTTATGGCCGGGATTGCATTTTCGGCTAAGAAGCGCTGTGTGCCCTCCGTGGCATAGATCACATACCCCTTCTTATGGAGCATACGGGCTGCCTCAAGAAGCGCAACTTTCTGATGGGCGTTGCCGGAAGAGAAAAGAATACCCTTACGCGGAATACGATAACCCACGGAAAGCATTGATTTGAGGATAGCTTCGGCAGTATCGTCGCCGATACACCCTACTTCGCCTGTCGATGCCATGTCGACACCAAGCACAGGGTCGGCACCCTGCAGACGGGAGAAGGAGAACTGCGATGCCTTTATTCCTACATAATCAAGCTCAAAGGCTGATTTTGCAGGTTTATCCACCGGGAGCCCAAGCATGACACGTGTGGCCGCATTGATGAAATTCTGCTTCGACACCTTGGATACAAATGGGAAGGAACGTGAGGCACGTAGGTTACATTCAATCACCTTCACATCGTTGTCCTTGGCAAGGAACTGAATATTGAATGGACCCGATATGTGAAGGGCCTTGGCGATCTTGGCAGCCACTTTCTTGATTCTGCGGATGGTCTCTATATATAATTTCTGGGGCGGGAACTGGATTGTGGCATCCCCGGAATGGACTCCGGCAAACTCAATATGCTCCGAAATGGCATAAAGCTTGATCTCGCCCTTCTGAGCCACTGCATCAAATTCTATCTCCTTGGCCTGCTGGATGAACTCAGACACCACCACGGGATGTTTCTTCGAGACGTTGGCGGCAAGCTTGAGGAAGCGTGTCAGCTCCTCTTCATTGGAACATACATTCATAGCCGCACCGGAAAGCACGTAAGAGGGACGCACAAGCACCGGGAAACCTACCTCCGCCACAAACTCATCGATATCCTCCATCGAAGTCAGCTCGCGCCAACGGGGCTGGTCGATATCCAGAGAATCGCATAAAGAAGAGAACTTGTTACGGTCTTCGGCAGAGTCTATATCCACAGCCTGTGTGCCGAGGATGCGAACCCCGTTGGCATCGAGACGCACGGCAAGGTTATTAGGAATCTGACCGCCTGTGGAGAGAATCACTCCGTGTGGCGCCTCGAGCTGAAGAATATCCATTACGCGCTCAAATGTCAGTTCATCAAAATATAGACGCTCACACATATCATAGTCGGTCGATACGGTCTCCGGATTATAGTTTATCATCACCGGACGATAACCCTGCTCAGCTACAGTCATAAGCGCATTTACACCACACCAGTCGAACTCCACGGAGGAGCCGATGCGATAGGCACCCGAACCGAGAACCACCACCGAACGATGGTCGCCGAGATAGTTGACATCATTTTCAGTGCCGTTATATGTAAGATAGAGGTAATTGGTCTGTGCTGGATATTCAGCAGCCAATGTATCTATCTGTTTGACCACCGGAGTGATACCCGATGCCAGACGACGGGCGCGGATAAGGTCGGTGAGCTGCTCTCCATCCTCCTTCATGCGGTCGCCATAGATGGCGCGACCAATCTGAAAATCGGAGAAACCCTGCTGCTTGGCAGTGCGGATAAGGTCGTCAGACAACTGGTCGAGCGAATCGTAGCCTTCAAGCTCACATGAGGTCTCGTGAATCACCCTCAGTTTCTGAAGGAACCATTTATCGATTTTTGTCAGCTCATGGATTCGGTCGATAGTATAGCCCTTGCGGAAAGCCTGTTCTATCACGAAGATACGCTTGTCGGTCGGTTCCTTAAGAGCCTTATCGATATCGGAGATTTCAGGCAGCTTGTTCTCCACGAATCCATGCATACCCTGGCCGATCATACGGAGGCCTTTCTGAATCACCTCCTCGAATGTGCGCCCTATCGCCATAACCTCACCCACAGATTTCATCGAGGAACCGATCTCGCGGCGTACACCACGGAATTTTCCAAGGTCCCAACGAGGAATCTTGCACACTATATAGTCGAGTGCAGGCTCGAAGAAAGCGGAAGTGGACTTTGTCACATTATTTTTGAGATCGAAAAGACCATAACCGAGACCGAGCTTGGCAGCCACGAAAGCCAGAGGATAACCGGTGGCTTTCGAAGCCAGAGCGGAAGAACGCGACAGACGTGCATTTACCTCAATCACACGATAGTCCATCGACTTGGGGTCGAAGGCATACTGAACGTTACACTCCCCTATTATTCCGATATGGCGTATAATCTTTATAGCCAATTTACGGAGCATGTGATAGTCTTCATTTGAGAGAGTCTGGGAAGGAGCCACTACGATACTCTCGCCGGTATGGATGCCGAGAGGGTCGAAATTCTCCATGTTGCAGACAGTGATGCAATTGTCGAAACGGTCGCGCACCACCTCATACTCCACCTCTTTCCATCCTTTCAGGGATTTCTCCACCAACACCTGGGGAGAGAATGAAAGAGCCTGCTCCACGAGTTTAATAAGTTCCCCACGATTGTCGCAGAATCCCGATCCGAGCCCTCCGAGGGCGTATGCGGCACGTACAATCACAGGATATCCGAGACGGTCGGCTGCCACGATTGCATCCTCCACAGAGCTTACCGCCTCGCTCTTGATGGTCTTCACGTCGATTTCATCGAGTTTCTTCACAAAGAGCTCACGGTCTTCGGTATCCATGATTGCACGGACGGGAGTCCCAAGCACCCGCACATTATGTTTCTCCAGGATTCCGCTTTCATAGAGCTTCACTCCGCAGTTAAGGGCTGTCTGTCCGCCGAAGGCAAGGAATATGCCATCGGGGCGTTCCTTCTCTATCACCTTCTCCACGAAATAGGGAGTGATGGGGAGGAAGTAGATCTTATCGGCGAATCCGTCGGAAGTCTGCACTGTGGCGATATTGGGATTGATGAGCACGGTCTCGATATTTTCCTCCTTCATGGCCTTCAGTGCCTGCGAACCGGAATAATCGAACTCTCCGGCCTCACCAATCTTGAGCGCGCCGGAACCTAAGAAAAGAACTTTCTTTATATCTTTCATTGCTAATTGATTTCCAAATTAAAAAGAGTGGGGCCAAAAGCCGGATAGATGAAAAAGAGGCCCGGAAGCCTATAAGCCTCAGAGCCTTAAAAGTCATAGCAAGCTAATGAATTCATCAAAAATGAACTCAGTATCCTTCGGGCCGCTGGAGGCCTCGGGATGGAACTGCGCAGAGAAGAAAGGCTTGGTCTTATGACGTATCCCTTCGTTTGTCCGGTCGTTCATATTGATAAAATGTGGTTCCCAGTCGGCGGGGATGGTAGTGTTATCCACTGCGTATCCGTGGTTCTGGGAAGTGATGTAGCATTTTTCTGTTCCGGCAAGACGCACCGGTTGGTTATGGCTGCGGTGTCCATACTTAAGTTTATAGACTTTAGCGCCGGCGGCCTTGCTGAGGAGCTGGTTGCCCATGCAGATTCCGCAGATAGGCTTCCCTATCTCAAAAGCCTTGCGGATATTCTCAACGGTTTTCTCGGCAAACTCCGGCGAACCGGGACCATTGCTGATGAAAAGGCCGTCGTAGGGAATAGTGGTGAAGTCATAATCCCAGGGTACAAGGGTTACACGCACTCCACGGCGAGTGAGACAACGGATGATGTTGTATTTAGTTCCGCAATCCACGAGCACCACTCTCTTCTCCCCCTCTCCGAATTCGAGCACCTCCTTTGTGGATACCCGGTCGATGAGGTTTTCCTTGTTAGGGTCATGGAATTCTATATCCTCTCCATCCTCAAAGGTGATTTTGCCAAGCATGGAGCCTTTCTCACGCAGAAGCTTTGTGAGGGCGCGGGTGTCGATGCCATAGATACCGGGTATCTTTTCATCCTTCAGCCATTCGGAAAGGGAGCGTGTAGCCTGCCAATGAGAGGGGGTCCAGCTGTAGTCCTGACATATTATGGCTTCGCAGTGTATGCGCGACGACTCGAAATAATCGCTCACATTAGCCTCTGTCTTCTTATCGGCAGAAGGGACACCATAATTTCCGAGGATAGGGTAAGTGGTAACGAGAATCTGACCCTCATAGGAGGGGTCGGTAAGACTTTCCGGATAACCGGTCATGGCAGTGTTGAACACCACCTCTCCGGCACATGGTTTTTCGTAGCCGAAAGAGAGGCCTTCGAAAACGGTACCGTCCTCAAGAGTGAGGAAAGCTTTTCTTCTTTTTTGCATCTTGGATTAATTTATCAGCCCGGTAATCAATCTGTTCGGGATTCTGAAGAGCCAAGAGGCCGACAGTTTACAAGGCGGCGAACCAACTCTGACAATACCATACTGGCAGTCTATCCATCGACCTTCTAAGCTTTCGGAATGCAAAGTTACTCATATATTCGCTTATACGCAAATAAATCTCCATCCCAAAGGGATTTTTTAAGACCACAGCGCTCCGAATCGGGAAATAACTAACGCCGATACCACGTTTCATAATAAAATCATATCAATCGAAATAGTCTTGAAATCGAAGGGAATCAAATATCTGTTTTTTGTGCTTTATGGAATGCTGGTGGCCACAGGGCCCATCTGCATGATATATATGACCACTCCGGTCGATCCGGGGAATATTGTGTTATGGCTCATCTTGCCTTACGCATTGTTGATTGTGGGGGCCATGACGTTGGTGATGAAGATACTCTATCCCCGTTTATTCATAAAGGGACGCTATCTGTCGTTTGCGCTTTATGTATGGGCATTGTGCTATCTGGTGGATATCGTGGCTCTATATATCGGACATTATTTCACCTCCTACTACCATCTCCCCCATTATCTCAAGAATCCCCATTCCCCTTTACTGCTTCTTTCCACAGTCTCCTCCAGTATGCTCTCAGCCTTGACAATGGCCGGCTTTTTCCTCTGGAGATTCTATGATTATCATCAAGAACAGAACCGTTACGAAAAAGAATACAGTAGGGAAATAGAGGAGAAGACCGAAAGTCTGCGCCGCCGTATAAGAATGCCGGAAATCAAGGCAATGCTAAAGGAGGCGCGCGCCACCCTGAAGAATGATCCCGACCTCGCAAACGACCAGATACTTGACATTTCCGATTATCTTCGACGCAACCTATACCACAAAACCGAGAAGATGGATAAAGGAAATTCCCTCCCTGACCGACATTGGGAAGCGGAATCCTCACGGACCTCCGCCTTCATAAGCGAAAGAAAATGGAGACCGCTACGCCATATAATGATGTTGGGAGTGATAGCCGTCATTTGNTTCGGTCTTATGTTCGACTATCCCGATGAAATCTACATCGACTCCTTCCATATTCAATATAGCCTNACCTTCTTCTGCATAGTGAGCGGACTCATCTATGCCAATATCTTCCTCATATTCCCCTTTTTTCTTAAAAAGAATCGTCATANATTATATGCGGTCTTGCTACTTTCAATATCATTTACCGCCTTTATAGCCCTTAATGCCGTCTCTTTGGCCTTCGGNCCNCCCCATAACCCTTTCGGGATAAAGATGCCATGNTATATCGTGCCGTTCGCCGTGGCCGGTAATATGATGACATTCTTTCTTCTTATGGCCGGNTCAGCGGCAATAGTACTGCTCAGAAGCAATATCCTCGGCAAATGGCGCCTCAGCCNTCTGGAGGCCCGCACAGCCGAGATAGAGTTTGCCACCCTACAACATCAAATCAACCCCCATACCCTATTCAATTTCCTAAATAACATCGCCATTCTCGGATATGACGACCCTGAGGAAGCNGCNCGCACGCTTATGAGCCTCGAAGAATTGCTTGACTACATCATAGCCGANACCTCACGGGATGAAACCACTATCGGAGAGGAGGTTAAATTTATCAGGAACTACCTTACGCTTGAAAAATCATCCGGTAGAGCCCTGGAAGTGGAGATATGNTGTCCTGATGCCATTCTCCCCTTTTCCATTCCACCTCTCNTGCTTATCCCNTTCGTNGAGAATGCCGTGAAACATTCTCGTTCTGTCGGGAAGGAGAGGAAGATAGAGATAGAATTCCGCCCCACGGACAAGGGGGTGAGATTTATCTGCCGCAATTCATGCTCAGAAGTGGAACCNGAGGAGTCCAATTCCAGAAAAAAGTCAGNAGGATTAGGGATAGCCAATACGCAGCGACGCTTGCAACTCCTCTTCGNAGAGGCATATAACCTCTCCTTCGACCGCACTCCGGGAACATTCACCGTGGATCTGGCTCTCCCCTCTCTTCATGATGTCAAAACCTCAACTTAAGTGCAGATTCGGGATGAAAACTTTTTTCTTATATAGAATTTTCGTGGAATGTCAGTGATTTTTTGTATCTTTGCAAAAATCGCCATTTATTTTATGGAAGAAAGAAATATAAAAGAGCTTCCGGGCCTTGCGGATGTGCATGTGCACTTCCGTGAGCCCGGTTTTTCATATAAGGAAACAATAAAGACAGGTTCGGAAGCCGCCCTCGCCGGTGGCTTCACTGCAGTGTGCACGATGCCTAANCTCAAGCCGGCTCCCGACTCAATGGAAAATCTTGAGCGCCAGCTGGAGATTATCCGCCGCGATGCGGTGGTGAANGTGATTCCNTACGCCACCATCACACGNCAGCGTCTGGGNCATGAACTTGTGGATTACNAGGCACTTGCCCCTTACGTAGCCGGATTTTCCGATGACGGCAGCGGAGTGCAGGATGAAGAGGTGATGCGACGCGCAATGAAGGGTATAGCCCCGACCGGCAAAATTCTCGCGGCCCACTGTGAAGTGAACGACCTTCTCCGCGGAGGCTATATCCATGATGGTGAATATGCACGCCGACATGGCCATAGAGGAATATGCTCCGAGAGTGAATGGCGCGAGATTGAACGCAATATCCGTCTTGCCGCCGAGACAGGATGCCGCCTGCATATCTGCCATATATCCACAGCCGNGAGTGTGGCGTTAATCCGCGACGCACGACGTGCCGGAATAGAGGTGACTTGCGAAACCGGTCCCCACTATCTCGCTTTCTGCGATGAAGACCTGCAGGAAGATGGCCGATTCAAGATGAATCCCCCTATCCGCTCCGCACGCGACCGCGATGCACTGATAGAAGGGATAGTCGATGGCACCATCGAATGCATCGCTACCGACCATGCCCCTCATTCCGCTGAAGAAAAGAGCCGAGGACTCGAAAAAAGCGCAATGGGTGTGGTAGGGCTGGAGACTGCTCTGGCAGCTGTCTATACCACTCTTGTGCGTCCCGGAATTATATCCTTAGATAAACTCGTGGAAATTATGAGTACAAATCCCCGTCGNATTTTCGGTATCGAAGGGGANCCGGGAAAAGTGACCGTAGATTTCTCTGAAAGTTTCACCGTCGACCCGGCAACTTTCAAGACTTTGGGCAAGGCCACACCTTTCNAGGGAATGGAACTTTACGGGAAAATCCTCAAAACTGAGATCTAAGCAGTTGATAAGAAAATGAATAAATATAGAAATATAGAGACTGTATATACAGTGGTCTCCAACGAACGCCTCACGCATAAGACATGGCGCATGAGACTCAGCGGCNACACAGGCGAAATCACCTGTGCCGGCCAATTCGTCAACCTTCTAATTGAAGGTAAATATCTACGGCGCCCGATTTCGGTGAGTGATTACAAGGAGGGGGAACTGACGCTCCTATACGATGTGGTCGGTNCGGGCACAANGGAGATGTCGGAAATGGCTCCCGGCACAGCAATCAATACNCTCACCGGCTTAGGCAACGGTTTCANTGAGGGTTATCCCACTGAACGCCCCGTGCTTCTTGGCGGCGGCATCGGTTGTGCTCCCCTATTGAATCTGGCTCGTAAGCTTCAGGCACGCGGAGTGAAGCCAACCGTAATCTTGGGTTTCAACACTTCTGCCGATGTAGCTATGAAAGAGGATTTCAAGGAGATAGGTATTGACGCCATTATCTGCACCGTCGACGGTTCGGAGGGTGTGAAAGGATTCGTAACCGATGCGATAGCCGCTCTCCCCTTTTCACCCGACTATTTCTACGCCTGCGGGCCGACCCCGATGCTGCGTGCCGTCTGCACATCATTGGATTTCCCCGGTGAGGTCAGCCTCGAATCAAGGATGGGCTGCGGATTCGGTGCCTGCGTGTGTTGCAGCATAGAGACAAAAGACTCGGCCAAACGGATATGCAAGGATGGCCCCGTATTCTCAAAAGATGAACTGATATGGAAATAACAGAGATAAGAGAACGTGAACGCAGCGGCGACTGGAGCGTGGAGCTNAGTGGNGTGCGTCTTGACAACCCCGTGATTCCGGCCAGCGGATGCTTCGGATNCGGCTATGGAATGGCGGAATATTATGATATCAACATCCTCGGATCCATCTCTTTCAAGGGAACCACACTTCATCCGCGTTTCGGCAATCCTCTACCACGAGTGGCGGAATGCGAGGGCGGAATGATCAACTCCGTTGGTCTCCAGAATCCGGGTATACATAAAGTGATCAGCGAGGAGCTGCCGAAGATGCGTGCCGTCTTCCACAAGCCCATCATTGCCAACATAAGCGGCTTTGCAATAGAGGAATATGTGGAGTGCTGCCGTCTGATCGACAAGGAGGAGCAGGTAGAGATAATCGAGCTTAACGTGAGCTGTCCCAATGTTCACGGCGGCGGTATGAGTTTTGGCACACAGCCCGAAAGCGTGGCTGAAGTGGTGAAGGCTGTCAAGAAAGTAATCACAAAGCCTCTATATGTGAAACTCACCCCCAATGTGACCGACATCGTGTCAATTGCAAAGGCTGCAGTTGAAGCAGGTGCTGATGGGCTCTGCCTTATCAACACTATGCTGGGTATGCGCATAGATCTCAAGACAGGTAAACCGGTAATAGCCAACGTCATGGGTGGGTTCTCAGGTCCTGCCATCTTCCCGGTGGCTCTGCGGATGGTATGGCAAGTGAGTCACGCGGTTGACGTGCCCATCATCGGCTGCGGAGGAGTATCCTCAGCATCTGACGTGAAGGAGATGCTTCTTGCCGGAGCCACTGCCGTGGAGGTGGGAGCTGCTACCCTGCGCGACCCATACGCCTGCAAAAGAATTATCGAAGATTTATATAAGAAAGACTGATTGATTGGAATTTAACAGGATTAGTCCCGTCAATCACAAACTAATAAAAAGAATATGAACGCAAAAGATGTAATAATCGCCTGCGACTTCTCATCAAAGGAAGCCACACTGGAATTTCTTGATAAATTTAAAGAGGAAAAGCCATTCGTTAAGATAGGCATGGAACTTTACTATGCTGCCGGCAATGATATCGTGAAAGAGATCAAGCGCCGCGGCCATAAGATTTTCCTCGACCTCAAGCTTCACGACATCCCCAACACGGTGAAGAAAGCCATGAGAGTGCTTTCAGACCTTGACGTCGATATGACCAACGTCCATGCAGCGGGAACAGTTGATATGATGCGCGCTGCCATCGAAGGTCTGACTCGGCCCGACGGGACTCGTCCGCTGCTGATCGCCGTGACGCAGCTCACCAGCACCTCCGAACAGGCTATGCGCGAGCAGCTTCTCATCGATGCCTCCATCGGCGACACCATCATCAAATATGCACAGAACGCCAAGGAAGCAGGACTCGACGGAGTGGTATGCTCTCCGCTTGAGGCAGGTATCGTGAAAGAAGCCTGTGGAAACGAATTCATGACCGTTACACCCGGTATCCGCTTCGCCGATTCAGGCAAAGATGATCAGGTCAGAATCACCACTCCAGAACGTGCCCGCGAAATCGGATCGGACTATATCGTGGTGGGACGCCCCATCACAGCCGCAGAGGATCCGGTGGAGGCATATCGCAAATGCGTGAAAGGTTTCTTGGGGAAATGACCCGGAATGGTCAGACCTGTCTGAAAAAAATTACTATCATTCAAACACAACAATAACAATGGAAAAAGAGATAGCAAAAGCTCTGCTTGAAATAGGAGCAGTGTTCCTTCGTCCCGATGAACCCTTCACTTGGGCCAGCGGTATCAAAAGCCCGATTTATTGCGACAACCGTCTAATCCTCAGTGCACCCAAACAGCGTAAGATTGTGGAGGAAGCGATTGCAAAGACTGTTAAGGATCTTTATCCGGAGGCCGAAGCCCTGATGGGAACAAGCACCGCCGGAATCGCACACGCTGCAATAGCTGCATGGATTCTCGATATGCCGATGGGATACGTTCGTGGTAGCGCCAAGGATCATGGCCGTAACAACCGTATCGAGGGTAAACTTGAACCGGGTACAAAAGTAGTGGTGATTGAAGACCTCATCTCGACCGGAGGAAGCTGCATCGACGTGGTAGAAGCACTTCGTGAAGCCGGCGCAGATGTGCTTGGCGTGGTCAGCATCTTCACATACGGTATGCAGAAAGGACTTGACCGTCTGAAGGCTGCAAATGTGGAAAATCATTCTCTTTCCAATTTCGATACGCTTGTGGAAGTGGCTGCAGAAGAGGGTAGAATAAAGGAGAGCGATATTGACCGCCTCAAGAAATTCCGTAATAATCCCACCGACGAGTCCTGGATCAACGGCTAAGACTGAAAACGACCTTTTTCTAAATCAGGAAAACAATGAGACATATAATAGATCCGACCGACCTTAGCCGCGAAGAGCTTGACGAAGTGATCGACCTTGCTCTCGACATCATCGAAAACCGCGAGAAATATAGCGAGGCTTGCAAAGGGAAGAAATTGGCAACCCTATTCTACGAGCCCTCCACACGTACGCGCCTCAGTTTCACTGCAGCTATGATGGAACTGGGAGGCAACGTGTTAGGGTTTACCGATGCCCAGAGCACATCTGCATCGAAAGGGGAGACCGTGGCCGACACCACAAAGGTGATTTCCTGCTTCGCCGACATCATCGCCATGCGTCATTTCGAGGAGGGTGCAGCCCTCGTATCGGCAATGAACGCAGGGATTCCGGTTATTAATGCCGGCGATGGCTCTCACAGCCATCCGACTCAGACTCTGACCGACCTTCTCACCATCAAACGTGAGATAGGACGCTTCGATAATATCAAAATCGGCTTCTGCGGCGATCTCCGATTCGGACGCACCGTGCATTCCCTTATCAAGGCTCTTGCCAGATATAAGGGGGTAGAGGTTATCCTCATCGCTCCCGACGAACTCCGTCTCCCGGATTACATGAAGTATGAGGTATGCGAGAAGTATGGCATTCCCTACCGTGAGGTTAAAACCATGGAGGAGGTGATGCCGGAACTTGACGTGCTCTACATGACCCGTGTGCAGAAAGAACGTTTCCTTGACGAGGATGAATTCGACCGCGTAAAAGACGCCTTTATCCTCACTCCTGAGAAGCTCATTGATGCCAAGCCCGAACTCCGTATCCTTCACCCGCTTCCACGTGTGAACGAAATCACGGTAGACGTTGACGCCGACCCGCGCGCCGCCTATTTCCGTCAGGTGGAAAATGGTAAATTCGTGAGAATGGCTCTTATCCTCAAGCTCCTTAAATGGGCAGAGGAAGGAGACGACAAGCAGCAGCTCATACCGGAGGGAACGATAGTTAACGAGCATCACTGCTCCAACCGTCGCTGCATCTCCAACATGGAGAATGTGGATCGTCTCTTCCGTCCGGCCACCGACGGAAGCGGAATCTACCGCTGCGTCTACTGCGAATCGAAAGCCGCGAAATAAGCGATCAAAATAGATATTTCAATGATAATGGCGTAGGATGATATGACCATCCTACGCCATTATCATTGTTTCTTTAGGATAAATCAGTTATCTTTGCAAAAAAGATGCGATATGGAGAAGAGAATGGTGAAATATCCGATTGGTCAGCAATCGTTTGTAAGACTTCGCACAGAGAACTTCATCTATGTAGACAAAACCTGTTATATTGAAAAATTACTGACAGGTTCAAAATACTATTTCTTAGGCCGTCCACGACGTTTCGGAAAAAGCCTTTTCCTCTCCACATTGAAATGCTTCTTCGAAGGGAAGAGGGAACTGTTCAAGGGTCTCTATATAGATTCTGCCGATTGGAATTGGGAGCCTCACCCCATATTGTATCTTGACCTTAATAACCAGCAATATAAGGAAGAGAATAACTTAGATATTCTTATAGAGGATTTTCTATCGACCAGAGAGAGGGAATATGGGTTGCAACCATCCCAGCAAGATCATTCCATCAGATTTGCCGGTCTGATACGGAGAATGTATGAAACCACAGGGAAAGGGGTTGTGATATTGGTGGATGAATATGACAAGCCTCTGGTAAACAACATACACAACCGGCAGAGGTTTGAGATGTACAGAGATAAACTGACTACGATATATTCCAACTTCAAGAGTTCTGCAGATTATATCACTCTTGTATTCCTCACCGGGGTGAGTCGTTTCGGTAAATTAAGCGTATTTTCCGGGCTTAATAATATCCAGGACATTACATTTGATATTGATTTCTCTGCAATATGCGGCATAACAGAAGAGGAACTGACAGATAATTTTAAAGATAGTATCAAGACTCTCTCGCAAAGGTACAGACGCAGTGGGGATGAGGAGCAACTGGAACTCAAACGCCACTATGACGGCTATCATTTCTCAGAAGAATGTCCCGACATTTACAATCCATTTTCACTACTTCAGGTCTTTGCCAAAAGGAAATATGGTAACTACTGGATTTCTTCAGGCACGCCGACACTTCTTGTAGAACAACTTAAGCGAACAGACACCGACCTGACACAGCTTCTGAATGTGAGATGTAGTCAGAATGCTTTGGCAGGTCTTGATATTGAGAATATAACCCCTGTGTCGCTTTTCTATCAGACAGGCTACCTTACAATCAAAGATTATGACTTCGACACCGATATCTACACATTAGGTATTCCTAATGTAGAGGTAAAGCAAGGTTTCTTTGAGTATCTTTTGCCATACTATACGAGTGTGAAAAACATAGAACCAAAAGTATTTGTAGTGGACTTCCTTGCCGAGATGGAGGAGGGACTTGTGGATGCCTTCATGAAGCGATTGGAGTCTATGTTTGCCGGAATAGGATACGATATGCATTTTGATGAGGAGAGAAACGTTCAGAATGCTTTCCTGATTCTTTTCTCACTCATAGGACTCAATGTCGACGCAGAGGTCAAGACTTCCGACGGCAGGATCGACATTCTCGTGAGAACCAAGGATTATGTCTATATTATGGAGCTGAAATATGACGGCACTCCCGAAGAGGCTCTCCAACAGATAGAGTGCAAAGAGTATGCCTTGCCTTGGGCCATAGACGGCCGCAAAGTAATAGAAATTGGCATAAACTATTCATCCAAAAAAAGACGCATTGACGGGTGGAAGGTAAGATACGATAATTGAGATTGCATAAGCTTGAGTAAACCTCTATTAATATTAAGACAATAGCTTTACATTTGCCGAAAAATTTGCTTGTTGCGAAAAAAATATGTAAATTTGCAATTCATTAGCCAAAGAAATGAATTTGCACAAAAATTACATATCTTCAGCCATAAGCACCCGGAAGCGAAAGCACTCGGGGATCGTGGCGGAGTGTGTTGAAACATAAGGATTTTTGCGCGCGTCAGGCGAAAGGAGCTGACGCGCGCATAATTTTTATCCAAACTGACCATAAAACAGCAGCCGGCACGGCGGTCAACCTAATCCGGCAATAAAAAATATTCAGGTAGAAGATGAAAATAGGAATTGTGATGGGATCTGCCAGCGACCTTGGAGTTATGAAAGGCGCAGGGGAGACCTTGGAGAAATTCGGAGTAGAGTACGAACAGAAGATTTACAGCGCGCATCGCACTCCGCGTGAGCTTGAAGCATGGGTAAGCTCCCTGCGCGACCGTGGTTTCGGAGCTGTGATTGCCGCCGCCGGCGGGGCAGCTCATCTTGCAGGTGTAGTTGCCGCATTCACTACATTGCCCGTAATTGGGGTACCCGTGAAATCACGCTCACTTGAAGGCCTCGACTCGCTGCTATCGATGGTGCAGATGCCGAGTGGAATCCCGGTGGCCACCGTAGCAATCGACGGCTCCAAGAATGCAGCTCTGCTGGCTATCGAGATGCTGGCCATAACAGATGCCGACCTAAAGAACAAACTGGATGAATTCCGTGCCGAACAGGCAGCAAACGTCTTAGCTAACAATAACTGAAACAATGAACCATCGCTTATTTGTTGAGAAACGCGATCCTTACCGTATCGAGGCCGAAAGCCTCCGCAAGGAGCTGAATTCCAACTTGGGTCTTGATATCAAAGACCTCCGCTTCCTCTGTGTCTATGATCTCTTCGGATTCACTCCGGAGCTGATCGAGAAGAGCCGTTACCGTGTCTTCGGCGAACCGGCCACCGACAACGTGACCGACAGCATCGAGACCGAGGGACGTCCGTTCCTCGCCGTGGAATGCCTTCCAGGACAGTTCGACCAGCGCGCCGCTTCGGCCCGTGAATGCGTCAATCTTCTCCAGCCTGATGCCGACGTGGAGATCAGCAGCGCGACAATGATGATTTTCGATGACAGCGTAGGTGAGGAAGAACTTAAAAAGATAGCCAAATACACCATCAACGCCGTTGAATCGAGGGAGAAGAATCTTGACGTGCTCGCACGCCCTGAACGCGCCCATGCAAAGCCCGTGGAGCGTCTCGACGGATTCAGAAACATAAAGGCTGAGGAAGCTGCCGCCTACTGCAAGGAGAAAGGTCTGGCCATGAATGCAGACGACCTGATGGAGGTTGTGAAATACTTCACTGAAGAGGGACGCGATCCCAATGAAACTGAGCTTCGTATCCTCGACACATATTGGAGCGACCATTGCCGCCACACCACTTTTACCACCGAGCTGACCGACATAGAGGTGGAGGATTCACCTATGGCCGATTCGCTCAAGGAGAGCGTGGAGCAATGGAAGGAGATACGCCGCGCATTGGGACGCGAAGAGAAGAGCCTCTGCCTTATGGATCTCGCCACTATCGGCGCACGCTATCTCCGCAAGGAGGGGCTGCTTGACGATCTTGAACAGAGCGAGGAGAACAATGCTTGTTCAATTTTCGTGGATGTGGATGTCGACGGCGAGACTGAGCGCTGGCTGCTGCAGTTCAAAAACGAAACACATAACCATCCTACTGAAATCGAACCCTTCGGAGGAGCCTCTACATGTCTTGGCGGTGCGATCCGCGATCCGTTGAGCGGACGAAGCTACGTGTATCAGGCTATGCGTGTCACCGGAGCAGGGGATATCTACCTCCCGGTGAGCGAGACAATGGAGGGTAAGCTGCCCCAGCGAGTGATCTCTCTCCGTGCTGCAGCCGGATATTCAAGCTATGGCAACCAGATAGGTCTTGCCACAACTCATGTCCGTGAGATATATCATCCCGGATATGTTGCGAAACGCCTTGAGGTGGGTGCCGTAGTAGGTGCTGTAAAAGCATCCGATGTGCGCCGCGAACGCCCTGAAGCAGGGGATGTAATCCTTATGTTCGGTGGTCGTACAGGCCGTGACGGTATCGGGGGTGCGACAGGTTCATCGAAGGAACACAACACCAGCTCCCTTGAGGAGTGTGGCAGCGAGGTGCAGAAGGGTAACGCACCTGAGGAGCGTAAGATCGCTCGTCTTTTCCGTCGCCCTGAAGTGACTCGCCTCATAAAGAAATCAAACGACTTCGGCGCAGGCGGTGTCAGCGTGGCTATCGGTGAGCTCACCGACGGTCTTGATATCTACCTCGACCGTGTCACCACAAAATATAGCGGTTTGAACGCCACCGAGCTGGCCATATCCGAATCTCAGGAGCGTATGTCGGTGGTGGTAGAGGCAAAGGATAAAGAGGAGTTCGAGCGTTACTGCGCCGAGGAGAACCTCGAGATTCGTCATGTAGCAGATGTGACCGACAGCGGACGTATGCGTATGTATTACAACGGGGAAGTTGTTGCCGACCTTCGTCGCGACTTCATCGACTCCGCAGGCGCGCGCCATTACGCGAAAGTTAAAATCGGAGCCGTGGAACCTAAGGATGCTTTCAGCCGCCAGCCGGAAGGGGAGACCCTCCGTGAGCGTTTCCTCAGCAATCTTGCCGATGATAACGTGACCTCACAGAAAGGTCTTATCGAGATGTTCGACTCTTCGATCGGTGCCTCTACAGTGCTCATGCCTTTCGGCGGTCGCACTCAGGGAACAGAGACACAGGTGAGCGTGCAGAAACTCCCTGTCGGCAACCATTTCACCAATACCGCCTCAATGATGGCCTACGGGTTCAATCCCTATCTCAGCAGCTGGAGTCCCTACCATGGTTCGCAGTATGCAGTGATCGGTGCTATTGCTAAGGCTGTGGCTGCCGGTGCCGAGTATCCTAAGATGCGCTTCTCCTACCAGGAATATTTCGAACGCATGCACAATGAGCTTTCATGGGGCAAGCCTCTTGCAGCTCTCCTTGGAACTCTCAAGATGCAGCTCGACTTCGGATTGGCTTCAATCGGTGGTAAGGACTCAATGAGCGGAACCTTCGACAAAATCTCGGTTCCTCCCACATTGATAGCCTTCGGTGTGGCTCCCGTTGACGCACGCAAGGTCATTTCCCCCGAATTTAAGAAGGGTGGAGATAATATCTATCTTGTGAAGCATACCCCCAATGTTGATCTCACTCCCGATACCAAGGCCCTCAAGGAGCTTTTCACAGCTGTGACAGAAAATATCCACAACGGCAATATCATCTCCGCATACGCTGTTGACTTCGGCGGTGTAGGCGAGGCTGTTGCAAAGATGAGCTTCGGTAACGAGATAGGTGCGGAAATCAACCTTGATGAGAAAGATCTTTTCGCATCCGGCAATGGTTCTATCGTGGTTGAGACAGAAGATGAGCTCGATATTCCGGGTGCAATCCTTCTCGGCAAGACTATTGACGCTCCGGAGCTTATCGTGAACGGCGAGAAAATCACTATCGAGGATGCGCGCAAGGCAAACACCGACCGTTTCACTCAGATTTATCCCGACCGCAGCGGTGTGAAAGGTGAGGTACCCAATGCGACCTCAGGTCCGAACACCACAGTATGGCCCGGCGAGGCTATCGAGAATCCCCGTGTATATCTCCCCGTCTTCCCCGGCACCAACTGCGACTACGATATGTGGAAATCGTTTGAGAAAGAGGGAGCGAAAGTAAGTAGCAGCGTATTCCGTAACCTCACAGCCGAGGATATCGAGGCATCCGTAAAAGAGATGGCTGAGCACATCGACAATTGTGAGATACTTGCCTTCAGCGGAGGCTTCTCTGCAGGTGATGAGCCTGACGGCAGCGGCAAATTCATTGCCAACGTGATAATGAATGAGACTGTGAAGAGCGCAATCGAGCGCCTTATGGCTCGCGGAGGCCTCATCTTAGGTATCTGCAACGGTTTCCAGGCACTCGTGAAATCAGGTCTTCTTCCTTACGGCAAGATAGGGGAACTCGCATCCGATTCACCCACACTCTTCCACAACGATATCAACCGCCACATCTCCCAGATCGTGACAACTCGTGTGGCTTCCGTTGCCTCACCTTGGCTTGCAGGCTTCGAGCTCGGCGAGCTTCACAGCGTGGCAGCGTCACACGGAGAAGGTAAGTTCACCGCCTCGGCTGAATTGGCAAAGAGCCTTTTCGACAATGGTCAGATCGCATTCCAGTATGCCGATGCAGAGGGTAATGCCACTATGACATCGCCAGCCAATCCTAACGGTTCGACAGATGCCATAGAGGGTATCATCTCCCCCGACGGCCGAATCCTCGGAAAGATGGCACATTCAGAGCGTTTCCACGACGGCCTGATGAAGAACATTCACGGCAACAAGAACCAGAATCTCTTCAAGAATGCCGTAAAATATTTTAGAAAACAGCAATAACACAATACGATGGCAAAGAGTTATGAAGCATCCGGCGTGAACCTTGAGGCCGGATATGAGGTAGTAAGCCGCATTAAAAAACACGTCAAGAGCACCGAGCGCTCCGGAAGCATGGGCAACATCGGCTCCTTCGGAGGAATGTTCGATCTCGGCAGCTTAGGCTATCAGCATCCGGTGCTGGTGAGCGGTACCGACGGAGTGGGCACCAAGCTCAAGATCGCGTTCGCACTTGAGAAACATGACACAATCGGCATCGATGCCGTTGCAATGTGTGTCAACGATGTACTCGCACAGGGAGCCGAACCCCTTCTCTTCCTCGACTATGTTGCAGTAGGGAAGAACCACCCCGAAGTGGTGGAGGCAATCGTGTCGGGTGTTGCCGAGGGATGCCGTCAGGCCGGCTGTGCCCTCGTAGGCGGCGAGACCGCCGAGATGCCCGGAATGTACACGGTAGGGGAGTATGACATAGCCGGATTCACTGTCGGCGTAGTCGAGAAATCGAAACTCATCGACTGCTCTAAGGTGGAGCCGGGCGACCTCCTCATCGGAATTGCATCCAGCGGTGTGCATTCAAATGGTTTCTCGCTTGTGAGAAAGGTGATAAGCGATGCTTTCCTCGAATACGACCAGAAATATGAGGAGACAGGCGACAAGACACTTGGAGAAATGCTCCTCACCCCCACAAAAATATACGTTAAGCAGGTTCTTGCCGTTCTTAAAGAGGTGGATGTTCATGGAGTGGCCCATATCACAGGCGGTGGCTTCGACGAAAACATACCCCGTATCCTCAAAGAGGGTCAGGGTGTGGAGATCGAAGAGGGAAGCTGGGAGATTCTTCCGGTGTTCCAACTGCTTGAGAAATATGGTAAGATTCCTCACCGCGAGATGTTCAACATCTTCAACATGGGTATCGGTATGGTGCTTGCAGTGAAACCCGAAGATGCTGCCCGCACTCTCGAAATCCTCACCGAGAAAGGGGAAAAAGCTTCCGTAATCGGCAAGGTAGTGGCTTCCGAAAAGGGAGGAGTGACAATAAATTAAACAAAGATTATACGAGATTAACCGGGATTGATCAAGATAAAGCAAGATTAATCCCGATTAATCCGATTAAAATAAACAGACATGAGAGCATTAATCAGCGTAAGCGACAAAACAGGCATAGTGGAGTTTGCCAAGGCGCTCAAGGAACTCGGCTGGGATATCATCGCCACCGGAGGCACCATGACCAAACTTCGCGAAGCAGGAATCGAAGTGATCAACATCAGCGACGTTACAGGTTTCCCTGAAATCTGCGACGGTCGCGTGAAGACATTGCATCCAAAGGTACACGGCGGCCTTCTTGGACGTCGCGACCTTCCCGACCATATGGCACAGCTTGAGGCCAACGGCATCGAGACAATCGAGATGGTCTGCGTGAACCTCTATCCTTTCGAGGCCACCATCGCCAAAGAGGGTGTGACTCTCGAAGATGCAGTTGAGAACATCGACATAGGCGGCCCCTCAATGCTTCGTTCTGCAGCGAAGAACTTCCGCGATGTGACAGTGGTGTGCGATCCGGCCGACTACGACAAGGTGCTTGAAGAGCTCCGCGCCAACGGCCATACCGAATATGAGACACGCTTCAAGCTTTCCGCAAAGGCTTACACTCATACAGCTGAATACGACAGCCATATCGCCACATATATGCGCAAGCATGCCGGACTCGATGAGAAGCTTTTCCTTCAGTTCGACGAAGTTCAGAGCCTACGCTATGGCGAGAACCCCCATCAGAAAGCGATGTTCTATCGCGCCGAAGAGGAAGTGCCTTTCTCAGTGGCATTCGCAAAACAGCTTGGCGGCAAGGAACTTTCCTACAACAACATTCAGGATGCCAACGCTGCGCTTCAGCTCGTGCGCGAGTTTGACGCGCCCTTCTGTCTCGGTCTGAAGCATATGAACCCCTGCGGCGCAGCCATCGGCTCCACCATCAAGGAGGCATGGGAGAAGACATACGAGGCTGACAAGGTGTCGATCTACGGAGGTATCGTGGCAATGAACCGTCCCTTGGATGCCGAGACCGCCAAACTCCTCAAACCGATCTTCCTTGAAATCGTTATGGCACCCAAATTCGAGGCTGAGGCTCTGGAAGTGCTGGCAAGCAAGAAGAATCTGCGTCTGCTTGAGGTGAACATGGAGAAATCCGACAAGAAACAGAAGCAGTATGTAGGTGTGACCGGAGGTCTTCTTGTTCAGGATGCCGACCTCGAATGCAAGGAGATTACAGAGGATATGTGCGTCACTGAGGTTAAACCCACCGCAGAACAGCTCGTGGATCTCAACTTCGGTTGGAAAGTCGTGAAACACGTTAAGTCTAACGCCATCGTTGTTGTCAAGAACGGCGCTACGGCAGGTGTCGGAGCAGGTCAGATGAACCGTGTGGGTTCGGCTCAGATTGCACTCGAGGAGGCCAAGGCTGCAGGTCTGACAGAAGGTCTCGTGCTCGCTTCCGACGGCTTCCTCCCATTCGATGATACAGTTGAACTCGCATCCAAATATGGAGTGACAGCCATCGTTCAGCCCGGCGGATCCATCCGCGACGAGGATGCCATCAAGAAGGCCAACGAGAAGGGTATAACAATGCTATTCACCGGCATGCGCCATTTCAAACATTAAGAATGAAAACACTTGTAATCGGTAGCGGCGGACGCGAACACGCCATTGTGGAAGCTCTCAGCCGCAGTCCGCAAGTAACAAAGATATACTGCGCTCCCGGAAATGCGGGAATCGCAAAACTCGCTGAGTGTGTCAATATCGGTGTCACCGATATTGACGCGCTTGCCGATTTCGCCGAAAAAGAGGGTATCGACCTCACAGTCGTAGGCCCCGAGGCAGCTTTGGCTGCCGGGGTTGTCAATCTCTTCAATGAACGCGGCCTGAAGATCTTCGGCCCGACAAAAGAGGCTGCCCGCATCGAGAGCAGCAAGGAATATGCCAAGCAGGTGATGGAGCGCTTCGAGGTTCCCACCGCAGGCTACCGCGCTTTTGACAATTATGAAGAGGCAATAGCATACGTAAAGGCCGGCAAGATACCCACCGTGATCAAATACGACGGTCTGGCAGCCGGAAAAGGGGTGGTCGTGGCAATGAGTCTTGAAGAGGCTGATGCCGCGCTCCGCGATATGCTTCTCGATTCCTCTTTCGGAAAGGGAAGAGTGGTGATCGAGGATTTCCTTGAAGGACCGGAATTCAGCTTCATGTGTGTCGTTTCCGGCGACAAGGTCTATCCTCTTGAGCTGGCTCAGGATCATAAACGAGCCTACGACGGCGACAAGGGACCCAATACCGGCGGAATGGGGGCATATTCACCTGTCCCCTTTATCGGCGACGATATCAAGAAGCGTGCGCTGGAGGAGATCATGAAGCCTGTGGCGGAAGGATTGGTGAAAGAGGGAAATCCCTTCACAGGAATCCTCTACGGTGGTCTTATCCTTACTGAAGATGGCCCGAAGGTGATTGAATTCAACGCCCGTTTCGGCGATCCGGAGACAGAGGTGGTTCTTCCGCGCATGAAAAGCGACCTCTATGCTCTCTTCGAGGCTGCCCTGAAAGGGGAGGAGTTCGACATAGAATGGGACAAGGATGCCGTATTAGGCGTCGTGCTCGCCTCAAAGGGATATCCCGGAAGCTATGCCAAGGGAGCCGAAATAAACGGTCTTGACGATGTGGAGACAAGCGTCTACCACATGGGCACGACAGCCAAAGACGGCAAGCTCCTTACAGCAGGTGGCCGCGTTCTGATGGTCACAGGCAAGGGTGCCACTCTTGAGGATGCCCATGCCGAAGCCATGAAGAGCCTTGCAAAAATCGAATGCGCTTCCCTCTTCCATAGAAGCGATATCGGAAAGGCAGCCCTCTGATTGTGGAAGCCACAGGCTTCACACACGAAAACAAACCAATAGAAGCCTCACATCAAAAAATAATAAGATTAGGAAAATAAAATGATAGAAAGATATGGGCGCGATGTGATGCGCCAGGTATGGACAGAAGAGAATAAATTCAAGGCCTATCTCGAAGTGGAAATCCTTGCTGCCGAAGCATGGAGCAAACTTGGGGTCGTGCCTGAGGAGGATGTGAAGAAACTCCGTGAGAATGCGCGTTTCGACATCGACCGCATCAAGGAAATCGAGCTTCAGACACGTCACGATATCGTGGCCTTCACACGCGCCGTGAGCGAGTCGCTGGGCGAGGAAAGAAAATGGGTTCACTACGGACTGACCTCCACCGATGTGGTTGACACCGCCAACGGTTATCTTTTCCTCCAGGCCAACAAGATCCTTCTTGCCGATATAGAGAATTATATCGAGATTCTCCGCAAGCAGGCAATCAAATATAAATACACTCCCTGCATAGGCCGCACACACGGTATCCATGCCGATATCACAAGCTTCGGACTCAAATGGGTACTGTGGTATGAGGAGATGCGCCGCAATCTCAAGCGCTTCAAGGAGGCTGCAAGAGGGGTTGAGGTAGGCAAGATCTCAGGAGCCGTGGGTAACTTTGCAAATATACCTCCCTTCGTGCAGGACTACGTTTGCGAAAAACTCGGCATCGAAAGCTCGAATATCTCCACACAGGTGATCCAGCGTGACCGACATGCCTATTATATGGCCACAATCGCCCTCATAGGTGCCTCCCTTGAGCAGATGGCACTTGAGGTCCGCAATCTTCAGCGCACCGAGGTGCATGAGGTTGAGGAAGCATTCGGTAAAGGTCAGAAAGGTTCCAGCGCAATGCCCCACAAGCGTAACCCCATCTCTTCGGAGAATATCTGCGGCTGTGCACGTGTGCTCAGAGGATATATGGTCACCACATACGACAACGTGGCTCTCTGGCACGAGCGCGACATATCCCACTCCGCAACAGAGCGTATCCTCATGCCGGATGCAACAATCCTTCTCGACTATATGCTCAACCGAATGGGAGGCATACTTGAGAACCTCGTGGTGTTCGAAGACCGCATGAAGAGCAACATCTACATGACCAACGGCGTGATCTTCGCACAGCGTGTGATGAACGCTCTCATCGGCAAGGGCTTCGCTCGCGAGAAGGCTTACGACACAGTGCAGCCCATAGCAATGAAGGCGATGGCCACCAATTCAGCCTACCACGATCTTCTGAAGGAGGATCCCACAGTGATGGGCGCACTCACCGAGGAGGAACTCGATGGCTGCTTCACGCTCGACTACTACATGAAGAACGTAGACCACATTTACAAACGCAATAAAATCGAAGACTGATGTCACAGAGATTAGTAGTGATCGGNTCCCANTGGGGAGACGAAGGNAAAGGNAANATNACNGATTATTTCGCNTGTCGNGCNGATATGGTGGTNAGATANCAGGGNGGCAACAANGCNGGNCACACNGTGGTGTTCGACGGNCATAAATATTCNTTGCGTTCNATCCCNTCGGGNATCTTCAATCCNAAGANNGTNAACGTNATGGCCAACGGNATGGTGGTGAATCCGGAATCGGTGATCACCGAGCTGGGTAAGCTCCACGACCAGGGTATAACCGACTATCAGCTCTATATCTCCGACCGTGCCGCTATGGTGATGCCTTGGCATTCCCAGCTCGACGGAGCCTACGAGAGTCTTAAAGGTAACGCCCTGATCGGAACCACCAAGAACGGTATCGGCCCCGCATATTGCGACAAATATAGCCGCGACGGTCTCCGCATCGGCGATCTCCTTGAGCCGGAATATTTCGCAGAGCGTCTCAAGGGAGCTTTGGCAGTGAAAAATCCTCAGCTTCGTATGCTCGGTCTACCGGAATATGACTTCCAGGAGGTCTATGACCGCTATATGGAGATTGCGAAGGTGCTCGCCCCGATGATCTGCGACACTTCCGACCTCATCAACCGCGCACTCCACACCGACGCCAAGATTCTTTTCGAAGGCGCACAGGGAATGATGCTATGCATCGACCATGGGACATATCCCTACGTCACCTCCTCAACCCCCTCTTCTGCATCCGTTCCCGTAGGAGCCGGCATCTCCCCCAAATGGATAGATGAGGTGGTGGGGGTGGCAAAAGCCTACTGCACCCGTGTGGGTGAGGGTGCCTTCCCCACAGAGCTCTTCGACGAGCGAGCACATCAGATCCGTGAACGCGGTCATGAGTATGGCACCGTGACAGGACGTCCTCGCCGCATCGGTTGGTTCGACGCCGTGGTGGCACGCTATACAAGCCGTCTTGCCGGCATCGACAACTGGGCACTGATGCTCTTCGACGTGCTTTCAGGTCTCGACAAGGTGTGCATCTGCACAGGCTACGAGCTTGACGGAAAGGTGATCGACTATCCCCCTTCCACTGTCTCCAAACTCGCCCGCTGCAAGCCCGTCCTCATCGAAATGGAGGGCTGGAAAGAGGATCTGTCCGAAATCAAGGATTACGACTCGCTTCCGGAGGCAGCAAAGGCATACGTCAGGAAAATCGAGGAGCTGACAGGCGTGAAGGTCGGTATCATCTCCGTAGGACCCGACCGAAAGCAAACAATCATCATAGACGAAAAATTAAAACAATTCTGATACTGAGATGGCATTCATAGATGAAAAAATCGTGCTCGAAGGGGTAACCTTCGACGACGTGCTTCTGATACCGGCCTATTCCGAGGTTACACCCAACATGGTGAACCTTGCCGGTCGTTTTTCACGCAATATCCCGCTCAACATCCCATTCGTCTCTGCGGCGATGGATACCGTGACCGAGGCGGAACTGGCTATAGCCATTGCCCGCGAGGGAGGAATTGGTGTGATCCACAAGAATATGTCGATTGCCGACCAGGCCGCTCAGGTAAGAAAAGTGAAGCGTGCGGAAAGCGGCATGATCTACGACCCCATCACCATCTCCAAGGATCAGACAGTAGGGGAGGCTCTTCAGCTGATGCATGACAACCGCATCGGCGGAATACCCGTGGTGGATAACGACAACAAGCTTATAGGTATCGTGACCAACCGCGACCTCCGTTTCCAGACCGACATGAACCTTGCCATCGACAATGTGATGACCAAGGAGAATCTTGTGACCACCAACCGCACCGACCTCGCTTCGGCAGCCAATATTCTTCTCAAGAATAAGATTGAGAAGCTTCCCGTGGTAGACGATGAAGGACACCTCCTCGGCCTCATCACTTATCGCGACATAACCAAGGTTCAGGATTATCCTCTTGCCTGCAAGGATGCCAAGGGACGTCTGCGTGTGGCAGCCGGTGTTGGCGTGACAAGCGACACTCTCGACCGCGTTAAGGCTCTTGTGGAGGCTGATGTGGATGCGGTGGTAATCGACACTGCCCACGGCCATTCTGCAAATGTGGCCAACACCTTAAAGAAGGTAAAGGCGGCATATCCGCAGCTCGATGTAGTGGTCGGCAATATCGCCACAGGCGAGGCAGCCAAACATCTTATAGAGGCTGGCGCCGACGGCGTGAAGGTGGGTATAGGCCCCGGCTCAATCTGCACCACACGTATCGTGGCAGGTGTGGGTGTTCCCCAGCTATCCGCTATCTTCGAGGTTGCGAAGGTGGCACACGGCTATGGTGTGCCCGTAATTGCCGATGGCGGTCTCCGCTATTCAGGCGATGTGGTGAAAGCACTCGCAGCCGGTGGCGACTGCGTGATGATGGGTTCAATGTTCGCCGGCGTGGAGGAATCTCCGGGCGAGACTATCATCTACAACGGTCGTAAATTCAAGGCTTACCGTGGAATGGGTTCCGTTGAAGCGATGGAAGCCGGTTCAAAAGACCGCTATTTCCAGAGTGAGAAAGTGGATTCCAGCAAGTTTGTACCGGAAGGTATCGTGGCCCGCGTTCCCTATAAAGGGACTCTCAGTGAGACCGTATATCAGCTCACAGGCGGTCTACGATCAGGTATGGGTTACTGCGGTGCTAAGGATATCGAGGCTCTGCACAATGCGAAATTCACTAAGATCACCTCTGCGGGCGTGACTGAGAACCATCCCCATGACGTGACTATCACCAAGGAGGCTCCCAACTATTCACGACGCGAAGCGTAAATGAGGTTATGAGGTTATGGGGTTATAGGGTTACTTGGTTATAAGGTTATTATATATATATTCTTTTATCTATATATTCTTATATCCAGATACCCTAAAAACTTAAAACTTCTCTATAAACAGATATGGAAAAGATATTAATCATAGATTTCGGATCACAGTATACGCAGCTCATCGCGCGCCGAGTGCGCGAGCTCAACGTGTATTGCGAGATCCATCCTTTCAATCATTTCCCGGAGCCGGATGCCGACACCAAGGGAGTGATCCTTTCCGGATCCCCCTCCTCGGTGCGTGATGTCGATGCTCCGAAGCCCGATCTGAGTGCCATCAAGGGTAAACTCCCCTTGCTCGGTGTCTGCTACGGTGCACAGCTCCTCGCCAATGAATACGGCGGCGAGGTGGAGGGCGCACCCTCACGCGAATATGGTCGCGCGATGCTGACCGTGGTGGATCCCGCCGATCCCTTGATGAAGGAGATTCCATCTCCCACTCAGGTATGGATGAGCCACGGCGACACAATCACCCGTCTTCCTGAAAGCTATAAGGTGATAGGTTCGACTGAGAATGTTAAATATGCCGCCTATCATATAGAAGGGGAGCAGACCTGGGGTATTCAGTTCCACCCCGAAGTGTATCATTCCACCGACGGCAAACAACTTCTTGCCAACTATGTCCTCGGCATCTGCGGCTGCTCCGGCACATGGAGCCCGGCTTCATTCATCGAGACTACCGTAGAGGATTTGAAAGCGAAGATCGGCGACGAGCGTGTGATTCTCGGACTTTCCGGTGGTGTGGATTCCTCGGTGGCTGCCATGCTTCTCCATAAGGCTATCGGCGACCAGTTGACGTGTATCTTCGTAAACAACGGTCTGCTGCGTAAGAATGAATTTGACGACGTTCTGGAGTCTTACAAAGGGATGGGGCTTAACGTGATCGGAATAGACGCTTCCGAGCGTTTCTATAACGATCTGAAGGGTGTCACAGATCCCGAACAGAAGCGTAAGATCATCGGCCGCGATTTCGTGGAGGTGTTCAATGCAGAAGCAAAGAAGATCGAGAATGCCAAGTGGCTTGCGCAGGGCACAATCTATCCCGACGTGATCGAGAGCTGTTCCGTGAAAGGTCCCTCGGCCACAATAAAGAGCCATCACAACGTGGGCGGTCTCCCCAAGGAGATGAACCTTAAGATTGTTGAGCCGCTTCGTCTCCTCTTCAAGGATGAAGTGCGTCGCGTGGGTAAGGCAATGGATATGGATCAGCGTCTCTTAGGGCGTCATCCCTTCCCGGGTCCGGGTCTCGGCATCCGTATTCTCGGTGAGGTGACTCCGGAGAAGGTGCGTATCCTTCAGGAAGCTGATGCTATCTTCATCAACGGCCTTCGCGAAGCCGGCCTTTACGACCAGGTATGGCAGGCAGGCGTGATGCTCCTTCCGGTGCAGAGCGTAGGTGTGATGGGCGATGAGCGCACATACGAAAGCTGTGTGGCTCTCCGTGCTGTAATCTCCACCGACGGTATGACCGCCGACTGGGTGCATCTCCCTTACGAATTCCTTGCCAAGACGAGCAACGAGATAATCAACAAGGTTCGCGGCATCAACCGCGTAGTCTATGACATCTCCTCCAAGCCACCGGCAACAATCGAGTGGGAATAATTCCTGATCTGAATAAAACTATATGCCCTCTGTTCTTAGGAATAGGGGGCTTTTTCATACCTGCTTTCTGTAATATTTTCCTCCCGATATAATGCATCTCATATATTTTGGCTACCTTTGCACGAGAAGATACCTTTAGCCGTCTTCCTGTAAACTATGACAATCAATTTCCGGCTTTGTAAGCCTTTATCAATCATAACAGGAGCCATAATCCTCTCCATTTCGATGCTCACAGGATGCGATGCGCCTATACGTAACCACAAGCTGAAGAAGCTGTCGCAGCGGCTTGAGTCGAAGGAACTCTCACGCAGCGAGGCTCTGGAGATCCGTGCCTCGCTCGACAGCATGTCCACCTACTCGCTCAACGGCGCGGAACAGCAACTGCGCTCCTTCCTGAGCATAAAGGCTTCGGACAAGGGGTTTGTAACCCATACGGATGATTCCCTCTATCTGGAAGTGAAGGATTATTTCGAAAATCATCACCGAGAGATGTATACCGAAGTGCTCTACTACGGCGGCCGTGTCTACAGCGACATGGGTGACTATCCTGAGGCGCTAAGACATTATACCGATGCTCTGGATAAGCTGGGAGACGGCAGTAAGGATAAGAAGCTGTATGGAACGGTTCTATCCCAGACGGCACATCTTCTCAACTCCTTGAGGCTATATGAGGCCGCACTGGAGCATCTTGATAAGGCAATCCGAATTGATTCCATTCTTGGAGATAGTCTAAATCTGCTATATGACCTGCAAATGGGCGCTTCCATTGCCAACAGGCAGCAGGAGTATGACCGAGCCTACCTATATAGCCATAGGGCTATGCCATTAATCCTAAAAACAGATACCATTTCCTCAACAATCAATGATATGAACCTTGCACGCACTGCTTACAAGAAAGGCAAGATTGAGGAAGCATTGAAATACATTAAGAGACTGCCCGTCAACATAGACTCATTGGTGGGAGACGAGCTCTACGTCATAGCACCGGAAATTTATCTTGCGGCTGGAATGAAGGACACCGCGCTTTTTATGCTTAAAAAGATAATAGACAGCAACCGTCCCCTCAATCGCCATAATGCCTTCCATATACTTCTTTCAGACTCCCTGATTGTTGGAATGGAGGCGGATACCCTACGCAATTACCTGCTCAATTACCATCATTCATTGGAAAGATATTATAACAACAACAGTAATGAAGCCGCTCTTATGCAACTTTCTTTGTATAATTACGCACTTCATGAAAGAATGCGCCGCAAAACCGAGGAACGTAATATGGCGCTGCTATACGTGATTGGAGGAATCCTCCTTGGGTTCTCCATGATTGTGAGTTTGCTTCTCTGGAAAAAATACAGGCAGCAGAAAGAGATAAACGAGCTTAAAGACCGCCTGAAGAATCTTGCAACATTGAAAACACGCCTCGAAGTGGCGGAACCCACCGAGACTTCCGGAGCCAATCTGACAAAAGAAACCACGCAGTATACAAATCAGGGGTGTCCTGCAGAAAAGAAAAATTCTTACAAGGAAGATGAGAATAATGAACAGGAGGACGTGGCGGCTCTTCGGCAAAAGATGCGAGAAGAATTGTTATCCCTTGTGGAGAAAGCAGAGAAAGAACCCTATCAAGTGGACAGAGAAATTACCGAATCGGATCCTTACCTGACGATAAGGAAGAAAATAGAGAATGAGTATGCCATACCGCCGTCAGATCCAATTTGGAAAGAACTTGAAAAAGAGGTTTCCAAAAAATGGCCTGACTTTATTTCCAATCTGCGATTGTTGGTGGGCCAGCGGCTGACAAGGGTGGATATACACACTGCCCTGATGGTGAAATGCGGATTTCGTCCTGCTGAAATGATGAAAGTATTCAGTGTATCAATGGGAGCCATCGTGTCTCGAAGAGCGAATCTCTCAATGAAAATATTCGGAGAGACACTGTCTACAAAGGATATGGATGCAATTATCCGAAGGTTATAATAGCTCTTTTTAGAAATTAGGGAATAAAATAACCCTAAAAGTACGGAAAAAGTACGGATTTCAGGACTGACTCTGAAATCCGTACTTTTTCCGTACTTTTAGCTGCCCCTTATTTGGTTGACTATACCTAACTTTGCACCCAAAATCAACAATGAAAATATGACAAGAGTATCAGTATTCTTTTGTTCCCTGTTCTTTGCAACAGGAGTAATTATAGCGCCCGCATGGTGTTATGCCAACGTCTCCAATAGTCTAACAATCCATGTTTCTCTCCTCAGATTTAACTCTCCGGAAACAGACCCTAATCCAGAACCGGAGGTAAGGGCCGGCCGGCATCGTTCAAATCAGCGTCCTCTCTACGGTAGTATCTCTGCCGATGGTGTGAGCATTCCCGGCGTAGAGACTTCCGACATCCTCTCTTTTGAAATCTATACGCCCGAAGGTTTCTGCATGGGTGCCTTCGCTGAGGAACCAGAGTTTATTCAGACTCTCTTCTCCCTCTCAGGCGAATATGAAATCCGACTGATAACGGAAGAAGCCGTCTACATCGGCTTCGTAGAACTCTGATCCTATTTCCTTGCCTCTCCCCCACCAAAAAAGATATTATCGATAATAGCCCCCAGACCCAACTGGAAAAAGGAGCAATATCCACTGGCGTAAAGAAGTGGAATAATGTTTAAAATAATATTTTATGAAAAAATTAGCTTTTCTTCTGACAGTACTATTCACTGTCATCACAATCGGTATCCTTAGCTCATGTGAAAATCAAGAGCAGGAAGAAATTCAGATAGCTTCGGAAACTTCGGAATCCAATCTGGCTAAATACGGTAACATCCACAACCAAGGCCTTGACTATCTAAAAGTAAACCTCAAGCAATCTGCTGTATCATTTACAGCAGAACATCTGGACTCAGTATTTCAGGAATATGTAAGATTTCAAAGCGGAGAGAAAGAGGGAGAAAAAATCTTAACTGAAATCCATTCCATGAAACAACAAGTGTTGAATGGAATTTTTCCTTCCATTGAGCAAGTAAGAAGTGATAAGGTTTCCACATTTGCTGACAATTCCAATCCGTATGCAGGGGCTGCCCTTAATGAGGCCCTGATTAAGATCAAAGACTATCTCCAGAGCGTGCCAGAAGACCAGATAATCGATAACCAACAAGTTATTGCGGACATGCAAGAACTCATTTATACCGTGAATAACTCTTATGACAATCAGGGTCTGACATCAGAAGATAAGGACGCGATAGAACAGACACTGGGAGTATTGTATGGGTCAGTGGCGTACTGGAGTACTTCTGAGAACATACAGTTCTGGGGCGCGTGTGAAAACAACAATAATGAAACTCATACACGCGCTGAGACAGGGAAAACAAAGAAGCTAGATACCACCTCCAAAAATACTAAGCAAAAACTATCCGTCGTGGAATTCCTCAGTGTAATGGCAGCGGCTGATGCAATTGGCACAATGCTGGGGCCAGAAGCCGGTGTCATTGCATCCGCCGCAGCGGCTCTTGCTTATGATGTGGAATGACATATGCTGTTCCTGTAAATTATGTAGCCAATGCAGATTCTAATTGACCGAGGAGTTAACAGACTCTTCAATAAATTGGTGGTGAAAAATGGGAGGGAGAATATCAGCTGTCCCTGGAACAAAAACCGTTGTATAATAGAGGCCAAACCCGGCAATGAGATTGTTGTCAGGTTATCCCTATTTCCCACGAACACCATGACCATAGCGAAGTTCACTTGTGAGAGCACCAAAGAAATTGTCCAGATATCCCCGACAATGTTCTGTAAACGATGGGAGTGGTTGAATTTTAAACTCTTCCCTTATCTATCCATTTTTTTGCTCGCCTTGGCCATGGCTGAGGGAACAGAGGAATGGAAGTGGGCAGGAGCCCTGATGACCGCCATGACAGCTGTCTCTGTGATGTGTCAGCAATTCGCAATCTGGATTCCCACACTGCGCGACAGATTCTTTAATACAACTGTAATCAGCCAATAAATCTCTTGGAACTGTCACAAATCCCCTGTATATTGAGTTTATTATAGACCACACCTCATACTTTGGATCCGGCCTGTCTTCCGGACTTGTAGTCCCGGGAGACAGATCATTTTTAGTGAATAATAACATCTTAATTATGAAAAGAGCCGGCAAAATTTTCGCTCTCCTCGTTGCTCTCACATCCTCTCTCATCTCCAATGCTGAAAACCATTGGAACGTCTATGCAGGCGGCAGCCTCTCGCATCTATGCAACTCACATCTGACAAGCAGCCTACAGTGCCAACTACTGGTGTAATAAAGAGATAAATTAAGTCCCTAATAGATATTAAACGGTTTAATAAACCGTTTAATATCTATATTCTCATAATTACCATGCGTCATTTTTCAACCTTTATATTATTCATGTCTCCTCTCGTATCTGTTGCCCAGACACTTCCGGAAGATAATCAGAACGTGATGAGGGTTGAATGGGGCTTGACTGCCGCATTTGACTTAAACATACCGGGAGACTGGCTGTCGATCGACACAAGCCAGGAAACACTGCTTGGTTACGGCGGTCGATTTGGAGGCGTGATGGCTTTGAAATGGACAAAAGGATGGGAGGCGGAAGTTGCCTTTACAATCGGCCTCGACCGCCTCCCTTTGCCGGTTCACACTTCTCAATCCTTTAAGGTCAATCTTGACAGATGGTCTCTCAGCCTTCCTGTAACAGCCGGCTATATCTTCGATGCAACGGAAGAAATGGGGATCGGACCAATAGCCGGCATAGACCTATCATACTCCTTACGTAACCATCTGCAATCCACCGCAACAGTCTCTCACGCTGAGGAGCCTCTATGGAAACCTTTCAATCTCTCATGGGGATTCGGCTGCGCCATGAAGTTCGGCAGATATGAGGTGGATGTGACAGGATGGTTCGGCACAATTAACCTTCTGAGGCGAAATAGCCTCAATCTGCCATCCCCATGCTATCCGAATGTGGTAAGGGTGGGTGTGAAATATTTCTTGTAGGGGGAGTTTAGATATAAATAATCCAGTGAACAAAAAATGAGAGATTTAATAGCTATAATAGTAGGGATATTGGGATGTAGCGGGCTATGTGCACAGACTTGGAACTTTGGCGTTGACGCCGGGTATCTCTACAATATCCTGTCAACTAAGGAATATAAGGCCTCCGGAAAAAACGGCTTTCAGGTCGGTGCACTGGTAGACTATAGTTTCAGCAACAATCTTATCCTTGAATCAGGCCTATATTTCCAAAGAAAGGGGGGAGAGATATCCGGCGACAGAATCTTGGGATTGAATGTCAGCCGAATTGACTTTCCCGAAATGGATTATCTACGTGTGCCGATAATGGTAGGTTACAGGATAAGGATTTGTAGTGATTTCTCTGTGGCAGCCCAAGCAGGGGCCTATTGGGCCGTGGGGGTGGGTGGCCACTCTTTTGTGACAGGAATCAACAGCTTCGAACAGCCCTATCACGCACGTGTCTCCACATTTTCCGAAGACAGTGCCATTCCCTACCGACCATGCAATAGAAGTGATCTGGGAATAGCCCTCTGTGTCAATCTGAAATATAGACACATCGGTATAAAGATGGGGTATGACTTGGCCTTGACAAATTTTACCCTGTATGGTGACAGTAAACATCGCACATTCTCAATCGGAGCCGAATATTGGCTAAAATAGTGTTATTGCAGGGAAGCTTTGAGCAGCAAGTTTTGTTTTATGGGGAAAATCATTGACAGGTGTCACAAATCCTTCTTTTCAGAAGTCTATAGTAAATTATTGCTGTCCGATAAAAATTTTTGAGGCGTAAAAAATTAGGGGCGATTCCATTTGCAGGATTCGCCCCTTTTCGGTTACTTTGCTGTCGCCAAACAAAACTCAATAACCGATGCG
>JAAVDD010000026.1 GCA_014801985.1 Bacteroides sp.
ATAACGGCAAGTTTATGGCAACAAAAATCAGATTACAGCGTCATGGCCGCAAAGGCTACGCTTTTTATCCTATTGTAGTCGCCGATAGCAGGGCACCACGAGATGGTAGATTTATTGAAAGGATAGGTTCATATAATCCGAACACTAATCCTGCTACAATAAGTTTAGACTTCGACCGTGCTTTGTATTGGGTAGAAGTGGGTGCAATCCCTACCGACACAGTTCGCAATATCCTCTCCAAGGAGGGTGTAATGCTTATGAAGCACCTCAATGGTGGTGTTAAGAAAGGCGCCTTCAACGAGGAAGAGGCAAAGCGTCGTTTCGATGCTTGGAAAGCCGACCGCACTAAAGAGGCTGATGCCGTTCTCGCTAAGAAGAGCGCAAAGGCTGCCGAGGATGCTAAGGCTCGTCTCGAAGCTGAGAAGGAGAAGAACCGTATCAAGGGTGAGGCTGTCGCCAAGAAGAAAGCTGAGAAGCTTGCAGCTGAGGAAGCTGCCGCTAAGGAGGCTCTTGAGGCAGAGGTGGCTGAAGATGCTCCCGCAGCAGAGTAAGAATTTTCTTACATTCGCTATAAAAATCCGCCGATTCGCAGGAATCGGTGGATTTTTTATTGTTCGCCAGGCTCCATCATCCCTGCCCAAACTCTCCACCATTTTCATATCCATCGTTCCGATACCTCACCATTCTCATATTCCACGCTCCTATTTGACTCCGTAGGGACGCACCCCGGTGCGTCCTCCCGATCTAACCTCTCGTGTCAATCGGTGTGTCCTCCCGATCTGACCTCTCGTATCCCTCAGTGCGTCCTCCCGATCTGACCTCTCATATCCCCCTGTGCGTCCTCCCGATCTAACCTCTCGTATCCCCTGTGTGTCCTCCGTATCTGTTGTATGCATAGTTTCCACGATAGAGGGGTAAAACAAAAAAAGAAGCTGTCTTCACAGATAGCTTCCTTTTGTAGTCGATCCGGGACTCGAACCCGAGTCTCCACCGTGAGAGGGTGGCGTGCTAACCGCTACACTAATCGACCATTGATTTATGTAATTCCTTTGTAAATATGGTTGTAGTCGATCCGGGACTCGAACCCGAGTCTCCACCGTGAGAGGGTGGCGTGCTAACCGCTACACTAATCGACCATTCTTCGGTTATTGCTAAGGGCTTTTCCCCTTTTGCTCTGCAAAGTTACGAATAATTTTTTATTCCACCAAATATTTTCAAAAAAATATTTCATTTCCCATATAGTTCCGCTATATTTTCAGTAATTGCTCCTATTTTTTCCAAAGTTATTCCTCCCATCTTCACTTTAACTATTGCCCTGCATCTCCCTCAACCTATCCAATGGAATACCTGTGATCTGAGAGATGAAGTCAATCTCGATATCGGCCGCCAACATCTTACGTGCCATATTCTCCTTCTCGGATTCTCTGCCCCGTTCTTCACCGATAGCCATACCTTCCTCTTTGCCTTCCTCATAGCGGAAATCGAGTACCGACTGGTATTCGCGTAGATGAGCCAGAGACTGGCTGTATGTCACCACATCCTCGGCCGAGATGTGCACGCTCTCGGCGGAATCGAAAAGATCCCTGTATCTGCCATCATTGTATGCCTTCGAATTCTTGTCCATCTTATCCATATTCTTTATCAGGTATAAACTTCTTTGCAACTCCGTATCGCACCCCTCCCATTCTCCCGGCACCTGCTTCAAGGAATAGAACAGCATACGCTGTTTCCTGGTCAGCGACTCCCCGGTTTCCTTCTCCCTCCATTCGAATTCCTGTATCAGACGAGGCGTAAGGTGAGGGAAATCAAAGTCGGTGATGCACATCATAGACTATGCGCTTTCCATCCTCCTCGGCCGGTAGCACCTCCTTGTCGTGATACTCCACCTCGCGGTTCTCCCTCCTTTGTCCCCCGTCTTCCTGAAGAACTATCCTTGTGACCCTTATGTCGTCTCCGAGGGCAGCCTCCAGCAGCTGTATCACATTGTTCTGGAACTGCGGGGTGCCGAAAGCACGCTTGAATCCATAGTCTGACTGAAGGTTTATGAATTCGGTTTCGATTACCGGCGTCTGTCTATTTACCATGGTATTGAGGGGATTATTCTATTCAGCGTAAAGTTAATAAAACCGGATGATATTTGCAAGAGTTTTCATTTTTTAATGTAGGGACGCACCCCGGTGCGTCCTACATGCTTCCATAAAATGATTGCGAAATAATTTTTAGAAGGACGCACCGGGGTGCGTCCCTACAGGGGTATCAAAATTGGAAATGAAGAGAGAATGTTAGAAAATCTTTATTTATTATTTGGCATATTCAAAAATAATTCTTAGTTTTGCAATATGAATAATAAGCGATGCTATTTAATGCTTACGTTTCACTATTAAAGACTTGTCAAAAAACTTATACTTAAAGGATTATGAACTATAACCATCTAATGGCCTCCTTCTGGGAGGAAAACTACCGTGTTCCTTTTGGGAAAGTAGAGATGAAGATGTATCTCTTCATCGTCTATCAGTGTCAGCTTCAGGGCTGGCGGAATCCTGTGGCTATCTCCACATCCAAGATGGAGCATTCGCTCCAGATATCCCGTAAGTCGATTGCCGAGGCAAGGGAACGCCTTCGGGAACGTGCCCTGATAGATTTCAAAGTGGGACAGCGTAACGCCACGGCTCTCTATATAGTCTNTCAGCTTTCGGACCAAGAATCCTCTTCATGTAAGCGGTCGATCTCGCCGGCTGCTTGTCAACTCAATTCTGAGTATCAAATGGATAATCAGATAATTAATGAAGCAATCCCTGAAAGAAACTCAGAAATTATCTCGGAAGTTAACGCGACAGTCACTCCGGAGAAAAAGAGGGGGATAAGGGTTNCTGCCGATCCTGAGAAGAAGAGGGGGAAAGGGATTACTGCCGATACGGAGGAGAAGTCGGGGATAGGCGTTGCTGCCGATCCTGAGAAGAAGAGGGGGAAAGGGATTACTGCCGATACGGAGGAGAAGTCGGGGATAAGCGTAGCAGCAGATCCGAAGATGAAGGGGGAGATAACCGAGGGGNACAATTCAAATGAAAAAGAAAACNNAAAAGTACACACAGAAATAAACACAGAAATANACACAGAAATAAACNCANAAATAAACNCAAAAATAGACATAACGCTTCCCCCCTCTTCTTCCCCCGCACCCCTAACTACACCCCCCTATAATCCCCCCTTACGGGGAGAAGGAGAAGAAAAAGAGAAAGAAATAAAAAGCCTCAAGCATTTCGATTCGCTGCTGCAGGAAGTGCTCGACGGGAAATGCCGCATNTGGGAGCAATCCGTATGCAAGAAATTCTCAATCGAGAGTGTGCAGCCATATCTGGCTTCCTTCCGTGACCATGTCATCGCCAATTCGCGATTGTCTGAGGTTGGCACCCTCAATGATTTCAAGGGTTACTTCACGAGGAGTTTCCGATATTTCAGTGTCAGCACCCCCATACAGCAGCTTATGCAATACAAAGACTCCGCGAAGGATGAAAGATTCAAGATTTACTGCCAATGGGTCTACGATAAATGTTTTAATGTCTCCCTTAATCTGATGCCCCTCAGGGAGGAGGAATTTATCAAGCTCCGGAATCATCTTGGGCCGCAGCGTCTGATGCAGACAGTGATCGCCATCAATGAGCGTAGGGAGATGATTAAAAAGTACTATTCTCTTTATCGTCTGATCTTTAAATGGATAAATTATGAAAGAAAATAATTTTAAATGGGCGAATAATGACAGGGAATAATGGCAAACTGAAAGAGATGGGTAAACTGAAGGAAACGATTAAACTGAAAGAGATGGGTAAACTGCAGGAAACGAGCAAACTAAAGAAGATGGGGAAGCTGAAGGAGATGAGCGAAATGGAGATAATGAGTCCGATCATGGATATTGAATGCGAGCAGATGGTGATACTCGGAATGATGACCGATTATCATTGCCTTGCAGAGAGCGATGCAATACTTGACGAGGAATGTTTTTATTCCGGCAGTAACCGAGATATTTACCGGGCAGTAAAGTCGGTCTATGCTTCGGGGGATACACCCGACCTGGTNTCGGTGAATGCAGAGCTGAGGAAGATGGNTTCGGGAGTGACGCTAAGGGAGCTTGCCGAACTATGTCGTTCCAATGCCCATCCCTACGACATCACACTGCGAGCCTACCGTCTCAAGGAACTTTCCTATCGTCGTCGGCTTCGCGACATTGCGCTTCGCCTCATGCAGGAGAGCGGCAATGAGAGTCTTGAACTGGAGGGAGTGCACAACGAAGCAAANGGAGCCATCGACTCACTTTTCGAGGGTGTTTCATCCGGGGTGGTAAGTCTCGACCGTACTTATCTGGAACTTCAGGAGGATATGCTTATCAACCGAGACCGCGAACCGGGTCAGATTGCAGGCACACCGACGGGCTTCCGGCAATTCGATGTCAATGGGGGTCTGATAGGGGGCGACCTCATTGTGATAGGGGCCGACACTTCGCAGGGTAAGACATCCCTTGCCACAGCCATGACCCTTTCGGCCATAAAGCACGGGGAGCGCGTGGCCTTTTATTCGATGGAGATGACGCGCAAGCAGCTGACGGCGCGCATCGCATCGATGGAGACAGGGATAAATGCACGCGAGATTAGCTTCGGGCGTCTTGATATTCATGATATCTACCGCATAGATGGCGCTATGGAGGCTATAGGTCTGAATAATCTTCTCGTAGACAGCTCCAGCACATCATCCCTTGCGTCGATCATCAGCTCCATCCGTCGGCTGAAGATGAAGCATGACATCGGCGGGGCGGTGGTGGATTACATACAGCTTGTTCGCAGCGATGAACGAGGATTGAGTCGCGAGCAGGAAGTTGCCAAGATAGCTCGCGACCTCAAGAATCTTGCCAAGGAACTCGGCATCTGGATCATCGGCATCTCGCAGCTTTCGAGAGGGGAGAGGAGCAACCATGTTCCGGTTATGTCGCAGCTTCGCGACTCCGGGCAGATCGAAGAGGCAGCCGATGTGGTCATACTTATCTATCGGCCTCATGGCGGTCGGAGTTTTCCGGCTCCCTATCAAAATGTAGATCCTTCTGGCAAGGCCTTGATAAAGATAACCAAAGGGCGCAATATCGGTGTAGGGGAATTTATATGCGGTTTCAGAGCTGAGACCACACTTTTCTACCCGATCTCCGGGAGCAGCCCCGTTGCCGACGGAAAAGAAACCGAAACTTCGGTCTACGCCCCATTAAAAGAGGATGATGATACCCCCTTCTGAACGCATCCGAATGGGTGGAAAACAGCAACTGACAGGATGAATTTTTTCTAAATTTCCCGTCTTTAGAAGGAGGCGGGAAAATTATTTTTATGATTTTATTGAAGTATTTCCGAATATTTATTATTTTTGCAAAAAATATCCATTTTTGATGAAAATCCGGAATGGTTAACGATTCTACGAAAGCTATGAGTAGCGACGCGCCGTGGTGCGTCTGCCATATATTCTTATTGAAGTATTATCCTTATATTGGAATGTAAGGAATATTGGAATGTAAGGATAGCCATTACTTGAATTGCGACTGTGACGGAATAGTTATCTGGAACGATAGGAATTTTTTTAGGCTTAACAATTATAAAACCATGCGAAAAACTTTTCATCTATTTGCATTTGTCATCCTTATGGCAAGTGTGGTCTTTCCCTCCTTGAAAGCATACGCTTCACAGGATTCGAACCCCGAACTCTACCTGCGCGGCGAGGAAAACGGATGGATGTGTCAGGATCAATACAAGTTTGATTGTCACAATAACGTCTATACCCTCCACCTCAATTCCCTGAACGGAGAATTCAAGATTTCCGATTCTGAATGGGGTGTGGAATATGGCGCAAAACCCGGCACTGATCCCCATATCTATGGATCCATAAAGATGGAGGGAGCTTACAGCGGCGGAAATTTCACTGCCCACTCCCTTACCGACGTCACCATCGAATTTACCTATAATCCCTCCAGCAACCGCTATACCACCATCGCCTTCTCCATCGGTGGCGAAGATCCGGAGGATCCTGTGTATGAGGATATGACATCAGGCACTCTGCCTGTGCTCCACATAAATGTATATGATGACGAGGGCTATCTCAATAATGAGATAATCGACAAAGACCTTTCGCATAAGAATTATTTCAGCGGCGTTTATTGGCTCGACCTTAACGGGTGCAAATGGCTTGAGGATCTTGGCGCTGAATCCGTCGGAAGNGAAGAGGAGCCGCTGCCCCTCGAAATCAAGGCGCGTGGCAACTGGACACGTATCGGNTTCTCCAAGAAACCCTTCAANCTCAAACTCGGAAAGAAACAGTCGCTGCTCGGCTTGAGCAAGAGCAAGCATTTCGCCATTCTCGCCCATGCCGATGATTTCTTCGGATATATGCGCAACTTCACCGGCTTCAACCTCGGCAAACGCATAGGACTTCCCTGGACACCCTGGCAGCAGCCGGTGGAGGTCGTGATCAACGGCGACTACCGCGGTCTCTATTTCCTCACAGAATCCATCCGTGTGGAAGAGNAGAGAGTGAACATCACAGAGTTGGGCGACAACGTGAACGATCCCTCAATCGTCACCGGCGGTTACCTTGTGGAACTTGACAACTACGATGAGGATAATCAGATCCGCATGGAGGAGAAGGGTCAGGCAGGTGGATTCAAGGATATGCTACGCATCACCTTCGACACTCCGGAGGAATATTCCGACCTGCAGCGAATGTTCGTCACCGACCAGTTCACAGCCATGAACGATGCGGTCGGCAATAATTCCGATGTTCTGTGGAGCTACATGGATCTCGATGATGCCGCGCGCTATTATATAGTGGAAGAGATTATTTCGCATTATGAAGCCTATCACGGNTCCACCTATCTCTTCCGCGACAGAGGGGAGAATCAGAAATGGCATTTCTCTCCGCTCTGGGATTGCGGCAACGCCTTCGCAGGCCCGACCGACAACTATTTTACAGAGGCCGGAATATATGGCAACACTTGGATTGCCTCGATGAGATTGAACGGAAAATTCATGGACAAGGTGCGCGAGACATGGAAATGGTTCATGTCTCAGAAATATGATGGCATTGAGGATGACCTTAATGAATACAGCGAACATATCAAGGCGGCCGCCGAGGCCGACTACCGTCGCTGGAACAATCAGCCCACACCCATGAACGGCACCTCAGTGGTGGACAACCGCGACATGGATAGCCGTCTGTCGGATGTGAAGGGTAAACTCCGCGCCAAGACCGAATGGATGGCACGCGAATTCGGCGAATATAACAACGGCTACTTCGCCGAGCCGGAGCGCGACACCACCCCCGCAGCAGAACTTCCATATTACGTCACCACCGACATCAACGAGATTCAGTCGGCAGTGGAGAATGATTCCGACATAGAGATCTACACTCTTCAGGGCGTGAGGGTATCGGCTCCGGAATCAGGCAACATCTACATCATCCGCCGTAACGGTAAGAGCATGAAAGTGATGGCTGAGTGATGCACACACCCAACATTAGTTTTATTATATAAATCCCTCGACCTGCCTCCGTTTACCCGGGAGGCAGGTCATTTTTTTTAAAATATTGAATAAATAGAAAAAAAAGATTAAATTTGCATACTGAACGACCAAACCGCTATAAAGGAGNAGTAAAAGGCTCCGGGGAGGAACCACCGTAAAGCAAAAACAACAAAATATAACAACCAATGTCAGAACAAGTAAAAGAATTCTTAAATGACAAGAAGTGGGCACGATGGACAGCGCTCTTCCTTCTTGCAGTGGCCATGTTCTTCGGCTACATCTTCGTAGACGTGCTCTCTCCGCTCCAGAGCTACGTTCAAACCGAGAAAGGGTGGGACCCCCAGACGTGGGGTAACTTCTTCGGATCCGAGACGTTCCTTAATGTATTCGTATTCTTCCTCATCTTCGCCGGTATCATCCTCGATAAAATGGGTGTACGTTTCACAGCAATCCTCTCCGGAGCNGTTATGGTTGTGGGCGGCGGCATCAANTGGTATGCCATGACCGATGCCTTCGCACAATCGGGNCTTGCCCGCTGGTTTGACGGCATCCTCAATATCCCCGATGCATGGTGGAACATCACTCCCTGGGTCGACGGAATGCCGGCTTCAGCCAAGCTTGCCACCATCGGCTTCATGATCTTCGGTTGCGGAATCGAGATGGCCGGTATCACGGTATCGCGCGGAATCGTAAAATGGTTCGAAGGNAAAGAGATGGCCCTTGCCATGGGTGTGGAGATGGCTATAGCCCGTCTGGGTGTGGCTGTTGTGTTCTTCGGTTCTCCCTGGATNGTTCAGCTCGGNGGNGTGATCGACGTGGCGCGCCCCGTGGCCTTCGCGTGTCTGCTTGTCTGCATCGGNCTCATCTGCTTCATCAGCTATGCCTTCATGGATAAGAAGCTCGAACTTGAGAAAGGAACCAACGGCGAAGTCGCCGACGANCCCTTCAAGATTTCCGACCTTAAATATATCTTCTCCTCGCAGGTGTTCTGGATTGTATCGCTTCTATGCGTGCTCTATTATTCAGCTATCTTCCCCTTCCAGAACTATGCAGGGCTGATGCTTCAATGTAACCTCGGCATCACCGAGCGCGAAGCGGGTCTCATCTTCTTTGTATTCCCCATCGGAGCTGCNGCCATCACCCCGCTTCTCGGCAATTATCTCGACCGCAAAGGTAAAGGCGCCACAATGCTTATCTTCGGTTCGCTGCTCATGATACTCTGTCACTCCACTTTCGCCTATATCCTTCCCACCTTCAAAGGAGAGATTACAGGCTTCATCATCGCCTACGCCGCCATCATTCTTCTCGGCATCAGCTTCGCACTCGTTCCGGCCTCTCTCTGGCCTTCAGTTCCCAAGCTTATACAGCCCAAGCTCCTTGGATCGGCCTACGCAGTGATATTCTGGATTCAGAANATNGGTCTTTACGGATTCAGAAAGGGTATAGGTTCCGTGTTGGAAAGCAGCAACCAGGGTGTTTCCAATCCTCTCGACTATAACTACACCATCACCATGACAGTCTTTGTCGGCTTAGGCGTGGCAGCCCTCATCTTCGCTCTCTGGCTGAAGGGAATAGATGCCAAGAAGCATTACGGACTTGAGGAGCCCAACATCAAGGTTCTCGATGAAGTTGAAACAGACGGACTAATGTAATCAGCTACAAAAAAATAAACAAGATACAAGACATTTATGGCAAAAATTGGATCAGTAATGACTCCCGTGGGGAGGAAAGCTCTTCTCTTGGGGAGCGGGGAATTGGGAAAAGAGGTTGCGCTTGAGCTTATGCGCCTCGGCGTGGAGGTTGTGGCCTGCGACCGCTACGATAATGCTCCCGCCATGCAGGTGGCCCATCGTCGCCGCGTGTTCAATATGCTTGATGCCGATGCGCTGCGCAAGGTGATCGAGGAGGAGNAGCCCGACCATATCATCCCGGAAGTGGAGGCAATTGCCACTCCCGTGCTCGTAGAGCTTGAGAAGGAGGGATATAACGTGACACCCACGGCCAATGCCGCGTGGCTCACGATGAACCGCGAGGGTATCCGCCGTCTTGCCGCCGAGGATCTGAATATAAAGACCTCCCCCTATAAGTTTGCTTCCACCTTTGAAGAATTCAAGGAGGCAGTGGAGACCGTCGGTATCCCCTGCGTGGTGAAACCCATCATGAGCAGCTCCGGCCATGGCCANAGCGTGATAAAGACTCCGGAGGATATCGAGAAATCCTGGAAGATAGCCCAGGAGGGAGGCCGCGCCGGAGCAGGGCGTGTGATTGTAGAAGGCTTCGTGGATTTCGATTATGAGATCACCCTTCTCACGGTCAGAAACGTCAACGGCACAGTCTTCTGCGAACCCATCGGGCATATTCAGGTCGACGGCGACTACCGCTATTCCTGGCAGCCCCAGCCAATGTCGGATAAAGCCATCGAGCAGGCACGCGAGATAGCNCGCAAAGTCACCGACGCNCTCGGCGGCTACGGCATCTTCGGCGTTGAGCTATTCGTAAAAGATGACGAAGTTATCTTCAGTGAGGTGTCACCGCGNCCGCACGACACCGGAATGGTCACCATGATTTCACAGGACAAGAGTGAATTTGCGCTCCATGTCCGTGCTCTTCTCGGCCTTCCCATCCCTGAGATCCGTTTCTTCGGCCCGTCGGCATCGAGAGCGGTAGTGGTGGAAGGGAACAGCGACAAGGTGATCTTCGACAATCTTGAGGAGGTATTGGCAGAGCCGGGCACCGATATGCGCATTTTCGGCAAACCNGAAGTGAAGGGACACCGCCGCATGGGAGTGATCCTCGCCACAGCCGATTCCGTGGAGGAAGCCAAGGCGAAAGCTGAGAGAGCATATTCCAAACTAAAAGTGGAGGTGCTTTAATCACGTCAAGTGATTCAGAAATAAAAACATGAGAATATAAAATGAGCGGCCTTATCCGGGTCGCTCATTTTTTTAGATTTCAGATTTTAGATTTCAGATATTGGGGTCTTTAGATTTATTCCACGGTGAATTTCAAGCCATCATAGGCCGGACGGACATTATCGGGGAGGGAATGCTTCGCCGGAATATCCACATGGCGTCCGATCTCGTGTGACATGTGGGTGATCCATACTTGCTTGGGATCCACTTCCCGAATGATTTCCAAGGCCTCCTTCACATCAAGGTGTGCGAAATGGGGACGGTCGCGAAGGATATTTATGATGAGCGCCTTCAGTCCGTAGAGCTTCTCCATCTCGCGGTCGGAGATAGTCTTGGCATCTGTGATATATGCAAAATCCCCGATACGATAGCCGAAGATAGGGAGATTGCCATGATTCACTTCCACCGGNGTAATCTTCACTCCCTTCACATAGAAAGGATGATTGTCGATCTCATTCAGGTCGAGCGCGGGCACACCGGGGTATCTGTCGGCACGGAATACATAATCGAGATGCTTCCGGAGATTCACTGCCACCGGCGCACTTACATATACCGGGATATTCTTCTGGGCGCAGAAGGGGCGGAGATCGTCGAACCCCCCGACATGGTCGTAATGATGATGCGTCACGAGCACGGCATCAACATCCATCAGCCCGGCATTTATGGCCTGCTGTCGGAAATCAGGGCCCGGATCCACAAGAAGTCGTATTCCNNCCGTCTCGATGAGGATGGAAGCCCTTAGACGTTTGTCGTGAGGATCCTCAGAACGGCATACATCGCAAAGACATCCCACTTCCGGAATCCCCTTAGAGGTTCCGCTTCCAAGCACGGTGACATGGATGCGCGTATCAATATAATTTACCTCCGGAAAGAGGTCGATATAGAATTTGCGTTTCACCTCGCGGATTATCGTATCCGCCAGCCGGCGGACATCCTCACCCGTNGCGTTCCCCTCGTTGACGATCACCAAAGGTTGCTTCTCATATACCTTAGCCCCGCCAATCCGGAGTCCCTTCAATCCGGCATGGTCGATAAGCCAGGCAGCCGAGAGCTTCACTTTCTGCACTTCAGAAGGATCCTCCGGATTCCTCTTCGGCAGCGGATGAGCCGGGATGCTCTCACCCGAAAGGGCCTCAAGCTCCTGCCAATACCGCTCCCTTACCTCCGGATTCTTGAAGAAGCTTCCCGCGCTGCCCAACACCATCGGATCCGGCAGCTTCGAATCACGGGTGCGCGTCACCTCTTCCGCCACTTCACNTATCGAGGGGTAATGCCCCAGCCGATCCTCCAGAGNGTCGAGCGGTTTGTAATGGAGAGTCTTAGGCAGCCCTCCCGGAATCACCTTGAAAGAAACCGACAGNACAAAATAGCGACCCTTCCATTCATTCTTGAAGATTGAATCGCGATAGCCGAAACGACATTCCTTGTTGGAGAAGCGTATGGTCTGGCGAGTGACGGTGTCAAAACATATGACGGCGTGAATCACATCCTTTGCCTCCACACCATAAGCCCCGACATTCTGCACAGCCGACGCCCCGACCTCACCGGGGATACCGGCAAGATTCTCCAGNCCCGCAAGGTTGTTGGAGAGAGCAAACTCCACGAGGTCGGTCCATTTGGCCCCGGCTTGAGCGATGATGAAACATTCCTCATCATTCTTGTCATATCTCCGGATATCGGTCATAGCATTATGAAGCACCAATCCGTCGAAATCCGCAAGGAAAAGGAGGTTGCTGCCTCCGCCGATATGGAGCACCTGATTATTAAGATACTCCTCCGAGCGGCTGATCTTCAANAGTTCCCGTTCGGACCGGTATTCAGCAAACCAGCGTGCGCNCACCGGTATGCCGAATGTCGTGAACGACGTTATATCCTTATTCTCTTCTATCTTGAAGGCTCCCGGAGCCATCGTCATATCTGCATTCTCTTCAGTCATAGCCATGAGATTATTATATTCTGAATTTTAGAGGAGGGGAGTTATATTCTGAATTTAGTGAGGAGTCCATCCTGAAACTGGAGGAACACACCATCCCGATAATTCCATATATCGACNGTCTGGTTCCAGTCGTGNCCGGAAGCCACATCATCGGGATTACCGAGCGCCAGCTTGCATTCCTCCTTGGTCATGCCCGTTTTCACCTTTCCCTGACATATAAGATCCCACACATCGGGAGCTATNCCGGGATGCTTCAGCTTAGGATCGGAAAGGAAGAAAAGGTCGGAGAAAGTGCGGCTCTCCAGTCCGCGATGCGAGGGATTCATATATATCANGCTNCTCTCGCCATTCTCCTCCTCGATTTCGAGATGAATCAAGAAGAGGATNTCGCCCGGCGACACAGCCTTTATCGTCACCGGAACAAAGCGTCGACCGCTTCGTTTCTCTCCATTCTCATCATAACGCAGGGTTGAACGAGTCCAAGCCTTTAACCCTTCGAGGCGTTGCTTATAGATTGCGACCGTCTCCAGATCGACCAGCATAGGGATATCGAGGGAGGTGACAGAAGCGAGTCCCTCCTCGGTTAACTTTCCGGTAGGGTAGGAGTATGAGCGCGAGCCATCCCCAAATATAATCACAAGCGATTTCTTTCCGCCCGGCGTCATTCTCTCCTCATACCCTTCATAGAGAAGCTCGCGGCCCTTCAGGGAGGTTCCCGGAGGAAGAGATTCAAAGATCAGGGCNGCCCTGTCGTCGGACACAAGGAAGCGTCGCCCCGTCTTCCAATCCTTGAGAGGGGAGGGGGAGATGTCGGCCACAATTTTCTCCTCCTGCGTTGGGGTCAGTACCTTTTTCTCGCTTTTGGAATATGTGATGGTCTTTGTTCCTTCGATTCCTGTGGAGCATCCGGAAAAAAATATCGAAGCCATTGAAAAAGCGATAAAAAATATTCCGGAGAGTATCGGTTTGGATTTCATTGTTTTAAAATTGAAATTAAAGAGAAAAGAGGATGTGAGAGAAAAATTTTTTACAAAATTACCAAAAAAAATTGAAGAAACGTTTGGTTAATTCAAAAAATATATCTAACTTTGCACTCGCAAACGGGAAAACAATTCTCACGGCGGGATAGCTCAGTTGGTTAGAGCGTCGGATTCATAACCCGGAGGTCTCGAGTTCAATTCTCGATCCCGCTACTAAAGGTGAACTGCTTGGTTCACCTTTTTTCATTCCAAGATAGAAATATACTTACGAGACACACGAGAATTTTCATCCAATTATCACACGCATGAGAACTCTGTGGAATTACTAATGTCAGATTACTATGGGCACAAAGACAATGTATGAGACCATCATGACCCTGCCTCTATTTCAGGGTGTGGGGACCGACCATGTCTCCTCCTTTCTTGAGAAGACAAGCATAGAGTTTCTCCGGTTCTCGGCAGGGGATCGGATTGTAGAGGCCGGGGAGCCTGTCACATCATTGAAATTTCTTCTGTCGGGCCGCATACGGGTGACCAACAAGGTTCTCTCCGGGCGTGTTGCCNTTGTGTCTGAATTCGAAGGTCAGGAGGCGATAGCTCCGGCGCGACTTTTCGGAATGCACCCCCATTATGACTTCACAATCGAGGCGCTGGATAATGTCAGCATAATGGAGTTCAGCAAGAAGAAATATGTGACCCTTCTTAAAACGGACAACATCTACATAATGAATTTCGTCAACATCCTCTCCCTTCATATCCAGCGGGCATCGCAGATCATCTCGTCTCTTGTGAGACTCGATCTATCGAGGCTTTTGGCGGAATGGCTTGTATTCTTCACATCCCGGAAAAGCTGCAATATCCATATCGACGGATTGCAGGCCCTTGAGGATATCTACGGGAGAGACAGCGTGGATTCGGATATCGAGGTTATGAAGATGCATGGACTTGTGGATAACGCTGGCGACAGCATCATGATTCCCGACCGCGATGCTCTGATAGAATATGCCTCCCANTTCGGTTAGGCCTNCATNCGGCAGGAAATGTTAAATCANGGGGCCAAGAGCAGACACACTCTAAGATAGGGTGCATTTCCCTTAAAAAGGTTTTGTGGATTTTGAATAATTTGTTAAATTTGTCGTAGACTTTATAAACTGCTTTAAATGGTGCTTCCTAAAGCGGCCACGGGCAGGGATCTAATCTTTAACAAAACCTGAAACAATAGCATCATCATGGGAAATGCAAACGGCATCAAGGCGAAACTGATAATAATGAACTTCCTGGAATTTGCCGTCTGGGGAAGTTATCTTGTCTCGATGGGTATTTATCTGGGCAGNGTGGGTCTCGGACCCAAAATCTTCTGGTTCTATACGATTCAGGGTATAGTCTCCCTGTTCATGCCCGCGCTTGTGGGAATCGCGGCCGANAAATGGATTCCGGCNCAGAAAATGCTTGCCGGNTGTCATGGGCTCGCCGGATTTTTCATGCTTCTTGCCGGATTCTACTGCATGAGCGCCGGGACACCGGAGTTTGGGGTTCTCTTTTCGCTTTACGCACTCTCCGTGGCCTTCTATATGCCCACCATAGGATTGGGAAATTCAGTAGCCTTCAATGCCCTGAACAAGGCCGGCCTCGACACTGTGAAGCATTTCCCGCCGATCCGCGTATGGGGAACAGTCGGCTTCATNTTCGCCGAGCTGCTTGTCAACTTCACCAATTTCCAGAGCTCCTATATGCAGTTCATCACGTCGGGGTTCATGTCGCTCATACTGATGTGCTATGCAGTCACGATGCCGCCGTGTCCGGTGAATAACGCCAAAACCANCTCNCTTTCCNAGACCCTCGGACTGAATGCCTTCAAGCTCTTCAAGAACCCGATGATGGCCACATTCTTCATCTTCTCCTTCCTCTTGGGCGTCTGCCTTCAGATCACCAACAGCTACGGCACCCTCTTCATCAATTCCTTCCAGAATGTGGCGGAATATGCCAATGACTGGGCNGCACGTAACGCGACGGCCTTGACCGCCGTNTCGCAAGCCAGCGAAGCCCTCTGCATCCTGCTNATTCCCGTATGTCTGAAACGCTTCGGCATAAAGGGNGTTATGCTCCTTGCTATGTTCGCGTGGGTGTTCAGATTCGGCTTCTTTGGNATCGGCAACACCGGTTCGGGNGTGATCTTCCTTGTGCTCTCATGTATAGTCTACGGTGTGGCTTTCGACTTCTTCAATGTAGCCGGCGGTCTCTTCGTTGATGAGCAGACGGATCATACCATGCGTTCAAGCGGTCAGGGTCTCTTCATGATCATGACCAATGGACTTGGGGCCAGCATCGGCACATGGGTAGCGGGCACCTACGTGGTCAACCGCTTTGTGGATATGTCGGCCGATGCCGATGCAGTGTNCAATCTGGCGGGTTGGCAGACCTGCTGGTTCATTTTTGCCGGATATGCCCTGATAGTTGCTCTTCTCTTCATCTTCCTCTTCAGAAGTCCGAAAAAGCNTAAGAAAGTAATCACCTTCTCCGAGGCGGATGCCATTGCCGGAGGNGACCCNGAAGGNATGCCCGGAATGTGATATAACCTCATAACCTCATAACCCCCCAACCCCATAACCCCATAACCCCATAACCCCATAACCCCNTAACCCCCAATGATAAGATTTTATTCACCCGACATACAGACCGAGCAGACGCTACCCGAAACGGAATCGGGGCATTGCTGCCGGGTGCTCCGCATGAAAGAGGGCGACAGAATATTTGTTGTCGATGGCAAAGGCCGGGAATATGAATGCGAGATCACAGATGCCCATCCGAAGCACACNTCACTGGAGATTATCTCCGAGAGGGAGGATCCGAAGCATTGGAANGAACGCATAGTNNTGGCAGTGGCNCCGACAAAGAATATCGACCGCATAGAGTGGATGCTTGAGAAGGCTGTGGAGATAGGCGTGGATGAGATTGTGCTTCTCAAATGCGATCATAGCGAGCGGAAGAATATCAATGCCGANCGTCTGGAGAAAATCATCGTNTCTGCAATGAAGCAGAGCCTTAAGGCCACGATGCCTCTTTTCCGCGGACTCATCCCTTTCAGGGAATTCATGGAGCTGGCGGATACGAAGCATCGCTATATGGGTTATTGCGATGAGGAGACGGAACGTCGGGAGTTTGCAAAGGAGTATCCGGGGAATGAGGATCTGACGATTCTGATCGGCCCGGAGGGGGATTTCTCTCCCGAAGAGGTGGAGCTTGCCATTGAGAAAGGTTTCCTTCCGGTCACATTCGGNGAATCGCGGCTNCGGACGGAATCGGCGGCTCTCTTTGCTGTCACGGCCATCCATGTCATTGACCGGNTAAAGGATTAGGGCTTTTCCTTTGGTGATATGCTTACTTCGTGCGCATCACGATACACGGGAAANNAATCTTCGTGCGCATCANGATATCACGATACACGNGAAATCAATATAGAGGATTAATCCTCATTGAGGATAAAATAGAAAAACAGGGGATAAANATAGAAAAACAGGGGATAAAAATAGAAAAANNNNGGATAAAAATAGNGGATTAATATAGAAAATCCTTATAGAAAAATATAGAAAATGAATATAAATATCAGCGAATATATCAGATCGAGCAGTAGAGGGAATTTCTTCCTCCTTGCGGGCCCATGCGTGATAGAGGGAGAGGATATGGCTCTTGATATTGCGGAGGAGCTTCTCAGGATATCTCAGAACCTAAACATCCCCTATATCTTCAAGGGGAGCTATCGCAAGGCCAACCGCAGCCGCCTCGATTCCTTCACGGGGATAGGGGATGAGAAGGCTTTGAGGATTCTCAGAAAGGTGGGAGAGACTTTCAATATCCCAGTGGTGACTGATATCCACACTCCGGATGAGGCCTCCGTTGCTGCTGAATATGTCGATGTGCTTCAGATTCCCGCTTTCCTCTGCCGACAGACAGACNTTCTTGTTGCAGCCGCTGCNACAGGGCGATTTGTCAATATCAAGAAAGGTCAGTTTCTTGCTCCGGAGTCTATGCGCTTCGCCTGCGAGAAGGTNCGTCAGTCGGGGAATGATAATATAGCTGTGACCGACCGCGGCACTTTCTTCGGATATGGCGANCTTATAGTGGATATGCGGGGGATTCCGATGATGAAGCGAGCGTGTGAATGTCCGGTGATAATGGATATCACCCATTCGCTCCAGCAGCCGAATAAATCGGAGGGTGTGAGCGGCGGCCTTCCTGAGCTTATCTCAACGATAGCCTTCAGTTCGATAGCCGCAGGAGCCGACGGAATCTTCATGGAGACCCATCGCAATCCCTCCGAGGCAAAGAGCGACGGCGCGAATATGCTTCCTCTCTCCAAGGCCGAGGATCTTCTCAGCCGCTTGACAGAATTGAAGATGACCGTAAATAAGATTTCCTGAGCCGGGAAAAAGGAATCCTCTCAGTTTTTGGGGATAGATAATAAAAATATAAAACCGTCAGAATCCACATGACTCTGACGGTTTTGCTGTTTCTNTAATACTGTACGATTTTATGCTTTGGGGCTATCCTTAGATGAATCAGGCGCAGNAGGGGATGATGGAGCCGACGGCGCTGCTGCCGATCCCGGATATAGATAAGCCGGCGGCGTGGCGGGTTTTGTAGGGGTTCCNCTGCCATAGAAGAGCGGATAAGGCATACCGAATACATCCTGCGGATTCTTGCCCGGACTGAGGAAACCATCGATGATTTCGTCGCGGCCGGTGGGATATTCGAAGGTGTATAGGTTGAAGCGATAGAGCATCACAGCCAAATGCTCGAACACCGTCGACTGGATTGCCTCGTAAGGGAGCCAGGAGGAGGTGGAAGTGAAGCAATAGATCTGGAATGGTATTCCGGCTGAGGTCTGGGCAAGAGTAGATACGAAGCAGGTATCGGCATGGGAGATGTCGGAATTAGCGTCAAGCCACATCTTTATATATGCACGGAACACGCCGAGGTTGGTCTCGATAGATCCATCCACGAGTCCGGCACTGTTGTTTACATTCTCCACCTTTCCGGCATTCCTCTGTTCGATTTTCTTTTCGATCCATTCCTTCATCAGAGGGATCTGAGCAAACTTTGCAAGCATCTCGTCGTTGGTCTCCACCACGCTGTCGGCATCAATAAGATAATTGCGGCAGATACGGCGCGTGTTNGACTGCGACATATTGCGGTAGTTCTTGAANCCGTTGGTGACAAGATTATAAGGCGGNACAGTCGAGACGGTCTTATCCCAGTTTTCAATCTTGACGGCGGTGAGTCCGACTTCGGTCACGGTGCCGTTGGCGTCAGTTCCNGGTACGGCGATCCAGTCGCCGACATGTAGAGAGTCATTGTTGGCCAGCTGCACACCAGCCACCACTCCGAGGATGCTGTCTTTGAATACCAACATNAGCACGGCAGCGAATGCACCTAAACCGGCGAGGAGCGATCCGGGGGATTTGCCAAGGAGGATTGCGCAAACTATTATCACTCCGACCACCCAGATTATGAGTTTTACGAGCTGCACCACACCGTTAAGCGGGAGGTGACGCTTGTTGGCCATAGAATCGACATGATGCCAGATTGAATCCGTAAGGGCCGAGAGGGAATAGCATATTATATAAAGGATATATACCCATGTGAGCCGGGAGAGCCATCCTGCAAGTGCGAGATGCGAATTGAGGGTGACGGATATCATGATCAGGAATACAAGGGCCGGAATCATTCGGCAGACNTTTGAAAAGAATCTTTCCTGCACGAGATAGTTGTATAGGTCCGATTTGATGTGGGGGCCNACTTTATTAAGGAGTGTCTCCACAATCCACTGCACTAAGCGACCGATAAACATTGCAATCAGGAATACGAGGGCAGCGTAAATAATCATCACCAGCGTTTCATGGTGTTCGAGTCCGAGATGGTTCAACACCCACTCCACGCAGTTCATAAGCCATTTTCCGACGGCGTAGGTGGTCTCCACAGTGTCATTGTCAAGCATTTTGTCCACTGTTGGTGTCGGATTCTTATCCGGAGTGATCAGTAACAATAATGGATTCATATTTTATAATTTTAATTTATAATTCATTTGGGGATGTCGGACACATCCGGNTCGCNGTTCATTTGGTGGNCGGACGCACCGGGGTNCGTCCCTACATGGATATTACAATAAAGGGAGGGGGATAGTTCAAAAACAAGGGGATGGACTGTTAAAAACAACGGGACCGGGGATAAAAACCGGGGGAGAAAATTGAAAAGAGGAGAATCTTTTTGAGCAGGGATACAATATAAAACTTTCAGAGTCGTTTTAATAAAGTGCTGATAAAAGATAGGTTAATTGAGCGTTAACACAAATTAACAATCAAAAGCTATTGAAATCTGCACACTCGCATATCTGCTGTGCAAATTGTTCAAATTTTGAGGAATGTAGATAAGTGTTTTTATTTTATTAATATCCAATNATTTATAAANTTNCATAAACAAATCTATAAACTTTTTCACAAAAAATAACATTATATTATTGTGAAACTTTAGATAAGTTCTTAACTTTGAACATACAACAGGAGAAAATCTTAAAATTTGTTTACACCATGGAAAGAACTTTATGCATATTGAAACCCTCGGCAATTGAGCGTTCACTTGTTGGGGAAGTGGTGAAGAGAATAGAACAAAAAGGGATCACAATCTGCGGCATGAAGATGATGCAGCTTGATGAAAAGATTCTCCGGGAGCATTACTCCCACCTTGTTGAACGTCCTTTCTTCCCGATGCTTGTGGAATCGATGACCATCAGCCCTGTAATAGTGATGTGTCTCGAAGGAAAGGATGTGGTTGAGGTCTTTCGCGGAATGACAGGTGCGACGAATGGACGTAAGGCTGTTCCGGGTACTATACGTGGAGATTTCAGCATGAGCGGACAGCAGAATATTGTCCATGCGAGTGATTCGGTTGAGAATGCCGAGATCGAGATTGCTCGTTTCTTTAAGCCCGATGAGCTTTTTGACTACACTCCGGGTATGCTCAAATTCCTATATGCGGAAGATGAGATTTGATTTTGGTTATAAAAAAACAATAACATTAATAATGGATTGTAAAAGGATATTTGGAACTCTCCTCTTGGCAGCATTTGCCGTGGCAGGGGTGTCCGCACAGAACATCACATCAAAAGCCGCCCACTCAAAGGCGCACAAGCAGCTTCTCGCTAAGGCTGCCGAGAGCAAGGATGAAATCAAGCTCGTGGATAAGAACACCTATATCGATCTTATGGATGATCTTGAGCCGGAGATTGACATTTTCACCGAAGGCTGGAACAGCCGCAGTGTCAATCCCTTCAAGGAGGCAGACGTTCCCTCATCAAAGGTGATCGACGTTACAGGGTATTACATGCCTTGTCCCGGTAAGGTCACTTCCAATTACGGCTATCGTGCCAAATTTGGAAGAATGCACAAGGGCGTGGATCTCGCCATCCGTTCCAACGACACCATCTATGCCGCTTTCGACGGCAAGGTGCGCCTCACCAACTATGAGGCCAAGGGCTACGGAAACTACGTGATTCTCCGCCATCCTAACGGTCTTGAAACTGTTTACGGTCACCTTAACAAGCATCTCGTGAAGCCCGACCAGACTGTAAAGGCGGGCGATCCCATCGGTCTCGGCGGTTCCACAGGCCGAAGCACCGGTCCTCACCTCCATTTCGAGACTCGTTTCATGGGATATGCTATCAATCCTAACGCTATCTTCGACTTCGCTAACCATACCACCCACACCGATACATATACATTCTCAAAATCGACTTACACTCAGCCGCGTAACTTCGCTCCTGCTAAGAAGGGTGAGTCTGTGAATCCTTATCGTCAGGGTGCGGAATTGGCTTCCACCTATACGGTGAAGAGCGGTGACACGGTTGCAGCGATTGCCAAGAGACATGGTATGTCGGCAACTACATTGCGTCGTCTTAACAATATGGCTAAGACTGATGTAATCTCAGCAGGTCAGGTACTTAAATTGAAATAAATTCGTTAAAGATTTAATTAATAAATTTTTATTTACTTTCGGGGGGTGTGCCTTGTGAGAAGGCGCACCTCTCTTTTTTGTTGGATTTCGGGGAAGCGTATTAAGGTGGATTGCGGCCGCACCGGGGTGGGAATGATGGGGCGTATTACGGTGATTGCGGACGCACCGGGGTGCGTCCCTACAAAGAAAAAGACTCAGGAAGATTCTTCCTGAGTCTTTATATCCGCTCGATTCTTTATGGAATTTTATTCTACCGGTTCGAGTTTAACGGTGAAGTGGCGCATAAGCTCGGCCTCCCAAACGATGCGAACACCGTGTGTGATTTCGGCGCGACGGTCGTAAACATTCTTGAGGGCAGCGGCGATAACACGCATGTGGTTGTCGGTGTAGGTGCGTCGCGGGATGGCGAGGCGCACGAAGTCGAGACCACCGAAACGGTTCTCACGTGTTACAGGATCACGGTCGGCAAGGATATATCCGATTTCGCAACCGCGGATTCCGGCTTCCTTATAAAGTTCGATAGTGAGTGTCTGTGCGGGGAATTCCTCTTTCGGAATCTGAGTGAGGATGAGGCTTGCATCCACGAATATGGCATGACCACCGGCAGGACGCTGGTAGGGGATGCCGTATTCATCGAGCAGAGAAGCGAGGAACTCAACCTGATGAATGCGAGTGCGTAGCATATCGAACTCAGTGTTCTCTTCAAGGCCGACAGCGAGGGCAGCCATGTCTCGGCCGTTCATGCCGCCGTAGGTGAGGTATCCTTCGAAGGGGATGCAGAAAGCTTTTGCAGCTTCAAACCAATCCTCCCAGCGAGTGGCGATGAAGCCACCCATGTTGACGAGACCATCTTTCTTGGCCGACATTGTCATGGCATCTGCAAGACTGAACATCTCGCGGCATATCTCCTTGATGGTCATATCCTCGAAGCCCTTTTCGCGTGTCTTGATGAAATATGCGTTCTCAGCGAAGCGTGCGGAGTCGAATATCACGCGTTTTCCGAATTTGTCGGCAACCTTTCTAACCTCGCGGAGATTCTCCATAGATACGGGCTGACCTCCGGCGGTGTTGTTGGTGATGGTCACGATGATGAAAGGCACCTTGTCGGCATGTTCCTCAAGCACTTTCTCAAGTTTCTTTGGATCGACGTTTCCTTTGAAGGGAGCCTCAAGCTGAGTGTCCTTAGCCTCGTCGACAGTGCAGTCGATGGCAAAAGCCTTACGGGATTCGATGTGGCCCTTAGTGGTGTCGAAATGGGAGTTTCCGGGAACGTAGTCGCCTTCTTTTACAATAGCGGAGAAAAGCACGTTCTCGGCTGCGCGTCCCTGATGAGTGGGGATTACATGATCAAAGCCGGTGATGCGTGTGATTGTGTCCTTAAGCTCGAAGAATGAGCGTGCACCTGCGTAAGACTCATCGCCCATCATCAGGGCGGCCCACTGGCGGTCGCTCATGGCGCCTGTGCCGGAATCGGTCAGCAGGTCGATATAGACCTGATCCGCACGAAGCTGAAATACGTTGTAATGAGCTTCTTTAAGCCATTTTTCTCTCTCTTCGCGGCTGCTCTGGCGCAGCGGCTCCACCATTTTTATTTTCCAGGATTCTGCAAATGGAAGTTCCATGATATTGATTTTTGAATTGATTTATTTTGTTTGTGCAAATATAGCGAAAAGAGTCGACATTCCAAAGTTTTTTGAATAATTCTGATTAAAAATATACATTTTTTATATGAGGAAAAAATAGTAACTTTGCAAAAGGAATATAAACGCAAGATATGGAAAACAGACAATTTATAGAACGCCTATCGGAGCGCGTGAAGATGGAGAAGGATCAGACGGGTAGGATGATTGATCTGCTTTGTGAAGTGATTTCCGATACGGTGGCAGAGGAGGATATTGTTGTGGTGCCCTCCTTCGGGAGTTTTGAGCCCAAGAAAAAGCTGGAGAGGGTGGTGGTGCATCCGACGACGGCACGGAAGATGCTCGTGCCGCCGAGGCTGACGTTGGGTTTCAAGCCTGCTGCGGCATTAAAGAATGAGATTAAGGAGGGATAGCGAGAGCCTCTTCGTGGAATTAAAAATAGAATAGCGTGAACAATAAGATAACAATATCCTCGCTTGTGGCGATGCTTGCCTTGAAGTCGGGCCAGACCAAAGAGAAGAGTGAGGAATTCGTAAAGGAATTTTTTTCCCTTATCTCCGAAAGCCTGAAGGAGGGGGAGAGCGTGAAGATACGCTCGCTCGGCACCTTCAAGATAATAAATGTGGAGACAAGGAAGAGTGTCAACGTGACCAACGGGGAGGAAATCGTCATCCCTGAGCATAAGCGTATCGTCTTTGTTCCATCGAAGGAGATGGCGGAGGTGGTCAACGCTCCGTTCAGTATGTTTGAATCTGTGGAGCTTCATCCCGATGCCGAGAAGGAGCTTGAGGAGACTTCCGAGAATGCTGCTCCCGTCGTGACGGAAGAGGAGGCGCCCGGTGAACAGGAGAAGGCGACGGAAGAAGTGGAAACACCGGAGATAGCCGAGGGCGCTGCCGAGGAGGTGGAAGAAACATCGGAGATAGCCGAGACCGCTGCCGAGGAGGTGGAAGAAACATCGGAGACAGCTGAGGCCGCTGCCGAGGAGGTGGAAGAAACACCGGAGACAGCTGAAACATCTGCTCAGGAGAGTGTTGAATCAACGGCAACCACGGAAGCTGCGGTGGAGCCTGTTGAATCCACAGATGAAGAGGCTGATCAAGTGGAAGCGACGGAACCTATAGAGGAAATCCGGCCGGTGATTGAGGATCCGAGAGAGAAGGGAAATGGTAAGGGAGGCATGAAATTCATAATGGGGTTCATCAGCGGCCTGGTGGTTGCGCTCCTTTTGGCCGGTGTGGGTTATTGGTATTTCATATACCGGGAGTTGCCGAAGGCTAAGCCTCAACCGGAAGAGAAGGTAGCTACGGCGGTGCCTTCCGAGCCGGTGAAAGATACAGCCATCGCTATATCCGATGAGGATACGGTGGCAATGCCGCCTCAACTGACCGAAGCAGAGGTTACGGAGGCGAATGCCGAGTTGCCTCCGACTAAACCTTCCGATTCGGAAACCAAGGTTATAAAGGATGTGATAGGGCCGCACAATTATCTTACCACCATGGCACAGCGTCATTACGGGGATTTCAATCTCTGGGCCTATATATATGAGGAGAACAAGAGTTTCTTGGGCCATCCCGACAGGATAAAGCCGGGCACGGAGGTTGTGGTGCCTCCCTTGTCGAAATATGGTGTTGATCCCAAGAATCCTAAGGATATACTCAAGGCCAAGCGGCTTGGAGCGGAGATTTATAATAGGTATAAATGATAAGTAGCTACTAAAAATTAATCGATATATAATTCACTAAGTAGATGAAAGAATCTTGAACGCTAAAACTCGTTCTTTTTGACTCGTCATTATTCTTTTTAAAGGAAACTCGTCGATTTTCAATTGGCATCTTTTGCCTTATCATTCAGTCGTATACGAATGTATGCTCCTTCATGCTGCGGCAAAAGCTACACAAAAATAAATTCGTTTTATCTGTTCATTAATTCTTGGCAGCTACTTATTTTTCCCTTTTTATATATCTATTTCAAATAATTAGGCAGAATTTTTGAATATTCAAAAAATATGCTTAATTTCGTGCTGAAATCCAATGCATTTTATCTACAAGTAACTAATATAATAAATGTTAAATGTCGAACTTTAACGGGCTGTATAGACGTTTAACATATATACATCTTAAACCTATAATTCTATGATAAGGGAATTGCTCAACTCTATATGGTGTTTTGTCTACACAGGAGGGCGTGTTTTCTCCGAAGCTGCCAGAGGGGAGTATTCAGATATCTCTCCCCAGATCGAACAGTTCCGTAAGGATTTGGATGCAGCTTCTGAGAGACATGGATCTCTCACCGATAAGGAAAATCTAAGGAATGATAATATCAAGATGCGCCAGGATGTCGGCAGGGCTTTTAACCAATATAAGGTGATGCACGGCTATGAGTAAGAAAATGCTTCGTCAACGTGCCACTAAGGTGGCCGACAGTAATGGCTCCACAGGGAATGAGCTTGAACAGACTTTCTCAGTCGATGATTCTTTTCTTCCTTCTCCTGCTGAATTGAATGAATATTATAAGATAGATCCTAAGATTGTGAGCCTGTTGTGTAGAATGACCGAACAGGAGCAGAAATCTCGGCATGATCAGGAAAAAGAGAAGATTTCCATTGTGAAGAAGGCGGAATCCCGGCAGTATCGTATCAATGTGTGGGGTATGGTGTTTGCCTTCCTCTCTCTTGTGGTGATGATGGGGGTGACGGCCTGGGCGCTTTATCTTAATCGCCCGTGGATTGCTTCACTTTTCGGGGTTTTGTCTGCCACAACAATCATCGGTTTATTTATATCGCCAAAGCAAAAACCATAGAAAACAGCCGGAGAATGACATTCTCCGGCTGTTTTCTTAAATTCACTATACGTGCATTCTAAAAAACATGATTATGGGAAGAGGAAGCAGACCGAGGAGAGAATTATTTTGGAGATGGCTGTTATAGCTGGGCTGGACATTCTGATTTTGCACCGGATCCATCATATTGTGATGAGTATGATTCTATCTTGGAAGAGGATTTCGAGGATAACTATGATTATGAGGATTAAGAATAACGAAAACGAAACGTGATACTGCGCCTTGTGACTTTTAAATTTACCATTGGTCTAAAATTTATTGCATTAAAATTTGACCCGTAATCCAAAGCCCTGGCATCCAAATAGATAGCCTGGGACGGTTTTGGGCCCGATTTTTTTGCAAACTGTCACCATGGCGTAAGTATGTAAAATGTTGACAATGAGTAAAATATAAAGGGTCCTCTTTGCTGAGGACCCTTGCTTCGAGGTTCCAACCAGATTCGAACTGGTGTAGACGGTTTTGCAGACCGGTACCTAACCACTCGGACATGGAACCCTTTCGTTTACGGATGCAAAGTTACGACATTTTTTTGATTCCTGCAAATTTTCCTGAATATTTTTTATGATTTTAACAATTTTATTCTGTTTTGCGTTTTATTTTTTGTAGACCGAGTATAATTCGGTAATTTTGCATTCATTTTATAAACAGACATATTAAATAAATAATCATGGAAGAGGAGAACAGCCGAGGACTATATGGAATCTTTAACGATAGTTTCCCTCCTATCCTCGATGGAGTGACGTTGACAGTGCAGAATTATGCTCACTGGCTCTCCTTAAAGGGTAAGACTCCGTGCGTGGTGACTCCCTGGAATCCTGTGGGGGGTGCTTACCCCTACGATGTGATGCGTTATTTCTCTCTTCCTATTTGGAACCGGCGGCCTTACAGGTATGGTTATCCGAAGCTTGATCCGCTTATCTGGCGTCGTCTTCGTCGGCAGCCTTTCAAGCTCCTTCATGCCCATTGTCCCTTCTCTTCGGGGCGGCTTGCCGTCTATGTCAAGAAAAAACAGAATCTTCCCCTCATCGGTACGTTCCATTCCAAATATCGTCAGGATCTTGAACACTCGTTCCGTCATCTTCCATGGTGTGTCCCGATAATAATGAAACGTATCCTCGACTTTTTCAATGCCTGCGATGAAGTATGGATTCCGCAGGCATACGTGGAGGATACGGTGAGGGAATATGGATATACGGGTAGGCTGTCGGTGGTGGAGAACGGAAATGATTTTGCCTCGATGGTGAAAGGGGATCTCCCGGAATATAAAAGGAAGGCTAAGAAGTCGATAGGGGCCGAAGAAGATGAAATCGCTCTTCTCTTCGTGGGCCAGCATATAAAGGAGAAAGGGGTGGATACCATTCTCGACACACTCTCGCTCCTTGACGGGGAGGTGAGATTCAGGATGAACTTCATAGGGAACGGCTATGCATTTGATGAGATGAAAACCCGGATATCGGAACTGGGACTTTCCGACCGCGTGAAGTTCCACGGCGTGGTCACCGACCGGGAGAGACTGGCCGAATATTATGCCGGATCCGATCTCTTCCTTTTCCCATCGTTCTACGACAACGCCCCGCTTGTAGTCAGGGAGGCTGCTGCGATGGGCACCCCCGCCGTGCTCCTCAAAGGATCCACGGCTGCCGAGGTTGTCTCCGACGGGCGCAACGGATTCCTTGTGGAGAAGAATCCGGAGGATTTTCATGGATTGATAAGATCACTGGCAGCCGACCGCGACCGTCTGAGAAGAGTGGGGAGCGGCGCACGCGACACTCTGGTGAGGAGTTGGGAGGATGTCGTGGATGAGGTCAGCGACAGATATGACACATTGATAAGACAATATAAAAGATAAACCGCGAATATGGCAACTGACAACACCGCTACGTCTACGTCTTCCTCCTCCTCAAAGAATGCCTTCTCCATGTGGAAGGTTTTTTTGCCTGTTATATTGGGGGTGGGGGTTGTGGTATGGATGTTTCTGAGGGATGCCCATAAGGAGGATTTAGCTTCCGTGCTGGGGTCGATGCATTTCGACTTCAGGAGCATACTCTGCATCCTGCTCGGCTTCATCTGTATGTTCGGTCGCGATTTCGGACTCACATGGCGATTCCGTGCGTTGACCGACCGCAAACTCACCTGGACACAGGCGTGGAGAGTCGATATGTTATGCGAATTCACCAACTGCATCACACCCTCCGCCGTAGGAGGGAGCTCGCTTGGGATGGTGTTCCTCAACAGTCAGGGGATAGAGATGGGGAGGGCCACAACCCTCATGCTCACCACGCTCTTCATGGATGAGCTGTTTTTTGTGGTGGCGTGTCCATTTGTGATATTGTTCACCAGCTCCTCGGATATTTTCGCCTCCACCGGCACGGAATTCTCCCATGGGCTTAAATATACCTTCTGGACTGTCTACATGCTAATCACCCTCTGGACCTTCATTCTCTTCACGGGAATCATCTGGAAACCGGCCTGGATCAAAAAGACACTCGACAGGATTTCCGGCTGGCACTGGCTCCGGAAATGGAGTGGTCAGATCAGCGGACTGGGGGATAATATGGTGGCCACCTCCGTGGAGCTGCGCAAGAAACCCTTCCGTTTCTGGCTGGAGGTGTTCTGGGGCACGGCCCTTGCCTGGACCTCACGTTATCTGGTGGTCAACGTGCTCTTCTTAGGTTTCATTCCGGCCGACGACCATTATCAATGGATAATCCTTGCCCGTCAGTTTGTGATATGGGTAGTATTGATGGTGAGTCCGACCCCCGGTGGAGCCGGACTCAGCGAATGGCTTTTCTCCGAATATTACGGGGATATGGTCACCACAACCGGCATAGCCCTGATACTCGCCATCTTCTGGCGCATAATCACCTATTACCTCTATCTTCTGATAGGGGCAGTGATGGTTCCCACATGGCTTAAAACCACAATAGAAAAACATCATAAACAAAAGGAAAAGAAATGAAATTCATCGCCATAATACCGGCTCGGTATGCATCGAGCCGATTTCCGGGGAAACCCCTTGCCAAACTTGGAGGGGTAGAGATGATAGTGCGAGTGTGCCGCAGGGCAGCCGAGAGTGGAATAGAATGTGCCGTGGCCACGGATGATGAACGTATCTTCCAATGCGTGGAGCAAGCCGGCTTCCGGGCTGTGATGACTTCGGAGTCATGCGGCAGCGGCACGGAGAGGGTGGAGGAGGCCTACCGCAACTTAGGATGTGATGCCGACGTGGTGATAAACATCCAGGGAGATGAACCCTTCATTCGCCCGGAGCAGATCAGGAAGCTCATGGAGATTTTCGAACAGTATCCCGATACGCGCCTCGCCACCCTCATCAAAAGCTATCCCGCTTCAGGAGGGATTGCAGGCCTCGAAGATCCGAATCTTGTCAAGGTCACAGTGGCCGACAATGGCGACGCCCTCTATTTCTCACGCAGCGTGATACCCTACGTTAGAGGTGTGGAGAAGGGGTATTGGCTTGACACCGTTGACTTCCATACTCATATCGGCATATATGCCTATCGTGCGGAGACGCTGAAGGAGATAGTGGCTCTTCCAGTCTCCTCGCTTGAACGCGCCGAGAGTCTTGAACAGCTCCGCTGGCTTCAGCACGGCTATTCGGTGAAGACGGCCCTCACTGAATTTGACACCATAGGCATCGACACCCCCGCTGATCTGGAGGCTGCCGAGAAATATCTTAAAGAACATTTTTGTTAAAAAAACTCTTTTGAGGCCAAATATTAGGAGAAAATTGCGATAAAATAGCTATCTTTGCAAGACTAAATGCGCTATGCGTACCTCTTTCTTCCCCTTCCAAGGGAAAAGCGCAGTGCGCAGTCTCCGAAAAGGCTCAAAATCAAAGGCTCAAAATAAAAATAAGGTAAAAAGACAATACATACGACATGAAAAAGAGTGCACTCCAAAGAGTAAGAGCTGAGTATCAGCCCAAACTGCCCAAAGACCTTCAGGGCTCTGTAAAAGTAAAATTCGGCGAGGCCACAGAATCTGTAGCAGATCAGGCCGAGATTAAAGAACGCTTCCCTCATACTTATGGTATGCCAATCGTTCAGTTCGAGAACGATGAGAACCCGGAGCGTGTAGAGGAACCATTCAACGTCGGCATCATTCTTTCGGGCGGTCAGGCTCCCGGCGGTCACAACGTAGTGAGCGGTATCTTCGACGGACTCAAGACTCTCAATAAGGAGAATCGTCTCTACGGCTTCCTGATGGGTCCTTCAGGTTTCATCGATCATCAGTATATGGAGCTGACAGCCGGCTATATCAAGGATTTCCGCAACACAGGCGGTTTCGACATCATCGGTTCCGGCCGCACGAAACTCGAATATCCTGAGCAGTTCGACAAGGGTCTGAAGGTGCTTAAAGAGCTTAACATCAAGGCTCTCGTGATCATCGGCGGTGACGACTCCAACACCAATGCAGCAGTTCTTGCCGAATACTATAAGAATATCGATGCCGGCGTACAGGTGATCGGTGTGCCCAAGACCATCGACGGTGACCTCAAGAACAAGTGGATCGAGACATCCTTCGGTTTCGACACCGCCTGCAAGGTTTACAGCGAGGTAATCGGTAACATCCAGCGCGACTGTAACTCAGCCAAGAAATACTATCACTTCATCAAGCTCATGGGACGTTCCGCTTCACATATCGCCCTTGAGTGTGCCCTTGAGACTCAGCCCAATATCTGCCTCATTTCCGAGGAGATCCTTGCAAAGCGCATGACTCTTGACAACATCGTCAACTATATCTGCTACGTGATAGCAGAACGCGCCAAGATGGGCTGGAACTTCGGTACGGTTCTCATCCCGGAGGGTCTTATCGAGTTTATCCCCTCGATGAAGACACTTATCGCAGAGCTTAACGATGTTCTCGTGGAATATGCAGGAGAACTGGAAGGTAAGGAGGATGAGGAGAAGCTCGTGATCATCCATTCTCATCTTTCTCCGGTTAACGCCGATCTTTACAAATCACTTCCCAAGCATATCGCCCTTCAGCTCAGCCTCGACCGCGACAGCCACGGAAACGTTCAGGTTTCCCTTATCGAGACAGAGAGCCTTCTGAGCGAGATGGTGGCACGCCGTCTGGAGGAGATGAGAGAGGAAGGACAGTACAGCGGCAAGTTTGCAGCACAGCACCACTTCTTCGGATATGAGGGCCGTTGCGCAGATCCGACCAACTTTGATGCCGACTATACTTACGCGCTCGGTTACAATGCAGCCATGCTGATCAACGCCGGTCTGACAGGTTATATGTCAAGCGTGAGAAATCTTACCGACCACACAGAGAACTGGATCTGCGGCGGTATACCTATCACTATGATGATGAACATGGAGCGTCGTAACGGAGAGCTGAAGCCTGTGATCCAGAAGGCTCTCGTGAACCTCAACGGCCGTCCCTACCTCAAGTTCGCATCTCGTCGTGAGACTCTTGCCCTCAACACTCTCTATCAGTATCCCGGCCCGATCCAGTATTTCGGTCCCGCCGAGATCTGCGACCGTCCTTCTATGACTCTCCTTCTTGAGCATGACAAGGAGATCGATTAATCTCAAAGATTATACATAAAGGCTTTCTTCATTAGCCTTTATCCTTGATAAGAAAACGGAATGTATCTGTAAAAGATATGTTCCGTTTTTTTCTATCTAAGTAGCTGTTCAAATTAAACACATACAATATGCGCAGTTAATTTTGAGGGATTTTGCTTATGTGAAGATGGAGCATAGCGGGCTATGCGACTGATGAACGGAAGCAAAAGCGCCAAAAAGAACAAGCAGATTGTATGGGAGCAGCTTATTAATTTAGCAAAATATAGTAGCGGTTTACTTTGAACAGCTACTTAATTCATTGAAAGCGGTGTATGGATAAGAAACGGTAGGGACACGACGTGGAGGGCAACGCTATGGTGATGGCAATTAAAAATTTTTTTTAAATCCGGATAGGGGTATTTCGATATTTCTTACTCTATAGTATGTAAATAATTTCTCACACTTACTTAATCGCGATTAAAGTAGAAATATAGAAAATGAATTATGACTGACCAAATAAAAAAGTCGTTGCAGTTTGTAACGAAATTCTATACTCCGGGTGTTTTCCATCCCGATCCATCGTTCATCCGGCAAGGTATCCCTTTCTGGAAACGACATGCGGTGGCCGCCTCATTTATAGGCACCGCACTTCTGGCAGCTGCAGCCGTGACTACATACTTGGCTTTAAATCCTTCCGACTCAAAGCAAGAAATCCCAGCTAAGGAGATTATAGAGGATGTACCGACCGATACCATACAGGAGAGCCCCCGGGCGGAGGAAGTTAAGAAAATGGTATTTGAAGATGCCGAACTATCCGATGTGGTGAAGGCAATTGAAAAGGAATATGGAGTGACTGTAAACGGAAATAGAGAGGGTCAACCCCGACTCACACTAAGCTATCAAGGGAACGCCGAAGACCTTGTTGCAACAATCAACGACCTTCTCGGCACTAACCTGACAATAGAGAAATGAGACGACTAAATATTTCTATATTACTTTGGCTGGCAGCGGCGGCTTTCCCTATGTTTGGGCAGAGGGTAAGTATAAAGGCAGAGAATAGTCCGGCAGAGAAGGTTTTTGCCGAGTTGATGGATAGGAGCGGAAAGAATTTCATCTATACCTCCGATCTTCTAAAGTCATTGAGAGTGACAGTGACGGCCACAAACGAGCCGATGGAGAAGGTGTTGGACAGAATGCTTACGGGAACCGATATAGGATACCGGATAAGAGGAAACAATGTGTTGCTTTATCGTAAGGAGAAAAATAAAATTAAAAAGGTCACCTTAAGCGGATTCGTCAGAGAAGAGGGGAATGAGGAGGCTATCCCCGGCGTGACAGTATCTGTCGATCCATTCGGGATTCGCACAGTCACCAATTCACAAGGTTTCTATTCAGTGACCGTTCCTGTCGGTGTCGTATCTGTTGTTTTCACCTCAGCCGGATATGAGAGCGAAAATATAGAGAACATCAAGCTCTCCTCATCAAAGAAAATGGATGTGACTCTTTCGGAAAATACCAAGCTGCTGGAGGGAGTGACAGTGATAGGAAACCTTAATGCCGACCGCGCAATCAATTCAGCGGAAATAGGGACATTGAATGTGAGCCGGGCATCGATACTTTCCACTCCGGTCATCTTCGGGGAAAGCGATGTTGTGAAAACCCTTCAATTAGAGCCGGGCATCTCGGCAGGTGTTGAGGGGATGGCGGGAATGTATGTCCATGGAGGAGGATCGGATGAAAATCAGTATATGCTCGACAATATTCCGCTCTATCAGGTGAATCACTTTGGCGGACTCTTCTCCGCCTTCAACACAGAGGCACTGCGAAATGTGGATTTCTATAAATCCTCCTTCCCTGCCAAATATGATGGCCGTCTATCTTCATACATGGATGTCAACACCAAAGACGGGAGCATGGAATCCCATCACGGGGGCGTTAAAATCGGACTTACTTCCGCAGCGGTTAATGTAGACGGGCCAATATGGAAAGGGCATACCTCCTATTCATTTGCGGCGCGACGATCATGGTATGATGTTTTGACGCTTCCTGCATGCGCTATAATAAACAGTTATAAGAAGGATGAGAAGCTGAATTTCGGATATGCCTTCACGGATATCAATGCCAAGATCAATCATCGGTTCTCCGATCGCAGCCGGGTTTATGCGATGTTCTATTATGGAGAAGATTACCTGAATCTAAAAGAGACTTATGATTGGGAAAATGAAAAAGATATAGACAAGTCTAATCTCCGCTGGGGGAATATCGTTGCATCCGCAGGTTGGAATTATGTGCTGAGTCCTAATCTCTTCGGAGAATTGACAGGTGCATTCACACGCTATTCATCTAATCTTACACATTCTGATGAATCTTGGGAAAGGGCGGATGGAAATGATAATCTGGAAACGCTCGATAAGGTTAGTTCGCACAACTATATCCACGACTGGATTCTGAAATGCGATTTCGATTGGCGTCCGCACGCTTCGCATCGTATTACTTTCGGAGGAGGCTACACCCGGCATTCATTCCTTCCTTCAAGGACCAAACGGACTCTGATTAACGATGATGTTACGGGGGAGGTTGAAGATAGGGTGCATTCCTACAATGCCAATGAGTTTAATCTATATGCAGGAGCCGACTGGACACCCTTTTCTCAGTTGCGCATAAACTACGGTCTCCATTACTCACTCTTCAATATAGATGGCAACACCCATCATACGTTATCGCCCCGTGTTTCATTCCGGTATCAGACAGGAAGAGATTGGGCTGTAAAGGGTGGATATTCACGGACAGTGCAATATGTGCATCAACTTCTGCAAAGCTCCATTTCTCTCCCCACCGATCAATGGGTGCCTATCGTAGGCGACCAGCGACCGCAGATTGCCGATAAGATAGGAATCGGTGGATATTATTCACTCAAGAATCAATATACATTCTCGGTGGAGGCCTATTATAAATGGATGCATAATCTCCTTGAATATGCCGATGAGTATTATCTTCTCGCGCCCGATGAGGAATGGAGTGCCAAACTCACAGCCGGGCGGGGAACAGCCAAAGGAATAGATTTCAAGATAAGCAAGGATTATGGTAAGATTTCGGGCCATATAGCCTATTCTCTTCTTTGGGCCGACCGTCAGTATGCCGACAAGAACGGGGGAAAGAAATTCCCGGCACGATTTGACAACCGTCATAAAATTAATGTGATGGTGAATTGGAAAATCTCTCAGAAATGGGATGTCTCGGCAGCCTGGATAGGTATGAGTGGAAATCGCATCACCCTTCCTACGCAATTGTGGCAAGATCCGTTGTTGGGTCCATGGCATTATGATATGCCGCTTCGTGTGGAGGAAAATAATTATCAACTTCCATTCTATCATCGTCTTGACCTCAGCTTCCGCCGGACCACGAGCCACGGGTATTGGGATTTCTCCCTTTACAATGCCTATTGCAATATGAATCCTATCGTTGTGGTCCGGGATTATGACGACAACACCAACCCCGTATTCAAGAAACTTAGACTTATTCCAATAATCCCTTCAGTATCTTACACATGGCTATTTTAAGAAAAATATATCTTCTCCTGCTCATTTCAGCCTTGGCTATGAGCCTGACCTCCTGTTATCAGGATTTCGAACCCGATATCGAGTCGGTTCCTGTGTTATGTATGAATTCAGAGATCACCCCCGGCGATTCCATCAATCTATTCCTGACGCGCACTTGGCGTTGGAGCGAGGGGAACGAATATAAAATTGATGTTGAGGTGCGCGATGCAGAAGTACGCTTGATTGTGAACGGCAACTATGAGGAAACACTTATGCCGACCACCATCCACACCGGCAAGGGTTTTGACTATCCATATCAGGAGGAAAGGGAATGCTATCAGAGCCGGTATCGCCCTAAGAGCGGTGATGAGATTCGTATTGAGGCCTCTTCTCCCCGATATGGTGAGGCTTTTGCTGAAGTAAAGGTTCCATATACAGTTCCGATTGATAGGGTTGAGCCGGAGATTCAGAGTTTCATTGCCTTGGGCGATACCACCGGTTTTCCTGCGGTAGCCGAGAGATGTGAATATATCCTGCGTTTTAAACTCCTGACATATTTTACAGATCCTGCTGATTCGGTAAATTATTACGATTTTAGTGTAGGCACTTCCGCACATAGTAATTACGACAATGAAGCGTCGGCGTTTCTTTCATCTGTCAATCCTATCTTTTCGGGAGATCCTATTTTTACGGAGCATGTATCGGTGTTGGAGTCGGCGATTGCAGAGACAAGCGGCTATACAATTTTCTCAGATCGACAGATCAACGGTCGAACCTATCCTCTTCGCATAGGTTTTGATGATTTTTCCTTCTACTATTTCAATCCTCTTGACTTGGAAGGGCCCAAAGAATATGGATTTAAAGTTTCACTTCGTCATATTGATTCTACATATTATAAGCACGTGATTTCTCTTTGGGAGGCAAATGACGCAATCGTGGGATCCCTCGGTGGAGTAGGGCTTGCTCCGCCGGTGTATTCCTATAGCAATGTCTCAACCGGAGCCGGAGTTGTGGCGGCTTATGCGGTCTCGACTTATACGCTGCCTATCGTAGATATCATAAGTATTGCCGAACAAAAATAAATCTCTAAATTCGCATTCAAATATGACAGCACGCGAATTTGAACGCATATATATGAAGCAATATATGCCTCTCTGCATGTATGCCCTCCGTATCACCGAGGATATGTCGATGGCTCAGGATGTAGTGCAAAACTCATTCATGCGGATTTGGGATATGATTAGAGAGGGATATGAGATAAAGGCGTTGGAAAAATATATGTTCATGACGGTTCGTAACGCAGCGCTTCAGCAGCTGCGTTGCGATAGCCGTTATCTTCCTATCTCGGAAGATGAGGGAGATGTTTCTGAAGAGGAGATTGATACGGCGGAGCGTGATGCGCGTTTATGGAAAGCCATAGACGCGATGCCGCCGCGCCGACGTGAAATCTTCCTGATGAGTAAGCGTGACGGGATGACATATTCAGCTATAGCTGAAGAGCTTGGGCTGTCGGTAAAGACTGTCGAGAATCAGCTTGCCAAAGCCACATCCTCTCTTCGTGCTAATCCACGGATATTGACTTTTATATTGCCATTTTTTTGAAGATTTTCTGTATGGCGGACGCACCGGGGTGCGTCCCTACGTTCTATCGGGTTAATTATGGTTTTGTAAGTATTTGGGAATGCAGGATGGGTGGTGGACGCACCGGGGTGCGTACCTACTGTCTTCGGGGAGGTTAGAAGGGATTGGAGGATGCTTATTTATAATCTTTCTAAACAAAGGATGAAAAATCTTGTTAATAAAAATGAATATGTAGCTACTTATTTATTGGCTGCAACTTAAAATTAAACTGGGAAAGATTATGCATATGGCAGACGCGCTGGTTTCACCGGCGGTGGCGGCAGTGGCGGGAGCAGCGGCAGTGGCTCTCATCGCAGTAGCCTCAAAGAGAGTTAAGAAAATAGATAGAGAGGAGATCGTGCCTCTCATGGGAGTACTGGGGGCATTCGTTTTTGCCGCCCAGATGATTAATTTCTCTATTCCGGGGACAGGGTCGAGCGGTCATATTATCGGGGGTGTCTTGCTTGCGGCCTTGGTCGGACCTTGGGCCGGCTTTATCACTCTCTGTTCCGTGCTTATTATCCAGTGTCTGATTTTTGCCGACGGCGGGATGATGGCGCTGGGCTGCAATATCATCAATATGGCTGCCATGAGTTGCCTGGTCGCAGCTCCTCTTGTGTATAAACCTATTGCCGGCAATGGTAAAAGCGTTTGGAAGATAACCTTGGGGGCTGTTCTCGCATCAATCGTGGGACTGGAATTGGGTGCGCTCCTTGTCACAGCCGAGACCGAACTTTCAGGAGTGACCGCCCTTCCGGCAAAGGATTTCTTGGGATTGATGACCTCCATTCATCTTGCAATCGGTGCGGTTGAGGGTGTCGCCACGGCGGTGGTGCTTTCCTTCGTGGCTAAATATAAGCCTGATATGCTCTATTGCAATTCTCTTGAAGAGAGGAGCGGAGAACATCATAAGATGTCGAAGAAAACAAAGGTGATTTTGGGTTGCTTCATAGCTGCGGCAATCGTTATGGCTGTGGGCTTCACATGGTTTGCCTCCGAGAATCCCGATGGTCTGGAATGGTCGATAGCAAAGATAACCGGCGACACGGAATTAGGTGTTGCCACCGTGCCCGGAACAGCCTTCATGCCCGACTATGATTCCACGTTTGCCGGTGTGGTAGGGGGAGTCATAGTGATGGTGGTCCTCTGGTGTGTATGCACGCTGATTTTCAGAAAAAAGAAACGCATAGCATAGAACATGGTGGGGAAACTTGAGAAAGCCTATCTGGCCATAAGAGGGCTCGACAGAAGTCGGACAGGAGGTGATTCCTATCCGGAAATGCTTGTCATAACCCTCATCTATCTTGTGGCTGTCCTTAGTGTGCCGATCTATGCTCCCCAGAAACTTATATGGCTTGCGGCCTATCCGATACTGGCTTCAGAAATGACAGGAATCGGTTATGGTCGCATTTTACTTAAATCCCTTTGGATTCTCCCTTTCCTTATCGTCATCGGAATATTCAATCCTATTTTCGATACGGGAAAGGCGTTCACGATAGGAGGGGTTGAGATCAACCGGGGTTGGGTGAGCTTTGCTTCCATCATCTTGCGTGGCATTCTCTCGCTGCAGGCTGTGATTCTCATGGTGGAACGCATAGGTTTCCTCGATATCTTCAACACCATGCGGCGATTGGGCTTCCCGACCGTGTTATGCACCCAGATGCTGCTAACATACCGTTATCTCTCTGTCATCACGGAGGAGGCGTTGATAATGAAACGAGCCCGCGAAGCAAGGGGCTACGGTCGCCGATCCTATCCATTTTCCATGTGGGGCCGCTTTGTCGGACAGTTATTGATAAGAAGCGTGCGCCGCGCCTCGTATATCCACCGTGCCATGAAAGCACGTGGTTTTTCAGGCACATTACCCCTTGGGGGAGACAGCGGATGGAGCTCCAAAAGCCGGATTTCCCTGATATGCTGGATTGTCGTTATCGCCACGCTCCGCTTTATTGATTTCTCAAAACTTTTAACAACATTCATCGGATGAGTCATCATTTCGTAAGATATAATGCAGTCGGCTATCGTTACAACGATGGCACTGAGGCACTCAGAAACGTCTCCTTTGAAATCACCCACGGGGAGCGCGTGGCTCTTCTCGGACTTAACGGCTCAGGAAAATCCACGCTCCTTCTCCTTACCGATGCCCTTCTCTATCCCACTTCGGGGGAGGTGAACGTAGGGGGGATACCGGTCGGAAAAAAGACGGCGGAGTCCATACGAAGGAGTGTCGGGTTTGTGTTTCAGAATCCCGACGATATGCTTTTCATGCCCACTATATATGACGATGTGGCTTTCGGGCCGCGCAATATGAAACTTCCGGAAGAGGAGGTGGGGCGAAGGGTGGAAGAGGCCTTGACAGCTGTCGGACTCTATGCACTGCGTGACAAAGCCTCCTACCAGCTTTCCGGAGGACAACGCCGAAGTGCAGCCATAGCCTCCGTTCTCTCTATGGGGCCCGATATTCTGCTTCTCGATGAGCCCTCGGCCAATCTGGATGCCCGTGCGCGTCGGAAACTTATCGACCTGCTGAAAGGATTTCATCACACCATCATCCTTGCCACCCATGATTTCGAGATGGCCAGGGAGCTTTGCGGGCGTGCGGTGATTCTTTCCGGGGGAGAGGTGGCTGCGGATGGAAAAACAGAAGAAATTTTCGCTGATAAAATAATTCTGGAGAAAACGGGGTTATTATAATAAAAGAAGACAGATATGCGCATTAGATATAGACTTATAGGATTGATGCTTTCGTTGCTTCCGCTTTTCGGGATAGTGGGGAAGGCAGAGACTGTTTCCCAAAAGGAGGCAAGCAGAGTGGCACAGACATTTTTCAATACACTCTATGGTGAAGTCACCGCTCCGCCAAAACTGGCGTGGAACGGGCGTCAGCTCACTACGGATCGTCTCTTCAATCCATTCTATATTTATAATTCCCCCAAGGGAGGCTTTGTGATAATCTCGGCCGAGAATAAAGCCTATCCTGTGATAGCCTACAGCAAGACGAGCCCCTTCCGGCGGGAGGCATTGGGAGAAGAGGAGAATGCACTCCTGCAGCAGTATGCGCACGAGATAGAGCTTATCCGATACGACAGCCGTATTCCGACATCCGCCCTTTATGCCTGGCAGAATATGAATGAATATCTTGACCGCACTGTGAAGAATCCTTACGGCACCTCTGAATTTGCCAATCTTTCTGATGAACGCAAAGAGCGGATAGAGGCCATCGACCGTAGGAACGGTTGGATTGCAATGCCGACGGCGGTGGAATTTTCCATCTATGATCCTGATAATTTCCGGGAACTAACCCTTGAAGATATACTCGAAGAGGAGACCGAGGAGATTCCCTTCTCCTTCTATGAGGATTTCCTGCGCTCGGTGGAGTTGGAACAGACCACCAGGGCGATCGAACTTGAGGAGATGCTTGCTCCCACGAAGCCAGTGGTGAAATCGTTGGGAGGCGGCCATTTTGAGATCACCTTCCCTGAGACAATAAGGATGATGAGGGTCTATTCCCTTGACGGTTCGTTGGGTCAGGAACGTTATTTCCGTGAGACTCCGGTGGTGAATATGGATATCTCTGCTCTTGTGCCCGGTTTTTATGCCGGGATAGTCCTATCCGATAGTGGTAAGCTCTATGGTTTCAAACTCTATCGTTGATGTCTGTACTTATGGTTATAAGTAAGGAGAGGGAATAATAGGATATGTTGAATCGAAAAATTAGAAACAAAAAATAATGAGTAAACTGACAGAGTCGAAAGGGGTTGCATGGATAGGGATGCTTCTGTGCATTGTGGTGCTTGTGCTGTCGATTGCTATTCCCGGCGTAAAGAAGGAATGGTGGGAGCTGATAGATATATTTTTTATTTTCATGATGGTCTTTTCCCATCTGGCCGCTCTATATCTTGGGAAGATGAGTGCACCGGCAGCTCGGATGCTCGATATATGTGCCTTCGTTTTTGGCGTAATAGGAGTAATATCTTTCGTGGTAATATTCATAGTAAATCAGTGATCTAAGTATAAGTAAAATATTCTAATGGTTTTATAATGAACGCTTTGGCGGTTCATTTATATCTGATAATTAATTATATTAACTTAATTTTCAACTACTTCGGTAATTTTTGCCGAATCATTGAAATAACTCAAATGTATTTTGTAGACAGAGGGGATTATATGCAAGTTTGTCCGGTATGCGTTTTTGCTCAATATATCGTTGATTTTACCCGGGAGCATTGCTAACATAGGCTCTAATTTTGCGTTATAATAGATAAGTAGCTACTAAGAATTAATCGATATATTTTTTACAAAGTAGTTGAAAGATCTTGAACGCTAAAACTTGTTACTTTTGGCATCTTAGCCCTTGTCGTTCAGTCGCATAGCCCGCTATGCTCCTTCACTCCGCGAACTAATATGCTCAAAATTAACTGCGTTTTATCTGTTCATTAATTCTTAGCAGCTACTTAT
>JAAVDD010000027.1:0-10180 GCA_014801985.1 Bacteroides sp.
GAGAGTAGGTAATCGCCGCCTTGAAGAAGCCGATCCGAATGGGTCGGCTTTTTTGTTTACATATAATTTGAACCTCCTCACGCTGATGACCGTCTTTGATCCGGCGAAAGCGGGAGAGTGATAGTATCATTGATAAATGGGAAATCGTATCTGCTCTATGAGTGCTAATAAATATGGACAAAAAAAAGATTAATTGTCTCCCGACAACTAATCCTCTAACCTTAAATCTAATACCATGAAAAACACATCGCAAAGTTAATAATTTATTTTCTTACAAAAAAATATTTTTAAAAGAAATTTTATAAAAATTGTTCTAAAGCCCTTTTTTATTCTGTCAAATAGTCATATCTTTCCCATTTTTGCGGATTTTTGCCATTTTTGTAAATTTTATGTCCTTTTTTTGAATTCTTACATATTATCGTTAACTTTAGAGCGCAATTAGCGAAGCAGGTTTATGGAACGTCTATATCAATATTTATGGAAACATTCTATGCTCGGTCACTCTTTGATTCTCAATGATGGTCGGCAAGTTAAAATTATTAATCCGGGTATTCTTAATGAAAATTCAGGTCCCGATTTTTCGGGAGCAAAAGTTAGGATTGGAGAGACTGTCTGGGTTGGAAATGTTGAGATTCATGTTAAAGCATCCGATTGGTATAGACATAACCATGATAAGGATCCTGCCTATGATGGGGTGATTCTTCATGTGGTGGCCATAGATGATAAAAAGATAAGCAGAAACGATGGGTCGCTCATTCCTCAAGTTGGAGTTACTTTCCCGGAGGAATTCTATCGCCTGTATCTTTCGCTTGCTGATAAAATTAAAGATGTCAGATGTCGGTATCATATTCCCCGGCTTTCTAAAATCAGTATTGAGGATTGGCTATCTTCTCTTGCCGTGGAGCGAATGCAGCAAAAATCCAAGCACATACTCTCCATTCATGAATGGACGCAGGGAGACTGGGAAAGGACTTGCTTTATTGCTTTTGCGCGTGCTCTTGGATTCGGACTTAATAGCGAGCCATTCGAAATGATGGCTCGAACCTTGCCTATTAATATTCTTGCTCATCATTCCGATTCTATCTTCCAGATTGAATCTATACTTTTCGGGCAAGCCGGAATGCTTGATATGTCGCAGCATATATTTGATGAATATTACCAGAGTCTATGTCGGGAATACTATTTTTTAGCGCGCAAATATGGATTACGCCCACTTCGTAATGATATCTGGAAATATTCCAAGACTCGCCCGGGTAATTTTCCACATCGCCGGATTGCAATGCTCGCCCAGTATCTTTACGGAGGTTTCTCTTTAATGGCAGATATTATTGCAACAAAAGGGAATGAAGAGAAAGCACGCGAACTCTTTGCAATGGATCTCGATGGATACTGGAAGACCCACTACCGATTCGGTGATGAGAACGGGAAGGCTCCTATATCTCTTACAAAAGGAAGTGAAGATCTTTTGCTCATAAACCTTGTGGCACCTCTAATCTATGCCTATTCCGCTTACACAGGGGATTATGAAATGGGCGAGCAGGCCTTTTCCCTCTGGAGTGATCTCGACGCCGAGCGCAACACTTTCGTCCGTCAATGGCAAGCAAGCGGGATTGTATGTGAGGATGCCATGCATTCCCAGGCATTACTCCAGCTGCGGAAAACATATTGCGACGCAGACCGCTGCCTCGATTGCCGTTTCGGGCATACACTACTGCGCAAAACCATCAAATCTTCCACCGTCAAATCCAAATAACCATGCCAATTGAAAGAATAACAGGAATCGTCACTGACATTGTCCGCCATAATGACCGTCACAACATAGTGACACTTTTCACACGCACCAGAGGTCGTGTCTCTTTCTTATCCTCTGCAGGACAAGGGAAGACAGGACGTGCACGAAATGCACGGCTGCAATTACTCGCCATTGTTGAGAGTGATGTGAATTTCAGAGAGAACAAGAGTCTTCAGACCCTTTCCACCATAAGCACCCCCGTGATATGGCGTGATATATATTTTAATCCTGTGAAATCGGCCATGGTTATGTTCATTTCTGAATTTCTGAATCGCTATCTGCGCGATGCCTCCCCTGAGCCACTGTTATGGGATTATGTGGCCCGTTCGCTTGCTATCCTCGATTCGCAACGTAGGCGTTGCGGCAACTTTCATCTTTCCTTTCTCATAGGGTTCTTACAATTTGCCGGAATCACTCCTGATACGCATGACTATGAGGCTGGGGATATATTCGATATGCAGGCCGGACAGATGGTGGCTTACCGGCCGGGACACAACAATTTCTTACCTCCTGATGAAACATCATTTCTACCTAAGCTTCTCCGAATGAATTTTGCCAACGACAGGTTCTTCCGCTTTCGGGCAGGGGAGCGGCGAATCATTCTTTCAAAGTTGCTTCAATACTATGCGGTCCATTTTCCGGGCATGGCAAATCTCCGGTCTCCTGAAATTCTTGCTGAAGTGTTCTCCTGATTTTATTATAATATAAGTATAGATATCTGGTAAGTTGATTTGAAATGGCAGTATCATAATGGGGTAGGGGAAATAAAAAAGTCTACCTCTTTTCACAAAGAAATAGACCGAAACCTTAATCTTAATTTAATACTATGAAAAACACTCGGCAAAAATAACTATTTTGTTTCAATTATCAGTCGTTTAGAGAGAAAAGTTAATGTTTGGTTAACAATATTTAACTAATTGAGGCCTATTCTTTAAGTAGTGTGGCTATAAATATAAGAGAAAAGGCTCAATCCGAGGATTGAGCCTTGAAGTTAAGTTTTCTATAATCTGATTTTATGGTACGCAACGACCGGTCTCTGAGTGGGCGACTTCCGAATTAGAAAGTCTCCGCACGACGGAAGTGCTGATAAGGATGGAAACAAGCAGGACATTTCTCAGGAGGTGTCACGCCCTCATAGATATATCCGCATACAAGGCATTGCCATTTGATAGGCTTGTCGGATTTCCACACGGTGCCATCGACGATACGCTGACGGCATACATTGAAGCGCTCTTTATGATGATTCTCAATAGAAGCAATGGCAAGGAAGCGGGAAGCAATCTCATCAAACCCCTCCTCTTTGGCCACTTTTGCAGCATTGGTATACATTTCAACTCCTTCAGTTTCCTCCTCAGAAGCTGCCACTGCAAGATTCTGCTCCGTCGGACCGAGCACACCGGCATCAACCATCATGGCAGGTGCCTCACATCCCTCTTCTGAAAGATATTTTAAGAAGATTTTCGCATGGTGAAGCTCATTGTCGGCTGTTTCATTGAAGATATTTGCATATTCATAGTACATCTCCTTTTGTGCAGTCTGGCCAAAGAAGGTATAACGGGTATAGGCAGTGGATTCGGCTACGTATGCTGCTGCAAGATTCTTTTCTGTTTGGGTTCCTTTTAAGGATTTTGTGTCTGCCATAGTAAGATTATTTTGAGTTTTTAATAATGTTTAATTGTAATATCTTAACAATGTCAGTTTTTCATTTGTTCAAAAATATGTAACTTTGCATCTAAAACCGATGCATAACAGATAAAAGAAAAATATGGCAGAAGGGAAATTCAGAAGAAATCCGAATGCTCCTCGCAGAGCAGTGGCTATGGCCGATCGTATAATGACTTACATTAACCGTGGGCAGGAGCCTGTGCCGTTGATGGAATTCGTCACATCCGTGCGCCCCGACTCTAAGCGTAACGACATGAAGAAATGGCTCAAATTCGGACATCTCATGGTCAATGGCACTGTTACCACTGCATTTGACGCTCCTGTCGAGCCTGGAACGGAAGTGAAGCTGAATCTCTCACGTCCTTTCCCTGTATTCCGGCATCCACGTATCCAGATAGTGTATGAGGACGACGATGTAATTGTTATCAATAAAGGTTACGGTCTGCTCTCTGTCGCAGCACAGAATGAGAAGAAGGAGATCAATGCTTACGATATAGTAAGGAATTACATCAAGGAGGTGAATCCCCGTAATAAGCTATTCATAGTGCATCGACTCGACCGCGACACTTCGGGGCTTATGATGTTCGCCAAATCTCCGGAGGCACAGGAAACTCTTCGACACAACTGGAATAACATGATTCTGGAGCGCCTTTATGTTGCTGTGCTTGAAGGATACCTTGATCAGGATCAAGGATATGTGAAGAGTCGTCTGGCAGAGAATTCCCAATATGTGGTCTATTCCACTGATAATCCTGATGAGGGTCGGATTGCAGTGACCCATTATAAGGTGCTTGGCCGAGGCAACAACCATACTCTCGCGCAGTTTTCTCTCGATACGGGACGAAAGAATCAGATCCGCGTTCATGCTTCCGACCTCGGACATCCGATTTCAGGGGATAAGAAATATGGCGCTAAGCATAGTCCGCTGCATCGCTTGGCTCTCCACGCCCAGACACTTCGCTTCGCTCATCCAATCACACGCAAGGATATGTATTTTGAATCACCGGTGCCGCAGAAATTCCGCGACATCCTGAGAAAACAGAAAATTTAATTAGTTATGAAAATCGATACATCATCATATTATCCTAAATCTGCTCTCGGTGAGGATGAGGAACCGGAGGAGAAGAAGGAAACATCCTCGCTATTTCCTGAGACCCCCTCTATGCCCGTCGAGAATAGGGAGTCGGATGAGAAGGAGGAAGAGGCTACTGCCCCCCCTGTCTCCTCTTCTCATGAACTTCCTTACGATCCTACAGATACAGAGCGTTTCTTTGATAATCTTTCCACAGCATTATCTTGGATTCTTGTACCGTTGTTAATGCCCGTCTATGGGGTGCTCTTGGCGTTCAATCTATCCGTGCTTGATTACATGGCTTTCTCCACTAAGCTTGTCTTCACACTGATTGTAGCCGGAATTAATGTTGCCATTCCGGCCCTTCTTGTGGTTTTGCTAAAGAAGATTGGGCTTGTGGAAGATCTCGGGCTTAACGGACGAAAGGAGCGTTTCATCCCCTATATCATAACTATCGTGGCAATGGCCGGGACGGGGGCATTCCTTTGGTCCAAGCATGCACCGATGTGGCTTGTTATGTTTTTCGCTGGTGGTGCGGCGGCAGGGTTAATTAATATGATTGTCAATTTTAGATGGAAGATAAGTGCTCATTCAGCTGCAATCGCAGGTATAGTGGCTCTTCTTATCCGCATAATGCATAATGGGCCGGCCGCTCCCTCCATATTGACATGGATCATCATCTGGATAGCTCTTTCAGGCCTCCTCGGATCAGGAAGAGTTTGGCTCGGACGCCATACACCTGCACAAGTAATATCAGGCTATGCAGTAGGATTCCTAAGTGTCTTCTTTATGACAATGATTGGCTGAGTCAGGATCTTTTATCTGCAATGGAAGATAGAGGAGAATTTTTAATGATTATAATTGAATAACTGTGAGCAGATATAATTATAAAAGAAGGGTGAGCCGGCCTGTAAAGGTCGGCTCCATTGAGATAGGAGGCGATAATCCCATACGCCTGCAATCGATGACTAATACCTCCACCAATGACATAGAGGGGAGCGCTGCCCAGGCCCGACGAATATATGAGGCCGGTGGTGAACTCGTCAGGCTTACCACGCAAGGTGTTCGTGAGGCTGAATCCCTTGGGAAAGTGAAGGAGAGACTGCGTGAGGAGGGATGCAACGTTCCTCTCTCGGCCGATGTCCATTTCAATCCTAATGCTGCCTATAAAGCAGCCGAGACTGCTGACAAGGTACGCATAAACCCAGGAAATTTCGTCGATGCTGCACGAACATTCAAAAAACTTGAATTCACTGATGCCGAATATGCCGAGGAGTTGAAAAAAATATCAGATGCACTTGTACCTTTCATTGAGAAATGTCGTGCGGGGGGTGTTTCTATTCGTCTTGGTGTCAATCACGGCTCACTCTCCGACCGCATAATGTCACGCTATGGTGATACGCCGGAGGGAATGGTGGAGTCGGTGATGGAATATCTGCGCATCTGTCGCGAACATGACTTCCACGACATTGTAATCTCGATGAAATCCTCCAATACTGTTGTCATGACCCGTACTGTACGGCTTCTTGCCGATGCGATGGAGCGTGAGGGTATGGATTATCCTCTTCATCTTGGAGTGACTGAGGCAGGGGATGCCGAAGATGGCAGAATTAAGAGTGCGTTAGGGATAGGTGCCCTTCTTGCAGAAGGATTGGGCGACACTATTCGCGTCTCCCTCTCTGAGGATCCTGAACGAGAGATACCCGTGGCATCTCTTCTTCGCGATTATATCGTAGCCCGTGAAGGACATTATCCGATCCCGGAACCTGAGAGTCCCGCTGAAGGGAATTCTCGCGATATTCTTCGAAAGGTTAAGGGATTTGAAGATAGGATAGTGGCTATGCATGCAGATCATCCAGATGATATTTTCTTCCTTGCCGATGCCTCTATGCCGGTGAAAAATCCAGAATTTGGCGGTCCTCTCATAGTGAAATCGCGCCATAAGAATGCTCCGGGAGAGATTATGTCATATATCGATAGATTTATTGCTGCAGGCTACCGTAATCCCATGATTGTATCTCTCCGCTATGATGATACCGATCTCGACACTCTTCGCATTAAGGCAGCCGCTGATTTCGGAGCCATTCTCCTAAATGGCTATGCTACCGGTATTGCCATAGAGAACCCCAATTTCGATGATAAAACCCTTGCTGAATTAGAGCTTGGCATTCTTCAGGCCGCACGTTTGCGTATGAGTAAGACGGAGTATATTGCGTGCCCCGGTTGCGGACGCACTCTCTTTGATCTTCAGCAGACGCTACGTGAGGTGAAGGAAGCTACGTCTCATTTGAAGGGATTAAAAATTGGCGTTATGGGATGTATCGTCAATGGGCCCGGTGAGATGGCAGATGCCGACTATGGTTATGTAGGGGCCGGTCCGGGCCGTGTGAGTCTTTATAAGGGTAAGGAATTGGTGAAAAAGAATATACCCACCTCTGAGGCCCTTCCCGAACTTCTTGCTCTGATTGCATCAGAATAATACGAGAGTAATCCTAAACAACAGGGGCGCAGATTCCAAAGAAAGAATCTGCGCCCCTGTTGTTTAGACCTTAACCATTTTCTCGATTGGCAAAGCCATTCAAGATTTGGTCATCTCACTCTTAGCATACTTCCGGGTTGTAATCTGTCGGTGGAGGAGAGACTGTTAAGGCGGCATAGAGTGAGTACGGAGATACCATTCTTTTTAGCTACAGCCGCAATAGTATCGCCGGCCTTCACTACGTATGTATGTTTCGTTGCCATGGGGGTAGCTGCCGGTGCGCCTGAAACCATGGCATTGGCGTTCTGATAGCGTGTACTGTTATAGGTGGAACCACTGTAAGCAGGATTTGAAGCATCGAGGGCCGCAAGGTTGCGCATACTCCTCATATTACCCGGCATTGAGAAATCGAACATCCTTGTCGGATCAAGTGCCGTGCCGTTAACCCTTGTCTCAAAATGGAGGTGAGGTCCTGTGGAATTTCCTGTGTTACCTCCCAACCCAATAGGCTCTCCAGCATATACGTATGTGCCCGGTGTCACGAGTGTACCGCTCAAATGGGCATATCGGCTTTCAAGCCCATCATTATGACGCATACAGATAAAAAGGCCATACCCTTTTGCATCCCACGATACACGCTCCACATGGCCATCAATTGCAGCCACGACAGTATCGCCCACTTGAAGAGCTATATCCACACCCTTGTGCATTCTTCCGAAAGAGGGGCGGAATCCAAAGCGTGAAGTTACTCGTCCTGTGATTGGGAGCACAGCTCCTCCGGGGAGAGTGGGGTAGACTCCGGAATTGTTATAGCCGGGTTGCAGATATGTATTATTAGAATATAGGTTCGACTCGGAGTAAGCGTTGTCGAGATAATCGAGAGTATTTGTGATATTCATAGATGCGAGCACACCTTCCAGACGTGCATCCGCCTTACTTGACTTAACACCCATACCTGAAAGCACGGCATCGAAATCCGTATCTCCCGATTTCGCACCCATTCCCGATAGGACGGCATCTAAATCAGGACCATTACTCTTAACACCCATACCGGAAAGAACAGCATCAAGTCTATCCGATGAAATCCCCTGCGCAGAAGCTATAGAGGGGAGGAGCCCGATGAGCCCCACCCCCGCTGTAGCAACGATATGTCGAAAAATTAATCTCATTTTTAAATCCAAATTTTATCCTGATCCCAAAATTGCCAACCTAATCAGACTCTTCCGACAAGGTGGAAAGGCCTGATTATTCCTTATCTTCATTATCAGACTTCTCAGGTGCCGGAGTCGCCTTGAGTTGCTGTCTGAGCGGCTCAATGAAGAGAATCCAAGCGCATGAACCCACGAAAGCCAGGAAAATAAATCCGGCGAGAATAAGCACCTTCCTTGGAGCTGAAGGTTTCAAAGGCACGGTCGCCGGTTCGATGGTGGCATATACCGGTGTTTCCTCCTGCACCTTTGCCTTAGCCATCTGAAGCTGCTGAGAGGTCTGGTTGAAGACATTGAAGGCCAATTGGGCCTCATTCTCAAGACGGTCTCTCATCGTCTGAGCCGAATAAAGCACAATCCCTTGATGAGTGTCAAGATAATTGGCATATTTCTGTTGAGCGGCGTAATACGTCTCGCGGGCCTCCTCGTTAAGTTTTTCTATGTAGTCCAAATCCTGACGCGCCTTATTGGTGCGATAATCAGTGATATATTCCTTCAGTCGGTTGGCTACGGAATCCGCNACAATTGCCGATACCATAGGATCNTGCATACTGACATTGATGGTGATTACGAATGTTTTCGCATCNACCGAAGCATTCAGACAGCCGTCAAGTCTCTTTAGGAGGTTACTCTCATCTTTTGTGATGCGTATAGGACCGTTTTCGTCAGAAACTCCTGTGTCTTCTTCTTCATTGCTGCCGCTGAGCATACCTAAAAGCTTGAAAGGCGCACCCGTAATTGCGCTCCACCAAGGNGATTTGGTATCATTTTCAAGATACTCACTGAGGGTGAATTTGCGTTTACCCTCCTTGTCGGTCAAGGGGATATTGAGAAGNGCAAGCGAGAATGGNACTGACTTCATGATATCAGGATAGAGCTGAGGGGAGACAGCATCGCCTCCNGCCGCCACATTACCCACACCGGCCATTGCAGCCAATGCACCAAGATTGCCCGTTGCGCTCTTCTTGTCGTTGGATTCAGGNGCNAGCGTNACNGTNGTGGTGTATTCCTTCGGNATNGAGAAAGCNATCACCANNCCGAGCACAAGTCCGACGGCACACCATATTCCGATTGTCTTCTTTCTATTAAGCAGCTTTTTGAAAAGCTCTAAAAGATCTATCTCCTTCTCCTCTTCTGCGGAGTTGTAGGTCTCGTTGTTTCTTTCTTCCATTGCAGATGGTTATACGGTCAACCCGGCTTCCATAGAGGAAAGCCGGATTGAGGTTGTTGATTTTATCTTCTGAAAAGCGATACGATAGCCGCCGACATAGTGGCGAGNGATCCAAGTCCTGAAACGAGAGGAACCATCTTCTCCCAGATATCTCCCTTGGGTTCCTTCGACGGTACGATTATATGAGCTCCCGGCTCCACGATAGTGTTTTTGCTCACTCGCGCCACCATACCATTCATATANATGATAAAGCACTTGCTCTTCTTTGCGTTGACACCATATCCGCCNGCCTCGTCGATATAGTGGGAGATTTTCTTTCCCTCCTCAAATATCACTGTGTTCGGATACATCACATCACCNGAGATTTTCACGGTACTCTGTTGTTCGGGCACAAAGAGCTCATCACCCGGCTGAAGCACGAGATCCTGTGTTGANCCTGGCTTTGCAAGGGCTGCCGGCAGGTCGATACCGACATTGTATNTGCGAGAGATATTGAGTTTTGACGTGGAGATAGAGTCCTGTCCCTCCTGATTCTGCATTGCAACGCGGATCACATTTTTACGGGTTTCATACTCATCATCCGTCATCTGACGCTTAAGGTAGGCACCCTTNNTNTATGCNCCNTCCACAAGNCCNCCNGNNCGNTCNACNAGNTCGCTNAGTCGNTCATTGCGTTTNAGNAGNGTNTANNNNCCCTCGAATACCACTTCNCCNCCAATGCTNACNGTNCGCTGAGCCGTATAAGTAGGTGATTTACGTACAGTCACGCGGTCGTATGGCTNGAGGATNAANC
>JAAVDD010000027.1:10185-31545 GCA_014801985.1 Bacteroides sp.
GCCTCGCTGTTCTGCTGACCAAGTCCACCGATGATGCTCACTGTGTAAAGTTCGGCAAGTTGCTGTGTCTCCTGAAGTGCAGTTGGATCTACGATACGGCGTGCAATCTCGATTCTGACAGTTGAGGCTCCTTCNCGCAGACCGCCNGCNCGNAGNATNAGGTCTTCCACNGANGTNTTNGCCATATANGAATANNNNCCNGGGTTNTCNACCTGTCCNNCGATAGTGAAATCNCCCTTCTCTTCNAGGAGATGAACGCTGGANATGTCGATCACGTCATTCTTCTGAAGCACGATATCGGCAGCATAGCCACTCTGGATAGCCGCAAGGTCCACGGGAATCACCTCAAGCGTAAGATCCGGNCCCTGACGGTAGATGAGTGCACGACCGAGGAAGGCATCATCAGTCAGGCCGTCGGCTTTGCTGATGAGATCGTTCAATGTAGTGGTGCCTTTGCCAAGAGCATAGAGTCCCGGGCGGTTAACAGCTCCCTTGAGNTCCACGCGGTTGGAGAAACGGTCGAGCACGGTGCCGACTGTCACCACATCGCCATCCTTGAGTCGATAGCTGGCAAATTCATCCTTCTCAATATTATANAGGTCNTTNTCCTCNCCGTTCTGACGCTGCAGACGCACCATTCCTGAATATGCATCGCCGGCGAATCCTCCGGAATATTCCAAAAGCGAAGCGATAGTCTCGCCGGGCTTTATCTCGTAATACATCGGACGTTTCACGTTACCCGATATGCTCACAATCTGCTCGTATGGGGGAACGATGATCACGTCACCCTCCTGCAGGCGGATGTTGCCTGTCTGTTTTCCATTGAAGAGATAGTCGTAAACGTCGATATTGGCAATGCGCTTTCCGTTGCGGAGCACCGAGATATTACGCATCGAACCGATGTTGTTGATACCCCCCGCGTTATAGAGCGCATGGAACACTGTGGAGAAAGGACTCAGACGGAACGATCCGGGAGTGCTCACCTCGCCCATGATATCTACCTGTATCGAGCGTATATCTCCCAAGTTGACGCTGATGTCGGTCTGGTCGTTCACCACGCCGGCATATTTTCTGGCAAAAAGACTGCGGATATATTTNTTGGCCTCGTCGATGGTCTTNCCGTTCAGATGCACGGGACCGAGTTTCGAAATCATGATGCTCCCTTCAGGGGAGATGGTTTCGCGGAGATGGTCTTCCGCCGCGCCCCAGATATCTATTATCACCTCATCTCCGGGGCCAAGACGATAGTCTTTCGGGGTGGCCATATTCTTGTTGGGCTCAAAAGAGAGGGAACGTGAGCTGAAAATGTCGTGTCCGTAAACTTCACGGGCNGCCTCCCCACGTTCGGGAGCCATTACATCAACCACTCCGGCATTCTCCTGCACCATCACCTCCGGAGCGGCATCGCGNCCATTGTCAGTAATAGCCGCACTCTGGGAATCCACCTGTGTTCCGGTGTTGTCAGAGCCCTCTTTCTTATATTTCCCCTTGATGCGTCTGACCTGATTCGGGCTTACCCCCTTTGCTATGAGTTCCTGTCCGATCTCCTCGTCACTCTTTCCGTTGGCCGACTGCGTACGGATATAATTAATAACTTCATCATCGGTCATCGCCCCTGCCGCTAAGGTGAGGGCCAAAAAACCGGCTGCTAAAAATGTACGTAGCTTCATTATGCTGTGATAGTAAGTAATTTCATCTCAAAACGGGGAAACAGCCCTTGAAATTGCAAAGGGCATTCCCAATCAATTCGCAAAATTAGTAAAATTCCTGAGAATAACGAAAAAATAGCTCCAATCTTATTTTTTCTTAACATCCTTATCTTTCTTCCCCCTTGATCAGGAGGAAAATTCCTCCATTCAGCTTTCCCCTTTGATTAGGAGGGAAANCCTCCTTCCCACTCCGCTGTGTATCGTGATCCNAACGCAGTGAGGATATCCCTCACGCCTCCACCCTCACCAACAGATCCGGATGAATGAAAGGGAGCGCAATCGCGCAAAGGCCCTCAATCTCCACCACCACATGCTTATTCTTCCTTATCCTCCGCGCATAACCCTCATATCCTGCAAAAGGCCCGGCAGTGACCCTAAGCCGGTCGCCCACCTTGAACTCCTCCTTCNTATATATCTCGCAACGCATCGAATCCTCCGCCGTGAGGAGATGGAAAAGTCTGAACTCCGCATCCCCGATCGGCTGTATGTCAGCCCCCGAACGGTAGCGGTANATCCANANNNNGGGTAGGGGAGAGTCTGGCTTGCGTGCCTCCTCCTCAATCTTGCGTGCCTGCTCATGGGTGGAACGGATGAAGAGCAGCTTCGGAATCATCGGTTTCTTCCTAATGGAACCATCCGGTCTTACAGAAGGCGTGAGAGGGAGATAGGTCTCCACGCCCCTTTGCTCCAGCATNTCCGAANCCAACATAGGTCTCCATGTCTTCACCGCATACCAACGCATCGGCTCATCCGGAGTTTCANACTCCGNGTTAAGTAGTGAGCCTTCCTCGTGCTCGGTGTGTAGATTAGACTGTGCCATCACTCTTTACTTTCGTGCAAAGTTAATCCAATTTTTTCGTAAAATCAAAAAATATCTGTACCCTCTGCNTGTCACCGANAAATTTATGCTTTCATTACAGCTCTTCATCCTTGCGAGAAATGGAAATCTTTTTGCTTATATCGTAAAAATTTATTATCTTTGCACGAAAACCCGAAACCTCTTTGGTTTCAAAGGCACTCCACCAGAGCCCATGTATTTGGAGACGGTGGAAACTCGCCTCTTTGGATTCTCAATTGTCTGTGATGATTGGGAAGAATTTTTACATTCATATCACATACTTTATTATGTCGCTCTTGCTTCCACAAATCNGTGTGGATTAAATAGCAGGAGCCTTATCTTCTTACGCGTTGATTAAGTGCGCGAACTCCGGTTAGAAATTCTCCTTAAATTATAGAAATGAAAAAATATAACATAGCAGTCGCCGGCACAGGATACGTCGGCCTCTCAATNGCNACACTNCTGGCTCAGCATAACCACGTGACAGCCGTTGACGTNATACCTGAGAAGGTGGNACTCATCAACAGCCGAAAGTCGCCCATCCAGGATGACTANATCGAGAAATACCTCGCCGAGAAGGATCTCGACCTCACGGCCACCCTCGACGGCGCAGCAGCATANCGTGATGCAGACTTCGTGGTCATCGCCGCCCCGACAAACTATGACCCCGTAAAGAATTACTTCGACACCCACAACATCGAGGATGTGATCGACCTTGTTCTTTCGGTAAATCCGGAGGCCGTCATGGTCATAAAGTCCACCATCCCCGTNGGCTACTGCCGTAACCTTTACGTAAAATACGCCGCCCGTGGTGTGAAGCATTTCAATCTCCTCTTCTTCCCGGAGTTCCTGCGCGAAAGCAAGGCCCTCTACGACAACCTCTATCCATCGCGCATCATCGCCGGCATACCCAANATAATNGNGAAGCCCGGNTTTGAGGAGGAGAACGCAGCCATCCTGAGCGTCACCAATGTGGAGGAGATGGATAAGAAAGCCCATATCTTCGCCGAGCTCCTTAAAGAGGGAGCCCTGAAAAAGGATATCGATATTCTTTACATGGGAATGAAAGAAGCGGAGGCCGTGAAACTCTTCGCCAACACCTACCTTGCCCTCCGCGTAAGCTATTTCAACGAACTCGACACCTACGCCGAGGTGAAGGGTCTCGACTCCAAGGCTATAATAGAGGGAATCGGGCTCGATCCCCGGATCGGGACCCATTACAACAATCCCTCGTTTGGGTACGGCGGCTACTGCTTGCCGAAGGACACCAAGCAACTCCTTGCCAACTATGCCGACGTACCCCAGAACATGATGTCGGCAATCGTGGAGAGCAACCGTACACGCAAGGACTTCATCGCCGATCAGGTGCTCAGGCTTGCAGGATGGTACGCCTACACATCGGCCAACACCTACGGGCATGCGCCCGAAGATGAATGTGTCATCGGGGTCTACCGCCTCACGATGAAATCCAACTCCGACAACTTCCGTCAGAGCTCCATCCAAGGCGTGATGAAACGCATCAAAGCCAAGGGTGCCACGGTTATCATATATGAACCCACATTGGAGAACGGCACCACCTTCTTCGGTTCACGCGTTGTGAACGACCTGGAGGAATTCAAGCGTCTCAGCAAGGCCATCCTTGCCAACCGCACCAGCCCCGACCTCTCCGACGTAGAGGAGAAGGTCTATACCCGCGATCTCTTCGCCCGCGACTAATAGTCGTGGGACACGGAATATAAAAAACAGTGCATAAATTTTGGAGTATTCCTTGTTTTATGTAAATTTGTAAGATAGATAGAATCCCAATAAGTAGCTGCTAAGAATTAATGAACAGATAAAACGAGTTTTAGCGTTCAAGATTCTTTCATCTACTTGGTGAATCATATATCGATTAATTTTAAGTAGCTACTTATATGCGTCAAAATAGAATCATAGAAAAAATTGGAAATTTGATGCGGAGACTCTTCCCGGAGGCTCGCACGTTTCTGTATGGTTCACAAGCACGCAATACAGCTCGTTTGGATTCAGACATTGATTTACTCATTCTTCTTCCTGACACATATCAAGGAAGAAATTTCGTGGATCGACGCAACGAAATAATGGATCATCTCTATGACATTGAGATAGATGAAGGTGTTCAGATTTCTCCTTTGGTATTGATAAATAGGGTGTGGGACCAGAAAATTTCTCCTTTTACCATAAATGTTAGAAGGGAGGGGGTTGAGATATGAATCAAGAACTTGATGAGAAATCGAGAAATGATATGATTGAGTATCGTCTTGAAAAGAGTAAAGAAACTCTCAAAGAGGCAGATTATCTCATTGCGGGAGGATATTTTAGCACAGCGGTCAATTGAATTATTCATAGCAATATGGACCACTTGTTTAATGAAAAATGATAATGCAATATATACCCCCCCGATAAAAAGAATTCGGATAGGGATGACTATATAGATTTTTTACGTGGAATGGGTTTGCTTTTGCTCGTGGTAGCTCATACCTGGGCTCCTATTACGCTTTCTACACTAAGGACCTTTGATGTTCCTTTGATGGTTATGATTTCAGCGATGTGCTATAAGCCGGTGAAAAAAGATTTAAAGTCGGTAAAAAGATATTTGTGGAAGCGTTTCCTCAGAATCTATATTCCCGTATTTACTTTTGTAAACATATTTTTCATTGCTATTCTTGCGAGAGAAGCTTATATAGATAAAAATGTTTTCTCTGTTTACCAGTACATAGGTTCCTTATTCCTACTAAATGCACCATCCATCGGTTATGTGTGGATAATGCGAGTGTTCTTGATGATGGCATTGATCCTCCCATTTATTGAGCCTCTAATTAAGAAACTTAATATAGGATTTTTAATATTCACGCTCTTCATTATTGTATTTCTTCAAGAGGGAGTGATTATAGGATTCGATTATATTCCAGATGGGATTATAAAGTTTATATTATCCGAGATAATTCCCTATATAATAGGATATTCCTTATTTACAGCGATTGGATTAAGAATAAATGATTTGACTTACAGTAAAAAAATTATACTAACAGTTATAGGTCTCATCGCATGTGTCATATATATATGGTTAACAGGAAACTATTTTCCACAAAAAGATAAATATCCTCCACATGGATTGTATCTCCTTTGGGGTTGGAGTGGCTCATGTATCCTTGTAATTTGTAAGTCCATTATAGGAAGGGTTGCTTCATGGTCGATATGGGGTTATTTAAGTAGAAATTCCATGTGGCTATATCTATGGCATATAGTTCCCGTCTATTTTATGCTACCAACTTCATTACGTCCGGAGATATGGATTGTTAGGTACATTGTGGCCCTTGGTGGAGCACTAATGTTAAATTTCATATATCAGTTATGTATCGCTCGATTTCCTAAGGGGATTCATAAATATATTTCCTGAATAAAAAGTACAAGGAGCAATCGAGCTAAATATTATGCGCAACTCAACAAGACTTGTAGTCAATACAGGGGCCCAGTATGCCCGCACGGTAATTAATCTCATACTTTCGCTATATAGTACAAGATTAATTTTGCAGTCACTTGGGGTAGCTGACTATGGAGTTTTTACATTGATTGCGGGTGTGGTTTCTATGTTGGCTTTCATGACCAACGCGATGGTCTCTACAACCCAACGCTTTATGTCGTATCACCAGACTAAAAGCGATTTGTCTGTACAGCAACGTATTTTCGGTAACAGCATACTCATGCATCTCCTCTTCAGCGCACTGGTTCTTGTGCTTCTTGAGGTAGTCGGGCTTTTTCTTTTTGACGGATTCCTTAAAATTCCCCCTCATAGGATACACGCGGCGAAGATTGTGTATCAATGTGCAATCGCCATGATACTTTGCTCGTTTATCACTGCTCCCTTCAAGGCTCTTTTGATATCCCATGAGAACATAATATATATATCCATCGTGGAGGTGCTTGACGGAGTGCTGAAAGTGGCCATAGCCATTCTGCTGACAGTTATGAGTCATGATAAACTGGTATTGTATGGTTATCTCATGATTCTTATATATGTTATGAATCTGACGGCATTCGCAATCTATGATTTCAGGAAATACAAGGAGTGTGTATTGCCAAAGATTAAAAATTTTGATAAGTCATACCTGAAATCAATGAGCTCCTTCGTAGGATGGCAGCTCTACAGCACAGGTTGTATATTGGGAAGAACCCAGGGTACCGCAATCATTCTCAATCGTTTTTTTGGCGCTGTCATTAATGCAGCCTTCGGGGTTGCTTTACAAGTCAGTGGGGCTGTAAGTTTTATTTCCTCTGCTTTATTAAATTCGATCAATCCACAAATTGTGAAAGCAGAAGGCACAGGAAACCGTAATAGAATGTTCGATCTGGCTGAGATAGCATCAAAATTCAGTTTCCTGCTTCTTGCAATGATAGTGATCCCAATTTCCTTTGTGTTACCCGAATTGTTGAAAGCCTGGTTAGGCAGAGTACCTGAAAAAAGTGTCTTGTTTTGCCAAGTTATCCTATATACCGCCTTGATTGATCAGATTACCTATGGACTTGCAACTGCCAATCAAGCAATTGGTAACATCCGTCCTTACGCATTGACGGTAAACACGATAAAAGTACTAACTCTTCCCTTACTTTGGCTATTACTTCAAATAGGAGTGCCATTAGAATATTCGATATGGGTTTATGCAGTCATAGAATTGGTCTGTGCACTTTGCAGGCTCCCTTTCCTAAAGTACAGCGGAGACCTAAGCATTGAAGAATTTGTAAGAAAGGTTTTCTTAAGGCTGCCCATACCGGTGATTTTTATTTCCTTATGTTACTTTTTACTTGAGTCAATTAATATACCTCTTTGGGCTTATATCGGATGTGCTGTTCCAGTGAGTCTGATGTATGGAGTGATTATATACTACTTTGCTCTTAACCGTCAGGAAAAGCAGAGTATTTCCTTAATTTTAAATAGTATTAGGAATAAGATTAAAAGATAAAAATTGATTTTTGTAAAAATCAGATTTTAAAGAATACTAATAATCATAAGTAGACCCTTGACTGATGACAGCGATATTGATGAATATAAGCCGTTCTTTGGATATTTATGCGGCTTATTGGGTATAAAATTAAGAAATGAATTTTAAAAAATGAGTTCAATAATTAATAAATACAGAACTGCTTTAAATTCATCGCCCTTGGCACTCGCCATCAAAAGAATTTTTCCAAGATGGACTGCATCAAGGTTATACAAATATTATTTTGGCAGAAAAATAAATTGGCAGAATCCTACCGAATTTAACGAAAAAATACGTTGGATCCAGTTTAATACGGATACATCTAGATGGACATTACTGGCAGACAAGTTTCTGGTAAGGAAATATCTTGAGGACAGGGGCTACGGCAATATGTTGGTTAAGCTATATGGTGTATGGGAAAATGCTGAGGAGATAGACTTTGATCAACTTCCTGAAAGTTTTGTCTTAAAGACTAATCATGGGAGTGGAGGGGTATATGTGGTAAAAGATAAATCAAAAGTTAATTTGAATCAGATAAAAAAAGATCTTAATCACAGTTTATCGGAGACTTTTGGTGTTCAGACGGCAGAACCACATTATTTCCCAATTAAACCGTTAATAATAGCAGAAGAAGTATTAACCCAAGACGGAAATGTTTCTAAGGATTTGATTGATTATAAATTCTTTTGCATCAATGGAAATCCTCAGTTTTGCGCTGTAATGTATAACAGGGATATCGACCATCATACATATGATGTCAGACTATATGATATAGATTGGAACGATATAAGTCATCTTTTAGGAAAATATAAACATACAAAAGTTGGATCTATGGATATTCCGGTACCAAAGACATTTGAACAAATGAAAAAATTTTGTCTTGATGTTTGCAAAGATTTTCCATTTGTAAGAATGGACTTTTATGAAACCAATGGGAAATTATATTTTGGAGAGTTCACATTCACACCAGCGGCCTGTACTGGAGCACCCCTGGGTATCATTCCGTGTAATATTCTTAGCGAGAAACTAATATTACCTGAAAAGACGAAGTAAACAGATATCATTAAATTATATCATTGAATTTGAAAATGAGCTTTCCGCGAATATTAGCTTTATTCTCCAATCCTTATCGGGATGGCTCCACCATATCTACATTGGAAACTATAAAAGGCTTAAAGGAATGGGGAGCTGAAATTTTGGTTGTTGTAAGGGAGGAAGGTTTTCTAACAGAGGAATTAAGGAAATTGAAGATTAAGTATATAATATCCTCATTACCATTTTGGCAGCTTCCTCCTATAAAGAATTGTAAAGATAGAGTTAAATTTTTTCCGAGAATAGCAAAAATAATATATAGAGAGAATGATGCATTAAGGAAATTGAACAAAATAATAAAAGATTGGAGACCAAGTATAATTTATACCAATGTTTCAGTTATTGACATTGGCTATAAAGCAGCAAGAAAATCTCACCTTCCACATATTTGGCATATACGTGAATATGGAGATTTGGATTTTGAGATTAAGCCTATGACGGGTAAAAAAAGATTGCATGAAAAGCTCATGCAATCATATTGTGTATGCATTACAAAAGACTTAAAGAAATATCATCATTTAGGAGAGAGAGCGGAAGTAATATATAATCCGATTGTTCAGGATAAGGAAACAAAACGTCTCCAAAAAGAAAATGTAATAATATTTGTTGGTAGAATTACAGAAAATAAAGGAGCGACTGAAGTTATCGAATCATTTATAGCATTTTCTTCTACTAATAATGAATATGAATTGGTATTATTAGGAAGGTGTAATGATAACGATTATTTAAATTACTTAAAGAAATTAGTAACAGAAAATGGATTAGAAAACCGAATCCATTTTAAAGGTCAAGTAGAAAATGTATCTGAATGGATGCAGAAGGCAAAAGCAATTATCGTGGCATCAAAAGCAGAGGGATTCGGCAGGATAACCGCAGAGGCAATGCTGAACAGATGTTTAGTAATCGGGAAAGACTCTGCCGGTACAAAAGAACAATTCGACAACGGTAGAGAATTATGGAATAAAGAGATTGGAATCAGATACACTACTCAAAAGGAATTAGTTTCAGGATTACATAAAATAGCTGATATGTCAGATTCCGAGTATAAAGATATTCTTGATCATGCTTATTTGACAGTTGAACAATTATATAATCAACAAAACCATTTGAATAAAATCAAAGATTTGATCAAATCTTTGAAATAGAGTCAAATCTTTAATTATAACCCATAAGGAACTCAAATTCTAATATTTGTAAATAATCATTGATAAAGTAGAAAAATTTTTATATATGAGTAAGCCAAGAGTGATAGCATTTTATTTACCTCAGTTCTATCCCACCCCCGAAAATGATGAATGGTGGGGAAAGGGATTTACAGAATGGACAAATGTAGGAAGAGCCAAACCTCTATTCAAGGGTCACTATCAACCCAAAGTACCTGCAGATTTAGGTTATTATGACCTACGATTACCAATTGTTAGAGAACAGCAGGCAGACTTGGCGCGAGAGGCAGGAGTCGAAGGATTTTGTTACTGGCATTATTGGACTGATGGAAAAAGGATGCTAAGTGATGTATTTAAAGAGGTTTTGAGAGATAAAAAGCCGGATTATCCGTTCTGTCTATGTTGGGCAAATCATGATTGGTTTAAAAAAACATGGACAGAGAAGGGGAAAGATATTTTGTTGGTGAAGCAGCTTTACCCGGGTAAAAAGGATTATGAAGATCACTTTTATGCGATGTTGGACGCATTTAAAGATCCCAGATACATGAAAACAAATGGAAAACTTATATTCGGGGTCTTCCAGCCTCAGTTTATTCCAAATCCGCAAGAATTTATGGATACATGGAATAGTCTGGCTCGCAAGAACGGCTTAGAGGGCTTTCATTTCTTTGCTTACTCACATCAACGAAGTCGAAACGAGGAATTCTTAAATCTTGGTTTCGATAGTCTTGCTTTTAATCCAGATTTTGAATCTATGTTTAAAAAGGGATTGTTGGCAAGAGCAATCAGCAAAGTAAAGAGAAATTATATCCACATACCTCAACTCATACAATATTCTGAATATGTAGAGGTATGTAAGGAAGTGTTTAATACTAATCCCAAGATATACCCTTGTATCGAACCAAATTTTGATCATTCCCCCCGAAGTGGAACAAGAGGTTTGATTCTCCATGAGAGTACCCCGAAGCTGTGGAAGAAATTATGTGAGGAAACTTTTAAGATTCGTGAAGGATTACCGCATGACGACAACCTAATATTTATAAAAGCTTGGAATGAGTGGGGTGAAGGAAATTATCTTGAGCCGGATTTGAGATTCGGGAAACAGTATTTGAAAGCCCTTAGAGAAGCTGTAGATAGATTTTGAAAAGAACTGAAGAGTGTATAATAATCGTAAAGAGATGATAAAAATAAGTGTAATCATCCCCTGTTATAACTTAGGTCAGTATCTTCAAGGGTGTTTGGATGGTATTCTTCAACAGAATATAGATGATGTAGAATATATTTTTATAAATGATGGGTCTACTGACGATACTTTACAAAGTCTGACGGAATTTTGTAAAAATAGATCTAATTGTAAACTTATAAATCAGCTGAATGCGGGCGTTTCCGCTGCTCGTAACAGAGCAATGGAATGTGCGCGAGGTGAATATATATATCTGCTCGATGGCGATGATATTCTTACCGAAGATGCTGTGGCAAGTATGATTGCCGCAGTTAAAGACTCGACATGTGATGCGGTGTTATCGGAGGTGACGATTTTAAAAGATGGGATAGAGAAAAGAGTACATCTTCCGATAGTAGACGGAACATATTCTCCTAAACAGATTTATGAGGAAGTTACGATATTTCCATTGATGCCTCAGCTCTTGTATAAGACTGAAATAATAAGGAATCAGAATCTGAAATTTGACACTCAATTGAAGTACGGGGAAGTTTATGATTTTACTATCCGTTTTTTCTGTTTTGCTAAACATATAAAGGTTGTATCACAATGTTTTTTTAAGTATGTGATGCGATCAGAAAGTGCTACACATGCTCCGAATTATAAAAAAGATCTTACTATTTTGGATACGTTGAGGAAATATAATCGAGTAGGTGTGCAATTTTATGAGATACCTTCTTTTAAACTTACTGCTTTTAAAATGATTATGTCGTTCACATATAACAAGTATGTGAAATTACGACTCAAAGATAAGGAAGCAATCGATAACATTCAACGACTTTTAGAGGATTCAATCCTTCGAGATTTAACCAAAGAGATCATGCAATTATCTTCAGCACCACTGAAGGATAGGTTTTTGGCTTTGTATGTATACATTACTGGGCTCTCCGGTTATAAATTTCTAACCAAATTGAGGTGATAATTTTATGAAACAATTGATAATTATCGGTGCCGGGGGGATGGGGCGCACTTTGTATGATATAGCGAGAGAATCAATTGGTTATGGTACAGAGTTCCATATAAAGGGTTTTCTTGATGATAATCTTTTGGCATTGGATGAATTTGATAATTATCCTCCCGTGATAGGAAAGATATCGGAATATATGCCGGAGAATGAAGATGTATTCACTTTTTCTATAGGAGGAGAGTCGCGTAGGAAGTGTATAGAATCTCTCATAGGGCGTGGTGCTGAATTTATAAATATAATCCATAAAACGGCACGTATAGGGACAAATGTAAAGCTTGGGGTAGGAAATATCATAGCAGCATTCACAACATTGGGAGCGGATTGTAAGGTTGGGAATTACAATATGATTCAATCCTACACTGTTGTTGGACATGATGCGGAGATAGGGAATTTCAATCGTATCGATACGCATGTTACATGTGTCGGAGGAATCAAGATAAAAAATGAAACCACCATCCATACTTCTGCCGTAATCAACCATAAAGTGGTGGTTGATGATAAAGCAAAAGTTGGAGCTTGCAGTTTCGTGATTAGAAAGGTAAAGGAGGATCAGACCGTGTTTGGTGTTCCTGCAAAAAACTTTAATTAAAAGAAAGAAAAAGATTATGAAAGAGTTTATAGAGAAATTCGCTGATATTTTAGAGTGTGATCCTGCAGAATTGACAGGTGCTACTAAATTTCGTGAACTTGACGATTGGGATTCTATTGCCGGGCTTTCTGTAATCGGTATGGTCGATGAAGAATATGGCGTTACATTCGGGGCTGATGATATGAAGGCATGCCAGACCATTGAGGACCTTTATAAAAGAATGGAATCCAAGAAATGATCCGGTCTCCATTTTCACTTGAGGGGAAAACCATTCTTATAACCGGTGCCTCTTCCGGAATAGGTCGTGCTGCGGCAGTGGAATGTTCCAGAGCCGGAGCAGCCCGATGTGTCCTTGTGGCAAGGGATACGATAAAACTTAATGAAACGGCATCAATGCTTGATGAGCACACGCAGACCATAATATGTTCGTGCGATCTTACAGACACTAAGTCAGTAGAGGCTATGGTGGCGGAACTACCAAAGATTGACGGAGTGCTATGCAACGCGGGAACGAACAGAATGAAGCTTCTCCCTTTTATTAGCGAATCGGAGATTGAAAGAGTTTTTTCGGTCAATTGTTTTTCTCCAATGATACTGATGAAACTGCTGATCAAGAAGAAAAAACTCAATAATCCTTCTTCTGTGGTCTTTATGGCATCCATTTCCGGCCATTCAAACGTAAGTTATGGAAACAGTGTGTATGGGGCCTCAAAAGCTGCGTTGAGTGCGTATATGAAATACGCTGCTCTTGAACTCGCTCCTAAGGGAGTGAGATGCAATGCCATCTATCCGGGAAGAGTGGAGACACCATTAATTTCATCCTCGCCCGTGGATGAGGAGATGGTGAAAATGGATAAAGAGAAATATCCACTGAAAAGATATGGCGATCCTAAGGAGATTGCATGGGCAGTGGTCTATCTTCTTTCTGATGCCACATCCTGGATGACAGGATCGGATTTAGTGATCGATGGAGGAAGGAGTTTAACTTAAAAGCAAAATGATTTTAAAAGATAAAATATGCATCGTCACTGGTGCGGCTCAGGGCATCGGCAAAGCTATTGCTACAAAAATGCTCTCGGAGGGAGCTATCGTTTATGGATGCGATCGCCAGGAAGGAAGTATGGATTCAATGGCGGAAGGGAACGACCATTTCCTTCCACTCTATTTCGATGTTACGGATCAGAAGGGAGCCAAGGAAGCCCTGATGCATGTGAAGAAGGAGCAAGGATGTATTGATGTGCTTGTGAACAACGCCGGCGTGGTATTCAATAAGAAGATCGGTATGATTGTGCGTGAGGAAACAGAGTTAATGTTCCGCGTCAATGTGATTGCCGTAATCGAACTCATACAGCTTGTATCCCGAATTATGGCAAGGACTGGAGGTGGCTCAATTGTGAATATCGCTTCTGTTACTGCTGTGCTTGGCTCCGCCGGACAGTCGGCATATTCCGCCACTAAGGGTGCAATCATCTCTTTCACCAAGTCTTCTGCAAAGGAATTAGCATCTCAGGGGATCCGCGTCAATGCTGTGGCTCCAGGTATAGTCAAGACCGAGCGGTTTGAAGAATTGTATGAGGCATCCGGGGATAAGATTGATACTCGAATAGGAAGAATTGCACTCGGTCGTCTCGGAGAACCTACAGATGTGGCAAATGCAGTGGCGTTCCTTGCATCCGATCAGTCCTCCTATATTTCAGGACAGATTCTTGGTGTGGATGGCTGTGCTTCAATATAAAAGTTATTTGCTTCGCTCCAAAGTTTTTCATTAGTTGGAAACTCAGTAGGGACGCACCCCGGTGCGTCAGATATAATGAATTTTTTGAGGACGCACCGGGGTGCGTCCCTACTGTGATAGATAAATGCTTCTTGACTTAGATAAACGGCCGATTGATGCAATGGCGGCTATTGATACTGATGGGAATCATCTCAGATATGGAGAGATAATTGAATTATCTGAAAGGATTGAACATCTTATCCCTCCACGTTCGTTGACTTTTATTCTCACCAAGAATAATGTTGGGGGTATAGCATGGGTGATGGCAACAATCCTTTCGGGAAGTGTGCCTCTTATATTAAGTGCCCATACCGAACCCAAACTGCTTCAGAACCTTCTGGAGACATATCGGCCGCAATATGTATGTTGTCCTGCGGATATGACATTCGAGGGGAGTGCCATATCAGAATCAATGGGGTATAAACTCATATCGTTACCTAATGACAAAGCGGTTATGAATAATGAGTTGTCGCATCTGTTACCGACATCAGGATCTACGGGCAGTCCGAAACTTGTAAGACATAAGTATGATAATATTGAGGCGGCAGGTCTGAATATCTCCACTTTCTTTGAGCTGACGGATGCCGATCGTCCGTTGATGGTGCTTCCTCTGCATTATACAATGGGATTGTCGATGATATTCAGCCATTTCCAGGTTGGAGCTACTGTCCTTATCACAGACAGGAATATGACAGATCCGATCTTTTGGAAATTCATGAAGGAGGAGAAGGCCACAAGTTTCACTGGCGTTCCATATAGCTATGAAATTCTTGACAAGATGCGTTTCATGCGAATGAAACTTCCCGATCTCACATTGCTTACGCAGGGGGGAGGAAAGATGCCCAAGGAATTGAATCTTAAATTTGCAGAGTATTGCCGTGATAACGGTAAGAAGTGGATTGCAACTTACGGCCAGTCGGAAGGAACAGCACGTATGGCATGGCTTCCTCCGGAATATGCTATTTCAAAGATGGGTAGTATTGGTATTGCCGTCCCCAATGGCCAGTTATCACTGCGTAATCCTGACGGAACATTCATCACGACACCATCCGGAAGCGGCGAGATGTGTTATGCAGGACGGAATGTTACAATGGGCTATGCGCGCTGCCGGGAAGATCTTATGTTAGGCGATGAACGGAACGGCTTTCTTCCCACCGGGGATTTAGCCTATCGCGATGAGGACGGTTTCTATTATATTCAAGGACGTATGGGTCGATTCCTTAAGATTTTTGGAAACAGGATAGGCTTGGATGAATGTGAGCAGATTGTTAAGGGTGTAGTTACTTGTGAATGTGCTTGCACAGGAAACGATGAGCGTCTAATAGTGTATCTCACAGATATCTATGAGACTGACGCGGCAAAGAATTCTCTCGTAGAAGCTGTGCATCTTCCTGCAAATGTGATTGAAATAAGAATCATTGATTCGCTGCCTAAGAATGAGGCAGGGAAAATTCTATATAGTAACCTTAATAACGAATAGAAATGGCAAATTTAGAGAAATATAACGAGATTTTCACTGAAGTCTTTGGTGTTGATGCGTCTGCATTGAACGATTCATTCGGTAAAGATACAGTCGATCAGTGGGATTCAGTACATCAGTTAAATCTGGTATCTCTTTTGGAAGAGGCCTTCGATATTATGCTTGATCCGGAGGATATCATGGGATTTACCTCCTATGCTGCCGGCAAAGAGATTCTGAAAAATCAGGATGTTGAAATCTAAAGGAGTATCATAATGGCAAAATGGAGAATAAGAAATGTCCGGATGGCAGGAGTTTCGGCTTGTGTCCCTGCAAATGTTGTTGCTACAGAGGACTATACTTTCATGACACCGGAGGAGGCGGCGACCTTTAATAAGACAGTAGGGATAAAACGTCGCCATATAGCTACTGATGATGTATGTGCCTCCGATATGTGTCAGAAAGCTGCTGAAAAACTGATTGAGGAATTAGGCTGGGAAAAGGAATCTATCGATGTCTTGATTTTCGAGTCGGTTACCGGCGATTATAAAACGCCTCCTACCGCATGTCTTCTTCAAGATAGAATGGGACTCCCCGAATCAACTTTCTGTCTTGATATGCCGATGGGATGTTGCGGTTGTCTCTATGCGCTTACCGTAGGAGGCAATCTTCTGACTACCGGTAATGTCCGCCGTGCGCTGCTCTTAATCGGAGATACGGCCTTACGAATGGGATCTATGAAAGATAAAAGCAGGGTACCGCTTTTCGGTGATTGTGGTACGGCTATAGCGCTTGAATATGATGAGAATGCTCCTGAGATGGTTGTAGAATTCAATACACTTGGAAAGGGGTATAAGGCATTGATGACTCCTCATGGCGGATTCCGACATCCTATAACACCGGAGTCTTTTATAGAGGAGGATTTTGGGAATGGTATCGTCCGCGCCCCGATGCATACTCTGATTAATGGTATGGATGTATTTGCCTTCGCAATATCAAAGCCTCCCAAGTCGGTGGATAAATTCATGGCAGAGGAGAATATTGACCGTAATAATGATGTGGATTATTTCTTGATCCATCAGGCCAATAAGATGATCGTCGACAGAGTGGTAAAAAAACTTAAACTTCCTGTTGATAAGGTGCCGTATAATTTAGAGGAATATGGTAATTTAGGTGGTGCTTCCATTCCTTCTCTAATGGTGACTCGCCTACGAGATAAACTTACCAAAGAACCATGCAAACTATTGATGTCATCTTTTGGACTCGGTCTTTCATGGGGAACTATGAGTGCAACATTTGGTCCGATAATTATTCCGGAATTATTATATATTTAGAAATATAAATTTTATAGACTACGATTCTGTTGCACTAAATAGATGATACCGAAAGGCAGAGTATATGTTTTCAAACGATAGCTTCATATATTCCTTTTATGTTGTCGGTCTGACAATGGTATGCATGATCATGTTTGCAGCACCATACTTTAATTCCTTTTCTTCTCAAGGCTCTGCTCAAATAAAGATTAACAAGGAGAGCAGAATCATTAGTTTGATTCTGCTCTCTCTTGTTTTTTCTATAGTATTTGGAATGAGGTGGCGATTTGGAACCGACTATCCAACATATTTACGAATATTTTTACTAAACGATACCGGTCCTTACAAGTCCGAATGGTTATTTAAATTCATAAACGATTGTTTGTATGAGTTTAATGTTCATTATTGGATCTATTTTGGAATAGCGGCTTTTATTCAGATTTTCTTATTATTTTATACCCTAAAAAATGAGGCATATTTATGGGTTTTTCTGATTTTATCTCTATTTGGAGGATTGTTCTTTTTTGATTGGATGAATGGAATGAGACAGGAATTGGCCTCATGCGTAATGCTATTCGGAACAAATTATATAATAAAGAAAGACCCTTTAAAATATTTGCTTTGTATAATAATTGCAACAGGTTTTCACATAAGTGCATTGATATTTTTATTAATGTATCCTCTATTATATAGAGGAAAAAGTATAGTTCCCAGTAGAAGGATACAGATATTGATGCTTGTAATATGTGCTGCTGTACCATTGTTAGTTGGTGATTTCTTAACACGTCTTTTTCCAATATTAGACTTAATGCAACAGATGGAGGGAGAGGGAGGATATGCATCTAGATATAATGAAAATGTATTGCAAAAATATTCAGATGAAACGAATATAGGAATTATGTTCTATATTTTTTTCGGGATCAATAGTTTAATAATATGTTACTCTTCAAAGCTTAAAAAATATTTCTCAGGTAGACGTATTCTAATATATTATAATATGTATTTTTGGGGCATGATTTTTGAAACTCTTCTTGCTTCAAATATGGTATTAGTCAGACCATTCAGATATTTTAGAATATATAAATTGATAATGATAGCTTATTTACTATATTATTTTTATAAACACCCTACTCGATTGACGACAACATTGTTGGTTACTATTATCGCTATTCTGGTGGTGTGTATGGGAATAAAAGTTTATACAGCTCCTTTCAATTTCTTTTTTGATGTGCCGGAGGCTCCTTAACCTATTGGAATCTTAAAATTATTCCAATAATATCTTCACAATGAAAATCAATAAAATAAATTTTTTAATAGCATCTTGATATAAAGAATAAAATGAATATAAGAATTAAGCTTTGGAGTTTAGTAACAAACTTCTATCCTTGGTTTCTGAGGAGATTTTATAAAATGAACATTGGTTTTGGATGTAAGATTGCAATGAGTGCACATCTAGATAAATCCGTCAATCCCAAGGGAATACATATCGGTGACCATACATGGGTATTAAGGGAAGCCATGATATTAGCTCATGACCATTGTAGAAGATTGAGGACGGATGTTAGGATTGGGAATAATTGTGTAATAGGAATAAGAAGTATTATCCTTCCTGGTGTAAAGATTGGGAATCAGGTGGTAGTCGGCGCCGGAAGTATTGTGACAAAAGATATTCCAGATAATTGTATAGTTGTTGGCAATCCAGCTAAGGTAATTAGAACGGGTATAAATGTGAAATATGGTCAGATCATAGATGGATAATTTTTTGTTGGAAAAATACACAACTTTTTAATCTTAATTTCCTGAAACTCGCAATTGAGGATATTTTAGACCGAAAAGTTGATTTGGCGGAAAAAGCTCTACCTAAGGATTCAAAAGGACGTAGAGACTTAAAAATTGTCTATATAGAGATGAACTGAGAGTTCTTTCATTCGAGAGAAGTATAACAGAAATATGGATTTTTATAGAAAATTTTTTAAGCGCGCTATAGATGTTACGGCATCCGGTTGCGCTCTCGTGGTATTGGCCGTGCCTTTGGCAGCTGTGACCGCTTGGCTTCATTTTGCCAACAAGGGAGCGGGTGCTTTTTTTACTCAGGAACGGCCTGGAAAGGATGGTAAGATTTTCAAGGTGGTTAAGTTCAAGACCATGACGGATGAACGTGACGCAAATGGCAAATTACTTCCGGATGCTCAACGCCTAACTAAAGTTGGAAAGTTGGTCCGCTCCACTTCTATTGATGAACTCCCACAGCTTTGGAACGTATTCAAAGGAGACATGAGTCTTATTGGGCCGAGGCCGCTGATGGTAAAATATCTTACAAGATATTCACCCGAACAGGCAAGACGTCATGAGGTCAAACCCGGTGTCACGGGGTGGGCACAGGTAAATGGTAGAAATAATATTTCTTGGGAGAAGAAATTTGAATTGGATGTCTATTATGTAGATAATCTTTCCTTTTTACTTGATTGCCGAATTATCCTTAAAACTTTAAAAAAGGTTTTCTTCCGTGAAGATATAAGTATGGATGGAGAAGCAACGACCACTGAATTTTTAGGAACAGCTAAAGATGAGGGTAGCCATAATAATTAATTCCGGATATGTAAGTTCTGCGCAATTTTTGGTGTTCTTAAATTAATTCTATATATTTGCAGTGATTTATAGTATGTAGTATTTTAGATCGGTAATTATACCTGTCTATACTTATTAACATTTGATAATATGCCTCTTGCTGAGAATCTCATATACAAACTTAAAACTCTTTTTTCCACACAGCCTGTGGAGAAAGCATGGCTCTTTGGATCCTTTGCAAGGGGAGAGGAGACTGATGTCAGTGATGTGGATATAATGGTGACTTATTCTCCGGATAATAGATTAGGACTTTTTGGTATTACTCGTTTGAAACTCGCAATGGAGGATATTTTAGGGAGAAAAGTGGATTTGGTGGAAAGGGGAAAGCTCTACCCAAGGGTTCAAAAAGAAGTGGAGGATCAAAAGATTATCATATATGAGAAATGAGTTAAGGGATCCTTTGCGACTTGAGCATATCCGTGATGCAATCTTGAAATTGGAAAGTGCTTCTGCAGTAGATGGTTTCTTTAGTTTAACTGAAAAAGATCTCTAATATTTTGGTGTGGTAAAACTGCTGGAGATTATTGGTGAGGCTGCATATAAACTATCTCAGGATTTTAAAAATTCACATCCGGCTACTCCATGGAGAGTTGTAGTTGGAATGCGTCATGTCCTTGTTCATGGTTATTATCAAATTGACCGGGAGGATGTATTTAAGGCTATACGGGAAGATCTTCCTGTTCTGCTTAGACAAGTCAATGACTACTTGGCAGAATTTGAGTAGATAATCGTTTTAATTATCCTTAAAACTCTAAAAAAGGTTTTCTTCCGTGAAGACATAAGTATGGATGGAGAAGCAACAACAAATGAGTTTTTGGGTACTGAAACAAATGACCATAAAGCGAATAATTAATTCTGTTTTCAATTCAAATACATTTATTCTCTCCAAAGATAAGAGAGCTATAATTGTAGATGTCGGGGATTTTGAACCATTAAAGAAGTATTTAGAGATAAACTCACTTAAAGTGGAGGCAGTTTTTCTAACCCATACTCATTATGATCATATCTATGGGCTTAAACAATTTATGACCTCTTTTGAGAGAGTCCCGATATATACTTCGGAATTTGGAAAAGCAGCACTCAATAAATCCAATTGGAATTTCTCACGCTATCATAATGATGAGATTCTTATCGATTCGGATTCAATCAAGGTTTTAAGTGATGGTACAAGGATTCCGGTGCTTGGTGAGTATGAAATAGAAAGTATTGAAACTCCCGGACATGATAAGAGTTCTCTATCTTTCAGAATTGGGGATTTATTGTTTACAGGCGATTCCTATATTCCCGGAGTCAAGGTAATTGCTTCTTTCCCCAATAGTAATAAGGAAGAGGCAAGGAAATGGTATGAAAAATTGAAAAAGATGTCGCAAAATATGAATCTATATCCGGGACATGGCAATATCATAGAGAGAAAATAAAGTTTTAAGCCGTACCTGCGGCGATAGTGCTATACTTTTGCAGTGTGATTTTAAATGTATGGCACAATGGAAAATATCTTACAATTTTATGACACTTTAAGGGCGGTCTACAACCGGTCTGCTATATCTTTCAAAATTTTTAATGCTCGTAGCTTCGCTGAGATTGCAATGGCTTTCCGCGTGATGCTGGA
>JAAVDD010000028.1:0-56121 GCA_014801985.1 Bacteroides sp.
ACGATATGACTCCGGAGCAAATCAAACAGATGACTCCGTACTATTACAAAAAATCTTGCGAATAAACATCGCAAGATTTTTTTGTTGATAACTTAGGCGGTCTTTTTCGGATGGTTACATCTTAATAACTTTTTCTCAAATTATGCACCCATCGTATTAAAAAGAGCGAAAATCATTCCGATCTCCGCTCTTTTTAACATTTATCAATAATGGGAATAGACGTTCTGTTGCCTCCCTCGTGGACTGTCTCTTTTATTGGAATCCAAGGACAACTTAATCAGCTTTTCAGTCCTGCGGGCTTGTAACCCCCATAACCCTATAAATCCATAACCTTAGTCTCAAGGCATCTCACCATCTTGTTCTCCTTTCCTACGCGGATCATGAACTCACCCTCCTCAAGACGCCATTTACCATCGCGCCCCACAAATGCCATATCTGATGCCGGGAGATTGAATTTAACCGTAGTCTTCTCACCGGGCTTCAGGTTCACTTTCTCAAAACCACGCAGACGCTTCACATCGGGAGTCAGACTCGCCACCAGGTCGCTGGTGTAAAGCAACACAGGAGTCATACCCTCCACCGAACCGATGTTAGCAACCTCCACAGTGATCGTCAGAGTATCATCGGCAGTGAAATTTTCCTTATCCACGCTAAGATTGGAATACGCAAAATCGGTATAGCTGAGTCCATAGCCGAATTCCCATTCCAGATCTGTGCTCGCACTATAGTTATAGCTGCCATCCATAGTCGGCACACTCTCCGCCGGCTTGGCATCATACACATAATGACTGCTTATCTCACGCGGATATGTGAACGGAAGTTTCGCAGAGAAGTTACGGTCGCCGGCAAGAAGAAGAGCCAACGCATCGCCTCCATAGTTTCCTGGAAGCATCACATTCACTATCGCCCCGGCAAGAGGAGTGATATCCCCGATCAGACGCGAACGGCCCTCATTAAGTATCAATACAATCGGTTTCCCTGTCTTGGCAAGAGCCTTCACAAGATTCTTCTGATTGACTGAAAGATTAAGATCGGTCAGATTGCCGGGAGTCTCGCAATAGCTGTTCTCCCCGATACAAGCCACAATCACATCCACATCAGCAGCCGCCTTCACCGCCCCCTCTATGTCGATATTCTTCTCTGCATCCCAATTGCCGTCGTTGTCATATTCCACTCCTGCCACATACTTTACATTCCCCTCTCCAAAGCGATTTGCAAGAGAGCGATAGATGGTATTGTAGCCTGAAGTGAATTTCTCATCGGCTGTTCCTTGCCAAGTATAACTCCATCCTCCGTTAAGAGATCGTATGCTGTTGGCATTCGGGCCGGTGACAAGGATACGCGCACCCTCTTTCAAAGGAAGGAGTGCATCCTCATTCTTGAGAAGCACCTCGGATTGCACGGCAAGTTCAAGAGCCTCGGCAGCAAACTCCTTGCTTCCGAATTTCGGATAATCCTTGATTTCGGTATACGGGAGTTCCCAAAGACCGCAACGCAGTTTCAAACGCAGGATACGTGCGCAGGCATCATCGATACGGCTCTGCTTCACCTTCCCCTCCTTTACAAGCTCAATGAGAAGATCGCAGAATTCAGCATCGTAAGGAGTCATCGACATATCCACACCGGCATTGATTGAAAGCTCGATGGCCTCCTTATAATCCTTGGCTACATTATCGCGCTTCCATAGGTTATGGATGTCGGCCCAGTCGGTCACAATCATACCATCCCAGTTCAGACCCTCCTTCAGCCAGACAGTCAGCAGCTCATAATCGGCATGAACGGGCATACCGTTTATAGTCCCGGAATTAACCATCACGGAGAGCGATCCGCTTTGTATAGCCTCTTTGAATGGTGCGAAGTATTTCTCTCGCAATTCATTGGGGGCTATTATTGCCGGGGTGCGGTCTTTACCCGATTTCGGAGAACCATAGCCGAGATAATGCTTTGTGCATGAAGCCACATTGTAAGGGCCGATATGGTTCGGATCCGATCCCTGATAACCAAGAACAAGCTCATGCGCCATCTGAGCATTGATATAGGGATCCTCCCCGAAACTCTCCCATCCGCGCGACCAACGGGCATCGCGATTGATATCCATAACGGGAGCGTATGTCCAAGGAATGGAGGCTGCCCGGGTCTCGTAGGCACTTATCTCCCCGGCGCGACGCACAAGCTGACGATTGAACGAGGCAGCCATGTTTACCTCCTGCGGGAACAGCGTTCCGCCGGCAGTGTAGGTGGTGCCGTGAATCTGGTCCACCCCATATATGTCGGGGATACCGATATATTTCATCGATTCCTTTTGTATGCGCTTTATTATGTCGTGCCAGACCTGAACGGTCTGAGCTTCCCCGTTGGGAGTATTCAATATCGACCCGACTTTATACCTGTCGAAAGCCTCCTTCATCTTTGCCTCATTGAGTTTGTAGCCGTTGGAGCGATCGGCATCCTGAAGCCAACCTATCTCCAATTCGCACATCTGCCCCACCTTCTCTTCAAGGGTCATTTTAGACATAATCTCCACAATCCTTTTCTCTATGGCAGGATCATTGGGGATGGCGGGTGGCACAGCGGAAGCCGTGGCTACCGCCACGACTCCCATCATTGTCAATAACATATCTCTCATACTTATCTTCATATATTTGCATTATAGATAACCAATTCTCCTCCTCTATTTCAGATTCATCGAGGTGATGTATTCCATCTGGGGATTACAGTTAGCGAACCTCACATTCTCCAGCAATGCAGCCAAAATAAGGGCAGCCTCCTTACGATCGGGTATATTCTCTCTGACTTCACCGAAACTTCCACGCGATCCATCTGCAAAGGTGGAAATCTTCTCCCAACCTTCGGGGAGCTTATAGGCATTCATGCAGGAGTCGGTGCATTTCTTGTATGGCCAGAATGTATAGCCTATATTGTTTGCCTTCATCACTTTGGAGAATGCATCCTGCCATTCCATCGTGTTATGACCTATCTCTCCCATATACATAGGGAAACCGGAATTATCTCTGAAATCTATATAACTCTTGATTGCCTCTGCCGTGGAGGGCCCTCCATAACGGTGACAGGTGTATATGATGTTCGGATCACCGAAGTCCACACTTTCAAGAGGTGTGAAATTGCTGTTCCATTGCGGAGATCCTATAATCACGATATGATTCTTATCTACCTCACGTATGGCAGAGAGACCCTTACGGAGCACATCAATGAGTTTATTATTGAGTTCCTTTTCCTCCTCTCCGAAATATGTCGCCACCGGTTCGTTGATCAGCTCATAGCCAAGGATTACAGGCTCATCCTGATAACGCTCGGCAATCTGATGCCAGATGGAACAGAATTCCTCCTGACTCCGGGGGCTTGTCATAAGCCAAGGATAGCCGTATGAATCATCGATGTTGTCGCCTGTCTGACCTCCGGGAGCATCATGCATATCAAGAATGAGATATAGACCTGCGTCGCGACACCAGTTGACAGCATTATCAATCATACGGAAACCTTCAGCCGGATCGTTAATCCCCATATAATCCTCTCCTGTGAAAAGTTTGTAATGGAACGGTAGTCTTACCGTATTGGCTCCGGTCGAGGCAATGAAATTGATATCCTCGGCTGTTATATAGTTTTTCTTGAATGTTCTCCAGAAATCAGCCGCATTGTCGGGTCCGAGAAGCTGACACACCACGTCGTTGATCATTCTCGGAGAGGTGGCCTTCTGAAAGCTGAACATATATCCCTCCGGATTCAGCCAGTTTCCCAAGTTGGTGCCTCGGATGAAGAATTTCTCGCCGTCGGAGTTCTCGATATTCTTCCCTTTCACATGGAGCGGCTTTGGAGAAACAGCGTATGATGCAATGGCGGCAATGAGAAATGCTGCCGTCAATAGTATTCTTTTCATATCTTTTCTTTTATAAGCAAAATTAAGACCGGCGGGATTCCGACAGAAATCAGAAGGCCCGCCGGCGTAAAAATCACCTTGTATTAACCCTTGATGTCAGTGATTTGAAAATATTATTGATGTACCTGTAGATGCAGATTTGAAACCGTGATATCCGAACCTGCCACGCCACCGGCAAAGTCGCAGCACACCTGAAGTTTCTCGATATCTATTCCTGAAATATCTTCGAAATAGTAGGTGTAAGGCACATTGGCTTTCACCTCCACCCTGTCGAGGCAATAGGAGACTTCATCATCGCTGGTGTCCTCACCCAAGCTATCTCCCTTCTGGAGCTTGATAGTGATGCCGGGATGATCCTCGGTGGAAGTGAATGTCACGCAGAAGTCATAGCTGTTGGCCGAAGATGTAGGGATATTTGTCCAGAGATGCACCTGACCCTGCCATTGGTCGCTACCCACTCCGGCAGGCATTGTGAAGCTATATCCGTCGGGGTTGAGGTCAATGGTGGGCTGCGCGATGGCTCCGTCACTCCAACTTGAATCAGCGAACCAAGTGGATACCTTCTCAGCGGTGAACCCTGTGAAAAGATTTCGGGAGTCGTCGAATTCCACTGCCGGCGGAAGCACTGTGCCGTCGTCATCGGAATGCTTCTTGAATACGATATTGGTGATCTCGAAGTCCATATCCGGATTTCCGGCGAAGTCAAGAGCGAGTTTCAACGTGCCGTCAAAGCCTTGGAGCCCGGAGAAGTAATAAGCGGAACCGTTGGCCTTGAATGCCTGCTGGCTTGCAGTGAAGAAAGTCTCGTCGTCACCCTCCTTATGCACCTTTATCGTAACCTTGCTGTCGGCGGGGGCGTTGAGGAAACAGGAGAAGTCGTAGGTCTCGGCGGAGGATACAGCGATATCTGTGAGGATATGCACCTGTCCTTGCCATTGATCGCCACCCATGCCGGAGGGTGTGTGAAGAGCTATGCGCTCATTGCTGACCTCCACTGTGGGTTGAGAAGCAAGCTCGGCCCATCCCCCATCGGCAAACCATGTGCTACCGAAAGTGATCGTGGCTTTCTTCCACATATTGAATTCGCTGTGGTAGTCAAAGCCCTTGAATACATCGCCGGCCAGAGAATTCTCTATCACAATCTCATATATCTTCGAACCTTCGCTAAGGCCGTTGTAGTTTCCTATGCGCACCTCCACAGGATATGTTCCGGCATCGGGTATGACTCCTGAGAAGTCGTTCTGAGATGAGGTCTTAACTGAGTTACCGGTGTTCACACTCCAATAGGGATACACGCCGGGGGTGTTGAGATGAAGAGTATAGCGGTTGGTTTCCTGATCCACGGTCACAGTGACGTCGATAAGCGAGGCATCCGGGCGAACACCTTCCGAAACCATCTCATATTTATCGGCCGAACACCCGGTGAGCATTCCTGAACCCACCATTGCCAATGCCGACATTGTCAAATATATCAGTCTTTTCATTGTTTCAGATTTTTAAGAGGTTGGTTTGATAATTCCATTCTCCTGATTAATATGGGTTCTGGGTGAGAGTGCCGAGAGCCTTGTCAATCTCACTCTGTGGAATGGGGAGATACTTCTTGGAGGGTGTCCAGCTATTTGTGCGATAGCCATATTGATCGGGCACAAGCACAGACTGGGCTTTCCCTGTGCGGATAAGATCCCAATAGCGTTTACCTTCTCCTACAAACTCAAGATGACGCTCCTCGATGACATTCTCAAGATTGGCCGGAATGCTGCTCAGACCTGCGCGGTTACGCACCTTGTCAAGACATTCCTGTGCGCTTCCCGCTCCTGCTCCCCTGAGGATAAGCTCGGCGGCATTAAGAAGCGTTTCTGCATAGCGGTAGATGCGGAGATTGTTGTTCCAGTTGAGCTGCGCATCCGCCTTCTGACGGGCATTGTCGCCTGTATGGGCTGCGTATTTCTCAAGGAAGAGTCCTGTATCCTGATAACGCGGATTATATTCAGCTCCCACCGCACCTGCATTCCAGCAAGTGGCATCGCGACGCACATCATTGTCTGCATAGCGATTGTATGTCTCCTGACGCACGGGACAGAAGCCCCAGCCATCATCATGACCATCTGCACCCGAAGGCCAGTTGCTCGGACTGATGAGCGTCGGCAGAACAGTTCCTCCGGCCGCCAGAGGTGAGCCCCAGCTGCGGATTGCATTGTCATCTGTATAGTTGACTTCAAAGATAGATTCCGCGCTCCATTCTCCGGCAGGAGTGAAGATTTGCGTATAGTCGGGGTTTAGATCATACTGCCCGGATTTGATGATCTCGTTCATATATCCGAGAGCCTTGGAATAGCGGCTTTCATCGTTCTGATACATCACCAGCTCCGCATAGAGCATATATGCCATGGCCTTTGTCACGCGGCCGGCCTCTGCATCATCGGCACGCATGGGCAGGTTATCCAATGCGAGGGCCGCCTCAAGGTCTGCGATCATGAAGCCATAGATTTCATCGGCCGTGTATTGTGTGCCGAGATATGGAGCTCCATCGAAGTTCTCCTCGAAGTAAACCACATTCCCCCAGAATTTCCACAGCCAGCTATAGTAGAAAGCACGGAGCACTCTCACCTGTGCCTCATAATACTGAGCATTCTTCTGAGTCAGATCCTTGACATCGTAGTTGTTCATGTAATATATCACGTCGTTGCAACGCTTCACACCACTATATGCGTCAGTCCAGAGCCCGGAGATCACTGCATTGGGAAGAGCCTCGAAGTTCATCATGCGGTGCCAGTTGGCGTTGTCGTTACGGTCGGAACCTCCCACCCATAAGTCATCGGCCATGATATCCGACATAAGGCTCAGTGGATTATATTCGTTCATCGCCCAATCGGGCCAGTGAAGGGGATCGTAGGCTGCCACAACCGCCTCCTGAATATGCGCGTCAGTATTGAAATATTCTTCGATAGGCTGCTGCGTGGGCGACTCTACTTCAAGAAAGGAGTCGGAACATCCCGTCAGCGCCATTGCTCCTGCGATAAATGCGGAATATAGAAATATCTTGGTTTTCATTGTTTCTGATATTAATGGTTAGAACTGGATATTGAAGCCCACCGACCAAACACGGGCCTGGGGATAAACACCGTAATCGATACCGAGGGATGTACCTCCTGAAGAGATTTCGGGATCAAACCCATGATACTTGGTGCAGGTGAATAGATTCTCTGCTGATACGAACACGCGGAAGTTCTCAACAGCAATCTTGCGGGTAAGTTCACGCGGGAATGTATAGCCGATCACGAGGTTCTTGAGGCGGAAGTAGTCGCCATCGTAAACGAGGAGGTCGGAGCTGACCCAGTTGCGGGCATCGGCGCGTACATAGCGCGGAATGCGGTCGGAAGTGCCTTCTCCTGTCCAGCGACCAAGCATCCATGAGGGAAGGTTGGATTCAAGGGCATCGGTACGGCGTGTTGCATCGAAAATCTGGTTACCCCATACACCCTGGAAGAGAGCATTGAGGGAGATACCTTTCCACTCCACGCCAAGGTTGATACCGTAAGTCCAATCGGGCATACCCTTGCCGATATAAGTGCGGTCGTCGTCTGTGATCTGTCCGTCACCATTAATATCCACGAATCTAACATCGCCGGGGACTGCATCAGGAAGTGATCCGCCTGAGTAAAGGGCGTTGTAAGCATCTGCCTCAGCCTGGTTCTGGATGATACCTGCAGTCTTGTATCCGTAGAAGTAAGGGAAAGGAAGGCCATTCTGAGCACGCGAGATGGTTCCTGTGCCCTGGAAGGAGTCATAGTTGGCCCAACCCTCTTCGTTACCATATTCGATGAGCTTATTCTTAAGATATGTGAGGTTACCACCCGCGGTCACTGTCCAGTCGCCGAAGTTACGGGTAAAGTTAAGCTCCATCTCCACACCCTGGTTATCCATTGTGCCGACATTGCCGACAGGAACAGACTCTCCTACATATGAGGGAACCGACATATTCATGAGCATTCCGCTGGTGCGTTTCTTATAATAGTCGATAGAGAAGCGCAGTGAGTTGTCGAAGAAACCGAAGTCAAGACCTACATCGGTCTGAGTCGACTCCTCCCAACGGAGATTCTTGTTGGGTAGGATTGTGGCCTTCACACCATTTATTACTACTTCGTTTGTTCCGAAAATAGCGTTGTTTCCGGCAGCTGCGAGTGCTAAGTAAAGGAAATCTCCGATATTCTCATTACCATTCTTACCCCATGAGAAACGAACCTTGGTATTTGTCCACCACCAGGGGCGTTTTTCAAGGAAGCTCTCGGAAGTCGGGTTCCAACCCACGGAGAATGAAGGGAAGGTGGCCCAATGGTTGTTTGATCCGAAGCGGCTTGAACCGTCGCGACGTAGAGTTCCCTGGAACATATAACGGCCGTCGAATTCGTAACCTACACGAGCAAAGAGAGAAGCCAGTTTAGACTCGGCGAAGGGGGCACCGGAAGCACTCTGGTCGCCGTCGGCTGCCAAACCTGTCGAAGCATCAAGATAGGGGCGGTTGGCATCAGTCACAAGGTTGCGTGATCCGGAGAGGTAGGAACCGTGGGATGCCTTGGCCGACTGACCGAGAAGAGCGGATACATGGTGAGGACCGAAGTCCTTATCCCAGCTGAGGGTATTCTCTATCTGCCATACTGTAGACTGACTCTTGGAAGCGTATGCAGAAGTGAAAGAACTGAATGAACCTGAGCGATTGAAATAAAGAGGAGTGTAGCCGTCGTTTCCGTAGAAACTGAGATCGGCACCATAACTGATGCGATACTTGATGTTGTCCCATATCTGGAGCTCGCCGATGAAGTTACCCACAAACTTATGGCTCCAGCCAAGCTGTCCGCGGCGGGCGAGTTCCTGAAGAGGGTTAGCCATTTCCTGATAGTTACCGAAAGCCTCCGGAACAAGGAAGAGACGACCGTCGACATCATATTCAGAAACATAGTTGGCGTTCTGAGCATAATAATTGAGCTGCTGTTCTGCCTGCGCACCCTCAGCCCAGGGTGTGAGGAGCGGAGAAAGCGAAAGGGCTGATCCCAGAGGAGAACCCCATGTTGAGTTGGTGGAGATACCGTGGCTCTTGATTCTGGCGTATGAGAGATTCATCGTTACCACGAATTTATTGAGCCAGTTACGCTTAAGCTCGTCGTTGAATACAGTGTAGGCGTTGTTGGCACGGAGTGTGAAACGCTCATAATCGGAGCGTCCGAAGTTACCGCCGACGATACCATCCTGCGTATAGTATCCCATGGATAGGAAATAGTTGACGCGCTCGCTTGCTCCGCTGAGCGACAGCTGATGATTCATCATAGGTGCGTTGTCATAGAAGACTGCATCCTGCCAGTCGAAACCCTTGCCATAGCTATATGGGTCGGCATATAGGATGCCTCCTCCTGAATTGAGCGAACCCTCATTCATCATCACTGCGTAGGAAGTGGCATCAAGCACATCGCGGTGTTTCCAAGCTGTCTGCCAGCCATAGCTGAAATCGTAGGTGAGTTTGGGTTTACCCATCGCACCGTTCTTAGTGGTAACGAGGATGACACCATTGGCAGCACGCGCACCATATACAGCTCCGGAAGCGGCATCTTTCAAAACCTCAATCGATTTGATGTCGTTAGGGTTCAGGTAATCAAGGCCTCCCTCTATAGGCATACCGTCTACAATATAGAGAGGTTCGGAGTTATTCACCGTACCGATACCACGGACACGTACCCTGGCAGCCTCTCCGGGCTGTCCGGAAGCCGAAGTCACTGTAACACCGGAAGTGAGGCCTTTCAAGGCATTATCCATTCGCACAGGAGCGGTGAGGGAAAGTTTCTCCTCATCCACGGAAGAGATAGCGGCTGTCACGACACTCTTCTTCTGAGTGCCATAACCGATCACCACCACATCGTCGAGCGACTGGGAATCATCGTCAAGATAAATCCTGATGTCGCTTTCAGCCCCGTGCACTTTGTAGGTGGCAGGATGATAACCGACGTATGTGATCTTAAGAGTGGCATTTTCATCCACAGTCAAATTGAAATTACCGTCAATATCGGTACTGGTACCATTGGTGGTTCCCTCCACTAAGAGCGTTGCTCCGATAAGCGGTTCGTCGTCGGCACGTCCGAGGACTGTACCCGACACACTGACATCCTTGGCATAAAGGCCTGCCGTCATAGTCAGGGTAGCTAATAAAGCATAGAGTCTTTTCATGTATAGTTGGTTTGTAATTATGGATATATCGTATTATGAGATGGAGAGAACCGTAGGTATCGCTATTTCTGGAACACCCTTACATAGTCGATTTCGAAAGTGGCGGGGAGAGCATTCTCATCCACTCCGTTCATCCCTCCCCAGCTTCCTCCCCAGGCAAGGTTGAGAATGGGATGGAAAGGTTTGTCGAAAGGCCATGTCTCCTGACGCCCTGCCTTGTCGTTGAAGAATGAGAAAAGAAGTTTTCCGTCTACGTATGTCTTTATGTAATCGGGAGTCCATTCGAGGGCATAGATATGAAATTCATCCTCCGCTCCGGGTGTGAGACGTTCAGCTGTCTTCTGAGTCCCGATAGTGTGATTATATTCCTTGGTGTGGATTGAGGATGAGGTGTAGTTGGGATTTGTACCGACCTCCTCCATTATATCTATTTCACCGCAGTAGGGCCAGTTACTTCCATCAGCGGGCATCATCCAGAAAGCAGGCCATGTGCCTCGCCCCTTGGGGAGTTTCAATCTTGCTTCAAACCAGCCGTAAGTCCATAGTTCACGAGTGTTGAGACGGGCTGAGATAACTTCATTCCCCGATTTGCGTGCCGTAATCTTAAGTGTGCCATCACTCACTTCCGCCGTGCGATCCGAGCCTCTTGCTCCTGCAACATAACGTTGAAGCTCATTATTTACAAAACCGGGTGCCCATTCCTCATACCACCATTTGGAGAGGTCGGGCTGAGTTGCAGCAGCGTCATCAAATTCATCATGCCATACGAGGAAGTATCCATCGGGAGCCGTGATTTCATCGGAATATTCCATTGCCGCTTGCTCCACTATAATCTCTTTCTTAACTGAGGAGGATTTTATATTAAGGACAGCGGTGCGTGCCTTGAAACTATTATTGGCGGAAACCTTCACCTGAACCTTCACCTCCTCATTACGGAGCCCACCGGAAGGAAAGACGGAACACCAGCTTTCGGAAGATGAGATTTGCCAATCGGCATCAGATTTTATTGTGAGGGCTCCTTCGCCGGCTGAAGTGTCGAATATCAGGTTCTCCGGGGTTGCCGAGATAAAGACAGTGCCCGAAGCTGTATCGGGACTGTCCTTATCTGAAGCGCATGAGAGTGTGATTGTGCACGCTCCCAAAATAAACAATAGAAGATTCACTAATGTCGAGTTTCGTTTCATGGTCTAATCGTTTTGACGGTTTCCGCCGGAGAGGAAAATAATCTCCGGCTTGGACACCGCAAAATTACCATTAAAATTCCAAACATGAAACTCATAGTAAACCCCTTTGGTAAACTCCTATTTTTATAACTACCTAAGTATCAACACCAAGTTAAAATAAAATAGTAAGATTTCAGAGCTGTGAATGAGCCGTTTTTCCAAGAGATTTCACCATATCTGCAAACTTTTCCTTGGGAACGGCAGCCTTGTTTCTCATCTTTAGACGATAATTATATACTGTCTGGGGGGAGCAATGCAACACACTCGCTATCTTCACCGAATCGGTGATACCAAGTCTTACAAGTGCATAAATCCTAAGCTCGGTGGATAGTTCACCGGGCTTCACGTTGATACGTTCCTCCTCCCGGAGGAGATCGTTGAAGTCCTTGACAAAGTCGGGGTAGATATTTAGGAATAGGGTGTCGAAACTTGAATATAGGTCTTTGATATCCTCATGACTCAGGGCAGCCCCGGTGACAAGTTCACGCAGCTCCTTCCATGAGTTGGATCTGACAAGACGACTCACGGTCTTTCGGAAATCTGTGAGACGGTCGATATATCCTGATGAGAGGGCGAAAGTCGCACCGATACATTCCTCCTTCACATAATTCGCCTCTTTCAGCTGCTCATTCATCTGGTTGATTTCGGCATTAGCCTCGCGGAGTTTACGCATTATCTCCTCCTCCCCTTTCTTTGCTTCGGAGAGTTCGTGGATTTTCCTGCTGAGTTCTGTATTCAGGTTCTGGAGTTCGGAGCGGGATTCCTGAAGCGATCGACGTCTCTTCACCACATAAATCACCATCACAGTAAGCGCCACCACCGCCAGCCCCAGAACTATGAGGAGAATTATCATCACGCTTTCCTGCGAGCGCATTCGCTCAATATAAAGTTTATGGACTTTAGCTTCTGTCTTTGCAAGAGAGGAAGCTCGGACATGGTTGGGATAGTCGAGTGCCTGTTGTTGGCAATAATTTATGTAATTATATGCCCGGTTAATGTCGCCTTTCTCCATAAGTATATTAGCAAGTTCTTCCAGAGAGGCTATGTCACGGTTGGCTATTGCCACATCTGCCATTCCTGATTTAGCGAGATAGCGCATCCGGTTGGTCTCGTCTCCCTCCGCCTCATACATCCTTGCGAGCACATACGCATTCATTGCATCCTGACGATTATCAAGGCGGCAGGAATCCACCTTCACTTTAAGATCGCGGATCATCTCTTTGCGGAGTGGACTGCTGTTGATGGAAGCCTGGGCCTTATGCCATAGATATTGCGGATCAGTGTCAGGGATTCGGGCAAGAGTCGAATCTTCATAGACAATGCTCATTCTGCCATAATCAATTCTACCGGAACGAAAACCCGAAAGGAGACTGATATGGGAATAGAGATATGAAAGCTGACCATAATAATCGGCCACCAATTTTTTAGGCAGGTGTTCGAGGTCTATGCCGGAAAGTTCCTCCTCTGCATCGCGGAGAAGCCCCATAACGGCAAGAAGGAAACTACGGTTGATTTTCCATTCTGCTTCACGGTCGGAATCGGCCGTTTCTCTTGCGATACGAAGATTGTCATCGGCATATATCATGGCAGAATCGGCACTGAATACATAGTATTCGTCATACATTCGGCGGTTCCACCAATAACGCTCATCAACGGTTCTGACGTTTTTTCCTTTCTTCTTCACCTCTTCAATCTGAAGAAGCTTCATTGTCTTATATTCCTCCTGATTATCGATCATTGAATCAAGACGGTTAAGAAGACTCTCTATGGCCTCATTTCTTTCCGGTTTGGATGCGGAGGCCTGAAGTGAGATTATAGAAAGGATTAAAAAAAGAATAAAGTTAAGGAGTCTTTCTGGTTTTTTCATTTCAAAGTCAGGTTTGGTTTTCTCGGAAAACCATGATGCAGGTATATGAGAATGAAATGGAATGAGGAGTTGAGAAAAGAAAACGGGAACCGGATTAAATGCCGGCTCCCGTATAGTGTGAGTCATCTATCTATGAAAGATTATTTCTTCACTTTCTCCACGATAGCCTTGAAAGCTTCGGGATTGTTCATAGCCAGCTCGGCGAGAACCTTACGGTTGATCTCAATACCGGCCTTATGAATGAGGCCCATGAGCTTGGAGTAAGAAAGATCCTCCATGCGGGCTGCGGCGTTGATACGCTGAATCCAGAGAGCGCGGAAGTTACGCTTTTTCTGCTTGCGGTCACGGTAAGCGTAAGTCAGACCCTTCTCCCAAGTGTTCTTGGCAACGGTCCATACATTGCGACGGCTTCCGTAGTAACCGCGGGTGAGTTTAAGGATTTTCTTTCTTTTTGCTCTTGAAGCAACGTGATTTACTGATCTTGGCATCTTTTTTTGATTTTTTGAATGTCAGCGGCAATGTAAAAACTGCACTTGCAGGCTGCGCATTCGGTTAATGAAAAAAATTTTGTAAAAGTAACTGAGGGAAACTCGTTAACGAAGATTGAGGAGTGAACGAACTGCCTTGATGTTGGCATCGGCCACGAGTGTAGTGTGGTCGAGGTTACGTTTACGCTTTGTGGATTTCTTCGTAAGGATGTGGCTGTGGTAAGCGTGTTTCCTCTTGATTTTCCCTGTGCCGGTAAGAGCGAAACGCTTCTTAGAGGCGGCATTGGTCTTTACTTTTGGCATTTTTTTGAAAAATTTAAGTTGTTTGTCATTCACCTCGGCACGTAGTGCCTACGGTCTCTCTATTTAATTTTCCTTAGAGTCTGTATTTTTTGCAGCTTCAGGCTTCTGACCTTTATCCTGCTTCTCACCCTTATCCTTTGCAGGGGCATCCTTCTTTGCAGGAGCCTTTAGGGGAGTGAGCATGATAGTCATGCGTTTTCCTTCCAGGACAGGCATCATCTCCACCTTGCCATATTCCTCAAGGTCGTTGGCAAAACGGAGGAGAAGCACTTCGCCTTGCTCCTTGAAGAGGATGGAACGACCACGGAAAAATACGTAGGCCTTCACTTTAGAACCCTCCTTTAGGAATCCGATTGCATGCTTCAGCTTGAAGTTGTAATCGTGGTCATCGGTCTGAGGTCCGAAACGAATCTCTTTCACCACCACCTTTGCAGCCTTGGCTTTCTGTTCCTTCTGACGTTTCTTCTGCTGATAGAGGAACTTCTGATAGTCAAGGATACGGCATACGGGAGGTTCCGCATTTGGAGAGATCTCGATCAGGTCGAGTTCCTGCTGCTCGGCAATTTTCAATGCCTGATGCAGAGGATATACACCCTGCTCGACGTTGTCGCCCACAAGACGCACTTCACGTGCGCGGATGTGCTCGTTGATCACGTAGGGGTTGCGTTCGTCGCGCTGAGGCGCTCCTTTACGGCCACGCATTCCCCCTGAACGCGGACCCGCTCCTGCCCCCATTGGGCGGCGAGGTCCGCTGAATTGCGGTTTTTTCTCCATTCAGTATGCTTTAATTTTTTATTTTTATCGGCATCGGGAGCACTTACACCTTACTCTTTTGAAGGCATTGTGGTGCTTGCCTCAACCTCTTTATTGATTTCTTCTGCAAAGTTAATGATTTTCATCGTACCTTTATCACCTTCGCCCTGTTTTCTTACAGAAACTTCATCATTTTCGGCTTCTTTCTCACCTACGATGAGGAGATAAGGGATTTTCTTAAGCTCGTTGTCGCGAATCTTCTTACCGATTTTCTCGTTGCGGTCGTCAACGATAGCGCGTACGCCCTGCTTCTCAAGATCCTTAACAACCTTATAAGCGTAATCGTTGAATTTCTCCGAAATCGGGAGCACAACACACTGTTCGGGGATGAGCCAAAGGGGAAGTTTACCGGCAGTATGCTCAAGAAGAACCGCAACGAAACGTTCCATCGAACCGAAAGGCGCACGGTGAATCATCACAGGACGATGTTTCTGGTTGTCAGAACCGGTGTATTCAAGGCCGAAACGCTCAGGAAGGTTATAGTCGACCTGAATTGTTCCAAGCTGCCAACGACGACCGATGGCATCTTTCACCATGAAGTCAAGTTTCGGGCCGTAGAAAGCTGCCTCACCCTCAACCTGACGCGCAGGAAGACCCTTCTCGGCACAAGCTTCGATGATAGCCTGCTCTGCGAGGTGCCAGTTTTCATCAGAACCGATATATTTCTCCTTATTCTTAGGATCACGGAGTGAAATCTGTGCCTCAAAATTCTTAAAGTCTAGAGCATTGAAGATATAGAGGATTATATCCATCACCTTCAGGAACTCATCCTTTATCTGTTCGGGAGCACAGAAGATATGTGCATCATCCTGAGTAAATCCGCGGACACGGGTCAGACCGTGAAGCTCACCGCTCTGCTCATAACGATATACTGTTCCGAATTCTGCAAGACGCATCGGAAGATCACGATATGAACGGGGCGAAGTTCTGTAAATCTCACAGTGGTGAGGGCAGTTCATCGGTTTAAGCATATATTCCTCTCCCTCTTCAGGAGTATGGATGGGCTGGAAAGAATCTTTTCCATATTTAGCCCAGTGACCTGAAGTGACATATAGCTGCTTGTTACCGATATGGGGAGTGATCACCTGAAGGTAACCATATTCTTTCTGAATCTTACGAAGGAACTGTTCGAGGCGGTCGCGAAGTGCGGCACCCTTGGGGAGCCACAAGGGAAGGCCCTGTCCCACTGTCGGGGAGAAAGCGAAAAGTTCCATCTCGCGACCGAGTTTACGATGGTCGCGTTTCTTTGCCTCTTCAAGAAGGGCAAGGTATTCATCCAGCATCTTCTTCTTGGGGAAGGAGATTCCGTAAACACGGACAAGCTGGTTGCGTTTCTCGTCGCCGCGCCAGTAGGCACCGGCAAGAGAAAGAATCTTCACTGCCTTGATGGGAGCAGTATTGGGGATATGCGGACCGCGACAGAGGTCGGTGAAGTTACCCTGAGTATATGTGGTTATCTTTCCATCCTCAAGCTCGCTGATAAGCTCGCATTTATATTCTTCACCGCGCTCGCCGAAAGCCTTGAGAGCATCGGCCTTTGAGATATCCGCACGCACGATATTTTCCTTGCGGCTGACAATCTCGGCCATTTTCTTCTCAATTTTGGCAAAATCGTCGGATGTGATCTTATGCTCTCCCGGATCGATATCGTAATAGAAACCATTTTCGATGGCAGGACCGATACCGAACTTCACACCGGGATATAGCTCCTGAAGAGCCTCGGCAAGAAGATGGGCGGAAGAATGCCAGAAGGCATGCTTTCCTTCGGGGGAATCCCATTTGAAAAGCTCGATTGCAGCATCAGACTCGATGGGACGGGAGATATCCCATTCCTCGCCGTTAACCTTTGCTGCCAAAACATCAGCGGCAAAGCGCGGAGAGATGCTCTCCGCAACCTGAAACGGGGTTACTCCGCTTTCAAACTGCTTCACGCTTCCGTCGGGAAAAGTTATATTGATCATAAGTATTGTCTAATTATCACAAAATTCGCGCAAATATACAAAATTTTTCCGAATCCTCCAAAAAGAGAGGGAATCCATACGTTTTTTTAACTTTATCCTAACTTTATACCATACATGTCGATCTCATCAATCAGAGGTTGGTAATCAAGTTCTGAATAGATAGAGAGATCTATTTCATACGGCAGATACAGATCATCGATCCGTTCAAGCATCGGGAAGAGATCCTTGCGGGTGAGACCTTTCCCTTTCAAGGTCAGGTCAATGTCGGAAAATTTCTTAAAATTTCCTTTCGCCCGGGATCCGTAAAGGATTATCTCATCAACCTTTTCACATTGTCGTATGGCGTCGGTCAGTTTGGCTATATCTTCATCAGAAAGCCCGGTATCATTCATCTTCTGTAATTTTTTCTTTTCTGATTGACATATCAGCGTGCAATTGAAGCAAACGAGGATAATATTCCTCAATTATTCTTTTAGATAGCTCTTTCCAGATAAATCCATTGCTTATATTTTAAACATATTATTTCATCCTTTTCAACAGACTGTAGCTTGGGATTACCCCGGCCTCTCCGGCTTTGGAAAGATCGATGAATGCCTGTCGCTTGTTCCCCAATTGCAGATAGGAAATGCCACGGTTATAGTAGGCCTGCCCAAACTCAGGGTCGATACGGAGGGCTTCGCTATAGCATTGCATTGCCGAAGTATAATCGCGGAGGGCGTAATAGAGATTCCCTTTATTAAACCATGCATATACCAGACGAGGGTTGATGGCAAGAGCCGCATCATAGTCTGCCACGGCATCGGCCATCTCTTTCATGGCTCCACGTCTCTTTAACTCCGCCTCCACTGCCGTCTCCCCTTCCGTCTCAACCGAAGGAGAAGAGGCTTGCATTTGCCTGATATAGCCACGAGCCATAAGAGCAACCGTAAAACGCGGATCTACCTCCAACGCCTTATCGAGAGCTGCTATGGCGGCCGGATAATTCTTGAGCATGGTCTGCGCCACCCCCAATGCCAGATAATCTGCCGGCCGGGCAGCCCCGTCAGCGATCACTCCATTGTAATATTCAGCCCGTCGGAAGATGCTCTGAACAGCCTCCTCATTATCAAGACCCACATTTCCGGGAGTGAGATATATTTTCTCAGCCACATACCCTCCCTGATTGAAATCATCGAGTTCGCGGAAATAGTTGGAAGTGGTTCGCAGCGATTTAGGACTTTCGAAGAAAGAGACGGCATATACCGGTTCCGGCTCGATGCTCATGTCGCGGTCTTGCACACGCCCTTTTATCTTCTCATTATAGGAGAGCTGCGGATTCTGCGTAGCACCGACTGTGACAAGTTGGTTGAACTTCTCCATCACTTTTATATCGCTTTCATCCTCCTCCCCTTCCGGATCGGTAGCGGTCTCATCGAAACCCTTCGTGTTGGCGCCCGATGCAATAGTGGGTCTGTCGAGTTTGAACTTTGTAGGATTCTTGACATATTTCTTAATAAGATCCTCAGCCTTATTGACATTGAGGATTGCCTGGCGCATATCTCCCATCTTATGCCAAGCCTCGGCCATTGCATAATAAGCCGGATAGAATCGAGGATATTTCTTAGCTATCTCGTCGAATCCATTCAGAGCCTGCCGATATTCCCCTAATTCAAGGAGTATGAGGGCCCGGTTGTATCGGGCATGGAAGTTATCCGGCTCAATTTTCAGCACCTCCTCAAGATCTTTGACCGCACGGTTGAAATCCCTGACCTCATATCGCAGCAATGCCCGGTTGAAGAGTGCGGCAGCATTGTAGGGGCGAAGTTCGAGGGCATAATTATAGTCGGCCATAGCGCCGAAGAAGTCGTCGTTATTATATCGGAGGTAAGCGCGGTTAAGATAATAGTCGGCATCCTGTGGATGAAGTTTTATTGCCTCATCCATATCTGCGGAAGCCTCAGCCCATTTTTTCTGATTGGCATAAATCTCGGCTCTCATCAGGTAGGGATTCAGACTGGCCGGAGCAAGTCGGATGGAAGCCGTTAGATCTTCTACCGCCTGCAGCGTGTCACCCTCAACCATACGGAGGCGCGCACGGGCCGTGATGCCATCCTCGAAACGGGGATAGAGCCGCAATAGACGGGAGAAAGTGGAGTCGGCGGCTGCAAAACGTTTCAGTTCGGTCTCGGCCACTCCCTTATAGAATAAAAAATACTTGTCGTCAGGATTATCCTTTAGTCCTATCTCATAGTCCTCCACAGCAAGGGAGTCTTTGCCGAGGTATTGTCGGGCAAAGCCACGCACCTTATAGCTCTCGGTCTTATACTTGTTACGCTCGATAGCCAGAGAGCAATCCTCTTCAGCTCCCTTGTAGTCTTCAAGGTATAGTTTTGCAAGACCACGAAAGAAGTAAGGATCCGAGAGATATGGTTTAGCTTTTATGGCCTGGTTAAAGTATTGGATGGAGAGCATATAGTCATCCATCGAAAGCACGTTGCGTCCGATGGTAATACACTGTTCTGCATTGATCTGGGCCTTTGCCCTGTCAGGAAAAGCAAAGGCTAATGACGCGAATATGATTAGATTTAAAATTTTATTCAGTTTCACATTGCAAATTTAAATAAAAAAATCAATATCATTGTCTGTGAATCCATAAATAGTTATCTTTGTGACATGAAAAAGGAGAATAAGGAAATAAAATATCCCGTAGGATTACAGAGCTTCAGTGAAATCATTGAGGGAGGATATGTATATGTAGATAAAACCAAATTCATTCATTCTCTCTCTAAGGGAAAGTATTATTTTCTGTCTCGTCCGCGCCGATTCGGCAAGAGCCTTTTCATATCGACTGTCGAAGCCTACTATAAAGGACGACGAGAATTATTTAAAGGCCTTGAGATTGAGAATCTCACCGACTATTGGGAGGAGCATCCCATATTCCACCTTGATTTAAGTAATAGGAATTACAAGGATGAGAATTCACTCATTAAAGAGCTGAACGCCAATCTGGAGATATGGGAAGAGAAATATGGGAAGGAGAAATGCGACAGGGATCCAGAAGAGCGTTTCGCCTATCTTATAAGGAAGGCTTTTGAAAAGACCGGGAAAAAAGTGGTCATATTGGTGGATGAATATGATAAGCCTTTACTTAGCACTATTGACAGACCCGAATTAGCGGAATCTTATCGTCACATTCTCAAAGCCTTCTATTCAAACCTAAAAAGCCTTGACAGCTATATCCAATTGGCAATCCTGACCGGGGTGGCGCGGTTCAGCAAAGTATCTATTTTTTCCGATCTCAATAATCTTCGCGATATTTCTTTTGAAGACAGTTATTCTGAAATCTGCGGTGTCACTTCAGATGAATTGCAGAAGTATTTTCAAGAAGGTATATCAGAGATAGGAAAACAACTTAACCAGAGCGAAGAGGAAGTCAGCAACATGCTACGCCGTAATTATGATGGATATCATTTTTCACGCCGTTCAAAGGATATCTATAATCCTTTTAGTCTTGTGAGTGCCTTTGCAAAGAACGACATAGGGAGTTATTGGAGCGACAGCGGAACACCGACCTATCTTGTCACGTTGATTCAAAAAATGAATCTACCTTTCAAGAATATTTCTCCGATAGAAGTCGACAGAGTATATCTTGAGACAGCCGGACTTCTTGCTTCAGATCCCATTCCGGCATTCTATCAATCAGGATATCTCACAATAAGCAGCTATGACTCTGACACTGACAGCTATATCCTGACCTACCCTAATGAAGAGGTGAAAGAGGGGTTCTTGAAATTTCTTCTAAGATCCTACATCCCTGAAATGCGACCCGGTTCAGGCTTTACAATTCCTGATTTCATAAGAGCTGTCCGCAATGGGGATGCAGAGGTATTTATGCAAAGTATGGATAGCTTGTTGGCCGGTGTCCCTTATTCTGAGAAAGGTTCGGCTGAGAGTCATTTTCAGAATGCAATATACCTGCTGTTTACTCTGCTTGGATTTTTCGCTCACATCGAGCAACGCACATCCGATGGAAGAATAGACCTCACTGTGGAGACACACGATAAGGTTTATATCTTTGAGTTCAAAATCGATAGCTCCGCTCAAACTGCCATAAATCAAATAAAAGAAAAGAAATATTGGCTTCCATATCTTACCTCCAATAAAGAGATTTTCCTGATCGGTGCCGATTTCAGCACAAAAACTCGACATCTCAGCAACTGGATTATTGAACACATCAAATAATAGACCTTATTTTTATTTCTCACTTTCTGTACATTTCTCAATTTTTACAATTCCGGGATGACCTTACAGGCGGAAAAATCGAATATGGCATTATAGCTATGAATTTTTATCAATCTAAACCTTAACCTATCTCTTGCGTTTACTTTATAGGAGGGCGTATTAAACTATCGCCCTCCGGAGGAGTCTTATCTTCAGATTCGATTATGTCAAACTAATATAACCCATGAGAGAGACATTCCCCGAGGGGATGGATCCCATTGGAATTACCTATCCAAAATTGCTTAGCTATGCAAAACGAAAAGAGAGAGAAAGTGGTAGTGATCGGCGGTGGTTTCGCCGGTATCAACCTTTGCAAACGACTCGACAAAAAGAAATATGAGATCGCACTGATCGACAGGAACAATTTCCATTGCTTCCCTCCCCTTTTCTATCAGATTGCCTCTTCCGGTCTGGTGGAATCTAACATCTGCTTCCCCTTCCGACGTGAGCTTAAGAGGATGAAAGATGTCTCCTACCATATGGGTCATGTGAAGAATATCGACCTTGAGAAGAAGGAGGTGACCACAAGCTACGAGACTATTTCATACGATAAGCTCGTGATCGCTGCGGGAGCCACCAACAACTATTTCGGCATGGATCATCTTCCTGAGGAGACCTTTGGCATCAAGACCGTGGCCGAGGCTGCACACACACGTGATGAGATTCTTGACCGTCTTGAACGCGGTGCGCTCTGCAAGGATCCCGAACGACGCAAGCAGCTGTTGTCATTCCTCGTTGTGGGAGGTGGACCTTCGGGTGTGGAGATTGCCGGTGCACTCGGCGAGATGAAGAAATATATCCTCAAAAAGGAATATCCCGAATTATCACCGGATGACGTGACCATAACTCTCGTGGAGGGTGCCCCCACAATACTTGGAGCAATGCGCGAGAAATCACGTAACAACGCGCTGAAGGGTCTTGAAGAGCTGATGGTAAACGTACGCCTCAACACTGTACTGAAGAGTTACGAAGATAAGTATGTCACATTTGCCGACGGACATAAGGAATATTACGAGACCCTTATCTGGACTGCCGGTGTGAAGGGTGAACCTATGCCCGGCATACCTGCCGAACATATCGGGCGCGGCAACAGAATCATCACCGACGGATTCAACCGCGTAAAAGGTCTCGATGATGTCTTCGCAATCGGCGACATTGCACTCATCCAGACTGAGGAGACCCCCAACGGACATCCGCAGATGGCGCAGCCTGCAATCCAGGAGGCTAAGAATCTCGCCAAGAATCTGAATGCCGGGGAGTTCACATCGGTATTCAAATACAAGGATAAAGGATCTATGGCGACAATCGGAAAGAATCGTGCCGTGGCGGATCTCCCGAATTTCTCCTTCTCCGGTTGGTTTGCATGGATGGTATGGCTTTTCATCCATCTTATCTCCATCCTTGGAATGCGCAACAAGCTAAGCGTGCTGATGAACTGGTTCTGGAATTATCTCTTCTACAGCACATCGTTGCGTCTTCTGCTGCGACCTACGAAATATCCGCTCCGGCGACACTGGGGTGACTGATGTCAAACTGATTTTATTGAGTACACTTAATTATGAATTTAAATAGATTGATGCTCGGAGGCGCCTTAAGTCTCCTCCTTCTGTCGGGAGCTTCCTGCTCCTCGTTAGGTTCTATTTTCGGGCCTAAGTCCGGTTCATCCAACAAGAAGGAGAAAACCGAGGCTGTCTTGCCGCGCGATCGCGAACAGATAGCAGTGAAAGAGGATCTTAAAACCTATACCGCCGAGGATATACAACGCGGAGTGGTGAAGGGGGACTGGGCAATCGAGACCGTGAACGGAAATCCGGTAGTCGGTGAGAAGGCTCCTTATCTGCGTTTCTCCCCGGCTGAGAAAATGGCCTACGGTAATAATGGTTGCAACTACCTCCACGGTTCGTATAAGTATGACCCGGAGACCCATTCTCTCTCTTTCGGTGACATGGCCTCCACAATGATGCTTTGTGCCACACCGGGCATCACCGACACAGAAATCAATCAGGCATTGGCAAAGGTGGTTTCCTACGATTGGAAGGCACTTGACAATGAATATTATCTCTACTTCTACGACAGCGAGGGGGTGGAGGTAATGTCGCTGATGCATCAGAACTTCGACTTCCTCAACGGGACCTGGCTCGTGAAGAATATCGACGACACGGCAGTGAATGATCCTGAGATGAAGATGGTGATCGATGTGGATGAAGGGAAGGTGCATGGCAACACAGGCTGCAACCTATACAACGGCTCGTTGGAAATCGACATGGAGGAGGCCAACTCCATATCGTTCAGCTCTATCGGTGTGACACGCATGGCTTGTCCCGATCCAAACCATGAGACAGCTCTCTTGGTGGCACTCGAAGAGGCCTCGACAGCAAAGCCTATCTCAAAGGATGAAGTGATTCTATTTGATGCGCAAGGAAAGCAGGTGCTCCGCCTTGTCAGAACTACGGATGAATAGGGTTATAGGGTTAGGTAGGTTATGGGGTTATGGGAAGGTTATAGGGTTAGGTAGGTTATGGGGTTATGGGAAGGTTATGGAGTTTCCAGAGTGTTAACTTGAAAATAATATAATTAATCCTCATAACTAATTATAACCCCATATTCCTATACTATAATCCCATAACCCAACATTATAACCTCATAACCAACGAATAACCCCATAACCCACAAATAACCCCAATTTTCAATCTTCTTCGTCATCATCCTCCCAATCGAGGAAGAATTCGTCGGCAGTATATGTGTCCTCCTTGAAACGTGAGAGCTCACGGCCCTCGCGTTTTGTCGGACGGCCCAATCCCTTGCGACGGTCGACGAAACCGGATATTCGTGTCATCTCCAGCAGCTCATACTGATCCGGAGAAGTAATATTCTCCAAGTATTCCGGCACGAGCTTCGCACCAAGACGGTTTCCCGTGAGCTGCTTCACACGGAAAGTATACGTGATTGGGGGTTTCTTGACATCTATCACATCCCCCACCTTTATTGCGCGACTGGGTTTGACGGCAGTTCCACCCATCGATACGCGTCCTTTCTTGCAGGCATCCGTGGCGATAGTGCGCGTCTTGAACACACGCATCGCCCACAGCCATTTATCTACTCTTACTTCTTCCATTCTGTATCTTTTTTTGGTTATTGGGTTATGAGGTTATCGGGTTAGAAATTCTATTCGATTTCTTTGTCATAATCTCTAACTGTAACACAAAAATAAACCTATAAATAAACACAAAAACCTACAAACAGCCCCATAACCCACAACTATAACCCCCAAACCATAACCCTATTTATTATAATGTGTCATGGCGAAATCAGCGCCTGAAAGACAATATGCCTTCACAGCGTCACCGACATGCTTCAAAAGATCCGGCATCTTCTCCATCTCCTCCTTCGGAAACTTGCCGAGCACATAATCTATCTGCCCCCCCTTAGGGAAATCATTACCTACCCCCACACGAAGTCGGGCATACTGCTGGGTGCCGAGTTCGGCAGCTATATTCTTCAGTCCGTTATGACCTGCATCACTTCCTTGTTTACGCAACCGCACGGCCCCGAAGGGTAGCGCAATGTCATCCACAATCACCAGCAGATTCTCCAACGGAAGTTTCTCCTTATTCATCCAATATCTCACGGCCACCCCACTGAGATTCATATAGGTGGAAGGCTTGAGGAGCATAAGCTCGCAGTTCTTCACCTTCACTTTGGCCATATCTCCATATCGACATGAGGTGAATGTAGCCCCTGCCGATTCCACCAACGCATCCCCGGCCATGAAGCCGATATTATGGCGCGTATCAACATACTCCGGGCCTATATTGCCCAGACACACAATCAGAAATCTCTTCATATCTTCTCTGCTCTCCCCTTTTTTCTCATTCTTTTCAGGCGCAATGCCGAAGAGAGCCTTTATCTTATCTAACAATCTATTTATTTTTTTGATTAGCCGGGATTAATCGGGATACTCAATATTAATCCTATTAATCCCGTTGATTCAAGATTAATTAAAAGAGACCATACCTTGCGGCATGGTCTCCCTAATTCTCTTGCACGTACAATATTAACCCTGAGCCTTTGCAGCGGCACCACGAGCGGCACGAGTGAGCTGAACAGCGCAAACGACAGCGTTCTTGGCGTTCATAAGCTCAAGACCCTCGAAGTGGAGATCACCTACAGCCATAGACTTGCCAAGGCCGAGAGTGTCAACATTAACAACGAGACGCTCGGGAATGTCAGTGTAAGGAGCTTTCACCTTAAGCTTACGCATGGAAAGAGTGAGCTTACCACCGGCTTTCACACCCTCTGCGTGACCCTCGATCTGAACGGGAACCTCCATTACGATGGGCTTATCGGGATAAACCTCCTGGAAATCGATGTGGAGCACAGTATCCTTAACGGGCTGGAACTGGAGATCCTTCATCACTACCTTCTTAGTCTCACCGTTTACAGTGAGGTCAACCTCGAAGATGTCGGGAGTGTAGATGAGCTTGCGAACATCCTCAGCCTTAACAGCGATGTCAGTTGTGATGATACCGCGCTTGTCGTCGATCTCAACGAGCTTCTGACCATCCTTGAGCTCACCATTGAAAGGAAGCTCAACGATTGCGCCACCATTGATAACTGCGGGGATTTTACCCTCTTTACGCAAAGCCTTCACCGACTTCTTGCCGCACTCCACGCGGGGCTCGGCCTCTAATACATACTTCTTCATTTCTTTTTGAATTGTTTTTTGTGTTACTCAAAATAAGTTATGCTCCGGGCAAACAAATTTCCCATCACACGCAATTTGCGGCAGCCCCGAAATGGGCACTGCCGCAAATCTTCTGCAAAGTTAATATTTTTTCGGCATTCCACCAAATTTTTCAGGATAGTCCGCGACCGCAAAGGTGAGCTATATTGCAATATTGACACTTCTTATCGTCATCGGCCGGGATGAAGGGCTGTTCGGGGTCGAATATCTCGGCCAAAACCTGGTCGGTCATATCCAGAAACTCCTCATTACGATCAAGATGGCTGGAAAGGGATTCGTATGAAGCACGTTTTCCGGGCTCGGTCTCACGGGCGATAGTGGGAAGGGTCTCCCCGGTCTTTCCGAGATCCGAAATCTGATATATGGCGAGCCTAACGGGATAATCTGTATGCAGGTCGCGGTTCATCAGATTGGCATAGAGCATGAGCTGGAAGAAATTCTTTGCATCATCGCTGCCATTGAAGATTGCCTCCATGCCGGAGGCCTTCACATGAGCAGCACCTGTCTTATAGTCGACAATTCGGTAGGATTGAGTACCGTCGGGAAGCGTCACGATGTCGAGACGGTCAATGGCATATTTCATGTTCACCTTTATCTCGGAATCCTTGATAGGCCATTCCACCAACCCCGATATCTCACCTCCGGCAAGACGGAAGGGAGTCAGGGTGAGATCGTAGGCAAGGACATCCCTAACCTGATCCTCGATGGTGCGCCCTATCTTTGCGGCAGCCCCTTCGAGGGGAGTGGAAAGCTGATCCTCTTTCATATTGAAGTGGAGTCGGTTGATGGATTCGGTCACGAGACGGTGCACCTTCTCCCTATCCTCTATCATCCCCTCTATATCGCGTCTCTCCATCAATATAGGTTCCTTGAGGTATATCTTGCGTTTCCCTTCGGGGAAATATAGATGAAACATCACCTCATGCAACACGTTTCCCACCCCGATTGCGTCAATATATTGCGAAGGCTCATTTTCAGCACGCAGCCCCATCACATTCTCATAATAGAATTTCACGGGGCAGGTGAAATAATTTCGGAGGGCGGAAGCGGAGAAATTACGTTTGGAGTCTCTTCTGGTGAATTCCATAAGCTGTGCCATCACCGGTTCCGTCTTAACCACTTCCTTCACCATGTTTTTCTGAGGCAAGAGCCTGAACTTCCGGTTCTCGAATTTTATCTGAGGGGCATAAAGATACCGTAGCTGCATCAGATACCTTGACATACCCCCACTTCTCATTCCTGAGGAGGAGCGGGCATCGTAGATCATTGTGACCTCCCTGGCCCGCGAGATCATACGGTAGAAATAATAAGAGAAGAGATCTTCGCGATAGTTGGAATAAGGGAGGCCGTAGCCATGTCGGAGGGAATCGGGTATGAAGGTGCGGCCGGAGGCTTTGCGCGGCATAAGGCGATCATTCATCGAAAGGATGATGAGACGGTCGAAGTCGAGGGCACGGGTCTCCAAAAGACCCATCACCTGAAGTCCTTCGAGCGGTTCCCCCTTGAAGGTGACAGGCTCGCTCCCCACAAGTTTATCAGCCATGGAGAATACCCCGTCGATTCCCATTTCAATTCCATGCTCGGCACAGGCATTCGCCAGACGTGTCAATCCCCGACGATATATCTCTATATGCTCGCGGTCGAGGGAACGCTTCACGAGTCCATTAGTCTCTGAATCCAGCGCCACGGAGACAATCACCATCACCCGGTCGATGTAATCGATGATTCCCTGTGTGGTGATATCATCAGGGAGTCGGCATAAAATTTCGGCCCCGCGCTCAGTGAAGCCGTTCAGTTCGGTGAGGGTAAGAGTAATTTTATGGTGAAGGTTCAGGTAGCCGTTGATTTCCGACACGGTCTTACTCCCTATCACAGCATGCATATAGGGATGCGCAAGGAGCATCCGGAGATCTTCATGATAGAATGCTATGTCATCGCCGGCGCGACGCTGAGTGGCACGCACACGTTTAAGATGATAGATGAACGACATGACGGAAGTGATTCTCAAAGGATAACCCATCGTCAGATTGACCTCCACATTCTCCGGCAGAGCGTAAAGAAGAGGCATCAGCATATTCTCATCCGGAAGCACCACCGCAACGCGAGCCCCCCCTATCTCACGGCGCGATTCATCACCCTCCTCGCCGATCTCTCCATTGAAGAGCTCGTCGATTTTCATTCCGGCAATCTTTCCTTGGGCAGAGTTTGAGGGGGAACCGATGGCGGTCAGCACGGCCGGCATCTCGTCGGTGTCGCTGCGGCTCATCCATTCCTTGGCCCATTCCGGCTGGGGGAAGTTGCGCCGGTTATATTTTAGAAACGAGGCTGCATCGTTGATTGCCTTTGAGAGCACGGGGCCCGTTCCGTCCCAGTAAAATTCCGCGTAGTCGCCCATCACCCCCGGTTCGGCATCGAGTCCTTTCAGGGTCTCGAAGATGAGGGCTTCGGTGGTGGAGAGCGCATTAAATCCCACCATCACCACCTTCTTCCAAGGGAGTATGTCGCGACCTTTCTTCTCCAGACGCTCAAGGGCAAGACGGTAGGCACCTCCGGAGGTGCAAAGGCGCTCGGCATGGAGATTTTCATTGAGCGCATGATAGAGAGGGGCCATCTGTTGCCAGAGGAGAAGGAATTTGGTTTTTATGTCGGAAGGAGGTGTCATGTTTTTCCAGAACCGTTCCACCTCCCACAGACCGGGGGCGTAGCCGAAATAACGCTCCATAATCTCGATCTGCTCGTCGGTGAGGAATGATGATGCTATCTCGCGGTAGTCTTTCACATTCTTGAAGAGTGAATCGGCATCGACATTATATTGATCCACTTCGCTGAAGTCCGATATAAGAGTCTCCCCCCAGTTTCGGAAGGCATCGAAATCGGCGATATCCCCTTTCTGTGCCTTATATATATTGAAAAGACGAAAAAGGAGGTCGATGCGTGAAGCCACATCATGGTCGGCCAGCTCAGCCACAAAGTCGGTGATGTCTGTTACGCGGGGAGCAAGCTGTGTGCGTTGATCGCAGGCTTCATGTAGATACCGGAGGAAAAATGTCCCGGCGCGTTTATTGGGAAACACGAAGCAGAACTCCGAGAGATCTTCGAAGTTGTCGTGATAGGCCAAGGCCACTGATTTAAGGAAAGGCCGGGGTGCATCGGTGCGCTGCGGCTCGAATAAAGATGGCTGTCGTTTCATAACGCAAAAATAGATATAATTTCCCTTTCCAACAAAATTTAAGGAGGTAATTATTGGGATTCACCATAATATTTCTTACCTTTGTGGAGATGAAGTTTTCTGAAATTCCAGGACACGGCGCAGTGAAGCGCGCCTTGATAGAACTTGCCGATTCCGACCGGATTCCTCATGCCCTGATGCTGAGCGGTCCATCCGGAATCGGGAAGATGCTGCTTGCACGCACATTCGTGCAGTATGTCCACTGCACCGACCGGCGCGACGGAGAGCCTTGCGGCCGCTGCAGCGCTTGTCTGCAGCACGCCTCCTTCAACAATCCCGACACACATTTCATCTATCCCATCGTGAAGAGTGCAGCCAATAAGATCCTGCTCTCCACCGACCGCATAGAGGAATGGCGACGGATGCTGAAAGAGAACCCGGCAATGGAGCCTGAGCGTTGGCTTGAAATAATACAGGCCGGAAATTCGCGCCCGGCAATCTACGTGAATGATGCGGAATATATCGTCGGGGCGGAATCAATGTCTAATTATGCCTCCAACTATAAATTCTTTATCATCTGGCTTCCGGAACGCATGAACATCGATGCTGCCAATAAGCTGCTGAAGGTGATTGAAGAGCCGACACCGGGCACGGTGTTTCTCCTTGTCTCCAACGACGACAGCAGCGTGCTCCCCACCATATCGTCGCGCACGCAGCGTTTCAATATGGCCCCCCTCTCGCGCGATGAGATTGAGAGGTATATGATGGAGCGTTACGGATTACAGGATTACGAGGCCTTCGAGCTTAGCCGGCTTGCAGAGGGACGTCTCTCGAAGGCCGATGAGATCGCGGGACATTCGGATGAGAAGGAGGAGTTTGAGGCTCTATTCCGCGATATCATGAGGAATGCCTACGCAAAGAAGCTCGTGGTGCTCCGCAATCTCAGCGACCGCACGGCGGCTTTCGGACGCGAGAAACTGCTGCGTTTCCTCGACTATATGGCACGCATGACACGCGAAAATTTCATCTTCAATCTCCGACTCCCCACAATATCGGCGCTCACAAGGACAGAGGAGGAGTTTTCGAAACGCTTCTCCCCTTTCATCAACCATGGTAATGTGGAGGATATCATGAACGAAATCGGGAGGGCTGAGAACGACATTGCGCGCAATGGGAATGCAAAGATCGTGATGTACGACCTTTTTCTGCTGATAATCATATTCCTGCTGCGCAAGCCTGCGCCCTGAAGAAACATAGGATACATTATAGCTAAAATTAATATAGAGAAATATGAAACCTACGCTATTTATACTCGCCGCCGGAATGGGAAGCCGTTACGGCGGACTCAAACAGCTCGACGGACTCGGCCCGAACGGAGAGACAATCATGGATTATTCCGTCTACGATGCCCTGCGCGCCGGATTCGGAAAGATCGTGTTCGTTATCCGCAAGGATTTCGAGAAGGATTTCCGCGAAAAGATAATCTCAAAGTATGAAGGTCATGTCCCGGTGGAGGTGGTTTTCCAGAGCCTCGATGCCCTCCCGGAAGGATTCACCCCGGATCCGGAGCGCACAAAACCTTGGGGAACGGGTCAGGCTGTGCTCATGGGCAAGGATGCCATCAAGGAGCCGTTTGCCGTGATCAATGCCGACGACTATTACGGTCCTGAGAGTTTCAAGCTCCTCGCCGACGCGCTCAAGGATATGGAAGGGAAAAAGAATGAATATTTCATGGTGGGTTTCAACATCGAGAACACCCTCAGCGAGAACGGAGGCGTGAGCCGTGGGTTATGCACGGTGGATGCCGACGGCTATCTGACAGATGTGACCGAATGCCACGGCATAGAGCGCAAGGATGGAAAGCTGATACAGGTGGTCGAAGGGAAGGAGACTGATTTCCCGGAGAATGCCAATGTATCGATGAATCTATGGGGTTTCACTCCCGATTATTTTGATTATTCCGAGAAGGCTTTCGTAGATTTCCTTTCGAAGCATTCCAAGGAATTGAAATCTGAATTCTATATACCGACAGTGGTCAACGATCTCATCAAGGCTGGCACAATCCGTCTCAAAGTGTTGGAGACCCCCTCTAAATGGTTTGGCGTGACCTACGCCGCCGACCGTCAGGCCACAGTCGATATGTTCCGCAAGCTTACCGACGAAGGGGTATATCCTTCGCCACTCTTCTGATAAAGTCATAAGACCATAATATCTACGAGGGAGGGCTGTCTGCTCCTCCCTCTTTTCTTGTCTTTTTACATTTTTTAATATTTTTCACTACTTTTCTTGAAATATTTAAAAAAATCTATTACATTTGCAGTATAAATGTTTCGATAACCGGCAAGAGAGCCTTTATATTTAACGAGCAATCCACTCTCCCAATACCGGCGGCCGCTTACGCCCCACTCCAATATTGAATGAATTTTTTTCGTAATAACTTTATATTTATACTTTAATGAAACAAAACCTACTTAAGACTTGCGTACCTCTGAGCGCAGTGTTGTTATTGTCGGGTTGTATTGATAATAAATACGACCTCTCCGACATCGATAAGACAACTCAGATCAACGTCAACGATCTCGTGATTCCTGTCAATGTAGATGCTATCGAGCTTTCCGATATCATCGAGCTTGACGACGACAGCAAAATCAAAATCGTAAATGTGAATGGGCAGGAGGTCTATGCCGTGACTCAGGACGGAACCTTCAGCTCCAATGAAATCAATGTGTCGGCATTCACCGCCGATAAACCTGTGATCAATCCGGCTTACGCCACCTTCTCGCTTAATGCCGGCGATCTTACGAGAGCTCAGGTGGAGACTTTCACCTATAATCTCAAGGAATCGGAGACTCAGGACGTTTCTTTCAATGCCTCCAACGTTGACAAGGCTGTGAAGAAGATCACTGCTCTTGAATTCAAGCCCCTGAATATCACGATGAACATGACTGCCTCCGGAATTGACGACAATTCCACTATCGAGCTTCCCAAGGTGACCTTCAACTTCCTGAAGGGCCTCGTGATTCCAAATCTCCCTTCCAACTATTCATACGACGATGTAAACGGTGTTCTTGAAGTGACCAACCTCCCCTATACCGATAAGGCCACCATCAACATTACTGCCACAGGCCTCGATTTCACCAAGGCTGACGCATCATTGATCGACCAGCAGTTTATCTTTGATTCCGGTGTCAACCTCCGCGATGGTGAGATGAAACTCCATGTGAGCTATGATTCCGGCACTCCCGCAGCTGCCGATGAAATCACTTTCGAACTTGTCACTGATGTAAACCAGCTTGATGCCACCTATTTCTCCGGCGAAATCGAATACAACCTCGAAGGTGATGGTCTCCACATCGACCCCGTTTCGCTCAGCGACCTCCCCGATTTCCTCGCCGATGAGAAAACTGACCTCATCCTCGCAAATCCGCAGATATATATCAACCTGAACAACCCCGTGGCCGGTTACCGTCTCGGCTTCGAGACCGGACTTCAGCTCACTTCCGTGCGCGGCGACGTGCGCGAGACTTTCGATCCGGAGGACAAGGTGGAAGTCGGCTACAATCATGGTGTGGCAGGTCCCTACAACTTCGTGATCTCTCCTGTTACCCCTTCTGATATCCTCGAAGACTACAAGGAGAATATAAAACACGTGGAATTTACTTCGCTTTCAAATGTGCTTGCAGGCGACGGACTCCCCGAAAGCCTCGAAATCAACCTCGTCAATCCGATGCTCCCCACTCAGATCGTGGATCGCTTCGAGCTTGGCAGTGCAATCCCCGGCGTGGAGGGTAAATATGAGTTCCTTGCCCCTCTTGCCCTCAAGAACGGCTCTGTGATTATCTATTCCACCACTGAAGATGGCTGGGCCGATGATGATCTCGACAAGATGACCATCAAGTCGCTCACAATCGACGCCGATGCCACCAGCACACTACCATTGGGAGCACAGATCTTCGTACATCCCCTCGATAAGAACGGCAACTCCATGACAGGCGTCACTGTGACTCCGGCCGATCTTGCTGCATTCTCCAAAGATGCTCATATCACGGTAACCATCAGCGGCGACATCCACGAACTCGACGGTGTACGCATCGAAGCCGTTGTGCGCCCCGATGCTGAAGATGCTCTCGCTCCCACGCAGACCATCAGCCTCAAGAACATCAGAGCTAAAGTTTCAGGTTTCTATCTCACAGATTTTGAATAATCACAATGAAAGCATTTAAGAAATTAGCGTTCTGCGCTGCTTTGGCTGCAGCCGCGCTCCCTACATACGCACAGAAATCAAGCTATTCAGGCTATTTCCTCGATAATTATACCTATCGGTTCCAGATGAACCCTGCATTTGCAAACGAACAGAATTTCGTTTCAATGCCCGCGCTCGGTAATCTCAACGTAAGCTTTGCCGGTAACCTTCATCTCACCGATGTGTTCTATAACGTGAATGGGCGTACTGCCCTTTTCACCAATCCTGAGGTGAACGCTTCTAAGGCCCTCAAGAAGTTCGGCAACCGCGAGAAGTTCATGACCAATGAGAAGATCGACATCCTCTCAGGCGGTTTCAAGGCATGGGGCGGTTACAACACGGTCTCTATCTCTGCGGTGGCAAATGCCGGAGTGAGCCTTCCCAAATCATTCTTCCAGCTTGCCAAGGAGGGTATCTCCAACAAGACCTACGACATCCAGAATGTGGCTGCCGACGTGAATGCATACGCTCAGATCGCATTCAATCATTCGCGCGATATCAAGCAGGTGCCGGGACTTCGTGCAGGTGCTGCCGTGAAGTTCCTCATCGGTGTGGGCGCGCTTCAGGCCAAGTTCAATGAGGCCGACCTCACTCTTGGCACTGACAACTGGATTGCCCGCACAAATGCTGATATATACGCTTCCGTAGGAGGTTTCCGCTTCGAACAGAAGAGATATGAGCCTAAGGGAGATTCCGGTATGCAGCCCTACGACTATGTGTCGGGAGCTAAAATCGACAACTTCGGTATTCAGGGCTTCGGTATGGCATTCGATCTCGGTGCGGAGTATAAATGGAACGATTTCAAATTCTCTGCTGCAATCCTCGACCTCGGTTTCATCAGCTGGGGTAAGACTCAGTGGGCATCTACCAACGGCACACAGACCGTGGAGACTGACGCCTACACATTCAATGCCGACGGCGATGCCGACAATTCATTCAAGAATGAGTTTAACAACCTTAAGGATGATTTCTCTAAGCTCTATCAGCTCACTGTAAATGATCCGAAAGGCTCATACACTCGCGGATTGGCAACGACCCTGAATTTTGCAGTCGACTACATCTTCCCCTACTACCGCAACCTTCATTTCGGTCTTGTGAATTCAACACGCATCTATGGTCCTTTCACCACCACCCAGTTCCGTCTATCCGCAAACGTGGCTCCGGTGAAGATCTTCTCTGCCGATATCAACCTCGGCGTAGGAACCTACGGTGCAGATTTCGGCTGGATGCTCAACCTCAACACCCTCAAAGGATTCAACCTATTCATCGGAATGGACCACACCCTCGGCAAGCTTTGCAAGCAGGGCATTCCTTTGAACTCCAACGGAAGCTTCAACTTCGGTATGAACTTCCCCTTCTGATAAAAGAAACAGATTTACCAGGGTTTATATTAAGATTAAGGCGCCGGTGTCCGTTAGGATCCCGGCGTCTATTTATTTTGCCCACCAATTTGAAGAGGCATGAGAATCGCATAGCTCACTTGCTTATTTGATGCAATTACATTATATTTGCAGCATGGATATAGGCTACCCGATTGGAGAACAAGATTTCAAGTCGCTGCGCGAAATGAAATGCGTATATGTAGATAAGACTATCTACATAGAAAGAATATTGAACCAACGATCCAAATATTTTTTCCTTGCCCGTCCGAGGCGGTTTGGAAAAAGCTTGTTCCTTTCCACCCTAAGATATTTCTTTGAAGGGGAACAGCGTCTTTTCAATGGGCTTCACATAGATTCTTATGCCTGGAACTGGGAAAAATATCCGGTCCTGTATCTGGACCTTAACCCCGACCGTTATTCAGAATCAGGACAGCTTGACCAGCTTCTTGACACTCTTTTCCGCAAATACATAATCGAACTAAAATTCAATCATGATTCCTCCTCTGCATTAAATCAGATAGAAGAGAAAGATTATGGCCTACCATACGCTAACGATCCGCGACGCATCTTCAAAATCGGAGTCAATTTCTCCTCAAAAACAAGACATCTCGACAAGCCGGTAATAAAGGTTGCAAAATAAGTTATATTTCAATTATTATAAAAAAGTGCCGATCCTGTAAAGACCGGCACTTTTCTCAATTCACATCTATATTACATAAGACCTTTATCTGAAAAATTTTAATGTCCTATCGCCCAGACGTATCAGGAAGACTCCTTCTCCTAAATTAGATAATGAAAGCGTGTCTCCACATCTCAAATCCTTCGGACCTATGATCAATATCCCTGATTCACTATAAATTGCGATTGTAATATCCTTGACAGCTATCAGATTGTCAGCGTCAATAAAACGGAATACATCCCCGATAGATACGGCATTTTCGACTCCGCTCTCTTTATCCAGCATGTAGCTGAAGCGCGATTCAGGAGAATCAAGATAACCTTCACAACGAGCGATAGCCCTTATCTCTGCATCCTCTGTAAGGAAAATGGGAGATTCGTAGCGTATTGCTGTCTCGCTGTCAGAAGGATCGGATCCATCAAGTGTGTACCATATCTCGGCATCATCAGTGGGAGAGGAGAGTTCAATACCGGTGGTAGGCAAAATTCTTGTCCCGGATTCAACGGAAGCAATTGGAGCAGCACAAGGATCGGGGGCTATGGAGAATATCAGTTTGGTTCTTGCCTCGACACCTTTAACTCCTTCCAACGACAACGTTACCACGGCCTCTCCGGGCAGCTCGGCATTAATATGCAAGGTTGTCTTGCCCTCTGCATCAAGGATCTCAGAGTTTCCTAATGTAGCTATAGGACTGCTGACAACAGCCTTCAAGACTTTACCTTCTGCAGCCTCTCCAGGATCTACAGCAACCGGCAGAACAACATCCTCGCCTACGTATGCATATATTTCTTCCGGAACTTCTATAGAAGAAATTTCAGGCTCTACATCGAATTCCTGACTGAAAGCACTCTCCATAGGCACACCTGCATAACTGCATACGGAAGAAGATACCATCAATGTAACCTGCTCTGATCCAAACGGGACATCGGATTCAAGGCGAGCTCCAATAGCGTAAGTCTCGCCGTCAGGAGCTTCCTCTGCGTCAATGTATGAAATCACTGTCTCAACCGCAGATCCATCAGCCATAAGGACCAGATTAGTGGAGTTCAACCGTGATGCCTGCATATACTTATCGAAAGTAACCTCCACAGATTTCTCGTAAGCCTTCACCTCTGCCACAACAGGCGCAGCCAGCCGGACAAGACCCATATTGACATCCAATTGAGGGGGAGGAACAGGGAGCCACTCAGTGTGAGCTGTCTCATAGCCATCCTTCTCAAAACGGACCTGCCATTCTCCCGAAGGAACATCCCATTGATACATACCTTCAGCGTCCGTGAAGAGAGGATTCTTCTGGGCATAAGCCTCTGCATCCCATTTGATGACATTCTCATATACGTCGCCGTACATATCCTCAGCCCATTCCTTATAGAAGATTGTGGCCTGAACGCCTTCAAGACGGTTGGAAGGAACAGCTTCATAGACATATCCTGACGGGTCGATCACAGGAACGGCATCAGGACAACGCGGCGACTCGCCCTCTTTACGCTCTATAGATGAAGCTGGGATCTCATCATTTACGCTGTAAAGAACGATTACGTTGACCGGAAGCCGGTTTACATCGTCGAAACCTGCTGCGCAAACCCAGGCATCCTGAGAGGGAAGATATTTGGAATCCATCCTCTTCACAGATCCATCGGAAAGCGAGATAAGGAAATCAAGGCTCTTCACTTCCGTTGCCTTCCCGTCGCGGAAGATAGCTTTGAATGTAAACATATCGCTGCCCGGCAGATAGGTGTATGAAGCGGGAGAGGTAGCGGCATCTACATAATTGAAATCTACAGTCGAACCTCCATTTATCATAAGCACGTCTGTAAGCTGGGCCCATTCAGGATCATAGACAGTGCGTGCAGTGGAAGTGGTGTATTGCGTGCCATCTGCAGTTACAATATCTGCATAAATCAGATGTTCTCCGCCGTCGCGAGGATCGTAAAGATCAAACGTCAGTCGCCAGTCTCCATTCGTCAAGGATCGTGCGCGTCCAACAAGCACCTCATTATCATACACCTTTACTTCACTGAGAGGAGTGGCGCATCCACGCACAGTAATGCGGGGCACATAAGTGTAATCAGGAGCGGACAGAGAGAAATCGGATGCAGAAAGCTGCAATGAACCAATCGGCTGCACTATCTTCTCGCCGTCAAGCATAAACTCGACGCTGGCGCTAATACGGTAGTTGCCGCTCACCCGGGGAACAACACAGAATCTCGGACTGGCATCTGCTACCGGAAGATCGACCGACAGCGAGCGATCAGAAATTGTTGTGAAATTCGATCCTCCGCCTCCTACAAGTAAAGACTTATCTACATAGTCTATTCCTTCAGGAAGGGTGAAAATGATTTTCACCTTATCTATCTGCCATGCATAGTCAGGAAGGAAATCAACCTTGGCACGTACCGTTACATTTTGCCCTACATTAACGGAAGTCTTGTTGAGACCAAGCATCGTTTCCGGACCGGTGTAATAGAATTTCGATTCATCGAAAGCTCCTATCTTCCCTAAATCTACGGAAGAGATAAATCCGTCTTCCACTTCGCAATCCTTCATCACGTAATCCGTTCCGGCAGAAAGTCGGCTCCCTGAGAGTTCAGAAAGCGAACCGGCTCCGGAATAAAGGCTGCTGTTCATCATTCCGACTACTGTATATTTTCCGGATGGAAGCGCTAAGAAGGAGGCCTCTCCATCCGGAGCAAAATCGGAACGCTTCACCAATGCGCCCTTTTCATTATATAGGAGCGCAACATATTCTTTATCCTTATCTCCTGTGGACTGAACTTTAATATCTCCGGCACGAAGGAAGGTCAAGCTCACATTGCCTGATCCGCCGCTTAATTTTACATCAGCGGCATCCGGACAGAAGTTGGCATCTCGCGGAAGGGCGACAATACGCAATGAAGCATCGTCATCCACTCCGTCAAGCAGCCTGAGACGAGGATAACGGACACGATAATTCTCAACGCTTCTTCCGGTTCCGGAATCCGTTATCAGGAATTTCACGTTAGCTGTGTCTTCAAATGGCTTTAAATCATGCTTCTCCCCTTTCTTGACATTTTGAGCCGTAAGAAGGGTAAGCTCGATGTCCGCACCATATATAGGCTTTATTCCGACAGGAACACGACCGGCAAGATCTTTGACAGTGGAAAACTTTACAGTCTCCTCAATATGATCCGGTGAACCTGCCGTGAGCGTTCCTTCCTGATCAAGCATCTCAATAGAGAAAGCGCCATCTGAATCAGTGGTGGCTGTAACTGAATTTATCTCCCCGTTAATGGTCTGGGTGACTGTTACGTATGCTCCGCCTACATTCTCCCCTGTGGATGAATCCACCACCCTGCCTACAAACGTATCACGTGTCAGAGCCTTTAATGTTACAAGATGAGAATTGCCGCTTTCCTTAACAGTTATCTCTCCCATTTCAGGAGCTGCATAGGCTAAAGCCATCTCTCGCTCGGGAAGGATTTCATAGAACAATCTCTCTCCTTCAACTCTGCCTGACAATGTGGATCCTGAAGAAAGGAATTTGTGGTAAGTATCAAACCAGTTGATCTGAGCCTTATCCGTAAGATCCTTTCCATCAGAACCTGCAATGGAAAGATCGACATTCTGAAGAGACTTGAGGTTTTCAAACTCATAATCCATCCCCTCCTGAGGCATTTCACAATCTGTCAGGCTTCCAAGCGTCTGCCCGGAAGGTGAAAGGGCATAAAGAGAATACTTCATGCCGGGCATGAGGTTTCCGAAGATGTAGCGTGTCCTGGAGGGAGTAACAATGAGCCGCATGCTCTGGCCCGTGGCAAGGTTATTGAGCTGAAGCGACGCATTGACATATCGTCCGTCCGCTGCATCGGCAGGAAGATCCACACGCAAGGTCGTAGAGGCCTCATCCAGAGCCATCAAACGGAAGTTTTTCCAAACCTCTGCCTCGCCGTAAAGGTCAAGGGAGGAGGAATAGACCCTTACCGCCATTGTTTCCGGAACATTCCCGAAGACTCCATAGTCCATGCTCGGAGGCATAGCGGCATAACATACAGTCTCCAGCAGGTTCGGGCAATCATTGAAAGCATAATATTCCATCCTTGTTATGGAAGAAGGAAGGATGAGCTTTGTGAGGGCCGAATGGCTGGAACAGGTATAGTAAGGAACGTTATCGGCTCCGGAAGTGCGGCTGAAATCTGCTTCGGTCAGACCCGGCAAAGATCCTATCACCCCTATGTCATGCGGGCTGATCTTGCCAATGACCGTAAGAGTGTTCACCAGCTCCGGACGGTCGCCTGTAAGCCGGCTGATGGTGCTCCAGAGATCTCCGGGATTGAAATGGTCGATCACAAGATCTCCAAGAGCCTCGTTCCAATTGTTTGTGCCGGGATCATCGGGACTTACAGGATTATATACAAACTGGGCTGTATAGCTCAGGTTCTTATCCTCCATCTTTATCTCAAGAGCCGGATTCACAGAAATGATCTTGCCCTCCTGTTTCCAGCATGAGAACTTATAGCCGGAATTGGCATACGCATATACCGAACCGGATTCTCCCTCTTTCATCAGGAAGTTGGAATTGCTCACATGGCCTCCCTGCGAAGGGGTGCAATAGATATTGACCCTATGGGTATAGCCGTCAAAGAATGGATCTTCCGGGTTAGTGGGATCATAGCTCGGATTGAAGTCATACCATGCCGTAAGCTTCACATTGCGGGCCGGCATCTCAAAATAAAAGCTTCGATCCGTGCTGACCACCTCATCTCCTTCCATCCAGCATCGAAAATCATAGCCGATATGGTCGGAAGCATATATTCGTATCTCCTCGCCGGTCTTATGCAACGAGCGTCCGGAAGGGCTGACTCCTCCCAACCTGGAGGGACTCGACTCCACCTCCAGGCTGAACATTGCTTCGGGATCAGGAGGGCTGACAGGGTCATAACCCTGACCGTTACCTCCCGTGACGGCCCATGCGCAAGCAATGCTGACAGCGGCGAGTATGGTTATTATTATCTTTTTCATTTCTCAAATTTTAAGCCAATGAATAGCTTTACTTAACGGATTATAATTTTTCTTACAACCTCACCCGCCTTAACTGCATATACACCTTCAGGCAGCGTTGCAATGAAGGAAGCTGAAGTTACGGAAGCAAATACCTTGCCGTCGGCTGCGACCACTGTAATCTCCACCTCTGCCGGAGCTGTGATGTTCAGGACATTCCCTTCTGTTGAAATTACCGTTCCTGCCACCGCTGATTCCTCAATTCCTGTCTCTACACCGCCGCGACGGAGCTTAAGCATGAAGCGTCCTTCGTTGATACCGGCATCCGCTGTGAAGATATAGTCTGAATCAGTGATCTGGGTCTCTGTGCCTTTCAGGTTATCAATGAGGAATGCTGTATAATCTTCAAGACCGCTTCCTGCAAGGGAGAAGGAATATTCACCCTTCTTTGGAGCATAGAAACCGATGTTATAAACTCCCTCACCTAACGGACGCTCATCGATTGCCATGCGGCTGCGGTCGTTCATGATGAATACCTGAGGAACATTAGTGTTGGTGCTCATGAACTTTGAAGCGTCACGATTAGACTCATAGCCTGTTGAGGCATCCTCGTTCACCACCAGACGTGTACGGTCGATATGTGTGCCATCGCTTATCATAAGGTTGAAGAGCGAGCGGTTCTCCTTGATGGTTGTGCGAGCCATTGCGCGAGTTTTTGAAGCAGTCTCGGTTTCTGCAGGTTCCGCAGCAAGCGCTTCTGCCGCAGTAACGCCGCGTCCCCAGGCATCGAGTGTAAGCACATCTCCGCCTTCAATCTCCTGAAGCTGCACAAAGAAGGCCTGGAAAGGATCTAATGCCAATTCATCATCAATGGTTGAATAAGCCATATAGGTTGAACCGTTCCACACAGTAATCGGAGCATCAAATTCTATTGCTTTCAACGAGAGATAAGCAGGATAGGGATTGCCTACAAGATTCCAGTGAGCATTATGAGCAAATTCTGAGGGATATGATTTGAGAGCAGTTTCAACCTTGTTGAATTCAAAGAAACGGTCATCCCCGTCAGTGCGTCGGAAAGTGAAATCAATATTCTCTTTTCCCTCCTTGTCGCAATGGAAGATATAACCCTCGCCGGCTTTCAGGACATCATCCTCTTTAAGGTTCTCCCAAGTCTCGCCGTTCATAGCTGCACGGTTATCACCTGAATAATGACGCACAACCCAAAGGGCTTCATCCTCGACCTCAATATCCTTTACCCTAACATCGAATGGCAAGGAGATGAAATGCCATCTTCCTCGCTGAAGGGAGACATGAAGCGTTACATCCTCTGCTGTTACCGTAGATTTAGGGAGGAATGTACATCCACTGTAACCGGCATAGTAATATCCATGCCCGAAGCCTCCCGACATCTTGAATAAACCGGTGTTAAGGTCGGTTTTACGCTTAACTGTGAGTGAACTCCCACCATACATCATTCCTTCAGTAATCTCCACCTTTGCTTTCTCGGCTAATCCTTTCTCGCTCCGGAGATTGAAGGGTCGGTCCACAGTCAGTTCCTCCAAATCCTCTTCCATAGGAACAATATTGGGACAGGCAACCCATGCGTCGCTCAACAGATAGTCGTTATATGTGAGTGCAGGCACAAACACTTTTGCATTGCGGAGACTCTCATCTCCAAAACCACTTTTATCCAATGGGAAAAGATACTTCACAACAATGGTATCAGGACTTACATAACCAATTGAAGAGTCATAGCTATTGGAGAATTGAACATTGTTATTAGAAGAAAACTCTATATATTTTAAATTCGAATTATAGCTGAACACATTAGTTGATAATCTATAGTCACTATTCGGAAGCTTCAATCTCCTCAAATCACAACTATTGAAGGCGTAAGACTCTATATTACTTAGAGATTCTCCGAACTTAACCTCCCTTAAATTGCTATTGGATTCAAATGCCTCATATCCAATTGCCTGAATCGAATTAAGATTGATGGTATCTAACTGACATGAGTAAAAAGATTGGTAGCCAATTTGAGATACAGAGTCAAGGTTTATCTTCCTAATCCTTGATGAGCTAAATGCATATTGGTCAATTTCTTTTAAAGATCCCGGTAACTGAATTGAATCCAAGGAGCGAGTGTTATTGAATGCATACCCGCCAATCGAAGTGACCCCGGCAGGAATATTGATTGAGTCAAGGGCAACACAGTTTTGGAATGCCTTTGTTCCAATCGTAGTGATTGTTCCGGTTTCCGGCAGCTTGACAACCCGCAGATATTCCAATTCGTTACAGCCTGATACTTCCTTCAGCCCTGTTGTTTCGCTTAGGTCAAGAACCTCAAGATTTGGGAGGCGACGGAAGAATCGAAGGTCTTCTGAATTAGGCTTGCCGGTTACGATCACCCATTTCACCTCCTGAAGGTTCGGGGCAATCTTGGAAAGCTCCTCTGCTAATGTGCCCGGCTCTTCTACATTCACGTAAGTTGGAGAAAGAGGGGTATTTGAGCGAACCACCAACGTATAGTCAGAATAATTGCTCTTCACGTATTCACGATATGTATCAAGAAGATCATCATCAACGTAAAGTATTATCTTTCCTTTAGAATATTCATCGCAATAGAACGCGGGGGGTGTCTGGCTGCTCAAATGGAAATTATGTGCCTTTGTGTCGAATTTACCTGTCCATTGAATAGATGTTATATCTTCAGGAAGGTAGATATCAGTCAAAGTGGAAGGAGTAACAGATAAATTATAGTTATTATTTATCTCTGCCAACTCCTCTGCTGTCAACTGAGGGAAGGATGTCCGGAGACCCTCGTTCAGCAGATCGTGACAGAAACAGGCAGCATTTATGTCCAACACAAGATATGCCTGTTCCCCGTTTTCATCCTTAGAGCCTTCGCACTCCGCAGGAATTTCAATCTTTACACGAGAAGGGAGATTTACATAAGATTTGTAGGTCTTAACTCCAACGATAGAGCTGCTGCTTACTTCAAAAGTCTTTTTACCCTCCCAATAATCCTCCTGGACTTCAGCATTTACCATAAAGCCATATACCTCTCCGGTGTTGGGATCCGTAAAGGTATAGTTTGCGCCGTAAATCCCGGATGTATCATTCGGGATGATCAAGAGGGTGTCAAGAGAATTGACACTGCGCGGAGCTTTCGCCTTACGCATCTCATTGCTGTTGACACTGATGTTCCGGCTGCCGGCATTTTTCTCTATTGCACCGGGAGCCGCTGAGGGGCCTGTAAGCATTGAAGCCACTCCGAAGAGGGCAACCGACAGACCCGCTGTTAGGACTAATCGTTTCATATAATTATATTTTATTGGAAAATTAATTTGTTCCTTTAATTGTATTCAGGTATTATGGGTGAGCGAAAAGCTCCCCCATAATACTTAAAAGTAAATTAGTGATTTATTATATTTAGTTGCTGTTTATTCTCTTTTCCTTACCAATTCAATTCCATTGCCTCCCGGACCTACGGAGACAGGTTAGTCAATAACAAAGAAAGCGCAAGGTCCGCCTGAGCTGTCCGTCCACAGTCAGAGGCCTTCGCATTGCCTGAATCAGTAGAACAGACAACTGCAGAGCCCTTGCGCTGATATGTATATACGCTCACAGACCCGATACTCGCGTATCAGGTCCGGGAACTGTATCGATATACATATTCCACATTGGCACGTGCAGCTATCTCATTCCTGACTGATTCTGAAAGTTGCGAAGTTTCTGACTGTCAGAAAGAGCGCTGAGTGTCGCTTCTTATGTTATTTGTAAGCTCTCACTTCTCCTGTCCGCCAATTCAATTTTTAGCGAGCATTTGATGTCGTGAGGGTTACAAATGCAAATATACAAACTTTTCCATAAATATCTATATCATTTTGCATTTATTTTTCATTTGCAAAGTTAATATCCGGCGAATTGCTCTGAAAGTCCTTTCCAGTCCTTTTCAAAAAACCTCTATAAACACTCCTCTTAGGGAAAAATATAATGACTCTCGAAAAGATTAATATAGCCGAGGGTGAACCGCTGTATCTTGACAACCTTATCCATGAGGGGAAACCATAGGGGGTATATGTCTGCGGACGCCGATCGGAAATCACCTTCATCCGTGAAGAATAGGGTCTCATTCAATCCCTTACATATCTCCTGCAAGGAAATCGGAAGAGAACCATGTGATCAGGTCCCAGTCGTCGGGAGTGACGGAAAGCACTTCTCCGCGAGATACAAGGCGGACGGCGTTCCGCTTCTTCTCCTCTTCGGTCTGCTCTGCCCGCTGATACTTGGGTTCGATCTCCACGTTACCTTCTCCATCCTTTGCTCCCCATAGCCCGTCGGGGCCTTGGAAAAGTGTCAATGGTGTGGGGCCTTGGAAATTCGGTGTAATCTCCGGTGTGGGTTTCGGCTTATATTGTCCCGGCTGATGTCTTCTTCTTTTCGGCATAGTCCTCTGATTTATTATTAGCTGTGGCAAATATAGAAACAATTTAGGATAAATTCAAATTTTTATATTCCTCTATTATCTTGCAATAAAGCCGGCATCTGCGAGAGAGCATAAAGTGGACATATTATCACTTCTCGCTCCGCATCATCATCCAAACTATCAACATAACTGAATTCTCCAAAGTTTTCAAGTGAGCACCTCAAAGCCAGCTTGAGTTTCTTTTCACGCATAAATATCCATAAACTTTTCATTCCTCCCCTCGTTCCCGCCTTAACCTCAATCGGAAGGATGTGCATATTGTGTTCGGAAACATAATCAACTTCTGCCAATGAATTTTTTGCAGTGCGGGTCCAATAATACAGCTCATATCGCAAATTAGGTGTCTTATACTTTATCATCTCCAGACCTGCAATGAGTTCCCCCATTGGCCCCTTATTCACAAGATCAATATCATCCCCTGTCAAAATCAGGTTTGTAAGTTCACCCACATTACCACCCGATATATTCAGAAGCCTCATCATCAAACCACAATCAAGTAACAGGATTTTCCTGAAACTCCCATCACTTTCAGCCCCCAAAGGAATGCCATTGGCAGAGGTCTTAGTTACAGGCACACAAATACCTGCCAATATCAAGAGGTTAAGAGCTTTTTTGACTTCCTCCGTGCGATACTCTCCCACTTCCGAATAAGAGAACTTTTTTGAGCACTGCACGGCAGCACTTCTCAATGTTGATCTCAGCAATTGCGGGTTGACACGTGATTTGTACTTTGGAAAATCATCTTCATATCCCAGGATAATATCATCCTGCAATTCCTGACATTGTATATAGTCGTGGGTCTCAACCCATTTAGCCACTACTTCCGGCATTCCGCCTACCAACATATAGGAGCGCAGCAATGCAACGAGCTTGGAGTGCAGAGGCACAGGAAGAGGATTATCGCAATTACAGCTATTACGGAATTTCATAAGGGCATCCTCCCCGTTTGCTTCAAGGAATTCATCGAACGACATAGGATACATAAACATCGAATGAATCCGACCCGTCCCGAATGTCGGCAGTTCTGCCAATGCAAATTCCAAGAGCGAGCCGGCTGCAATGACATGAAGTTCGGGAAGGTCTTCTTTAAAAAAACGCAATGACATTATCGCTTCCTGACAAAACTGTATTTCATCAAGGAACAATAAGGTTTCTCCTGGCCTAATATTTTGACCGGAAAGAGCCTCCATCTGGGATACTATTCTCCGGACATCCAGATTTCCTTTAAACAGCTCTTTGAATTCAGGATTACGTTCAAAATTTACCTCCACGAAACTTTCAAAGGATTCTCCTAAATGCCTAATGGCTGTTGATTTTCCGACTTGACGCGCGCCTCTAAGCAGAAGCGGCTTATGGTGTGGCCTTTCAGCCCATTCCTTCAAATATGAGTCTATTATTCTTTGGCAATACATCTAAGCTTCATTTTGTTGACAAAGTTAACTATTATTTCTTTGATTTACAATAATATTCAATAAAATATGTAATTTTCCAAAGAAATAGATTGCACTTATTTGTAATTTTCCAAAGAAATAGATTGCACTTATTTGTAATTTTCCAAAGAAATAGATTGCACCGGCTTGTAAATCCTCCAAGATTTATCTTTCCATAAAACCTATCTTATACTCAGAACCACGCATAAGATAGGACACTTCGAATTAGAAAAAGAAACAGCATCGGCATAAAAATACCGATGCTGTAGTTTATTGCGGTTTTATTATTTAGAAAGGCATCCTTCCTTTGCCACGCATCTGCTGCATAAGCTTCATAGGATTCTTCATGGTGGCGGTCATCTTCATCACCTTACGCATATCCTCAAACTGCTTCAACAGTTTGTTGACATCCTGGATTGATGTGCCGGAACCCTTGGCTATGCGCTGACGGCGCGTACCCTTGATTTCAGTCGGATTCTGACGCTCCCAGGGAGTCATGGAATTGATGATTGCCTCTATACCCTTGAACGCATCGTCGGGTATGTCGATTCCCTTCATCATCTTACCCATACCTGGAATCATCGAGGCCAGATCTTTCAGATTACCCATCTTCTTGATCTGTTTTATCTGGTTCATGAAGTCGTCGAAGTCAAATTTATTCTTCTTGATCTTCTCTGCCACCTTGCGGGCCTCCTCCTGGTCGTAGACCTCAAGAGCCTTATTGGCAAGACCGACGATATCGCCCATGCCCAAGATTCGGTTGGCCATTCCATCGGGGTTGAACTCCATTATGTCGTCGACCTTCTCGCCTGTTCCAACAAACTTGATTGGCTTCGTCACAACAGAACGGATCGTGATCGCCGCACCGCCTCGTGTGTCACCATCGAGCTTGGTAAGAATCACGCCGTCGAAATCAAGACGATCGTTAAAAGCCTTGGCAGTGTTCACCGCATCCTGACCCGTCATTGAATCCACCACGAAGAGTGTCTCCTGAGGCTTGACAGCCTCCTTAATGGCGGCTATCTCATTCATCATCGCCTCATCCACGGCCAGACGGCCGGCGGTATCGATAATCACAAGGTCATTATGATTGGCCTTGGCCTCGGCGATTGCATTGAGCGCAATCTGAACAGGATNCTTGCTATCCTCTTCTGTATAGACCGGAACCTGGATACCCTCGGCAAGAACACGGAGCTGTTCACGGGCCGCAGGACGATAGACGTCGGCACCGACAAGAAGCGGACGCTTCCCTTTCTGGGATTTGAGACGCTTGGCTATCTTGGCGGCGAAGGTGGTTTTACCGGCACCCTGAAGACCTGCCATAAGAATCACGGTCGGATTTCCCGAAAGATTGAGGGGAGCCTGTTCCGAGCCCATGAGAGCCACGAGCTCATCATGCACAATCTTGATCATCAGCTCCTTCGGTTTAAGGGAGGTGATCACGTTCTGACCAAGAGCCTTCTTCTTCACTTCATCGGTGAAGGTCTTGGCGGTCTTATAGTTGACGTCGGCGGCCAAAAGGGCCTTGCGGACATCCTTCATTGTCTCCGCGATGTTTATCTCGGTGATGCGGCCTTCACCTTTAAGTATCTGGAACGACTTTTCAAGACGTTCAGACAAGCTCTCGAACATTGCCATTTTTCCTGTTCTTCTTTTGGTTTGAAATTAGTTTATCTTATGTCTTGACCGTTTATTTTCTTTCTTGCAAATGGCGTGCCAATTTAGAGTCGGTTGGTGGCTGTATCCGGGAATACCACGGAGGGGCGGAAGTCGCGCGCCTCCTCAGGTGTCATCTGGGCGTAGGCCATGATTATTATCACGTCGCCGGGCTGTGCCTTGCGCGCGGCAGCTCCGTTGAGGCAGATCACTCCGCTTCCCTCTTCCCCTTCGATAACGTATGTATCGAAGCGTTCGCCATTGTTATTGTTTACGATATAGACGCGCTCCCCCGGAAGGATGTTGGCTGCCTTGATCAGGGCGCTGTCTATGGTAATGCTTCCTATGTAGTTGAGATTCGCCTCGGTCACTGTGACGCGGTGAATCTTCGATTTCATCATCTCTATCAGCATAAGTAAGTTTTCTAAATTAGTTAATATATCAAATAAGTGAAAAGTATCAGGCCAATGTTCTTTTTGCTAATTTCTCAAACTTACTTATCATCTGAATTTGATATTATCTATAAGGCGCACTTTGCCGCAGAATACGGTCACGCACCCCTGTATCTCCGGACTCTCCTCCCATTCCTCCACGGGAAGAAGCGTGCGGGCGTCGACGATCTCTAAATATTCGGTCTGAAGTCCGTCGTGTGAATCAATTGCTTTGACCACCATGTCGTGGGTCTCCCTGACGCTGTGGCTCCTTGAATATTCCACTCCCTCCCTGAGGGCCTTGTATATTTCGGGAGCTATGGCGCGTTGCTCCGGAGAAAGGAGAGCATTGCGGCTGGAGAGGGCCAGACCATCGTCGGCGCGTTTGATCGGGCAGTCGATGATATCTACATCGATACCCTCGCTTTCCACCATGTTGCGGATCACGGCTATCTGCTGGAAATCCTTCTCCCCGAAGTAGGCACGGTTGGGACGGCATAGCTCGAAGAGACGGCNCACTATCTGTGCCACTCCCTGGAAATGTCCGGGACGGAACTTACCTTCCATCACTTCGGCAGCTGTGCCGAGATTGAATTCCTTCTCCTGCTTAGCGCCGGAAGGATATATCTCCTCAACAGCGGGGACAAATGCCACCGACACACCGGCACGGGCAAGGAGTCGACAATCCTCCTCCTCGGTGCGAGGATAGGTGGCCAGGTCGGTGGGGTTGTTAAACTGAGTGGGGTTGACAAATACACTAACAATCACATCGTCGTTCTCCTTCACGGCACGCTCCACCAGGGAGAGATGTCCGGCATGGAGAGCGCCCATCGTCGGCACGAGTCCGATCGACCGGCCGTTGTTTCGCTCGCGCCCTACATATTGCTCGAGCTCGGAAACTGTTCTGAGTATAATCATTATTTTTTCTGTGATTCCAACTGTTATTTTCGCGCCTCGTCATCCCCTTTCCGGGCAATGAGGGCAAAGCGCGATGCAAAATTAATCAAAATTTTTTATTAACTTTGCAGAAAGGTTTTTAAATAAGCATTTTTAGCACTCCTCTTTTTGCCTAAAGCAAGGGCTTTTATTAGCGCTATGGCCCTATTTTTAGTCATATTAATTTGGTTATCATAAAATTAAGCAAAAACGAGGCCAATTTGCATAAAAAATGCCTTGAAGACCCTATTTTAAAAACAAGTTATGGCCAAACCAAGAATTCTATTTTTCTCACAGGAAATCGCGCCTTATCTTCCGGCGTCGGAAAATTCCAAATTGGGAAAGGAGCTCCCCACTGCCATGCAGGGGCGCAAATACGAAGTGAGAACTTTCATGCCCAATTATGGGGCAGTCAATGAACGTCGCAACCAGCTTCACGAAGTGATTCGTCTCAGCGGCGCAAATATTGTGATCGACGATGCCGACCATCCGCTAATCATAAAGGTGGCTTCGATGCAGCCTTCGAGGATACAGGTGTATTTCGTAGATAATGACGATTATTTCCAGAAACTCGACGATGACTCCGATGATGTCGGCTCCAACCGTGCCGACAACGACGAGCGTGCCATTTTTTATGGACGCGGCGCCGTGGAGACCGCCGAGAAACTGAAATGGGAACCCGATTTGATTCATGTGTCGGGGTGGGTTTCGGCTCTTATACCTCTTTACATCAAGAAGGTGTTCAACACAAGTCCCGACTTTAAGAAGGCGAAGGTGGTCTATTCCGTGCTCCGTCAGCCTGAAACGGCCCCCATCGATGCCGCTATCTTCGATAAGCTGATTGAGAATGGAGTGGCTGAAGCTGAAGTCGAGAAGCTGAAGAAACTCCCCTTCGACAGCAATATTCTCCATCGTATAGCAATTGAACACGCCGATGGAGTGGTGTTCAATTCCATCGATCCGGATCCGGAGCTCCTCGAAGCCGTGAATCAGCGCGGAATCCCTTACATCGCGCTCAATCCGGAGGAGAAGAACGACGAGAAGTATTTCAATTTCTACCAATCCCTGAAAGAGGAGTGATTTAGCGCTCCTCTTTCCCCTTTTGCATTTCCGCTATGAAGATTAAGCATTTAGGAGCCGCTCTCCTTACCTTGACCGCCTCGCTTTTCACATCATGTCAGGACGATGTCAGCTCGCAGGGTTCTTCCCTGGTAAGCGGGGAGGTGACCATCACGGTCGACTCCATCCCCACCTTCGTGCCGGCGCGATCCATAGAATTCGACGCATACGATTCGCGCTCCACCACAAAACTTCTGGGGCGAATCAATGTGCCTGAATATGGGGATCTCTCCTGCTCTTTCCTGTCGCAACTATATCCGGCCCCTACATTGGGAATCAGCGACACTGTGCCGGAATCATATATAGATTCGATGAAACTTGTGGTCAGCGTGCCCAGAGGATCTCTGACCGGAGATTCCCTCGCCCCGCAGCAGCTTAAGGTCTATCGACTAAACCGCCAGCTGCCGGCCGGGATTGTCAATAATGTCAATCCTGCCGACTATTACGATGCCTCCGATCCGGCGGCTCTAATAGGATCACAGACTTATACACTTTCGGCATTGGCTCGAAATGATTCCGATCTGTTGAAGAAGGATCTGAATATAGTGATGCGAATCCCCATCCCAAGGGAGAAGGCAATCGAGTGCGTGAGAGCATACCGCACCAACCCTGCCATATTCCAATGGCCGGCTACTTTCGCTCAGTCGTTCCCCGGTATTTATGTGCAACAGAGTTTCGGAAACGGATGTATCGGAAATGTGGCGGCTGTCGGTGTGCAGTTGTATTATCGTGTCGACAAAACCGAGACCTCCACGGATAAGGAGACGGGGGAGACCGTGACTTCCACGGTTGCCACACGTGATTCGGTTTGCCTCTTTGCAACGGCACCGGAAGTGGTGTCATCAAATGTAATCAGCCTTCAGCTGTCAGATTATATCAAGGGACTCGCGCAGCAGGGTAAATCCGTGATAACGACTCCGGGCGGATACTGCGTGGATATAGATTTTCCGGCGCAGCAGATCATCGACAAGTATAACCAGAACTCTTCGATGCTAACTGTCGTGTCGAGTCTTTCAATGGAGATTCCGGCAGATAAAATCAAGAATGACTATGGAATAGGGGTTGCCCCGTTCCTCCTTATGGTGAAGAAAGCGGAGCGTGAGAAGTTCTTCCAGAACAATAAGGTGCCCGACCAAGTGGAGTCTTTCTATGCAAAATACGACGAAGACAATAAATCCTATTCTTTCAAAACTCTCCGTCAGTATCTACTCTCGCTCCTTCAGAGCGGCAAGCAGCTGACACAGGAGGATGTGGAGTTCTCGCTCGTACCGGTGAAACTCACCACCGACACTGTGACCAATCCCTATACAAACACAAGCACCGTCTATGTGACACGCTGCGCCAATTATATCGAGAAGCCTACGATGACGCTGCTCGACACCGATAATGCCATCATAAACTTCACCTATTCCAAACAGGAAATCGAATGATGCCGAAAACCTTTTTTCTCTCCTTGGCTCTCCTCCTGGGAGCCTGCGGATCTTCTGCCGCCGGCCATTCCGATTCGGCGCAGACACAGTCCGATTCCATAGCCCCTGCTCCCAAGGCCGAGGAAATCACTCTCCTCTTCGTCGGAGACGCAATGCAGCATCAGGCGCAGCTCGATCAGGCAAAGATACGCGGCGGTGCATCCGGAAGATATGACTACTCCCAATGCTTCGACCTGATAGCCCCTGAGATTCAGGAGGCGGATTATGCAGTGGTGAATCTGGAGGTTCCATTAGGTGGCGGCCCTGTCTATCGGGGATATCCCTGCTTCTCCGCACCGGATTCATTCGCCGAGTCACTCCGGGATGCAGGATTCGATCTTTTCCTCACCTCAAATAATCACTGTCTCGACTCCGGGATGAAGGCTGCCCGACGCACTCTCTCGGCTCTCGACAGCATCGGGGTGGATCATATCGGGACTTATCACGATGCCACCCGCCGACTGGAGCAGGTTCCATTTGTGAAGGATATCAACGGCTTCAAGATAGGTTTCCTTAATTATACCTACGGCACCAACGGAATCGAACCGCGCGACGGAATGGAGGTGGCGCTCATCGACCGCGAAAGGATGGCGAAGGAGATCGCGGCCACACGCGAGGCCGGAGCGGAGATTGTGGTGGTGACAGTGCATTGGGGCGTGGAATATGTGCTCACCCAGAATAAGAATCAGGAAGCACTCGCAAAATTCCTGCTCGATCAGGGAACAGACCTCGTGATCGGCGGACACCCTCATGTGATCCAGCCGATGATGACGGTGGATAATGAAAAGACAGGAAAAAAATCGCTTGTGGTCTATTCGCTCGGCAATTTCATCTCCAACATGAAGACAGCCGATACACGCGGTGGGGCGCTCGTAAGAGCCGTTATCGGCCGCGACAGCGAGGGGAAACCCGTTTTCAAGGAAGCTAATTATGATACGTTCCTCTCAGCAAAGCCCACGGGAAAAAGCGACAACTATCGCGTGATCCCCTCCTGGATGAAGGATAGCATTCCGGCCGCACAGCGAGAACACTGGAATCTGTTCAATCGAGGGGCAGAGAAGATCTTCAATCAATATAATGTGGATGTGCCGAGAAAGCATAAACAGTAAGAAAGCAAGTTAATATATAATGATTCAGACTAATAATCTGAGCATGCAGTTCGGTAAGCGCGTGCTCTTTCAAGATGTAAACCTCACTTTTAATCACGGCAACTGCTATGGCATCATAGGTGCTAACGGGGCCGGGAAATCAACTTTAATGAAGATTCTGTCGGGAGAGCTGACTCCGACTTCCGGAACCGTGACCTTTGGTCCGGGCGAGCGTCTCTCCGTGCTGAGTCAGGATCACTTTGAATTTGACGATTGCACTGTTATCGAGACTGTGCTGCGCGGCCACACCGTGCTCTGGGACATCATGCAGGAGAAGGATGCCATATATGCCAAAGAGGATTTCTCCGATGCCGACGGCATACGTGCCGCCGAACTTGAGGAGCGTTTCGCTGAGCTGGAGGGATGGAACGCCGAGAGCGATGCCGCTGCCCTCCTTTCCGGTCTTGGCATCAAGGAAGACCGTCATTATATGCTGATGAAGGATGTGAGCGCCAATGAAAAGGTGCGCGTGCTGCTGGCAAAGGCACTCTTCGGAAACCCCGACAACCTTCTTCTCGATGAGCCTACCAATGACCTTGACCTTGAGACAGTGGCCTGGCTGGAGAATTATCTGGCGAATTTTGAGAACACCGTGCTTGTCGTTTCCCACGACCGTCACTTCCTCAATGCTGTCAGCACTCACACTCTCGACATTGACTATAACAAGATTTCTCTCTTCGCCGGAAACTACGATTTCTGGTATCAGAGTTCGCAGCTCGCTCTGCGTCAGCAGCAGGCAGCCAACAAGAAGGCAGAGGAAAAACGCAAGGAGCTTCTTGAATTCATCCAACGATTCAGTGCGAATGTGGCTAAGAGCAAGCAGACCACGTCGCGCAAGAAGATGCTGGAGAAGCTGAATATCGAGGAGATCCAGCCTTCCACACGTCGCTATCCGGGAATTATCTTCACTCCTAACCGTGAGGTGGGTAATAAGATTCTTGAAGTGAAGGGTCTCAAGGCCACAGTGGATGGAGAAGTGCTTTTCGATGATGTCAATTTCCAGGTGGAGAAGGGGGATAAGATAGCTTTCCTTTCACGCGACCCTCGCGCGATGACCGCCTTCTTTGAAATCATCATGGGTAACCGTAANGCCGATGCAGGAGAATATGACTGGGGACAGACCATCACCACTGCTTATCTTCCGCTCGACAACAGCGCATTCTTNGAATCTAACCTCAACCTCGTGGATTGGCTCTGCCAGTATAGCTCGGATTCCTCGGAAATCTATCTCAAAGGGTTCCTCGGAAANATGCTCTTCTCAGGCGAAGAGGTTTTGAAGAAGGCAAGNGTGCTTTCGGGAGGTGAGAAGATACGATGCATGATTGCAAGAATGATGCTNACTGATGCCAACACCCTCGTGCTNGATTCTCCGACCAACCACCTCGACCTTGAATCAATCCAGGCATTCAACAATACATTGCAGAATTTCAAGGGTGTGATCCTCATGTCGAGCCANGACCACGAGTTTATCCAGACAATCTGTAACCGCATAATCGAGCTTACACCCAACGGCATAATCGACAAGATGATGGATTATGACGATTACATCGAGGATGAGAAGGTAGCGGCAGCCCGCGAAAGNCTATATCCGGTAANGAAAGCATAACGAATGTGGAATTTGGAATGTGAAGTATTGAATTAATTCCGATAGCCCCAATAATTCTGATAATTCCAATAATTCCGATATCTCTAATAATCCCGATAATTCAAAANCAATGGTAAAGCATATAGTAACATTCAAATTCAAGGGTGAAGAGGCCGTGCGCCGCGAATACGCCTTGAAATTCAAGGAAGCCTTGATGGCGCTTCCCGCAGTGATTCCCTGCCTCGAATCTATGGAAGTAGGNATNAANGAGAATCCNGCCGAAACNTGGGATTTAGTATTGACAGCAGTAGTGCCGACCATGGCAGATGTAGAGGTCTATGCCAAGCATCCGGCCCATGTAGCGGCCGCCGCAATCATCGGTCCTGTAAAGGATTCGCGNGCCTGCGTGGATTATGAATTCTAAGAAACACCATACGGATCACTTGATCCTATTTTATTACTAAAACTGAGAGTGTATCGGTCTCGATACACTCTTTTTTATTAAAAATCCATTTTTATTTGAACTATCAAAAATTTAGACTAATTTTGTAAAGTTCTCACGCCGTTCGGGTATCACATACAATAGTATAGATAATGGGCGGAAGAGAATTTACATATTGGAAAGCGTTTATTTGCGCTTGTTCTTGGCGACTTGAAACTACCACTTTCAAAAACTCTTGTCAAGGATGAAGCAACGATAGATGCTCATGGGTATGATCATACTGCCTGACCTGTGTCTGACAATTATCAGACATGGGTTAGACTGTTATCATATCGGCGTGAGGTCTGCGTTGCTCGTCTGCAAGGATGGGCTGTGGTAGGCCTCAAGAGGCGTGGCGAGCAACGGATAAGGCTCTCGCGCTCTTTTTTTATATTCCTGCATAGGGAGCCGGCAGGATTATAACAAGTTTTTCATAATGAGAAAACCATTATCACTTATTCTCGGGTTGGCCGCCTTTACAGCAATGGGTGCACAGGATCCCTTGATTATTCCCAACCGAGGCTGGGAGCTTATCCCGACAGTCAAAAACGGGGATCATACCGGTTTCTATTTTCACACCGCTAATGAGGAAGAAACCGAAACTTTCACTATCTACGATGATGAATTTAATCTTGTATCTGAATTCACAGTGCCAAGTACACCAGTAACTTCTACTCGNTATCACATTTATCCTTCTGGTGAACGTAGTGATGACGAATCATCTTACTCCAAAGATGCTACATGCAGAATAGAATTTGTTCAAGAAAAAGGAGGGGATTCTGGTTCTTATGAGATAACTAAAGGAATCTTCNGCGATGATTACACATATATCATTCCNGAAACAGAGATGGTTTCCTTTCCGGAAACCACATTTGAGGATGGAACAATATACGGATACTCTGAAACCATGTGTAANGGATTCAAGGCGATGACGATAAGCGGGAAAGAGATAACGAAAATATCCTTCCCAACAGGCTATTATCAATCTATGATATATTCTAGTAGTGTAGAGATGCAATTCGTTTCAACAGGTGANAAGAAATATATATTAATCAACGCCACTATTCCAGCTGAGAATAAAGAGGTGACTTTAGTCTATAGTCTGGACGACAATAGCCGCGCCTCTCAGATAGCCATTGTGCCGGGAGGCNAGGTCTCTC
>JAAVDD010000028.1:56132-86128 GCA_014801985.1 Bacteroides sp.
AAAAAGGGAGATAATGTTTCGGTTTCAATCGATGACAAATTCAAGACTGAAAGATGCATCGTGAATGTAATCTCCTCCGATGGCCGCAATATGATTCAGCAAGAGATTGCACCGGGACAAACTGAACTCAATTTCAACACCTCAAATTTCCCCCAGGGTCTGTATATAGTGACAGTAACAGCAAAAGGAGAAAAACTGGAAACAGCTAAAATAATTGTACGATAATTCCTCNCAATTAACTTAGTCTTAATACGTTTAATAATCATTAATTTACGTATAAGAAGGGTGACACATCTTTTTGATGTTGTCACCCTGCCTCTGTTTCCATCAATTCCAANAGGCTCAGATGNGCCTCTTGCATTATTAAATNTTTTCTATTGACCCTCAATTCCNNATCNAACTNAGATCNATATCNGGAATAATNNTATCTTGNAGTTTTTCCTGAATCAGGAAACCCATATATAACGGGATAGTCAAAATATCTCCTTCCCGGCCTACATTATACTGACCTAACTTTATACCATTGTTTACATGNTATATTTGTTTGTTTTTTAGAANAGNGGACATGCTCTTAGCTTTGCCNCTTNTCGCTTTAATTTCAATCAACACACATTCCCCTTNAAATCTAACCAAGAAATCAATCTCAAGACCGGAGTCCTTATGAAAGTAATAAAGCTTTTGATCTGATTTACATAAAAAATCAGCCATAAGATTTTCATATATTGCCCCTTTATATCCAAGNAGATTTCCNTTTAAAATATCCGCTTGAGTACCATAATCCAACATCCCCATCAATATCCCTATATCAGTAGTATAGACCTTGAAACAATCTTGNATTGCATTCCCACTCAATGGNAGTTCCGGGATTGACGTATTATAGCATCTTTCTGCGATACCCGCATCCTCCAACCATTGAAGGCTACCAAGATATTGAGACGAACGTCCTCCTTTTTTAACAACAGAATATTGGAACTTCTTATTTTCCTTTGCCAATTGCTTTGGTATCGATTCAAAGCATTCACGTATATGGGGTTTATCCGCATCATCTGCATATTTAACCATATCTTCTATATATTCGGCAATAAGACTTTGTTGTGTTTTATAAATCAGCTCTATATTCTTTGTTTCAAGAAAACANTTAACCACCTCCGGAAGACCTCCGACTATTACATATCTATAGAGCAATTCCATCATGGCCTTATGAATACCTTCCGGAACAGCCTCCTCGCGTTCGAAACATGATTTTATCACATCTATTACAGACGACTGAATGCCANTAGCCCATAAAAATTCTTCAAAATCCAAGGGATNCATCTCAACAATAGTTTCATAGCCNACCGGAACAGAATCCTCTCCTNCCTCCCCCNTATTTATTCGTTTGCCATATCCTTGAACACCTAAAAGGGAACCTGTGGCTATCACATCAAAACGGCCATCTATATGAAATGATTTTAGAGCTGTCCTCGCCTCCTTACATTCTTGGATTTCATCCAGAATAATACACGTACGTCCNCTAACAAANCGACTATTNTTTATTAATGCAGAAAGATTCAGAATTATCGTATCAACATCCAGATTGCCTTTAAATGCTAANTTCTTGTCNGGCTCAAGAATGAAATTCATATACACTACATTTTCATAATTCTCCTNTGCAAATTTACGCACAATATAAGTCTTTCCACATTGACGCACACCCTTTATGACTAAAGGTTTTCGCCCATTAGTATTTTTCCAAGAAGACAAGTAATTATATATCTTTCTTTTAAGCATCTTAATTATAATAGTATATGATTACAAATATATACAAATTTACACTTTTTCAAACGAATAAANAAGCAACTATTACACTTTTTCAAGGGAATAAACAAGCATTGACTACACTTTTTCAAGGGAATAAACAAGCATTGACTACACTTTTTCAAGGGAATCAGGCATTCCCTTCCTCTTTTTCCATTAATTCAAGGAGACGCATCTCCCCTTCATCTATCTGATCTATCAGGGTTGCCATCTTCTCCCCTGCCTCCACTATCTCTTGCGAAGACATCTCACCCGACGACATCCGGGCTTCCAATTCCGATTTCTCTTTTTCAAGCTCCGGAATCAGCTTTTCCAATTCCTCTTTCTCCCTCTTCTCCTTAAATGATAACTTTACTTTCGGAGGATTCTGACGGCGAGATGCTCCGGTGGAATTTGCAGCGGCTGAAACCCCGCTCTTTTTCTCTTTCTCCTCCCTTTCAAGGCGTTCCAATTCCTTTCGTTCTTTCTCCTCTTCGGCCACACAATGACGATAGGTGGAATAATCTCCCGGGAAATCCCTTACCTCTCCATCACCTTTGAACACAAAGAGATGGTCCACAATGCGATCAAGAAAGAATCGATCATGACTCACCACTATCACACACCCCTTGAAATTCACTAAATAATCCTCCAAGACAGCCAAGGTCATTATATCAAGATCGTTGGTTGGCTCGTCAAGGATAAGGAAATTAGGATTGCGCATCAATACGGTAGCCAAATATAACCGGCGACGTTCACCTCCACTCAGCTTGGCTATATATTTCTGTTGGGTCTGGGGTGTGAATAGAAATTTGGATAGGAAGGCCGATGCAGTCATAGTGGTCTTGTCGTCAATGCGGACAGTCTCGGCTATCTCTCTCACGGCATCGATCACTTTCTTACGGTCGTCGAAATCTGTCATCCCCTCCTGGGAATAATATCCCCATTTCACTGTCTCCCCGATATCGAAATGTCCGGAATCAGGTTGCAGTTCCCCTAACAGAAGCTTGATGAAAGTGGATTTTCCGGCCCCGTTATCTCCAACGATACCAACCTTCTCATAGCGGGCGAAGTCGTAGCTCCAGCCGTTGAGTATCTTTTTATCCCCGAAAGCCTTCTTCACATCGCGAGCCTCGAAAATCTTTGAACCGATATATGCCGACTTCACATTCAGCTCGACATCTCGCCGCGACAGATCCACACGGCTCTTGGCCTCCAATTGATGGAAATTGTCGATACGGTATTTAGCCTTCGAACCTCGTGCCTGCGGTTGACGGCGCATCCATTCACGCTCTGTGCGGAGCAGATTCTTCACCTTAGCAAGCTCGGCCGACATATTTTCCTGCCGCTCCTCACGCTTCTGAAGGTAATAATCATAATTGCCGTCGTATGAATAAGCCTGACAGCGGTCGATCTCTATTATACGGTTGCAGACGTTGTCAAGGAAATATCGATCGTGGGTCACCATCAGGAGAGTGGTCTTCTGACGGGTGAGATAATTTTCAAGCCATTCGATCATCCATATATCAAGATGGTTGGTGGGCTCATCGAGAATAAGCATATCTGGTTTCCCCATCAACACCTTTGCCAATGCCACACGCTTTGCTTGTCCGCCGGAAAGCTGCCCCAAAGGAGCATCCATCTCAGTGATGCGGAACTGATAGAGTAATTGTCGGGCCAGATCCGGGCCATTCCATTCCTCCTCCCTATCCACACCGGCAGCTACATAATCGAGCACACTCATATCGGCATCCATAGCAGGAAGCTGTTCGAGGTATCCGACGCGCAAACCATTGCGGAAAACAATATTGCCGGAGTCATAATCCTCTTTTCCGGCGATAATATTCAGGAAGGTTGATTTTCCCGCTCCATTAGGAGCGATTATTCCTATTTTATCGCCTTGGAACACACCGAGCGTGAGATCTTCGAAAAGAATCCTGTCGCCATACGATTTAGTCAGTTTTTCTATCTGCAAATAGCTTTCCATTATAGGATGCGTTTATGGATTATTATTTTATAGCGCAACCGGGGAAATCCTTATGCGCAAGGCCTCTCGTTGCGTAGCTGCCGGGGGTCGGGAAGGTGTTGATGTGGTCGCAAAGGTGCTCCTATCACGCACCTACACAAGCGATGACCTCGATTTCAACGAGAGCCTGCTTGGGTAGTTCCTTCACGGCAAATGCAGCACGTGCGGGATATACAGCCTTGAACTCTTCGGCATATACCTCATTCATCGGCACGAAATATGACATATCTGCAAGAAGACATGTTGTCTTCACCACATTGTCGAGAGTGGCACCCTCGGCTTCGAGGATAGCCTTGATATTCTGGATGCTCTGGCGTGTCTGAGCCTTGATGTCGGAAGGCATCTCGCCCGTCTCCGGATTGATGGGAAGCTGTCCTGAAACGAATATAAGGTTACCTGCCTTCACTGCCTGGCTGTAAGGGCCGATTGCGCCCGGAGCCTTCTCTGTCTTAATCTCCTTTTTCATGATAATCTCGATTTAAATATTTTAATCATTACAAATTTAGCAAATTCTATGCTCTCTGCAAAAACAAAAAGGGAGATTCATAAAAATCTCCCTACCAAGAGCCGCGAATGGGACTCGAACCCATGACCTTTTCGTTACGAATGAAATGCTCTACCAACTGAGCTATTGCGGCTGATTTTTAATAAACAAAATGAAACGACGGGATTTCCCCATCAACTTTGCAAAGTTAATAAAAAAATTTTACTCTGCGAGTATTTTCGTGATTATTTTTTCTCCAGCAAATCCGGGCGAAGACGGCGCGTGCGTTCCAATGCCTGCTCATAACGCCATTCGGCAATCTTAGCCTCATGTCCGGAAAGCAGGATATCGGGAACACGCCACCCATTGTATTCTGCCGGACGCGAATAGACCGGGGGAGCCAACAAGTTATCCTGAAATGAATCCGACAGAGCTGATTGCTCATCACCTATCACCCCCGGAATCAGACGCACCATTGCATCCGCTATCACCGCCGCAGGAAGTTCACCACCGGTAAGGACATAGTCGCCTATGGAGATTTCCTTGGTGATAAGATGTTCGCGTACTCGCCAGTCGATGCCCTTATAATGGCCGCAAAGGATGATGACATTCTCAAGCATCGAAAGCTGATTGGCCATCGGCTGGTCAAATGTCTCCCCATCGGGCGAAGTGAAAATCACTTCATCATAGTTACGTTCCGCTTTGAGAGCGGATATGCAAGCATCGATGGGTTGAATGGTCATAACCATTCCGGCTTCCCCGCCAAATGGATAATCATCCACTTTACGGTGTTTATTGGTGGTGTAATCGCGAAGGTTATGTACGCATATCTCCGCCAATCCCTTATCCTGTGCGCGTTTCAGTATGGAACACTGGAAAAAAGGTTCCAGCATCTCTGGCATAACTGTTATGATATCTATTCTCATTTGCTATTTTAATTTCTTTATCTCCCCTATTCAATGATATCAGCACTGCTATCAAAATCCAATCCTAATTGTTTAATCATCAAAAACAAACTCGCAACATCTACCGTTACAAATTCCGATTTGTCATAAATCTCCAATAAAAACACCTTACCCTCTGTGGCGGCCGTGAGAATATTAAAGGTAATAACCCTTGCTCCTCCGGATTTCCCCTTGCCCTTTGATGTGATAGCCATACGGATTTTCCTTATACCCGGAGCAATTTCATCTCCCTGAAGAGGAGATTTTTCAAGCAAGCTTACCAAATCACCTACATCTTGCTTGACAGATCGGTATTTCTTTGCTAAATGCTTTAAAGACTTTTCGAAATTATGAGTGGCTGAAACATCAAAGCTCATCTAACAATGCTCTTGCTGATTTTAATTCTTTTGTGCCTTCTATACTCTCCTTGACTTCTTTAAGAGATTGATTGATGCTCTCCGTAATATCCCTGGTAGGTATCATCCTAAAGTCTTCTACTGAAGACAACACAACTGAGGGGCGATTATTTCGGGTTATCAAGATAGCCTCACCACTTGATGCCATGTCAAGATATTTACTTTGATTAGTACGAAATGTACTTGAATTCACTACTACCATAATACTGTTACTTTTTCTCATCTAAATTACAACATTATTTTCAATTTGTACGCATACATGTACAAATTTAACATCTTTTTTGTAACTTTGCATTCCCAACAATTATAACGCTGCATGAAACATCTGCTATACCTTATGCTCCTCCCTCTCCTCCTTCTATCAGGATGCATCAACGAGGAGGAGCCGGAGACCATATCTCTCCAACCGGGCGACAAATGTCCGACTTTCTCAATCGTCATGAACGACGGGGCAATCCTCTCTTCTCCGGATCTGAAGGGACATAAGAACATGATAGTATTCTTCAATACCTCTTGCCCCGACTGCCGACAAGAATTGCCGGTGGTCCAACAAGTGTACGACCGCATTAAGGTAGATGACTCTGATTCAAAGATTATCTGCATTGCCCGCGCAGAGGGACAGGAATCGATAGAACAGTATTGGAAAGAAAACGGACTCACCCTCCCCTATTCCCCACAACCCGATAAGGAGGTCTATAATCTTTTCGCCTCCTCCGTAATCCCACGGATATATATACTCTCCGAGGACTTCACCATCACACAATGCTGGGACGACAACCCAATGCCCTCCTATACCATACTTTTGGATGCATTGCGCTGACTATTGCGAATTATTCCATTTTTCATTAATTTTGCAATCTGAATCCGCCACAATAACCCTCTTCCCAACCATTACAGAGATATGCATTTAGTGAAAAAACTGATGGTCATCATAAACCCCATTTCGGGTACTGCCTCCAAGAAGGGGGTGGATGAAGCGATACGACATGAGGCCACCCGTTATTGCCTCTACACAGACATACGTTTCACCACCGGGCCGCACGACGCCACCCGACTGGCACAGGAGGCTATCCGTAATGGATATTATGGCGTGATTGCCTGCGGCGGCGATGGAACAGTAAATGAGACCGCCCGTGCTCTCTGTGGCTCGGGAGTGGCAATGGGGATTATACCAATGGGTTCGGGAAACGGCCTGGCACGTCATCTAAATATTCCCATGACAATAAAGGGAGCAATGCGTGTGATTGCGGAAGATCGTGTGGTAGACTGCGATTATGCCACCGCAAATGGCCAACCTTTCTTCTGCACCTTCGGAATAGGGTTTGACGCTGAGGTGACGTATAAATTCAACGAGAAAGGGAAGCGAGGGCTGACCACATATCTCCAGACCACACTTGACGAATTTGTGAAATACCGGTCAGAGGAATACACCATAATTGCAAACGGAGAGACAATCACCGAGGAGGCTCTTATCGTGGCCTGCTGCAATGCCTCCCAATATGGCAACAACGCATACATCGCCCCGACAGCCTCAATAAAGGATGGGATGCTCGACGTAACAATCATTCATAAGGGCTCGCCCGTAAAATTGGCTCTTGCGGGAATAGATGTCCTCACCGGACTCGTGGGAAAGACCGCACAAGCCACCACTTTCAGAGCAAGCAATGTCATCATTACACGTAAACAATCAGGACCGACCCACCTTGACGGCGAACCGGCCCGTATGGATTCTACAATCAAAGTCTGCGTGCATCCGGGAGAATTAAAATTGTTTACCTCAGCACGTAAATCCCAATATCGTGCGCTGCTCTCCCCTCAGATTCCTTTCATATCTCCTTTTATCCTTACTATGCAGGATATAGGTTACAAGATTCTCAACCTCTTCAGGCCTTAAGGATTCTGAATCACACAAAAGAGTTTATTTATATTTCTCAGCCAGCAAATAGGTCTGCTCGCGCAGATATTTACCCAATGCTTCCGGATTTCCCTTGAATTCCGCCTGCTTATCGGGCATGATCGGATCCCCCACGGATATATGCATCTCATGATTCTTCTTATGGTTGAAGAGTTCACGCGGAAGGAGCAAGGAACGCAGAGGCCAGCAAACATGACCCCAGAAATTGAACCACCATGAATTATTACCGTGGAAATAGATCGGAATCACCGGCACCTTGGCTTTGGCTATGATCTGGAGCACGGAGGGTTGCCATTCTCTATCGACCAGAAAATTATGACGGTCGGTCTTGCTCATCGCTCCGGCCGGGAAGAATCCCAATGGCTCCCCTTCTTTCAGCTGACGCAGAGCCTCGCGAATACCGTTGACCGACACCTTCCTTTTATCGGAATCAGCCGAAGAGGAGGGATCGACGGTGATGAAGTTGGGTCCCATTGCCGAAATCTTTCCAAGGATCATATTCACCATCACCTTATATTCGGGACGGTATTTGGTGACGAGCGCTATCAATGCTATACCGTCGATTGATCCGAATGGGTGATTGCTGACTGTGATGAAAGCCCCTTCCTTGAAGCGTGCAAGCACATCCTCATTATCTACTCGCAGGGGGGTATGAAATTCATCATCTATAAGGTGACGGGCGAAGGCAGGGCCCGGATCGTGACACCATGCACCGTGTACACGGTTCACCTCATCAAACATAAAGAGGTGCATCACCTTTTCCACCATTTTTTTATGTCCCTTCAGCTTGGGCACCATAGCCATGATGTCATCGCTGTTGAGCACATCGGGCCTCACATTGTAATCTTTATATTTATTCTCCTGCTCCGCCACATTCGCCGGAGAGGATATGGTATTTTCCTCTGTATCCATATTTTTAACTTTAACACATCACGTATCTTTAAAACATCTGAGAGTGTGATTTTGTCAAATTCCACACACATCATTCCCTCTGTTTCTGCGCTTGGGAAAGAAAAGGGATACGTTCAAGAAATTCCACAATCTTACGGTCGAATTTCGTATTGCGGAACACGAAATATCGTTGCAGCAGGAAATTCCACACCAGTGACACGATGAGCGAGGTCAGCAGACGTGCGGCGGCAAAAAAGCCGTCGGGACGGAAGCCCATGTCGATAAGCCAATCCCATTGTGTGAAAAGATAGTAGAGAAGATGCGTACCGTATGAATTGAGCAGGAGCGATCCGGCCCATACCAAAGCGAATTTCATCACCACAGCCTTCCAAGGTATATCAGTGGCGTGGAACGTGAAGCGATAGTTGATGACACAATTTACCACCCCTCCCACGAATGCACCTATGGCAGTGGAAAGGAATGGTGTGAGGTGCAGCCATGCAAAGGCGGCGAAACTGATGAGCATATCAGTCCATGAGGAACACTGCGACGAGACGATGGAGCGCAGGAAAGTAGGCACCAGACTGTCGCTCTTCATCACCTTCGCTGCCACGCGCCGTCCACGCTTGCGTTGTCCGGTGTGATCATGCTCTGTATGTTCATTGATGTCTTCGGTCATAATATAAGGCAGTTAAGCGTCTATGGTATGACACTTTCTTCTGTTAGCCTGTCACCCTATCCGGCCATTAGGCCCCGGAAAACAAGCTGTCTTAAATTTTGGATTCTGCAAATTTACAAAATTATTTACATATTTCTATTAATGTGAAAGGAAAAAGAGAGTAGAAAGGCGACGTTTCCCGCAGGAAGCGCCGCCTTGATATAGTAAAAAGAGTTGTTTTCGGATTAATCGATCTCCTCGTCAGCTTCGTAGCCACCCATCTCGCGGATAGCGTTCTTGAGCATGGTGTACTGCTGGAAGAGGTGGTTCACGGGCACTTCACCCTTGGTGTAGTCGTGCATCGGGCTCTTGAGGAAGAAGCTCAAGAAGCGCTGGATACCATGACGGCCTGCGCGTGCGGCAAGGTCGCTGAGAAGCACGAGGTCAAGGCAAAGAGGCGCAGCAAGGATTGAATCGCGGCAGAGGAAGTTGATCTTGATCTGCATCGGATAACCCATCCAACCGAAGATGTCGATGTTGTCCCATCCCTCCTTGTTGTCGTTGCGCGGGGGATAGTAGTTGATGCGCACCTTGTGATAGTACTGAGTGTCCTCATCATTGCCGTGTCCATAGAGGTCGGGCTGCTCCTCCGGAACGAGGATGCTCTCAAGAGTTGAAAGCTTTGAAACCTCCTTGGTGCGGAAGTTTGCAGGCTCGTCGAGCACGAGACCATCGCGGTTACCGAGGATGTTGGTTGAGAACCAGCCGTTGAGACCGAGGCAACGAGTGCCGATGATCGGAGCGAAACCTGACTTAACGAGAGTCTGGCCGGTCTTGAAGTCCTTGCCGGCGATAGGCATGCCGGTCTTCTCGGAAAGTTCCCACATTGCGGGGATATCGACAGTGGTATTGGGAGCACCCATGATGAAGGGGCAACCCTCTGAAAGTGCTGCGTAAGCGTAGCACATAGAGGGGGCGATTCTCTCTTTGTCGTCGGCCTTCATAGCCTTCTCAAGAGCCTCAAGAGAACCGTGAACCTCCTCGTCAACCGGAACATAAACCTCGGTGGAGGCTGCCCAGAGAACTACCACGCGGTCAACGCCGGTCTCCTTCTTGAAGTTGCGGATATCCTCGCGAAGCTGTTCCACCATATCCCAACGGTCCTTGACATCCTTCACGTTGTCGCCGTCAAGACGCTTTGCATAGTTTTTGTCGAAAGCAGCCTTCATGGGCTTGATGGCCTCAAGCTCCTCCTTCACAGGATTGATATCCTTCTCCTTGAGCACCTCTGCATTGATTGCAGATTCGTATGCATTGGCAGGATATACATCCCATGCACCGAACACGATGTCGTCGAGCTCTGCGATGGGCACGATGTCTTTATAATGGAGATATTTCTTTTCGTCGCCTTTGCCTACGCGGATCTTATCATACTGTGTCATTGATCCTACAGGCTTTGCAAGACCTTTACGTGCCATAAGCACTCCTGTCATGAATGTGCTTGTCACGGCGCCGAGGCCTACTACCAAAACACCAAGCTTACCCTTGGGTGCTTCTGCTTTTTTTGCTGCCATAGCTGTCTAAATATTCGTTGTTATAGTTTTGTTTTCATTTAGTTATAGCGGAATCGGAGGTGCTGTCCGAGGAGTGCAGTTTGACCTCTTTTCCGGCTTTCATTCCTTTTGGGAAATTTGAGCACGTAAAATTACTTCCTATTTTAGACTCCACAAAGTTTTTTAACCTAAATTTATCTCTCGCTTTTGCTAATTTATGTTAATTCTATTCATCTTATATAATTTTTGTTAAAAATAAATCATCATAAGCCATAATTGTCAAAAAACTCTAATTAAGCATTTCCGTTTTTTCGTTTATTTCCTTAAATATTCAGCCCTCGGCATCAATTAAAGATTGATTAAAAATGTAGGGACGCACCAAAGGCGCGTCCTCTTAGGCATATCTAATTCCTTTATGTAGAATTTATCTAAGTGAGTCCTAACATGCCAGTTATCGACACATAAGTTTGAATAGCAATCTATACCTACTTCAAACAAATCTTCCGCATGGTACGCTATTACACCACTGAAGAATGCGTCAAATGATACCATGCCTCATCAGCTTTCACCCTTAGAGTATTGAAATCAAACAATCTATCTGATTTAGATGGTCTGACCAACGACTTTGCTTTATCAAATAACTTTATTGCTTCTTTAAGATTCTTTTTTGTACCTTTACCTTTAGATGTCATTATTCCTAATCTATAGAGAGCATTAATATTTTCAGGTTCCATACTTAAGATTTTCTGATAGGTGGCATAGGCCTCTGCATACTTTTTAAGAGTAAAAAGACGTGCAGCCTCAAAAGTTAATCCTACAACATCCATATTCATCTCATTCAAACTGATTGTCACAATCTTATCATCTACTATTCCCAAATATTCAGTCCGTTTGTTGAAAAGAGAGGTAGTGCCTGAATAAGAAGTCTCAACCTTGGTCTGACATAATCTAACTTCCCCCTCATCCGTCAGTTTCGGTTGCATGGAGTATTGCGATTCCAGTGTTGTACATTTATCCAATCGCAATTCCTTCTTCTCATGTATAGCTCGCTGAAGTCTTTGAGCAAATACATTAGAAGGAACAGTATCTGGATGTGAGGTGGTAAGATTATCCACAATATTAATTCCACTGAACCCGGAGGAACGATCATCTTGACTTCGTCCTGCGAAACAACACATAATCTTGTCTGTAAGATCGAATGCATCCTGCTCATTGGAGTCAGACAAGCGTTTAATGGAGTCATAATAATCGGTTACAACTTTTGGATGTTCTGCCATCACTGAAGTATTAGCAGTAAGTAGCAGTGTTAGTACTGTTAATATCTCATTGATAAAATCTTTCACTTCGTTTAGGCGTAATTGTAAGGGTGAGCCCCAGATTAAACATTTTGAATTTATTAGCAAATACCTTCTTATAAATATCGAAATGGTAAATATCCAAGAATATACCTCCACTAAAATCTACCGATCCTCCAACTTTCAATGCATAATGAGTGGATATGCCGCCGTTTAGATTTTTAGTCTCATTCCCAAATGCTCCGTGATATCCAGACGGGATACAATATTGGACGCCAGCTTCAACCTGGAATTTGTATTTATGTTCAATACCACCAAACAGACCATACACACCAACGCCGGGTTTTATGAAGCTAAACCTTTCCTCTACATACTCCTCATATGGCTGCCAAAGACATTTGAATTGGTTTAACTTATAATGGAAACTACCATAGACCCCAAAATTGAATGAATCCATGCTGTCGGACTTATACCCAATTTTTCCTCCCAAGGTAATGTCATTAAACAAATCACGTGCTGTGAGACCAAGCAGATTCTGAGGTTTAGTCTTGATTTTTCCAGAATTTGTTTCTCCTGAGAGGAAGGAATATTGGAAAGAATTATCAAACAAGATATTATGGGAGAAATAGTTTGCAAATGCAGTAATCAAATTACTCCCCACGAATGTATAGACATTTCCCGATTCCACATCCGCTCTATAATATATATTTCTCGATTGAGGGAAAGCCGATAAAACTCCCACACATAGAAGAAGCAAAGAAATCAATCTGAAAGGATACTTCATTTTTCTGTATATAAATTCCATAATATTTCTGTTTTTTTATCTTGTGATGCCGGTAAAAGCTCCGTGATGAGCCATCCACTATTTAAGGAATCCCTTACCTTTTCCGATACGACGAACACAAAACCGGGCACCCGGAAGCAATAGAACTTTACATCCTCCACACCTACAAAAGTTAACGAATTTGTCTGAAGAAGTGTAAGGAACACTGACAACTGATTAATTTCCATTTCCGCAGCTCTATATCCAAAAGCAAGAGTTCGGTTATTATTTAAGACATCATCCAGTCCCATAAAATGCAATTCATGTTCAACCGGACTTATATTCGTCAGTGAAGGATTTTTTACAATTCCTGCTTTAACCAACCCTGATACAGCTACTATACACCATCTGGTATAGTCGTTTTCTAATATTTCCTGTCTGAGCAATAGATTTACATCCCTTGCTTTTCCTTCAAACTTCACCTTACATTTCACAAATGCATAGAAATCCGGGTCTGAAAGATGGATTGTGATATTATTTCTTATCACGGAATCACAAAACGCTTCCACTTTTATGGTGTAATCGGTCTTGGTATTATTTTTTGAGAATAGAATATCTTCGTAATCAAACAGCCGAGTCAGATTCAAAATATCGCTTCTATTTCCATCTTTCACTTCAGGGTTAGTCTCAATCCCATTGAAACGCGAGCAGAATTCATCAAGGCTTTTTATTTCAGCTCTGAAATTCCTACTTAGTGAAGGATCATCAAGAACTATTTGTCCTCGACAAACTAATGAGAAGAGACAGAGTAGGAAAATAGACAGGTAATAATTCATAATTCTGTACTATATTTGGTTGATAAAAAATCAGCAGGAATTAGATCAAAAATTTATTTCTTCAATCTCTCAGTGGAAGTGACGTAAATATCACCTAACTTCACCTCATATACCATCCCCACACTGGGAATAGGAGTAGCAGTGATATACACTTTTACTTTTTTCCGAGACACATCTCCATATTTCACACTCCCATCCGGACCATAGGAGATATACTCCTGACAAAAATATGCCATACATTCATATTTCCCTTCTCCAACCTTATATACATTATCCACACGCACCACATCCGCAGATTTAATCACCACCTTGGAGTATTTGAGGATATTGTTATAGGTATCGTCAAGATATTTCTTCATTGCCTTCATACTTTTAGAGGCTCTATTGACGGAGGATGTCTGCATCCTAACTTCCCGATGATATTCTCGCTCCCCTTGATCATTGGTGACATAATATGGATCACCTTCACCCATAAAAAGTAATAAAGCCTGTTCTTTGGCCGTTCTCCTTTGTTTTTGGGATAGAGCTGTATTTGCAATTGAGGAGAGATAACCCTGAAATTCCTCCACCTTGGCCTTCGCTCTTTGTTGAACTGCCTGAATATCCGACTGTGATAAGGTTTGGGCTGATAGAGGCATTACGAATACAAACAATATCAAAAATAGAATAAATTTTAAACGTTTCATTATTGATGATTATATAATGATATATAGGTTATTTTTCTGTTATTAGCAGATAAATGGACTCAATAGATAAACTGCGTTCGAGACAGACAATTGGAATCAGTCCCTTAATTCATGCACTTTAATCAACGAGTTCTTTCCCTGATTGTCACCACTAAGAATGGAGATCTGTTTTATATATGGAGAAAGTACTATCCTCTTTAGGAAGTTATCTACTTGCTCATATTCCACTATAGTCGTGCCGTTAGCTGCTACTGTGGCAACCATAGCATCGGATGTAAAGTGTCTCTCTTTCACTTCACTCAGCTTTGAAAGACGCGAGTCTACACTGATATTCTTATTTACAAGATATTTAAGGGTTTCATAAAGAGTGCCCGTATGTTTTTGCTCCACTTCATCTATTTTACGATCATTCCCTTTACTACTGGATATCTTAGCAATAGGTTCCTGATGATAAATGTTACCCTGATATGGAATTTGAACAGCATATACGTCATCATGTACTTTTTTGAATATATCTTCCCAAGAGGCGGCAATCTTATTATATTTGACAGCATCATTGAAGGTATCAATAAAATGATTGATAAAAACACCACCTCCGCCTGCACCCTCAGTATTCACTATCCAAGAGTATTCAGTGGGCTTACTGCTACTCATTTTCACTATACCCTTTGAGTTGAAGAACAAATCACGCAAAGCTTTCTTATCGTAGGTTGAGGCTGAGGTATATTCATCATCGCTCATGGCAAAAAATGGTTTAATTTTTATACCACGGCTCTCGGAGTTACAACACTCTGTAATTATGATTGTCAATCGAGGATTTTTCTTAGCAATCAATTTTTCGACATGAGTTACAGGCATATATAGGGATTGGACACCAGGCCTATTCATACACATCTGAGGGAAAATATCACTGTCGTTCAGTGCTCTACCGCCGTGACCTGAATAGACAAAAAACACAACATCATCCGGACTAACATCCAAATTGTTAATCCACTCAGTTACCTTCTCCTTAGTACAGTCCTTATCATAGTATTGCTCATGTTCGAATTCACAATCCAACACTCCGGCAACCTCCTGAATAAGTTTATTGAGGTTGGATAAATTACGAGAGATTCCCTTACCTATACTGGTATCCTTATCCGCACCGACCACCAAGGCATGCAGAGTCTGGGCATAAACCGATGTGTATCCTGCGAAGAACAGCAGGCATATCACCAATAATCTAAATTGTTTCACGTTGAAAGTCATACTTATTTCTTTATTTTATTTTTCCGAAATCTTATCATTGACTAACTTCTCCTCCTCTTGAATATAGAAGTTGCAGAGACGCATCATATCTTTGCTATGATTATTGAATCGGAATTGTTTTTTCCCATCGAACAGTACCGACCACGAAAAATCGGATAGAGAGATGATGATATTAGCTTTTTTCCCTTTTCTTCCCGTAAATTCAAAATCCAATCTTGGGATATATGGACTCATCACCACCAGAGTGTCGTTCACATAGTTGTCCGGATCAGAAAAGAGCGAAAATTGCATTATCGCAATTTCTTCTTTACTGAGCTTACGAATCGACTCTCCTCTCTTGAAATATGGTTCTAATTGATCAGTACTCACAGAATCTTGCGGTTCAACACTGTAACACACCACTTTCTGCGGGTTGAAAAGAAGATCTGTCAACGTATCACCAAGATGATAAATTATACTATCGTTGGGATTTGCCCATATCTTACTCGTAGTCATTGATTTTTTCGGTTCTTTTCCTTTCCCTATACAAGATGGATAAAGTATTAGAAGGGATGACAATAAGATAATAAAACGGTATTTCATGATTTTAGGATTAAAATTCTGTTGCTACGGAGATAAAAATATTTAGATGGGTTGACTTTACATCGGCATAAGGGAAAGTTATTCCTTGATCAGGTGTGAAGTCGGTATTAAACACGTTATAGTGATCTATTTCTACCCCTCCCGATATAGCGACTTTCTGATTTCTCATTCCTATTCCGAAAGTAGAAATCATTCCGCTGTTAAACTGGTCTTTAGCATTATCGTATGCCCCTTTTACCTTGAAATTATAGTTATAGCTTGTACCCACCTCCAATATAGGACACCATTTTTCATCTTCCAACCAGCTAATGAACGGTGTAACCCTTATTCCTATGCCAGGACGGACACTATTAAATTTATAAGTGGTGGGGCCCACTTGGGAGAAATCTGCTTCAAACCGTCTGAACTGATATGCACAGGAAACATACACTCCAAAAGGAGAAAACTTAGGAGACCAACCTACTTTAAGCCCATATTGAATATTACTGAAAAGATCTTTGGCCTTAAACCCGAAAAATTTGCCGGAATAAATCGGTACTTTTTCTCCGGCCTCTTTAAGACGAAATATCTCATAACGATAGGAACCGCCGTAAAAGGGTTCATCTGATATAAGAAGGGATGTCAAGCTGCTTAAGTAGGAAGCCGGAATCTGGAAGATAGTATTACTCCAGAAATTTGTTGACCCTCCATATAGATTAAAATTGAAGTCACTCGCTGCTTTTACCGAAGTCGAAGGAAAGCATAGGGATAGGAATGCTGAGATAACAACAATGATCGGTTTGAAAGTAATCTTCATGACATGGATTGTGAAATTAAGTTGAAATCGGAAGACTCACAATCCGAAAAATTAATATAAAAAAAGCGTGAGAGCCTATTATCAGTTGCTCGTTCTATAGTTCGAGGCTCTGGCATGTGCCCATCCAAGTAGAACGAGCAACGCGGAGCCTCACGCTGTATGATAACACAGAATATAGAAACGTCTTTAGACGTCTCCACACTCTTAAAGATATCATACCCTAATGAGTCCATCGTCACTCACTCTTGACTTGGATTTTGAAACTGCCAGATTTCGAACCATCAAGAATAAGCGCAGATAAACGCTTGTATGTCTCTACACCCACCCAGTAACCCACATTTGGGCTCCGCATGAAATGTACATCACAAAATTCGTAATTTTAATTTAAATACACAAGTCGTTAACTTTTATTAACACTACCGTCCAATCCTAACTTATGTATTTTATGTATTGATCAATCCACAAAAAATCGCTTTCCATTGAAAAATCCATGGAAAGCGATGCATATTTCGATTAATTATTAGCAGCTGCTTATTATCCTAATATCTCTCCAACCTGCTTTATGTCGGAGATGATATTGTCATGGGTCTGTGCGTCGTCAGCCGAAGTCCAACCCTGACCTTTTATCCAGAGCACCTGACATCCGATTTTCTCGGCAGGAACAATATCCTTGCCATAGCTGTCGCCCACCACAAGTGTTTCCTCCGGATCTATGCCGAGAGCCTTCACCCCAAGTTCAAAAATCTTGGGATCCGGCTTCCTGACACCGACCACCGCACTCTCGATGATCTTCTTGAAACAATGGTCGATTCCAAAATCTTTAAGCACATTCTCTATGTTGCCATAGAAATTGGAAACCAACACCAACGGATACTTCTTCATCAGACTCTCAAGCACAGGCCGCGCTTCCGCAACCTTGCTCTTCGCTGCCTCGTAGCAATAACCGGCCACCTCCTTGGCCTTCTCCTCAACCTGAGCCGGGGGGAAATGACCGTTTTCGGATAGCCACTGCAATTCCAGACGCATCTTTATATTGAGGAGATCGCTGAAATCATGTTCGGGGAGTATATGGCGTGTCTTGGCAAGCTCACGCTCGGCAAATACATAGGCCTCGCGAAATTCCGGCTGATTGACTGCAACTCCGGCTTTCTGATATGCCTCCCAGATAACAACACTCCAATGGTCACCCCCGGTGTCGAGAGTACCGCCGTAATCGAAGATGATACCTTTTATTTTCTCTATGTCAAGATTCATAATATATGTTTTTAGAAATTCTTACCCTCTTTCAATTCTTCGCAGAAATTGCGGCAGATGCGTTCATGACGCACCATCATATATATTAAAATGAAATTCAAGACCGTAAGTTCAAATGCAAAGTAAAGCCATGGCATCCGGAAGATGAGAATGGCTGCAAAGAGGGCGAAAGTGCGCGTATTGAACGAGAGGATATTGGTATATTTCATCAGGGGCTTGCTCTTCGCACGGAAGGCATCGCGGAATCCCTGCGGAATCTTGCCGCCATATTTTTCATTGAGAGCCTTACGCAGACGCTGCATCCAGGGGGTGCGCTTCTCCTGCCCGACGGTGTAGTTGGTGTAAAACATCAGCACGAGCTTCTGCCAGAAATTCCTCTTCCAGCTCAGGGCATGGAAACGTTCCCAAAGATTGGCGGCATTTTCCAACTCGCTCCCATCCTCCCCCTTGAGGAAGTAGAGATGAAACTGACGGTAATAATCGGCCATTGCCGCCTGAATGCCATGCACAAATCCGGTGGTCACGGCCACCACCCATATCACCCATTTATGGGCCATGAAGAAATCGCTTGTCACATTCTCGCGCAGACAGATAGCAATATAGATGGCAGCAAACCAGAAGTCGCCGCTCAATCCGTCGAGGATACGCCCGATGCGTGAATATTGCTTTGTCATTCGCGCAAGCTGACCGTCGGCGCTGTCGAAACTGTCGGCCCACACCAGAAGGAGCACTCCCGCTATATTGATCCAAAGATCGTTGAAATAGAAACATACACCTGCACCCACGCCTAAGAAGATGGAAGCGATAGTGATGGCATTGGGGGTCACGCCTAATTTCTTGGCAAGACAGGCCCAGGCATATCCTATCGGACGATAGAAGATAAGGTCGAAAGTCTCTTCGGTATCCATCGATTTCAGGGAATCCTTGAAACCGCTCTTTTTCTCATTCTCTTCTGCCATATCCTATTCCTCCTCTTTATTTTTACGCCATTCCTTTATCGACTGCATCACACACTTGGCGATATAGGGTGCGGCCTCCGTGCGACAAGGTGCAAAGCTGGGCCAGTCGTTGAAATCTATTATCCTCACCGTGCCGTCGGCATCTATGATGGCATCGCCGCCATAGATCTTAACATCCATCAGATGGCTGGCGCGTTCGCAGGTGGCATGGAGAGCTTCGGGGTCGAAATTGAGATGACGGGGTTTGCCGTTGATATCCTCATCCCCGAACTTACTGTGGTGCTGCTCGAAGGGATAGAACCAGTAGAAGAAGGGTTGGCCCTGCACAGAATAGAATTTTATCAGGTCTCCTTTCAGATGGACATTTATCACGGCGCGCTTTATGCCACGGTAGAAATATTCATGCAACATCTCCTGTGCTTCCTGCGGATGACGGCAATAGCTCACATCCTCCTTGTGCATGGCATGGAAATCGCCTCGCTTTATCCAGCAGGAGGTGAAACCTTTCTCTTCAAGGGCTCCGCGGATATCCTCGTTGGTGTTGACGATGAGGGAATCGGGATAAGGAATGCCATTACCTAAAAGAATACGGGTCATGGGTTCGCGAGTGCAATTCTCTATACCGAAACCGGAATTGATAACCAGCTTTCCGGCTTCTTCGAGGGCCTGCAGTTTCTCTATGGATTTGTGGCCCCGACACATATTGAGCACCACATCCTCCTCAAGGTCAAGGTTAAGAAACTGCTCCTCGCTATAAATATTAACTTTACATCCTCTCTTGCGCAGCTCGTCGGCGGCTGCATTGAGGATTGCGGCATCATTGCCGATATGGTTGGGAGAATACGCACCGGCGCGAAGCACTCCCGCTATCTTGATATCCACTGTCTATGTTTTAATAAAATTCATTTAATAAATTCCTCCGCCTTACGGATGTCTCCGGCATGGTCAACATCAATTATCTTTCCCATGTCGTAACCCTTTATGTGCAATCCGGCGGCAATAAGCTCGCGTTGGAAATTACGCATCCTGCTCACTCCGCGTTCCATGCATCCGTCGAGCACACGCACCGCCGAGGAGTTGAGACCGTAGATTCCTCCGGATACAAATTCCGATTCCTCGCTCTTCTTGTCAAGGAAAGCCTTTATATAGCCATCGGCACCCACCTCTACATAGAGGGGTTTCTCATCATCGACATATCCGGTGAGGGCCATCATGCCGTCCACATCCTCCGGCTGCGAGGAATAGGCTTCCACATAACGAGCGAAATCATCTTCATGAAAAATGGTATCGACCGTAGTAGCGATGAAACGTCCATGCCCGTCGAGAAGATGGGCCACCTCATAGAAGCTGTGCATCGAGGAGGGGGTGGATTTAACCACAATCCTCAATTCCACAGGAAGAGTTTCTTTCAAAGAGAAGAGATACTCCTGCACCTCCTTCATCTCTTCATTGACAATCACGGCGATCTTCTCCGCTCCGTTTTTTATAAAAATATCTATCAGACGCCCTATCATCGGACGTCCTCCCAGCGGAACGAGAGGCTTGGGATAAGCCACCCCCTCCTCCACCAGACGCGACCCTTCTCCGGCCGCTATTATTCCGAAATTCATTTGATGTCGTTTTAAAGGGTTTCTTTAGTGAGGTCGACAGTCTTGTCCTGTCCTTTCTCCATTCTTGCCTTGCGGAGGGGATTGGCGGAAGCACGGCGATAACGCTCGCGGTTACGCCAAAGGTCGATACCCTTGTAGATTGCCTCTCGCATTGAGGTCGGATCCGCTTCCCCTTTCCAGGCTATATCGTATGCTGTGCCATGATCGGGAGAGGTGCGCACGAATGGAAGTCCGGCGGTGAAGTTCACGCCATGTTCCCCGGCAAGAGCCTTGAACGGAGCGAGACCCTGATCATGATACATGGCAAGCACACCATCAAAATTACGATAAGCATCCGTGGCGAAAAAGCCATCGGCAGCATAGGGCCCGAAGGCCAGAACACCATTCTCTTCAGCATCCTCTATGGCAGGAATGATTTTCTCTATTTCATCATCTCCAAGAAGGCCGTTGTCGCCGCAATGGGGATTGAGAGAGAGAACCGCTATCTTCGGGCGCTCACAACCGAAGTCGGAGCGAAGCACCTTATCGAGTCGCATGATTGAATCCGTCACATTCTCCCGCGTGATAGCCTGTGCGATTTCTGCCACCGGAAGATGAGTGGTGACGAGTGCCACCTTCAGATAATCGTCGAAAAGAATCATCTGTGCCTTATATGCCGGAGACGCATCATCAGAGGATTCCTCCCCTTCGTTCTCATTACGGTTGCTCTTGGCTTCGAGATATTCTGTGTGACCGGGGAAATGGAACTGCTCGCTCTGTACGGCCGCCTTGTTGATGGGGGCAGTGACAATAAGATCAATCATTCCCTCCTCTATTGCCTCGACTGCTGCTTCAAGGGCAGCCACGGCAGCCTCTCCCGATTCCTTAGTCGGCTCACCGGGATGTAGGGAAAGGTCGCCAAGATGAAGGTCTACAACATTTATCTTTCCATCCTTGATCTGTGATATATTCTTTACATATTCCACCGCCGGCATCTCCGCCCCATATTCCTTACGAGCTTTCTCGAAGAGAGTTTGGGAAGCGAACACCACAGGAGTGAAGATTTCCGGTATTTTCTCATCGGCCAGGGCCTTAACGATGATTTCGTAGCCTACGCCGTTATAGTCGCCGTGGGTGATACCCACTCTTAAATTCTTTGCCATATCTTGTATTTTAAGTTGAGGGTTGGAGGGATTATCGGGTTAATAGGTTATCGGGTTATTGGAAATCCCTTTAATATTGAATTTTTTATAACCCATCATCCTCATAACCCCAGCATAACCCCATAACCTCATCATAACCCTACTTCTTAGCAGCCAGCATACCGCAGGCCGCCTCTATATCCTCCCCTCTTGATGCACGGATTGTAGCAGTGATACCTTTAGAGTTAAGATAATTTCTGAACATTATCATTCTCTCCTCGCTGCAGGGATGAAGCTCGACACCGGGGATGGCATGATAGCGTATAAGATTCACACGACAAGGGATATTACCTATCAGTTTCACCAGCATATCGGCATGGGCTATATCATCGTTGACTCCTCTCCACATAATATATTCGAGTGAGAGACGGCGTTGATGACTGAAATCATACCCGGAAAGGGTGCGCATCACATTTGAAATAGGGAATGCACGCTGAGCCGGCATCATCGACTCGCGCTGCGCGCTCTCGGCAGTATGCACGCTTATTGCCACGTGCACCTGCGTGCGGTCGAGAAGTTCCTTGAGCTGTGGCATCTTACCCACTGTGGATACCGTTATGCGTTTCGGGCTCCACGCCATTCCCCAGGGGGCGGTGAGAATTTCTATCACCTTCTCCACCTCCTTGAAATTATCAAGAGGTTCACCCATACCCATGAACACCACATTGGTGAGGGGATTCATCGGTTCCTCTCCCTTCTTCGGTTCGGGAGGAATGGATAGTATCTGATTGATGATTTGTGAGGCGGTCAGGTTGGCCTTGAATCCAAGTTTACCTGTGGCGCAGAAATAGCAATTCATCTTGCATCCGGCCTGACTTGACACGCAAAGCGTGGCACGCTCCTTATCGGGGATATATACGGATTCTATTGCATTCCCCTTTCCAACATTGAAAAGGTATTTCACTGTGCCGTCGGAGGATTTCGACTGGCGCGCAGGAGCCTCGCGGCCGATTTCATAATTGGCAGCGAGCCATTCCTTATTTTTTTTCGATATATTGGCCATCTGCTCGAAAGAGGTCACCCTCTTGTCGTAGAGCCATTCGGCGAGCTGCTTACCCACGAACTTGGGCATTTTTCCACGTATGGCCACATCCTGAAGCTCCTGAAGGGTCATCCCTATCAGCTTCGGCTTGTTATCCTGTTTTTCCATGACTTTCTTTGTTATGGAAGCCTCCAGAGACTGTTTCAAGGGGAAAATAGCAATACTTCCCTTTTACATACAATCTGAAACGCTTCATTTGCAAAGTTAATCATTATTCGTGGAATTGGAAAAAGTATATTAGATAAAAAAGAAGAGCAACGGCGCCATTGCCATTGCTCTTCTATGAGAATCCAAATCTAAATGGAGGGGAATCAATCTCCGGCCTCGAATTTGTAGATATTGTTCTTGATCTTGGAGTCGCCCATCAGCATCTGGATGAGATTGGGATTGATGAGCTGCATATACTGCTGGTTGTACTGCTGTTCGTTGAAGGGGAAGTTCTCTTTCTTCTTACCGTTGACAGAGTAGACATAAATACCATCCTCACCTTTTACAAGGGTTACCTTCTTGTCGGCTTTCGAACCATTGATCTTACCCATCACTGCGCCATCGCGAACACCGGGGTTCTGACCGAAGCGGAAACTTTCGATGGTGTTGACCTGAACGCCCATTGCCTGAGCAGCTGCCTCCATGCTCTGAGTGTTCTTGCTGTATTTCGCCACGAGCTTGTCACCTGCCTTGGAGCGACGTACCTGCTCGGTGAGATACTGGTTCACGTCGGGATTAGTAAGGGGTGTGAAGTCATCGTATGAACTTTCCACTGCGGCTGCGTAAAGCATCGGATTGGTTGCGCTCTTAGCCTCGTAGATGTGGCTCACCTGACCGGGCTTACCATCGATCATTATCCAACGAACCACCTGACGGCTCTCAGGGAAATAGGAGTTCATGCCCATGATACGCGGAACGGCGGGGCTGCTCTGAGTGAGGCTATAACGCTGAACGTTGAAACCTGCCTTCTCTGCGTTTGCTGCGAAATCCTTGGCATTGCTGTTGTCGGCGAGGAATTTCTCAAGTTTGGCACGCTCGTCGCTTACTGTCTTCACGCTCGGACCAAGAACATAGTTCACCTCATCATAGTCGTAGATGGTGACAGGAGCGTTACGCTTAACCAATGAAGCCATAACCATACCCTGTGCGCCGGAGTTGATTGTGATATACTTTCCTCCTGCATTCACGAGGCTGTCAAGAGTGCCCTGCGGAAGCGCGTTGGTGGCTCCCTGCGCAGTATAGAGAGGAATCCACTGATTGAGCTGAGGCATAACGCTGTCGGGAGAGAAGCGCACTGTGATGGAGTCGGCAGGCAGACCTGCATTGAGCTGGCTCTGGATTCTCTTGCCGAGATCGAGAGTGGCAGCCATCACCACATTCACCTGGATTGAATCTGTCTGAAGCTCGCGGCCTGTCACGCGCACTGCGGTGAAGCCCTGCATATTTGAGCTGACGAGCTTAACGCTGTCTTTTGCACCGTTAAGGATAAACTCTTTCATTGCTCCGGCAGGAAGATCTGCTGCACGGAGAGAATGGTGAGTGAGGATCACGCCATCCTTCTTGAGATCTTTGCTGAGCTGCGCTGAGCTGTCGGAAAGAGCCTTCACTGTGCGTTCAGCAAGCTGACGGCAGTCGTCGAGGTCCTTCTTCGAGGGAGCGATGCTCACTGCGATGAAGCTGACATCCTTTGTGGCCTCATCTACCTTGAAATCGTTTTTCTTCTCCTCATACATCTTCTTAAGCTCAGCCTCGCTCACGGGATACTCCTTTGCATCGAGTGTACCATAAGGGAGATAAGCCACCTGCACCTGTGCAGTGTTGATATAATCGTTGTAGAGAGCCTTGCGGTCGAGATCGTTGGCCTTCACGCTCTTCTGAAGGATACGAGCATATACCTGACGTGCGATGTCTGCCTTGGCGTTGTTCTCCACCTGAAGCCAGAGACGCTGATAAGGCTCCATCTGTGCATCGGTCATACCGTTACGCTTGGGGTTGAAGATAAGCTCGTAGGCCTGCTGGGGAGTCTGAACGCCCAGTCCTGCCTGATTGAGCTGCTGCACCAGACGCATCACATCCTGATTGCCCGGAGTCTCAAGCATATAGTAACGAAGAAGGTTGCCTGTCACCTGCACGCCGGCCTTTTCAGCTGCATTCAGGAGAAGCTGCTCCTGAAGAAGCTGCTGGATTGCCATTTCGGGAAGAGTCTGCGTGTCGAAATTTGCCACGCTCGCAGGATTCTGGCGACGTGCCTCCTCAAGCTGCTGATTGAGCTCTTCACGCTTCTGCTGATACTCGGTGATATCGATTTTTGCCGAGCCGGCCTTGGCCACGGTGGTGTGGTCGCCGAAAATGTTACGGCTGTTGGTAAGGGCGTCGCCGATGATGAAGGCTAAGAGTGCCAAGCCGATCACTACGATCAGCAAGCCCGATTTGCTTCTGATTTTCTCTAATGTTGCCATTCTTTATGTTGCTGTTTAATTGGCTATGGATGAATTTTATATATTTGCTGTTGCTCCATGCTCCGGGGGCGTCGACACGCATTCCGGGCATACCCTATGCATAAAACCGTTTGTATAAAAATTCTATGTTTAGGCGTTAAAACGTGCAAAGATAACTATTTTTCAATTATTTACCAAAGTTTTCAGCAAATTCCTTCTTTATTTCATCCACAGTGTCAAGTTTCTCCCATGTAAAGAGTTCAACATCTCGCACGATAGGTTCCTTCCTTCCGGGCACTATGAATTCCTTTTTCACCATACGGGGCTGACGTCCCATGTGACCGTAGCTTGCCGTCTCGCGGTAGATGGGATTACGCAGTTTCAGACGCTCCTCGATGGCTTTCGGACGAAGGTCGAAGAGTCTCTTCACCTTCTCAGCTATCTCGGAATCGGTGAGATTCACTTTAGATGTGCCGTAGGTGTTGATATAGAGACTCACCGGTTCCGCTTTCCCGATGGCATAGGCCACCTGCACAAGCACCTCACCGGCTACACCGGCCGCAACAAGATTCTTGGCAATATGACGGCATGCATAGGCAGCTGAACGGTCTACTTTCGAAGGATCCTTCCCTGAGAAAGCACCCCCTCCGTGTGCACCGCGACCACCATAGGTGTCGACAATAATTTTTCGTCCTGTCAATCCGGTATCGGCATGGGGGCCTCCGAGCACAAATTTTCCCGTCGGATTCACATGGAGAATGAGGTTTTCATCGAAAAGGGCTTGTATCTTTTCGGGTAACTTAGCCTTTACTCTGGGGAGAAGCACCTCCTCCACATCCTTGCGGATTCTGGAAAGCATCTCCTCATCGGCTTTGATGCACGCCTCCGGAGTATCAGCCAAGGGAGCCACGAAGTCATCGTGCTGCGTGGAGACAACAATTGTATGGATTCTGACAGGCTTATTGTCGGAATCATATTCTACAGTGACCTGACTCTTGGCATCGGGGCGGAGATATGTCGTGCGTTTCCCCTTGCGGTAATAGGTCATATCCTTACCTTCACGGCGAATATCTGAAAGTTCCCGGAGGATAAGATGCGAGAGATCAAGGGTGAGAGGCATTAAATTTTCAGTCTCATCCACGGCGTAGCCGAACATCATCCCCTGATCGCCGGCACCCTGAAGATCGTTGGCATCACCCGCTGCTTTACGCGACACTCCACGGTTGATATCCTGACTCTGCTCATGTATGGCAGAAAGTATGCCACAGGCATCGCCGTCGAAGCGGTAAGCTCCACGGTTATAGCCTATGTCAAGGATCACGCGGCGTGCCACCTGCGGTATATCTACGTATGCATCGGATGTCACCTCTCCTGCCACAACAACCTGACCCGTGGTGCAGAGTGTCTCCACTGCCACATGGCTCTCAGGATCCTGTGCGAGAAATTCATCAAGAAGTGAATCGCTTATCTGGTCGGACACCTTGTCGGGATGTCCCTCCGATACTGACTCGGATGTGAATAGATAGTTCATATTCTGTTTGCTATTATTGGTTGCAGTTTCTGATTTTCTATTTTTTATGATCTCGAATAATTTTAATAAAGGAAGCGGGAACCGACATCACTGCCCGCGCCCGCTCATAAAATATTGCACCTAAATTTCTGTCTTCTTTAGATTTCCCTCCCGATTTAAACGGAAAGGAAACAGATCGCAGTTTTAGCATTTTTTTGAGTGGTTGCAAGCAGCCAAATTTCTCCACTTCCCTCGGCAGTCGTAGCTGCACGGGAATTTCACTGCAAAATTAGCAAATTTTTCCCGGATTCCAAAATTATATTATTTGTTTTTTCCAACGCATTTCCTTAAATTTGTCTTAGCAATTCAACTCCCCCCTGCGAAAAGCTGAATTGCCGGAGCTATGCGTCATGCATGGTGATGCGTATCTTGATGCGCATGAAGTCAGCATAGCCTCTTTCTATTTCCCATAATCCTAATAAAGAATAAAGATCAGATGAAACTAATTTATACAGTCGCGTTCTCCCTGCTTGCTCTTGCAGCCTTCACCTCCTGCGGAGGAAAGGGCCAGACCAATTCTCAAGACAGCATCACGGGAGATTCTATCCTCGTAATCGACTCCGGAGATTATTCCTCCGTAATTTTCAAGTCATCCGAAGATGTGATCAATTTTCTTGATTTCAAGAAATTCATGAGTCCCGACGGCTATATCGCCTTCCATGGCATGGGAGGAGTGACAGATGGAGAGGGCTTCTCCATCACGGAGGTGAAACTGACCGACGACAAGAATGCAGTGCTTTCAATAAAGATTCCGAAAGCTGACCTTTCAGGGCGTCTGCTGCTTAAAGTGGAAGACTCTGATGCCTCCATCCTCGACGAAGAAGCGAAGACCACATATAGAATTCAACCCCTAACAATCAAGAAATGACTCCTGAAGAAAGATTATATATTACCGTGGCGGAACGGACCGGACTTCCCCTGAAGGGAGTGAAGGCTGTGGCCGAGCTGCTTGATGAGGGAGCGACAGTCCCTTTCATATCCCGTTATCGCAAGGAGCGCACAGGTTCGCTCGATGAAGTCAGCATTCGTGCTATCGAAACCGCACTAAAGCAGGTGCGCGAGTTGGAGGCGCGTCGGGAATTCGTTGCCGATGCAATAGAGGCTGCCGGATCAATGACCGATCTCATTCGTCAACGACTTATGGAAGCTGCGACAATGACGGAGGTGGAGGATATCTATGCTCCCTTCAAGCCAAAGAAACGCACACGTGCAACCATCGCCAGAGAGAAGGGGCTTGAACCGTTGGCAAAACGCATCATGTCGGGCCATCTCCCCTCCTCTTCCGATGAGGATATCGAGGGAGCAATGGATATAATTGCTGAATGGGCGTCGGAATCGGCCCGTCTTCGCAACATCACGCGCAACACTTTCAATCGCTCGGCTTCAATTGTCTGCACTGTGGCTAAGGGGAAGGAGGCTGAGATAAAGGACTCCTCTCTGGCACAGTATGCCGATTTCTCTCAATCGGTGCGTCGCATGGCTTCCCATCAATATCTGGCCCTGAGACGTGCGGAACGGGAGGGGCTGGTGAAGGTGAAATATTCACTTGGCGATAATGCGGAGGCTCTTGATGAATCCCTATGTCGCGCTTTCGTGCCTCGCTCAGCTTCCGGGGATTGCAGGGAAGTGATAGAGGATGCCGTGGTGGATGCCTCAAAGCGACTCCTGCGTCCTTCAGTGGAAAATGAGGTGTCAGCCTCTCTTAAAGAGGAAGCCGACAGAGTGGCTATAGATATATTTGCTTCCAATCTCCGGCAACTTCTTCTGGCTGCTCCGCTTAAAGGGAAGCGTGTGCTGGCTATAGATCCGGGGTATCGTACAGGATGCAAGGTAGTGGCGCTTGATGCGCAGGGGAATCTCCTCGAAGAAGGGGTGATTTTCCCGACAGCTCCAAAGAATGACACGGAGGGAGCTCGTCGCATCCTTGAGCGCATGATCAAGAGACATAAGCTGGATGTAGTGTCGCTCGGAAATGGCACGGCCTCCCGCGAAACAGAACGATTCCTAAAATCTTCCGGGCTTATTGCTCCTGAGAAAGTATTTGTGGTGAGCGAGGATGGCGCTTCCGTATATTCAGCTTCCGAGATTGCCCGGAAGGAATTTCCGGATAAGGATGTGACGGTGCGCGGTGCTGTATCTATCGGACGTCGCTTAATAGATCCTCTTGCGGAATTAGTTAAAATCGACCCCAAATCCATCGGAGTGGGACAATATCAGCACGACGTGGATCAGACTGCCCTGCGCAATTCACTTGATTTCACGGTGATGAGTTGTGTTAATGCAGTTGGTGTAGATGTCAATACCGCCTCAGAACGACTACTTTCCTACGTATCCGGTATCGGTCCGGCACTTGCAGCCAATATCGTGGCCTATCGTGCGGCCAACGGTGATTTCAAATCACGTAAGGAGCTGAAGAAGGTGCCTCGTTTAGGCGACAAGGCTTTCGAGCTTTGTGCAGGATTCCTACGTGTGCCCGGAGGTAAGGAACCTCTCGACAATACCGGCATTCATCCTGAAAGTTACGGGATTGTGGATAAAATGGCGAAATCGCTTAATGTGAAACCCGCCGAACTTGCTGCAAACAATGAACTCCTCGACCGTCTTGACCTTAAGGCTCTCGCCGCTGCCGGTGTCGGAGGCCTGGAGACTATGGAGGATATAGTAAAAGAGTTACGAAAACCGGGGCGTGATCCTCGCACTGATGATAATTCCGGAGCATTCGTGCCGGAGGTGGATGATTTCTCGCACCTTACAATAGGCCGTACCTTACCGGGAGTTGTCAATAATATCACAGCTTTTGGTGCTTTCGTGGATTTAGGAATTAAGGAGAACGGTTTGATTCATATCTCGAAACTCGGCCGCCGCGTGAATGCCGTGACGGATATCCTGTCACTCGGCCAGAGAGTGGAAGTGAAGGTGATTGATATCGACACCGCCCGAAAAAGAATCTCCCTGGAATTGATCGGATAAGAATAAATTCGGCTGTCCGGATTCAGATAGAAGATTCAGATATTCCCTTTTTGAATAAAAACAGCTTCGCGATAGTCACGTACCATCGCGAAGCTGTTTTTATTCAAAAGCAATG
>JAAVDD010000029.1 GCA_014801985.1 Bacteroides sp.
GGGAATGAAGCCTGTCTTATCAACATAATTATATCCTTTTTCTATGATCTCTGAAAAAGTCTGGATGCCTATGGGATATCTCTGCTTGCACATCATCACTTCTTTTGCCACAAAGATAATCAAAAAACTCTCTCTTTGCAAATTATAGAGGTTGACGCAGATTCATTTCAATAGCAAGTCTTTACATTTTGTTGCAGTTTTAACATAATTTTTGTAATTTTGCAAACAAAACCGAATTTACCCTCGTAAATTTCCATTTCCTGGCGTAAGTTTCTACATCTAAAGGTCAATGGCAAAAGTTTCTAAATTAGAGAATGCAGCGGCTCACGGCCTCTATTCTCCAGACTACGAACACGACGGCTGCGGCGTGGGGTTAGTGGTAAAAATCGATGGCAGCAAACATCATTATATCGTAGATCAGGGTCTCTCTGTGCTTGAACACATGGCTCATCGCGGAGCCGAAGGTGCCGATGACAAAACCGGCGACGGAGCCGGAATCATGGTTCAGATTCCTCATGAATATATCCTGTTGAATGGTATCCCTGTTCCTGAGAAAGGTCGTTATGGTGTAGGAATGGTTTTCCTGCCAAAGAACGATATAGATCGCACCGAATTTGAAAAGATTATCGACCGCGAGATCAAGGCGCAGGGGCTTTTTCTTATGCACACACGCGATGTCCCTGTCGATTCCTCAGTGCTCGGACACGATGCATTAGTCACAGAACCTGTAATCCGTCAGCTATTCATCGTGGGATGCGACAACCGCGATCGGCTCGAAAACCTCCTCTATGTGATTCGCAAGCGTATCGAGGAAGCTGTGCTTGAATCGGAAGAAATCAATGATAAGGAGAGCTGCTATATTGTTTCGCTATCCACACGGACTCTTATATATAAGGGGATGCTGTCTTCTACTCAGCTCCGACAGTATTTCAAGGATCTTCAGAGCCCCTACTTCACGAGCGCAATCGCACTGGTTCATTCCCGATTCTCCACCAACACCTTCCCCACCTGGCGACTCGCCCAACCTTTCCGATTGATAGGACATAACGGCGAGATCAACACCATTCGTGGAAACAGATTCTGGATGTCGAGTCGAGAAGCCGTGATTGAACCTGATAGCCTTGGGGAGATGAAAAAGATCGGCCATGTTATCCAGCCCGGCATGAGCGATTCAGCCTCTTTCGACAATGCACTTGAGTTTTTTGTACGATCCGGAATGTCACTTCCTCATGCCTTGGCTATGCTCGTGCCGGAAAGTTGCAACGAACAAAATCCCATCTCGCGCAAGCTCCTCGCATTCTATGAGTATCACTCCATCTTTATGGCACCATGGGATGGCCCGGCAGCAATCATTTTCTCCGACGGGCGTTATGCAGGAGGTATGCTCGACCGCAATGGTCTGCGTCCGGCGCGCATGACCGTGACAAAAAGCGGCGAGGTCATAATTGCTTCTGAGACCGGTGTGCTCGACATTGACCCTGCAAACGTGGAGCACAAAGCACGCCTTAAACCCGGAAAGATAATAATGGTGGATACAGAAGAAGGGAAGATTCTTATCGACCGTGATATAAAGAAAGCACTCGCCTCCGAGCATCCCTACAGCGAATGGATAAATGAAAACAGGATAGTGCTCAGCAATCTAAAGAGCGGACGCAAGGTGAGCCATGAGGTTCCCGACCGTGAACGCCAGATGATAGCTTTCGGATATAATAAGGAGGATATCGAGCGTATCATAAAACCGATGACTGTCAACAGTGCAGAACCCGTTACTTCAATGGGTAACGATGCTCCTCCTGCAATCCTCTCGGATATTCCCCAACGATTCTTCAATTATTTCAGGCAGCAGTTTGCACAGGTGACCAATCCTCCGATCGATCCGATACGAGAGGAGCTTGTGATGTCGCTCACAAGCTATGTCGGTGCTGTAAGAAAGAATATCCTCAAGCCGTCACCTGAATTATGCAATGTGGTGATGATGCCCTCCCCCATTGTAAGCGACTCCGAACTTGATATTTTGCGTCATCTCCAGTATAAAGGATTCAACACTATCACACTCCCAATGGTGTTTGAGGCCGACGGAGGTGTAAAGGCGATGGAAGCGGCCATCGATCATCTTTGTGCCGAGGCTGAAAATGCTGTCGACAATGGATATAACTACATGGTCATATCCGACCGTAATGTCAATGCCCGTTATGCCCCCATTCCATCCTTACTTGCCCTCTCTGCCGTGCATCATCATCTGGTGAGCCGCAAGAAACGCTCTCAGATTGCGATTATAGTGGAGAGTGCGGAGGTATGTGAGGTGATGCACGTGGCTCTACTGATGGGATATGGAGCCTCGGCAGTTAATCCTTATATGGTGTTTGCAATCCTGAAGGATTTAGTGGATAGGAAAGAGATTCAACTCGACTTCGAGGCAGCCGAAAAACATTATATAAAGGCTGTCAACAAAGGTATACTCAAGATTCTCTCGAAAATGGGTATCTCCACGATAAGAAGCTATCGCGGATGTGCACTATTCGAAGCATTGGGCGTTAGCTCGCGTCTGCTTAGCCGCTACATGGGTGGAGGAGTTTCCTCTGTAGAGGGTATTGACATAGAGGATGTCACTGCCGATGTGCTCCGTAATCATTTCCGTGCCTTTGCTGATATGCAGGAGGAGCCGGCGCTAACAGATTTCGGTGAATATTCCTATCGCAAGAGCGGGGAACGTCACGCATGGAATCCGGAGGTGGTGAAGGCTCTTCAGCAATCCACTATGAAGGGGGATTATGAGAAATTCCGCGAATATGTGGCTTTGGTGGAGGATAAAAAAGAACCTCTCTTTCTGCGCGACCTTATTACGGTGGAAAGCGACCGTCAACCGATTGACCTCTCTGAAGTGGAGAGTGAGGAAAGTATCATGCGCCGTTTCTGCACGGAGGCCATGTCGTTCGGAGCCATAAGCATAGAGGCCCATGAGGCATTAGCTATTGCAATGAACAAGATAGGCGGTATGAGCAACACGGGAGAAGGTGGTGAAGATCCGGCCAGAAATGCAGTACGTCCCGACGGCACATGGCCGCGAAGCTCTGTAAAACAGGTTGCTTCAGGGCGTTTCGGTGTAGATGCCGAATATCTTGTGAATGCAGATGAAATCCAGATAAAAGTAGCGCAGGGTGCCAAGCCGGGTGAGGGCGGACAGCTGCCGGGATTCAAGGTGGATGAGGTGATTGCCAAGACGCGACGATCTCTTCCGGGTATAACCCTTATCTCCCCTCCTCCGCATCATGATATCTATTCCATCGAAGACCTCGCTCAGCTTATCTTCGATCTGAAGAACCTTAACCCTGAAGCGAAAATCAGTGTGAAACTCGTTGCTGAGAGCGGAGTAGGAACGATAGCAGCAGGTGTTGCAAAAGCAAAAGCAGATAAGATTCTTATCAGCGGTTGCGATGGCGGTACCGGGGCAGCCCCTGCAAGCTCAATGAAACACGCCGGCGTTCCTGTGGAGATCGGACTCGCGGAAATTCAGCAGACGCTGGTGCTCAATAATCTTCGGGGAAAGGTTATAATGCAGGTGGATGGTCAGATCAAATCCCCACATGATGTTATTGTCAACACTCTTCTTGGAGCGGAGGAATACGGTTTCGGAACAGCTGCGCTCGTAGTGCTCGGATGCTGCATGGCACGTGTATGCCACACAAATAAATGTCCTAAAGGCGTTGCCACCCAGAATCCGGAATTGCGTAAGAAGTTTATCGGGAAATGGGAATATCTTGTGAATTATTTCCGTTTCATGGCTCAATCAATTCGTGAGCGTCTTGCAGCTATGGGCTATCGCTCGATTGATGAAATTGTGGGGCGCGCCGACCTTCTTCGTATGAAACCGCAGCCGGTGGAAGCAAAGGCATCAAAACTCGATTTCTCGCGTCTATTCTATATGCCCTGTTCACCGGAGGAGGCCGCTCTTCATTTTGTCAGCGACCAAGACCATAAACTGACAGGCGTAAAGGATGGTGCTCTTCTCCAGCTTATCTCTCAGGCCATCGATGCACGTCAGCCGATTGCATTAGGTATGCCTATCGTCAATACCGACCGCAGTGTGGGATCTATGTTGAGTGGATATATCACTAAGCGATTCGGCAGCGAAGGATTACCGGAGGATTCTGTGAAACTCTCCTTCACGGGTTCTGCAGGCCAGAGTTTTGCAGCCTTCCTATGTAAGGGAGTGACTCTTAAACTCATAGGCGATGCCAACGACTATCTTGGGAAAGGTCTTTCGGGAGGTCGTGTGATTGTTGTGCCCGACAGAGATGCAGATTTCGATGCCCATCGCAACACTATTGCAGGAAACACTCTCCTTTATGGTGCCACTTCGGGCGAATTATTTGTGAATGGTCGTGTAGGCGAACGTTTTGCTGTTCGGAATAGTGGTGCAACTGCAGTTGTCGAGGGTGTCGGCGACCATGCCTGCGAGTATATGACCGGTGGACGTGTGGTTGTGCTCGGCAAGATCGGGCGTAATTTTGCTGCCGGTATGAGCGGTGGTATCGCCTACATCTGGAATCCCACCGGAAACGTGGACTATTATGTCAATATGGATCTCGTGGAGTTGACTCTTCTGAAGGAGGATGACGAGATTTCTGAGCTGCGCGATATAATAGAGCGTCACGTAAAGCATACAGGTTCAAAACTTGGAAAGCATATCCTTGAAAACTGGGAGGAATTCCTCCCGCAGTTTATTAAGATCACTCCGGTGGAATATAAGAAAATAGCCTTAGGAAAGTGATAAGCTTGCAATAAGATAAAGCCGTCGCAGATTTTAGAAATTTGCGACGGTTTTGTATTATTGGGAACCGACAATTGTTGTGGTTCTTAAGAAAAGTTATTATATTTGCCGATAAGTAGCTGCTAAGAATTAATGAACAGATAAAACGAAGTTATTTTTGTGTAGCTTTTGCCGCAGAATGAAGGAGCATACTTTCGTATGCGACTGAATGATAAGGTAAAAGATGCCCAAAAGAACGAGTTTTAGCGTTCAAGATTCTTCCACCTACTTGGTGAATCATATATCGATTAATTTTTAGTAGCTACTTATCTTTGGATTCACTCTCTTGTATAAGAATAAAGATATTTCCAATCTTCAGGAGCCTTTGGAGCATCCGAAACTTTATGGAATTTACCTGACTTGCCATTGAATCTCTCAGTTTCCCAAAATTGACACATACCGATTGCAGTGTCAAGAGCTGAAATTCGACTCTTAGGCTTATAATAAAAATGTACGGTATTGTCTGATACCAAGGCTCTCCAAGGTTGAGAGTTGGTAGAGGATGGAGATAGACGCAACATCTCCAATGCCTCATGAAATTGATTATCATCCGACACGGGAGCATGAAAGCTATCAGAAAAGAATAGAGTATCGAATGATTTGCGATTCTTACTTCCAAGAGTGAAACGAGTAAACTTTTCCATCATTGAAGGTTTCTTAGCCTCTCCTACCGGACATACCACCTTTAATTCCTCCCCATCGGGCCAGTTCTCCCCTTTTTCAAAACTTGAACCTTTGAAAGTGCCGGCAATCCAGCAGGTACCTAATCCCATTTCCCAGGCTTTCAGCACCACTTGCTCAAATCGGAAACCGGCGGACAAGGCCGATGCTTCATCATCTCCCATACCCAACAAAAAGAATTCCTCCGCACCATTGATCATGCCGTAAGTACTTGGCTTATATCCACCCTTAAGATCAAATTTTTTCAGTCTTATTGTTACGTTTCCGCCAAAGGGATCATAAGCCTCCTCCACCGCCTTCAACAACTCTCGTCTCTGCTCCCCAGTTATGCCGTTTCCATCAAAATTTCTAACGGAGCGACGCTCCTTCATTGCTTCTATGATATTCATAATTTTAGCTTCTATAGCTTATAACCTTACATACCTGTAACCTCAACTTGCGACTTGCGAAAGTTGAGTCGTTGAAATTATTTAAACCTATTCACCTTTTAGATATAGATTCAACGAAATAGAGTTTAATTTAGTTCGGTGCATAAGAAGTGAAGAAAGATACTGTTCGCCACCTGAGTGCCCTCAACGAGACAAGAGCTTAAAGCTTCCGTAAAATTATCATAAAACCTCTCTCCTCTTATTTTTCAATTTTGTTCAAATGATAAAATCTTACTATCTTTGCCATTATGAAAGAAATCCTGAACGAAATAAAATATCCGGTAGGCATCCAGACATTCCGTAGGATACGTGAGGACGGCTACCTATACGTGGATAAGACCGGCTATATACCGAGTCTGCTGAGGGGACAGTTCTATTTCCTATCACGGCCCAGACGGTTTGGCAAGAGCCTTTTTCTTTCCACTCTTGAAGCTTTCTTTAATGGAGAAAAGGAGCTTTTTGAAGGATTAGCTATCGAGGAGACAGAGACCGCGTGGGAAAGATACCCTATCCTCCATCTCGACCTCAATAACAGATATTACAATTCTTATTCTTCCCTCATCGCTCAATTGAACGCGAGTCTTGAAAAATGGGAGTCGCTTTATGGCGATGAAAAAAAGGAGCGATCCGTAGAGGAACGATTCGCATGGGTAATTGAGAAAGCTTATGAAAAGACCGGAAAGCCAGTCGTAATCTTAGTTGATGAATATGACAAGCCATTGCTTAGCGTGATTGGAAATGAGGAATTGACGGAACAATATCGCTCCACCCTAAAAGCGTTTTATTCTAATCTTAAAACTCAGGATCGCTATATAAAATTTGCAATGCTCACGGGAGTGGCACGATTCAGTAAAGTTTCCATTTTTTCCGATCTCAATAACCTCAGAGACATATCTTTTGAAGAAAAATATTCCGCCATTTGCGGCATCACGGAAAGCGAAATGGAAAAATATCTCAAACCGGGTATAGCAGAAATCGCTGAAGAGCTTTCCAAATCAGAATTGGATATTGCAAAGGATATTAAGCAAAGATATGACGGATACCATTTCTCTGAGAAATCTCCCGATATTTACAATCCCTTCAGCCTGATGAATCTCTTCGCAAAAAGGAAATTCGGGAATTTCTGGTTTGAAAGCGGCACCCCGGAATTTCTCGTTTCTCTTCTAAAAAAAGAAGGATGGATGATCAAAGACCTCGCACCAATAAGATTTGATGCGGAGGAACTCGCCTCTGCCGGGATTTTAAGCAGGAATCCTGTACCTGTCTTCTACCAGACAGGATATCTTACCATAAAAGGATATGATGCGGTATATGATGAATATATTTTGGATTATCCTAACGTCGAGGTAAAAAACAGTTTCTTAAAATTTCTGTTAAAGAGCTATCTGAAAGAGGATGCCTCTTCCCATAACCTTTCAATCCAAGATTTCAGCAGAGAAATTCGTGAAGGAAAACCGGAGAGTTTCATGAAACGGTTCGATTCTCTCCTTGCGGGAATGGGATATTCAGAAAAGGGATCCACAGAAAGTAGATTTCAAGATGCCATCTATCTAATTTTTACCTTACTGGGCGAGTATGCCAATATTGAACGGCGAACATCCGACGGCAGAATTGATCTTATTGTTGAGACATCTGATTTCCTATATATTTTTGAATTCAAAATCAATTCTAATGCTAAGGAAGCATTAGAACAAATTAAGGATAAGAAATATTGGGAGCCTTTTAGATTCAGCGATAAGCGAGCATTTATAATCGGAGCTTCTTTCGATACCAAAACAAGAAAAATGAATGATTTTATCGTGGAAGAGATGAAATGACAGAGAGGAGTTTCCGTCATTGCGGAAACTCCTCCGATATTATTATGCCGGCTTCTTCTTCCCGAAAAAACGGTTGAGGATAACAGCAAGTGCACCGTCACCTGTCACGTTACAAGCCGTTCCGAAACTATCCATTGCAATATAAAGGGCTATCATCAAAGCCAACATCTGCTGATCAAATCCGAGAATCGTTCCCAATGGGCCTAATGCAGCCATAATAGCTCCACCGGGAATGCCGGGAGCCGCAACCATCGTTATTCCAAGCATCGCCACGAAATGAATGAACATTCCAACACTATATGGCTCGTTGTGCATAATCAAAAGAGCAAGTGCACAGGCTGTGATTTTAAGCGCAGACCCTGACATATGGATGGTGGCACATAAAGGAATCACAAAACCTGCCACATCCTCATCTACCCCCATCTTTATTGTTCGTTCAAGAGTCACAGGTATAGTGGCTGCCGAGCTTTGAGTTCCCAAAGCTGTAAAATATGCCGGAAGCATATTCTTAAGCATCTTGAAAGGGTTGCGGCGATTGAAGAATGAAGCCACGCAATATTGAAGCACAAGGATGAATATATGCAACACAAAGATGACAACAATCACCTTGGCGAAGGTCTTTAGAATCGTCATTACCTGACCTTCTACAGTCATATTCAGGAAGATGCCGAAGATATAGAGTGGCAGCAGGGGAATGATGGCCACATTTATCGATTTCTGGACAATCTCGCGAAATTCATCGAATCCCCTGCGAAGGGTGTCTCCCTTGATGAAGGCGATTCCTAATCCCAACATGAAAGAGAGAACCAAAGCCGTCATCACTGGAAGAGGTGTGGGTATCTCGACCGTGAAATATGGTTCTATCGGAGCTGTGGATTCTATTCCGGCAAGCGATTCCTCTCCTCCCATCAGAAAGGGGAAGGAAAGGGTGCCTGTGAAATATGAAAGCATTCCGGCAAAGAATGTCGCAACGTACGCAAGCAGAGCGGTAGCAACAAGCAATTTTCCTGCTCTATTCCCAACATCAGCAATTGCCGGAGTCACAAACCCCACTATGATAAGAGGAATCATAAACCCAAGGAACTGGGAGAAGATTCCATTAAATGTATTGAAAACGGCACCAACCCACGACGGGCAAAACCAACCGATAAGTATACCTAAGCCGATGGCGGCTAATATTTTTATAAGCAGCTTCATAAGTTGATAAGTGTTAGTGGGGAATGATGTCACATAAATAGCATCCTGTATTCGGATTCAAAGTTCGGGGTGAACATCCCTGTGTCAAGTGCATCCAATATCTCCTCTTTGCTCCAGAATCGACCGCCGTCAAGTTCATCTGATGGACGTGGTTCCTGATTGCTTACGGTCTTGAACGCATTCACAAGCTCTCGCTCCACATCCGATTCGAACACGTACTGTCTGAGAAGTTCGGGCTCGAAATCGGTCAGCCCAAGTTCCTCCCTCGCTTCGCGACGCAATGCCTGATGAATATTCTCCCCAAGATCGACATGCCCCCCTACTGCTGTGTCCCATTTTCCGGGCTGTATATCCTTCCAGTCGGGACGACGTTGTAGATAAAGCCTCCCGGCTTCATCAAAAAGATGCAGATGCACCACCGGATGCAGCAGTTTCGAGCCGCTGTGACATTCCGACCGACTCGCTGCATCTATTATATTTCCCTGCTCATCCACCACCGGGAAGAGCTCTTGCTCGTTATCTTTATCCATATTTTTCTTTTATTTCACTTTTATGCTGGTTTGGTGTGTTTCTCACTCCAAAATTAAGATGTTTTTCTTTTTTCTACAAATTTTTTTTACCATCTTGTAACTTTTAGAGGTAGTTAGCGACTAAATTTGCGTAAAATCTTTCGAAAATGACACTTTATTATAACGACATACCTCTATTAACTACGCTCAACCATTCGGAAAGCAGGTCGAGAAGAATATTCCGGCAACTCCTCGCTGCCTTTGTCGGCTCCTTTGGAGAAAAAAGAGAAAGGGAACAACGTTTCCGTGAGGTTATGGAGGAATATGGATCTGTGATTTCGGGTATATGCTTTTCATATGCCTCCGATACCGACGACCTCAAAGACCTCCGCCAGGATATAATGATTAATATATGGAAGGGTCTTAAATCCTATCGGGGAGATTCGTCACTCTCCACTTGGATCTACCGAGTTGCGCTCAATACATGTGTTTCGACAGTGCGCAAACGCTCCCGCTATCCATCCACCCTTCCTTTGGAGACTGCTCCCGATCCTACGGATGAGTCGGATGCTGACAAACGCGACCGGATAGAAACGCTTCATCGTCTGATTGCCACCCTCTCGCCGCTCGACAAAGCCATTGTGACGATGTGGCTTGACGAGCGTAAATATGAGGAGATAGCGGAAGTGACAGGCATCTCCCGAAATAATGTGGCGGTGAGAATCAATCGCATCAAGCTGAAGCTGGCTGAGAAAATCACGGGCTCCGGAAATTGAAAACAGCTCTCTACTCTTCTGGAATATGAAGTGCATTTTACCTTGACACGAAATAAATATGCTTAACCCCTATAAAACCCTTTTACTATGACACCGGAAGAAATAAAAAAAACCTGGGCCGAGGCCTCACGAAAGATGTATACGCCCACGCCCGAAGAATTTGAAAATATGTATAGAGAAAAGAAAGAAACGGCTCTTGATCGTCTGGCCACTAAATACAGACGGTTCTCGACACTGGGTCTTGTGATGACAATCGTATCCGCCTTTTGGATGTTTTCACCGGCACACATCCCAGGAATTCCGATGAAATTTGTAATGGCAATCGTGATGATACTCTATTTTGCCACGTGTTCTACAATCGATTGGTGGCTCTACCGAGGGGTATCCTCAATCAACTGCTTTAATATGTCGGTCAGCGAGGTTGTCGGAAAAGCGGTATATTACAAAAAGAAACATCTCCAATCAATGCTCTTTCTCATTCCATTCGCGGTAATCGTTTTTGGAGTTATGATCTATAGTTTCAAAGCAGATGAATATATAATCTACGGCATGATTGCCGGTGTGCTCGTCGGGCTGACAATCGGCTATCGCCAATTCCGAGAATTTATGGAGGAATATAAGGTGCTGACAGCAGAATGATATCGTGGCCTCATCGACTTAACGCATCGATGGGGCCACCCGTATATTGTCGCCCCACCGGAAGCAGGAGTCGGGCGGTAGCTGCGATGTAATTGCTACACCATTCAGACCTCCCATTTCAATATCGAGAAACACAATATCCGGCTCATCGCGCAAAATCTCTTTCAAACCCTCAGCCGGATCGTAGAGATGGAGCGCAATCCGAATCTTATCCAAAATCCCGGTTGGTAAAAGAACGCCCACGTTTTTTAACAAACTTTTGTTGGCAGTTTCTATAAGTTTAGCTAACTTTGCAAGAACTTTTCAGAACGCACGGCAGAGGCTCCTCTTATCATTTGCTTATCAGATTCTTACCGACCTGTATCGCTTTTTAGATAAGAGAGACCCAAAACCGCAACGTTAGTTTCCATACAATTGACCATTGTCTTGAGACGTCTATTATTCTATATATCAGCCCTGATACTTTTCGGGATTGCATATTCTCACTCGCAGAATGCGCTCTCCGGGAAGGAGGTGAGCAATGAAGAGGAAGGNTNCGATGAGGAAATCTNTTTCTCCGANTCGCTTGCTTCCGATGTCTTTATTGCCCCTGACGGGGATGAGCTTTTCATCGACCTTCCTTTCGACAGCATACCTGCAGACTCCATTCCCACTGATTCAATCTTAACGGATTCCATGCCCCTGCGCCGACGAATGCTGGAGCGCGAACCGCTTGACACTGCTCGTGGCTCTCTCTCGAAGATTCGNTATGATAAAATGGATATAAACGATGTGGTCCATTTCTCTGCCAAGGATTCACTCGTGCTTATCGGACAGGACAATGCATACCTGTACGGTGGTTCATCCGTGGATTATTCTCAATTTAAGGTAAATGCAGAAGAGATCCGACTTGAAATGGATTCATCCACTGTCTATGCCGCCGGAGTGATGGACTCCACCGGAAAACTGATTGGAAACCCCGTGTTCAAGGATAATGGCGGAGAATATGAGTCGAAGACGATGAAATACAACTTCAAGACTGAACGAGGTTTCATCACCGATGTCATAACCGAGCAGCAAGAAGGCTATCTCACCGGTGGCCGTGCAAAAAAGATGGAAGATGGCTCTTTCTTCGTGGAGGANGGACGATACACCACTTGCGANGACCATGAACATCCCCACTTCTATTTTCAACTCACCCGTGCGAAGGTACGTCCCAAAAAGGATGTAGTTACAGGCCCCGGATATATGGTNCTTATGGGTATTCCNCTNCCCCTTGCCCTGCCATTCGGATATTTCCCCTTCTCGGAGAAATACTCTTCCGGCGTGATTTTCCCTTCCTTTGGAGATGACTATAACAAAGGATTTTACCTCCGCGACGGTGGATATTATTTTGCAATAAACGACAACGTAGACCTTGCGCTGCGCGGAGAAATCTACACNAAAGGCTCTTGGGGTATAACAGGACATTCCTCTTACGTGAAGAGGTATAAGTTCCGTGGCAATTTCGATATATCATTCCTCCAGACAATTACGGGAGATAAGGGTACGGCCGACTATATGAAAATGAAAAACTTCCAGGTGATCTGGAGCCATAGTCAGGATCAGAAGGCCAACCCCAACCTGTCGTTCTCTTCCTCTGTCAACTTTGCCACTTCCGGCTACTCTCGAAACGACCTCAATTCATATTANAACAACAACTTCACGGAGAATACAAAATCTTCTACCGTNAACCTCACNTANCGAATACCNAANTCNAAATGGAGTTTCTCNGCAACGGCCAATATCGCGCAGAGAAGCCAGGATTCAACTCTCGCTGTATCATTCCCTAACTTAACGGTAACAATGAGCCAGCTTGCCCCTTTCAAACGAAAGAAGGCTGTNGGAGGNGANAAATGGTATGANAANATCCGNATGTCNTANTCCGGACAGTTNCAGAACTCTCTNACTGCCCAGCAGGATGTATTCTTTCAGAAAAGCTTGATAAAAGATTGGAGAAACGGAATGAAACACTATGTGCCTATCAGCGCCACATTCTCCATATTCAAATATATNAACCTCTCCCCTTCCGTGACCCTGAACGACCGTATGTATACAAGCAAGATACGCCGTCAATGGGACACNCAGGCATCTCGTGAAGTGCAGGACACTACATTTGGTTTCTACAATNTTTTTGACTTCAACGCCGCGATTTCATTCGATACGAAGGTTTATGGTTTCTATAAACCNTTGAAGATTTTCGGTGATAAGGTGCAGATGATTCGTCATGTGATGACTCCGACGGTCACCTTCAACTGGCAACCCGATTTCGGCGATCCGATGTGGGGNGCCTACGACTACTATGTCTATACCGACCAGGCCGGCTATAACCGGAGGGTGGATTATTCATATTTCTCTCATGGTATCTTGGGAGTGCCTTCGCGCGGAAAGAGCGGTGCGGTGACCTGGGGATTATCCAACAATCTTGAGATGAAAGTGAAGAGCGATGCCGACNCNACNGGAGTNAAGAANATNTCNCTNATTGAAAANCTNTCNTTCAGCCAGAGNTATAANTTNGCNGCCGACTCCCTGCGNCTCTCCCCNCTACAGGCTAACATATTATTACGACTGGTGAAGAATTTCAACCTGAACCTTAACACCACCTGGGATCCATACATCTACCGACTCAATGAAAGCGGATCGGCCTATAAAGCTGACCGTCTGCGAATCCAGGAGGGCAAAGGTCTCTTCCGCCTCGCATCGGCGGGCACATCCTTCTCCTATACCTTCAATAATGATACGTTCAAAAGAAAGAAGGATAACAATAATAACTCCGCACGTCGTAATTCCGATTCTGAATATGACGACGAGGAGGATCCCGGCATGGAGGAGGAAGATAGCTTCACAGGTCGAGCTTCTGCCGACCGACGACGCGGACGCAACGATAATGATACCGGCACGAGCGAAGATTATGACGGTTATGCGAAATGGGATTGCCCATGGAGCTTCTCTGTCAACTATTCCGTGAGCTACGGATATGGGGCTTTCAACCCGGTCAAAATGGAATATGACGGGAAATGGAACCAGAATCTTTCATTCAACGGATCAATAAGACCAACGAAAAACTGGAACTTCTCTTTCTCCGCCTCCTACAACTTCGACCTGAAGCAGCTCGCATATATGAACTGCTCGATCTCGCGCGACCTACATTGCTTCACGATGACCGCGTCATTCGTGCCCGTGGGCCCTTACAAGTCATATAACTTCCATATTGCCGTGAAGTCTTCTCTCCTCAAAGACCTCAAATATGACAAGCGGTCATCCCAGAATAACGGTATACAGTGGTATTAATGCAAGGAATCGGACATCAAACATCCCTTTAATATTTTTTATTCCGCGAATTTTTCTTAACTTTGTAAAAATTTGACTGTGATGGCAACTTCTCTTATTACAGTTCTTGATTCAATGCGCGAGAAAATCGACGCTTTAGACCAAAGCGTGGCAGCTTTACGCGCACGCAATAAAGAGCTCGAAGAAGAGAACGAAGCGCTGAGGCGCACCGTGTCAGACACCGTCAGGGAAAGAGACCGTGCGAAACTCGATTCAGAATTCCTCACAGTCTCATACCGCCTCGCCGAGGATCCGGATTCCCTGATCGACGCCCGTCGCCTTATCAGCCAACTTATCCGCAACATCGATCGTTGCATTGAAATGCTTAAGGAATAATACGCTTATTCGGACTATGAATGAAGATTCCGAGAAAGTAATAATGGAAATAAACATAGGCGCACAGAATGTGAAACTAACCGTTCCTTTCGACCGCCAGCTCTTGGTGAGAGATACAGAAAAGGAGATTGATGGCCTTTACTCTTCCCTCCGCAAGAGATTTCCGCGCAAAGACGAACGTGAGCTGCTGGCCATGATCGTCTATCAGTATGCCTCTTTCTACCGTGACCTTTTGGCCGAACATGAAGAGGCTCTAAACCGGGCCAAGGAGCTTAACGATCTTCTTGACCGAATAGAAGCATAACATCGCTTCTTCCTTTCATTTCTTTCCACTTTTTGATGTTGCGGCGCCCCGGACCGGGAGGCGCCTTGCTGCGTTTACACTGATCCGCATCAGAGAGAATGTTACAACTTGATTAACCAAATACCATAATATTAATTAAAACACTCAACAACAGACATAAATGGAAACAGCTATATGGATCATTATAGCAATCGCCTGCGCAGCGGCAGGATATGTGGTTGCTATGAATATAAGCCGTAAGAACGCAGCGTCAAGAGCAAATTCTATAATCGATGAGGCACAGCGCGAAGCGGAAGTGATTAAGGAGAAGAAGATTCTTCAGGCGAAGGAAGAGGAAATGAAGATTCTCGGAGATGCGGAACGCACCGCTAACCAACGCCTTCAGAAAGTGCAGAGCACGGAAGCAAGACTGAAACAACGCGAACTCCAGCTCAATCAGCAACACAGTGAAAACCAGAAACGTAAGAACGAACTCGACAACACCAAAAATAACCTCGACCATCGCGAGGCTCTTCTTGAGTCGCGCAGCGAGGAATTGGAGCATCGCCATCGTCAGGTAACTGAGGAGCTTGAACGCATCTCCGGACTTTCCGCCGAGGAAGCGAAGGAGAAACTTGTGGAGAGCTTGAAGGATGAGGCCAAGACAGCTGCCGCAGGATACATCAACGATATCATGGACGACGCGAAGATGACTGCCTCCAAAGAGGCAAAGCGCATCGTGATTCAGTCGATCCAGCGCGTGGCAACGGAAACAGCGGTGGAAAACTCCGTCACTGTGTTCCATATAGATAACGACGAGATAAAGGGCCGCATCATCGGCCGCGAGGGTCGCAACATACGTGCTCTGGAGGCAGCCACCGGTATAGAGATTATTGTGGATGACACTCCGGAGGCTATCGTGCTTTCAGGCTTCGATCCGGTACGTCGCGAAATCGCTCGTCTTGCACTCCATCAACTCGTGGTCGACGGTCGTATTCATCCGGCCCGCATCGAGGAAGTGGTGGCAAAGGTGCGCAAGCAGGTCGAGGAAGAGATTATCGAAACAGGTAAGCGCACAGCAATCGACCTCGGTATCCATGGACTCCATCCTGAGCTCATACGTATGGTCGGCAAGATGAAATATCGTTCTTCATACGGCCAGAACCTCCTCCAGCACTCTCGTGAGACAGCAAATCTTTGCGCTGTGATGGCATCCGAACTGGGCCTGAATCCGAAGAAAGCACGACGTGCCGGCTTACTCCACGATATAGGCAAGGTGCCTGATGATGAACCCGAACTTCCGCACGCAGTGCTTGGCATGAAGCTTGCCGAGAAATTCAAGGAGAAACCTGAGATATGCAATGCCATCGGGGCTCACCATGATGAAGTGGAACAGACTTCACTTCTCGCCCCTATCGTGCAGGTGTGTGATGCCATATCCGGTGCTCGTCCCGGTGCTCGTCGTGAAATCGTGGAGGCATACATCAAGCGTCTCAATGATCTTGAGCAGCTTGCCCTCTCCTATCCAGGTGTGCTTAAGACATACGCTATCCAGGCCGGACGCGAGCTTCGCGTAATTGTGGGCGCCGATAAGATCACTGATGAAGAGACCGAGAAACTCTCTGCCGAGATTGCCAAGAAGATCCAGGATGAACTGACATATCCGGGTCAGGTGAAAATAACTGTTATCCGCGAGACTCGTGCGGTCAGCTTCGCAAAATAATGGCAGCCGTGGAGAATAACGAAACTAATCGTCATTGCCGCAAGCTGGAGAATAACAGCGACGGATGTCCGCGTGGCAAGCTCTACGCCACCAATTGGCTCGCGGATATATCCTCGTCGGCTGATTTTGATCCGGTGCAGGTGGTGTTCAAGAACACACGCACCGGCTTCTACACTAATCCCAACAAGCTCGACCTCAAAATTGATGATATTGTGGCTGTGGAGGCTGCTCCGGGTCATGACATAGGGCGAGTGTCGATGGTGGGTAAGCTGGTGAAGCAACAGATGAAGAAGTCCGGCGTAAGCTCGGATGCGCAATTGAAGCGCGTCTTCCGCTTTGCCACAGACCATGATATCGAAAAATTCGACCAGGCACGCGCACGTGAGCATGATACAATGATACGTGCCCGAAAGATTGCGGAGGAACTTGAGTTGAACATGAAAATTGGCGATGTGGAATATCAAGGCGACGGAGGGAAGGCCATATTCTATTATATAGCCGACGAGCGTGTAGACTTCCGTAAACTAATCCGTATTCTGGCCGATACCTTTAAGGTGCGCATCGAAATGAAGCAGATTGGTGCGCGTCAGGAAGCAGGACGAATAGGCGGAATCGGCCCCTGCGGTCGTCCGCTATGCTGTTCTTCCTGGATGACACATTTCGTCTCAGTCGGTACGGGAGCTGCAAGAGTGCAGGATCTCTCGATGAACCCTCAGAAACTTGCCGGACAATGTGCCAAGCTAAAGTGCTGTCTCAACTTCGAGATTGATTCCTATTCCGAAGCCCACCGCAAACTCCCCCCGAAGGATGCTGTATTGGAAACCAAGGATGGCAACTACTTCTATTTCAAACCTGATATCCTGGCTCGTAAGGTGACCTATTCCACCGACAAGTCAGTGCCTGCCAATCTTGTGACCATAGATGCTTCCCGCGCTTTCGAGATTATTGCTCTGAATAAACAGGGAATAAAAGTCGATGCTCTTGAACCGGAAAACGGCAAAAGCAAGCCGGCAAAGGAATATATCGACCTTGTGGAGCAGGAGAGCCTGACACGCTTCGATAAGTCAAAGAAGAAAAAGAAGAAGGGTAACGGAGGTAACAATAATGGCAACAATAAAGGAAACGCAAATGGTAACAATAACAATGCCAACCGCCAACCTGCCAACGCCAATAAACCCAAAGGGAATAATCCCAATAATAACAAAAAGGGTTCTCAGCCACCTAAGCCCCAGCAGCCTAATCAGATAAACCAGGGGAACCAGAACGGGCAGAAGAAGCAGGGAGGACAAAAGAACCAGCCAAATCAACAGGGACAACCGGTTCAGCCACGATCTAATAACGGTCAGAAGAAACCTAATCGTCCTAAGAAGAAACCGCAACAGAAGAATGAAGAGTAAATTCGGCATAATATCAATTATTCTCGCTTCGGCAGCCCTGTTTTTCAGTGGCTGCCGAAGGGTGGATAATGTGGTATGGTCGAAATATGCTCCCCTTCCTACCGAAGGCTGGGATCCCATCAATGTGATTCCGTTTTTCCCTTGGCCGGAGGATTCGATAGCCAATCCCGCCGACCGATATTCCTTAGTGGTCAGTGTGCGCTTCCCGGCCACTAAAACCTTTGCACCGCTTCATCTTGCCGTAATGCAGGAGGATGAATCCGGATGGTCGGCCTCCGACACTGTGACCATAAACCTTCTCCCTCCTTCAAATACTCCCACCGGAAGGGGAACGTATGGAGTATATGAAGCAGTCGACACATTGACAAGGGGCATCACACTACGGCCGGGGTATTGCGTCGAACTCCAGACCCTATCGGTGCCTGAACGCACGCAAGGATTACTCGACATTGGCCTGATTCTTGCCATTGAAAAGGAGAATCAGCCGCTTCTTGAACGAATAAAAGGGATGTTCCCTCTAAAACCAGACTCTTTATTTTATAAGCTATGAATTATCCGTTTCTTCAATCCGAGATGAAAGCTGAAATCGCTCTACGCTTTGAAAAAGTTAGAGCCGAGATGGCCACGGCCGGCATTGACGCCCTCTTGGTAGCCTCTTCCACCAATCAGTTTTATCTCTCAGCCTGTGTATTCAGAGGTTATATACTTGTTACCCCCGATCGTGATCCTGTATGGTTCATGGTGCCTCCAAGTTATGCCCCTGAAGATACACTTAATGCTGCGACCATACATAAACCTGAGATGATTCCAGGGTGGATGCTGGAAAAGGGTTACCCTGTTCCTGTCAAAGTGGGCCTTGAATTCGATGATCTCCTATATTCAGAAATCACGCGTCTAAAGGCTCTATTTCCGGAGAGCGAAATAGTCGATGGATCAAAGCCGCTTCGCGCCGCAAGAATGATCAAGACGGACTATGAGATTGAGAAGATGCGCGAGGATGGGATGCATCAGGCACGTTCTTATTCCAAGGTGGCCGCCTGTTTCCAGTCAGGCATGACCGACCTTGAGCTTCAGATTGAAGTGGAACGTGTGCTTCGCCTTGAAGGATGTCTCGGTTATCTCCGCGCCGCCGGATCTCGAATGGAACTTAATCTTGGTTCTGTGATCTCAGGTGAAAATGCAGATGCTCCCTCTCCTTATGATTTCGCTATGGGAGGAGCCGGCGTGGATCCCTCTCTTCCTGTAGGCGCAGACGGGACCACCATCAAACCGGGTACAACCGTAATGCTCGATATGAATGGAGGGTTTAACGGCTATCAGTCGGATATGACACGCACATGGTATCTTGAATCTGTATCGGAGCTTGCAAGGAAAGCTCATGAATGTTCACGTTCCATCTTGCGCGAACTGGAGAGGATAGCCATTCCCGGCACTCCGATATCCAATCTATACAACCGTGCCGTAGAGATGGCAGAGGCTGAAGGTCTTTCCGAACTCTTCATGGGACATAGAAGTAAGGCTAAATTCATCGGACATGGAATTGGCATTGAATTGAACGAACAACCGGTGGTGATGGCTCGCAATCATCAGCCACTACAAAAAAATATGACAATCGCCCTCGAACCGAAGTTTGTCATTCCTCATGTAGGTGCTGTAGGAGTGGAGAACACCTACCGCGTCACCGACCATGGGCTTGAGAACCTTACGGTCTTTCCCGAGGAGCTTCAGGAATTATGAATCTAAGCGATGACTTGAAATTGCCTGTATTCAGGCAGATCGGCGAGACAGCCGATGAAATGAACCGCGAAGTATATGTCGTGGGAGGATACGTGAGAGATATTTTCCTCAATCGTTCCTCCTCCGACCTTGATTTCGTGACTGTTGGTAGCGGAATCGAGCTTGCGGAACGAGTTGCAGAACGTCTGAAGAGGAAAAAGGCACTCAACATTTATGCTAATTACGGCACCGCCCAAGTGAAGACAGGAGACCTGGAATTGGAATTCGTCGGAGCACGTCGAGAATCATACCACCGCGAGAGCCGCAATCCGATTGTGGAAGACGGAACCCTTGATGACGATCAGAAACGCCGGGATTTCACTATAAATGCAATGGCAATCTGTCTCAACAAGGATAGGTTCGGTGAGCTTGTAGATCCCTTCAACGGCATTCTCGACCTGCACAAGAAGATAATCCGTACCCCGCTTGATCCTGATGTGACATTCTCCGACGACCCTCTCAGGATGATGAGGGCCATCCGTTTCGCCTCGCAGCTTGACTTCGACATCTTCCCTGAGACTTTCGAAGCCATAAAGCGAAACCGACACCGCATTGAGATTATCACTAAGGAGCGCATTAACGATGAACTTTCAAAGATTATACGCTCACCCCGACCATCGAAGGGATTTATCCTTCTTGATCAGGCCGGCCTTCTCGAACTCATCTTCCCCGTGCTCCATGCTTTGAAGGGAGTAGAGACTAAAGAGGGTCGCGGACATAAGGATAATTTCTACCATACGCTGCAAGTGGTCGATAATCTTGCGGAACACAGCGACAACGAATGGCTTCGCTGGGCTGCCCTGCTCCATGACATCGGGAAACCTCGCACAAAAAGATATGACGAGAAGATAGGATGGACTTTCCATAACCATAACTTCATCGGAGAGAAGATGATCCCCAAGGTGTTCAAGGATATGAAGCTCCCTCTCAATGAAAAGATGAAGTATGTGGCGAAACTCGTCGGGTTGCACATGCGGCCGCAGTCGGTCGGTGAAGATGGAGTCTCCGATTCCGGAGTGCGACGCCTCATCACAGATGCAGGAGAAGATCTTGATGATCTCATGCTCCTTGCTGAAGCTGATATCACTTCGAAGAATCCATCGAAAGTGCGCCGTCAGCTTGACGGGTTCGCAAAACTGCGTGAACGCATGACCCAGATAGCAGATGCCGATTCCCTGCGCAAATGGAAATCTCCTATCGACGGATATGAGATTATGGATTTTTTCAAGATAGAGCCTTCCTCTGTGATCCGCGAACTCAAAGACGTGGTGAAAGAGGCTGTATTGGAAGGAAAGATACCTTACGAACACGATGCTGCATGGAGACTCGTGCTTGAGATAGCGCCCCAATTCGGTCTCAAAGTTCCCGATTCAGCAACAGAAGTCTCCAGGCCCGAAGAAGAAAAGGGAACGGCCGGCGATAAGGATGACGCTACATCAGTTCCATCGTCGGATTGATGAAAAAGACCTTTTTTGTTGCCCTGGTAATGGCTGTATAAAGCCAACGGTTAAATTCGGCATCCATCGCCTCGGCTGCAATTCCCCCCATATCTATATAGACATGTGCCCACTGGCCGCCCTGCGCCTTATGGCAGGTTACGCAGTAGGCATATTTCATTTGCAAAGCATTGTAGAAGGGATCCTCCATGGCTCCCTTTATTTTTTCAGATAACTCCCCATCGTAAGCCTCCATCACACGCCCATAGAACTTCTCCATCTCAGCGCGCGGGATGGCCGGACCCTCGCAGACAAGCGACCGGAGCATAACCTTCGCACCCATTATACGCCCGTCGGTGATGAAACGCAACTCGACATCCGTGAAATATCGACCGTAGGCTTTCTCGGTTTTTCCGACCCATGTCACCTCCGCCGTCTCGCCATTAGCAATGAATCCCTTCATATCGTTCTGCTTGGCCCAGAAGTAGTCGTTCTTGGATATAACCACCCGGTCACCCCGTTCAAGAGGCTCTTCGGCATACATCACTATATTACGTATCGCCTGATTAAAATTATTTGCACGTTTATTGGATCGAGTGATAATGAGGGTCTCATCCTCCCCCACCTCAGCATGGGATGTGGCGAGACGCTCTGCAAGCTCTTCGGAAGATATGGCCACAACATCATCGAAATCTTTCAAGAACAAGGCATTGGGGGCATAGCTATCCGGATAGAAGAGACGATGCCGGATATAAGTGGCATTATGCACAATACCGCTCATCGCCGCCTGTCTGACCGGAAGATCAAGAGAATGGGTGCGAGGAATCAAACCCATCTCCCGAAGTCTTTCGGGACGCATGGCAGCACTCTGTGTCTGACCCACCGGAGGAAGCTGCGCCTCATCTCCTACCAAAATCATGCGGCAGCCCGGACAGGAATAGACATAATGTGCGAGATGATGAAGAAGAGATCGCCCGGAGCTATCGGGGGCATCCGATATCATCGAAGCCTCGTCAACAATAAAGATAGTGTCGGGAGTGGTGTTACGTGCTATATAGAAAGTGGTGTTGCCGGGGTCAAGGCTATTGCCTCGATAAAGTAGCTTATGGATAGTGGAAGCCGGATGACCTGAAAAAGACTGCGCCACTTTCGCGGCACGACCCGTAGGAGCCACAATAACCACCTTACGCCTACATTCCTTCAGAGCCTTTATAAATGCGCCGACCATGGAGGTTTTACCCGTTCCGGCATATCCATTAAGTATGAATACAGCATTCCTCTCCCCTTTCGTCGTGAAATCCGACAGTTTCTTAAGAAGAGTCAGCTGATCGGGATGCGGTGTAAAAGGGAGGGTGGCAAGAGCAGCATCCACCAAAGGGCGTGACTCTTCCGAGGGCTGTTGCACATTATTATCTTCATTATCTTCCATCTTGATTAATATTTTATATCCTTCATGGCAAATTTACTAATTAAAGTCGGACTGCACAACTAATTCCGAACAAAGAGGATAGATAATTCGTTGCAATAAATGAAGAGTTCCCGATTTCTGTGAGCTATTTATTCTCATATTTAAAGCTATATCTATGAAAAAAACATTACTTCTCGCCGGTGTTGCAGTTGCCGGTATATCCCTTTCCTCTCAGGGAGCACATATCTCTCCTGAAGAGGCGTTGCAGCGTATAGGCACATCTACATCGCTTCGTGCCGTGTCAGGAAAATTCAAGAATACTCCGAAATATCAGTCTACTATCGGTAATCTATATCTTTTCACCTCTTCCGATGGATATCTCATTCTTCCTGCCGACGATGAGGCTCCGGCACTTTTAGGCTATTCCGAGCATGGGGCTTTCTCTGCAAAAGGGAATCCGGGACTTGAGTATTGGCTTGATTTCTATAATCGCGAACTATCCTCGCTTGAGTCGGCCAAGATGAAATCCACTCGTGCTGAGGGAGAATCCGGAAGACCGGAGAGAAATCCCATCGCGCCTCTCACCAAAACAAAATGGAATCAGGAGGCACCCTACAATGATCTTTGTCCTGAAGTGGACGGAAATAGGTCGGTGACCGGATGTGTCGCCACGGCAATGGCACAGGTGATGAAATATCATAATTGGCCGACGACAGGCAAGGGTGAACATTCATACGACTGGAAGACCGGAGGAAAGGAGCTGAGCTTCAATTATGGAACCACTACATTTGACTGGGCGAATATGACAGATACATATAACGACCAGAGCACGGAAGCGGAACGCAATGCGGTGGCCACACTGATGCTGGCTTGCGGCATAAGCGTGGATATGAATTATTCTCCCGGAGAAAGCGGTGCCTCCACAATCGTTATGGGAACATCCCTGATAAATTTCTTTGATTACGATAAAGGACTTTGGATGCCGATGCGCGACTACTACGGGCTATATGAATGGGAGGATATGATATATTCCGACCTTGAGAAAGGACTCCCGGTGCTTTATGCCGGACAGGGAACGGCAGGTGGTCATCAGTTTATCTGCGACGGTTATCAGGGCGACGGTTATTTCCACTTCAATTGGGGATGGGGCGGCATGAGCGACGGTTATTTTCTTCTCACAGCTCTTAACCCCGCCAACTTGGGCGTGGGAGGAGGTGCGGGAGGCTTCAACTCCGGTCAGCAAGTGGCTCTTGGCGTGCAGCCTCCTAAAGAGGATTCAAAGGCTGTCTATCTGATGTATTGCACATCTGATTTCATTCCTGAAGTGCAAACGGTGGCTGCCGGAGAGGATCTTTCATGCAAGGGTGGTTTCTACAACTACAGTATGGCGGAAATGCCAGCCGGGTCTGCACTGGGAATGAGGGTTGTCGCCTCCGATGGAAGCTACGACAAGTATCTGGAGAGCCACGGCACTTCCAAATTACCGATCCTTTATGGATATGAGACAGACGTAATTAAGTTTCCTTCCCTCTCCGATGGGGTATATTATATAACTCCGGCTTTCTATGATGGAGAGAAGTGGGAAGAGATGGCAACTCCGATAGGAGGCATAGGACGTGTGATTGCCACCGTCAGTGATGGAGTGGCAATCCTTTCCTCAGCCCAAGAAGCATCGGTAAGTGTGAGCGATATAACCGTGCCGGATAAAATATATCTCAACCGTGATTTCCCCATGTCTTTCTCTGTGGTGAATAGCAGTGATGAAGAGTATGTGGGCGATCTTATCCCGGTATTGGTAAATGCAGATGGAGAGACGATGGCGGAATCTGCATATCGTCCTGTAGATGTAATCGCGGGAACCACAGAAAAAATAACCGACTATATTGGCAAATTCAGTGCCTATCAGGGTGCGATTGTCTCTCCGGGCACTTATTACCTGCTCTTCTGCGACCGGGCAGGGAATAGTATCAGCGAACCCTTGGAAGTGACTGTAGCCGAGGCTCCTACCTCCACATCAGTGCAAGCCTCTGATTTCCGGCTTATCTCTCCAAATCCGGTTAAGGAGAAGGAGAATGTGGAATTCAGCTTCAAGGTCAGCTGCACCAACGGATATTTCAGTGATTCCTTCCGTGTTGTTGTGTTCCCATATCGTGATGGTCAGGTTAGCTCCGTGGCCTCCGGATCGTCGGAGATGCTCTACCTTGATGCAGGAGAGGATGCGGAAGCAAACGTGAAGCTCAACCTCGAATCGCTTGATAATGGAGAATACTTCGCCATGCTCTATCTTGGGAACCAGGCCGCTCTCTCCACTCAGCTTAGATTCAGCATCGACACCGAGACAGGAATCAGCGATATCTACACGGAAATTGAGAATCCTGAAACAATAATCTATAATCTTCAGGGTCAACGTTGCACCTCACCCCTTCAACCGGGCCTATATATCGTGAATGGCCGAAAAGTCATAATCAAATAGTTTTTCAGACATTTTCCCTCAGGGTTTTCAAATCAGGGCGATCCCTCCTTGATATCGATCCGCCCTTTCTATAATGAGAAATGTTAATGCCTTTCACGGCATTAACATTTTTTATTTCAGAATTTAAAAAATATAATACCCTGTCATAATAAAAATTCGGGAAATTATTGCTAACTTTGCAGAGATAAAAGGGAAAGCACCTGAAGAAGCCTCTTTCCTTTATCTGAACCCGAAAAGACACAACACAAAATCTTACTTATAATTAATTAAGTTATGAAAATTGAAAAGATCATCGGTCGTGAGATTCTCGACTCACGCGGTAACCCGACAGTAGAAGTAGATGTAATCCTTGAAAGCGGCGTAATGGGCCGTGCAGCAGTTCCCTCCGGCGCATCCACAGGTGAGAACGAGGCTCTTGAGCTTCGCGACGGCGACAAGAACCGCTACATGGGTAAAGGTGTTCAGAAGGCAGTAGCCAATGTGAACGGCCCCATCGCAGGCGCTCTCAAAGGTCACAGCGCTCTCGACCAGATTGGCGTAGACAATATCATGCTTGCTCTCGATGGCACTCCCACCAAGTCAAACCTTGGTGCTAACGCTATCCTCGGCGTATCTCTCGCAGTAGCTAAGGCTGCCGCAAACTATCTTGATATGCCCCTCTACCGTTACATCGGTGGTTGCGACACATATGTTCTCCCCGTTCCTATGATGAACATCATCAATGGTGGTGCTCACTCCGACGCTCCTATCTGCTTCCAGGAGTTCATGATCCGTCCTATCGGTGCATGCTGCTTCAAGGAAGGTATCCGCATGGGTACTGAGGTGTTTCACAACCTTAAGAGCGTGCTCAAGGCTCGCGGCCTCAGCACAGCTGTAGGTGACGAGGGTGGTTTCGCTCCCAAGCTCGAAGGCACTGAGGATGCTCTTAACGTAATCGTTGAGGCTATCAAGAAGGCAGGTTACGAGCCCGGAAAGGATGTGACAATCGGTCTTGACTGTGCATCTTCCGAGTTCTATCAGAACGGTGTTTACGATTACACTCACCTCAAGAACGGTGCTGAGAAAGAGCTCAACGGCAAGAAACTCACAAGCGAGGAGCAGGCTAAATATCTTGAGGAACTTATCACTAAATATCCTATCGACTCTATCGAGGATGGTATGGATGAGAACGACTGGGCAGGCTGGAAGATCCTTACAGATCTTATCGGCGATCGTTGCCAGCTCGTAGGTGACGACTTCTTCGTAACCAACGTTAAGTATCTTGAGAAAGGTATCGAGGAAGGTTGCGCTAACTCAATCCTCGTGAAGGTTAACCAGATCGGTTCTCTTACTGAGACTCTCCGCGCCGTACAGATGGCACAGCGCAACAACTACACTGCAGTTATCTCTCACCGTTCAGGCGAGACTGAGGACGCTACAATCGCTGACCTCGCAGTTGCTATGAACGCAGGTCAGATCAAGACCGGTTCTGCAAGCCGTTCCGACCGTATGGCTAAGTACAACCAGCTTCTCCGCATCGAGGAGGAACTTGGCGACCGTGCAGTATATGGTTACAAGAAAATCGCTCGCAAGAAATAATTCTGACAAATAGAATATTTCCAGATAATCTTAATAAGGCTGTCTAACAAGTTGTTAGACAGCCTTTCTTATAAATTGCAACCCCAAGCATACCTTATCAATATCCGTATGTAATTTCTACACCTGTATCTATTACTTATTGTTGCCTATGAACTTTAGCGCTTATCTAAATAACTTGTCAGTGTAAAAAATTATATAAAGGTAAAAAATAATTCATTTAAATAATTTAAATAATTTTAACTTATAATATTTGCACTATAGAACCATTCTATATATTTTTGCACTTTAAATATCCATAAGATTTAATTTTTCTAGAAACTAAAAGAAATTTAAAGAGTTTTAATGAATAGTTACGTCTTTTTTCACGATATATGGCAACATTCTAACCCTGAATATTTTATGGTACGATAATTTATTTCCACGTAGATATTAACCAACTAATTATTAAAAAATGAAACTTAATTTAGTTTTTTTATTTTAGCAGTCCCTACGCTGTATAACTGCCAAAGAGATCAGGACTTTATCACGAATGAAGATATTTCAAACTCTTCATTAGTAGACCAGTACAATCTAAATGAGACAGCTATTGTAAAAAAGGAGATTCTAAAGAATATTCTTACGCATCATTATGGTGGATATTCAGAAACTGGTAATACACCCACACGAAGTTACTCTGAATTTACTCTCGAACCCGTTATCTTTGAAAATGATACGGTCTTTTTTCTTGCTCAGTATTGCGACGGTTGGGAATTATTTTCAACTGATGTTTCCATGCCTATGATAATTTTATCTTCTGAAGAGGGGATATTTAATATTAACGACACCAATATGCCTCCTGCTCTAAAAGATATAATTGAAAAGCAAGCAAACGCTATACGATCATCAAAAGAGGGTTCAAAAAATTACATAGATCCTTCGTGGGGTGCACTCTCAATTTCTGATAAGGATTTGCAACAAGGCGTGATAAGAGAACTAAATGATGTGGGCACCTACTCCTTCTCTTCTTCGACAGATTTACCTCCTGGATACTGGACATTAATCTCGGCACAAGAAATTAGCAGAGAGACGATAACTTCTCCAAAACTTACAAAAACTCAATGGGGCCAAAACTCACCCTGGAATATATATTCTGATAATTTTATTGATCAAAATACAGGCAAAGTAGTATCAGCACCCGCTGGGTGTGGACCAGTAGCGATGGCGCAATATGTTTATTTTACACACATGAAAGATGGCATGCCCTCCCTATCCCATCAACTTGCCATCACTACCCCGCCTGACAAAATGCATTATTGGTATAGGGGGATAAATGAAAATTTTCATTGGAATGAAATAGCTCTAAAATCAAACCAAGCAAATACAAAGATATCAGCTCTTTTAATTGGCTATATTGCATCATGTCTAAATGCAAAATACGGTATAACAGCCACCTCTGTAACTTACAGTGCACTAATAGATTTACTTAGTTCTTATTATGATAAAAAATTTGTTAGTTATAACTTTGATCGCTTTAAAGTTAGGAAATGTCTTGAAAGTGGATACCCAGTTTTTATAACCAGCGAAACAGATAAATATTCTACTGGAGAAAGTATTGAGTCTGTAGGACATGCTTTCCTTATTGACCAATATCAAAAACATATTGTAAATATGGAATACACTTATGGCTGGGTAAGAGTTATTCCTGATGGAATGAAAGATCACTGGAAACAGGACCTGAAAGACGAAAATGGAAACATTATTAAATACGCATATACCAATACAGTGTCAGAGATAAAATTAAATGGAGAAAGAATATCAATGAATTGGGGATGGGATGGTAGCTATAATCGCATCTTTTATACCATGACATCTGATTGGAATGCAGGCGGATATTCATTCTATAAAACTCATAAAATTTATTTACCACAAGAATAAATCAGGAATAACGTAACTTCACATAGAAATTAAAACTTCACATTTCTCACAATGCTTTAACTTCACATTTATGAAAAAAAAATTTTTATTACTCTTCCTCTCGACACTCCTCGTCACAATGATTTCGGGATGTTCTTCCGATGACCCTGAGAACACTCTGACTGAGCCTCCGACCCCAATCTCGTTAACAGAGACTGAGCGTGCCACCATGAATCAACTTAAAGATTTTGACATCACCTTCACTGCCGATGTATGCAAATTCCTTGATGTATCATCAGAAGGAACAAATATGGTATGTTCTCCTCTGGGAGCTGAAATGCTATTCAGCCTTATATCCAACGGAATGAGCCCGGCTGACCGCCCGGGGATACTCGCCTACTTAGGGGTTGATAACCAAGAAAATCTTAATGCCCTAAATCGAACCCTTATCAATAAATTGCCTTCACGCGATAAAAATACGAAAATAAGGATAAACAACTCATTGTGGGTTAATTCTGATTTCGGAGGAATTTTGACACCGGAATTTCAAACAACAGTGACCGATATTTATGCATGCGAGATAAGTAACTTAAGCTTTGGTAGCGATCCGGCTGAGACAGTGCGTCAGATCAACAACTGGATAGCTGCCAAAACCAACGGCATAGAAAATTCCTATTTTATTAGGATTAATACAGAGGTTTTTGCTGTTGCCCTTAATACGCTATATTTCAAAGCAATCTGGAGTAAAAATATTTTTAAAAAAGAAAATACTCATAAAGCTATATTCCATGGCCTTCATCATGAAGCTGAGGTTGACATGATGAAGTCACGCGTGATAGACGACCAGTATGCGGAAGACGAATTTTTCCATTATTTCACCTTGGATTTAGGTAACCAGGCTTTTGGAATGACTATATTATATCCCAAAGATAATGTAAGCATGGATCAAGCGCTTGAGGCCCTTACTCCTGAAAGGGTGAAAAACCTCAAAGAGAATCTCAACACAGCATTTCTACACATAGAAATGCCCAGATTTGCCCTTGAAACCTCCTTGGATTTAAATAATCTGTTCTCAACTTTCAATATTGACAGCTTCAATAAAAGCTTTACCTTCTCAATGTTTACCCCTAACAGAGAAGGCACAATTACATTTTCACAAGGAGCCTCCCTTACTATTAATGAGGAAGGAGCGGAGGCCTCCGCCACAACTTCCGGAGCAGGCGCCCTCATTGCAGATATCCATCAAGATATCAATCTGACTCTCGACCATCCTTTCTTCTTCTTTATAAGAGAGTACAGCACCGGAACAACCGTTCTTTCAGGAAGAGTGGCAAATCTATAAGAGTTCTCCCAATAGGCACATATAAAAAAGAAAGCGGTGTTTCCCTGATGGATATACCGCTTTCTTTTTTATATGTCAACTGGTAATCAGTCTTCGTTGAGGTTTACGCGCTTGAAGCCAACTACTACGAGGCCCTTCATCTCTTTGTCGAGATACTGACCAACTGTGAGAGAAGCATCGCGAGTATAAGCCTGCTCAAGAAGACAGTTCTCCTTGTAGTATTTGTTGATACGGCCCTTAACGATGTTCTCGATCATCTGCTCAGGAAGATTACCTGCTTTCTGCTCAGAAACCTCTGCAATGATCTGACGACCCTTGGCAGCCTCCTCCTCAGTGATCCAGCCTTTGGTCACATTTGATGAGATGTGCTCGTCAGTGTCGAAATGGTTAGGGTTAAGACCGGCCTTGCGAAGTGCACCTTCAACAGCCTTGAGAACCTGCTCCTGTTTTGTCTTCTCGATAGCGACGTTCTTCTCCTCTTCAATGAGGTTTGCGGGAACATCCTCACGAGCCACAGCCACAGGGTTCATTGCAGCAACCTGCATTGCAATCTCCTTACCTACCTCAGCGGGTACGTCGGGAAGGTTGAAGCCAACGATAGTAGCGAGCTTGTTGCCGAGGTGATCGTAACCTGCAACAGAAGCAGCCTCGATGCACTCATAGGCACCAAGTTCCATCTTCTCACCAGTCTTACCGATCTCGTCAGTGATGTGCTCAGCTACAGTGCGGCCATCCATATCGAGAGCCTTAACCTCATCGAGAGTCTTGGCACCTGCTGCTACAGCTGCGTCAAGAATCTGCTTTGTGAGGGCACGGAACGACTCGTTCTTAGCAACGAAGTCGGTCTCGCACTTGAGAGCCACGATAGCAGCGAAACCGGGCTTAACGCCAGAGAGCACACAACCCTCGGCAGCCTGACGGTCTTCACGCTTAGCGGCCACAGCCTGACCTTTCTTACGGATGATTTCGATAGCTGCCTGGATATCGCCTTCAGTCTCAGCGAGGGCGTTCTTGCAGTCCATCATACCTGCGCCTGTCATGTGACGCAGTTTTTTGATATCTTCAATGCTTACTGCCATTTCAGTATAATATTCTTATTTGTTGTTACAATTGATTAAATGAGAAAAAAGCGGCTCCCTTTTATTCAATATAATAAGGAGAGCCGCTTATGGGAGTGAAAAATTACTCAGCCTCTTTGACTTCCTCTTTCACTTCAACCTCAGCCTCAGGAGCTGCTGCACGCTCTTCGTTGCGACGCACGCGACGACGCTTGCCTGCTGCGGGAGCATCTGCATCCTCCTTGTCCTCGGCATCGATCTTCTCTACCTTACGCTCTTCAAGACCTTCTGCCATAGCACCGCANACAGCCTCAAGAATCACCTCGATGCTCTTGGAAGCGTCATCGTTGGCGGGGATTACGTAGTCGATCTCATCGGGGTTGGAGTTAGTNTCGACGATAGCGAACACGGGGATACCGAGACGCTTAGCCTCTGCTACGGCGATGTGCTCTTTCATCACGTCTACAACGAAAAGTGCAGACGGNAGACGACCGAGGTCGGCGATAGAACCGAGGTTCTTCTCAAGTTTCGCACGCTGACGAGTGATCTGAAGTTTCTCGCGCTTGGAGAGGTTGTCGAATGTGCCATCCTTAAGCATCTTGTCGATGGTGGTCATCTTCTTGACTGCCTTACGGATAGTGGGGAAGTTGGTAAGCATACCGCCGGGCCAGCGCTCAATCACGTATGGCATGTTGATTTCTTTTGCTTTGTTGGCGATAGCTTCTTTGGCCTGTTTCTTAGTAGCCACGAAAAGCACTTTCTTNCCGCTCTTGGCNATCTGGCGGAGAGCCTTGGAAGCCTCTTCGATTTTGGCTGCTGTCTTATAAAGATCTATGATGTGGATACCATTGCGCTCCATGAAGATATAGGGAGCCATCGCGGGATTCCATTTACGTTTGAGGTGTCCGAAATGACATCCTGCCTCAAGGAGCTGATCGAATGTTGGTGTTGCCATTCTAAGTTTCTTTCTTTTTTTGTTTACGTTCTTTCTGATTTTAACAATCCGCGGGTAGGGAACGTGTCCATCTCGTGGATTTAGATACTAAACACTGAGGAGGGATAATCGAGTTGAGAGAAAAATGTTCAGTGCGGATAATCGAAAATAAANATATATAAAACGATTAACGCTTGCTGAACTGGAAGCGCTTGCGGGCCTTGGGCTGACCNGGCTTTTTNCGNTCNACGGCNCGGGGNTCGCGNGTCATGAAGCCNTNNNNGCGGAGANCNGNCTTGTCNTCGGGNTTGATNTTCACGAGAGCGCGGGCGATGGCGAGACGAAGAGCCTCAGCCTGACCTTTGTAGCCACCACCGTCGAGGTGAGCCACGATGTCATATTTCTCNACGCAGTCGAGAGTGATGAGGGGCTGTTTTACAATATACTGAAGGATTGAAGAGGGAAAATAAACATCGAGCGGACGCTTGTCGATAACGATATTACCGCTACCCTCTGTCAAATAAACACGGGCTACGGCTGCCTTACGGCGGCCAATTGCATTAATTTTTTCCATCTTCCTTATTTCTTAATTTTGAGATCGATTACTGTAGGGTTCATTGCCTCGAAAGGATGCTCTGCACCATTGTAAACATAGAGGTTGTTGAGCTGTGCTGCACCAAGTTTGGTCTTGGGAAGCATACCTTTCACCACCTTGATGAAGAGGGGGTGACGTCCGGGCTTGATAGTCTTCTTGTAGCTCTTAGCCATGAGGTCGCCGGGAGTGTAGCTGCGCTGACCGCCGGGATAACCTGTGTAGCGGAGATACTCACGCTTTGACATCTTGTCGCCGTTGAGAACGACCTTGTCGGCGTTGATCACGATTACGTTGTCNCCGCAATCGAGGTTGGGAGTAAAAGAAGGTTTGTTNTTGCCACGGAGAATCTTTGCGATCTCNGAGCANACGCGGCCGAGCACGAGGCCCTCCGCATCGATAACCACCCAATTCTTCTGAATTGTCTCTGGGGTGGCTGATAGCGTTTTATAGCTTAATGTATCCACTTTAAATTATTGATTAAATGTTTGTTATTTGCCGTCGGAACTACCATCGGGGTCGGCCAAAACCATTTCAGGGAACCGCATTCGGCGTTAAAACTGGATATAATCGGCTCGCAAAATTAATAAATTNNNCCGACATAGCAAAATTTTNNNGNCATGCATGGCTGATTTTTAACTATTTTTTATTCCNTTCTGNCAGGGAAGCGGAAAGTCGGCGGTTGACTTCCCNACGCTCAGGGTCATGGATCCATCCCCATTTGTTGAAATATTTAATCATGTTTGTGATGTGGATCCAAAGCATTTTATTGAATTTGTGTGATGCAGCTTCATGCGCATGGTAAATATAGACTTCCGGATAATATATTGTTTTGGAAATCTTATGCAGACGGCGCGTGATGTCAATATCTTCCGGATACATGAAGAAGCGTTCATCGAACAATCCTGCGCGTCGGAGGTCGGAATTGCGAAAGAGCATGAAGCATCCGTGGATATAGGGTACATTCATGATGCTGTCGTGCCCCGAANCACGAAGCTCGAATCTTGCGTTTCTTTTTGCGGTGAAGTTTTTAGGTAAAAATCTTCGCACAATCAAATCCATAGGNGTGGGGAGCNTCTTGCAAGTGTACTGCAGACGACCGTCGGGATATAACACCTTGGGCGNCGTCATTCCTACATCGGGATTCTCATCCATATATCGCGCCAGACGCCCNGGCACATCCCCTNCCCAGTATATATCCGGGTTAAGAATAGCATGATATTGCGCCCCCCTCTCCATACTCTTNCGAATCGCTATATTATGACCCGCTCCAAATCCACGGTTGGGATATTGCCCGTAGCTGACTCGCGAATCGCGGAGCATACTTCCCAAAGGAGAGGAGGAAGACATAAAGCGTTTTACCTCATCGGCCGGGGAATGGTCGATGAGGTAAATATAATCTATTCCGGAGTCAAGGGCGGAGCGAAAGAGGCGTTNCAGATCCTTCTCACGGTTACAGTATGTCACGATGGATGCCGTGATCATTTCATAGCTTTTTTATTTATGGCCTTTATTTATGGCCGCATCCNGTGCCGTCGAAGCAGTGGGTGCAAACCTTGCATTTGGGCAGACCAATTGCGTCAATAAGATTCTCAAGAGTATTGAACTTGAGGGAAGTCAACCCAAATTTCTCGCGGAGAATCTCCACCATGCGGTTATATTCCGGGCTGTCGGTTTCGGCATATTTCTCCAGATTCTTGTCGGGATCCCCTTCAAGATCCTTGATGATGCGGCGCGTGATAAGCTCAAGGTCGCTCTTCGATGCCGTGAAATTCACGAAAGGACAGCTATAGATCAACGGCGGGCAGGCGATACGGATATGCACNTCTTTTGCACCGTAATCATAGAGCACACGGGTATTATCGCGAAGCTGAGTACCGCGCACGATGGAGTCGTCACACAGGAGCACACGGTTTCCTTCAAGCATGGCTCCATTGGGAATCAACTTCATCTTAGCCACCAGCTCCCGCATATCCTGACGCGGAGGAGTGAAGCTNCGGGGCCAAGTCGGTGTATATTTAGAGATAGCTCTCTTATAGGGCACACCCTTTCCGCAAGCATAACCGAGCGCCATGCCGACTCCCGAATCAGGAATGCCGCATGCGCAATCCACCTCTGTGGGGTCGGTCTTACCCATCTCGAATCCAAAGCGGAAACGTGCATCCTCCACATTGCGTCCTTCATAAGTGGATGTGGGGAAACCATAATATACCCAAAGGAAGGAACATACCTGCATCTCCTCACCCGGCTCCTTTATCACTTCCATCCCGTCGGGATGAAGGCGGACAATCTCGCCCGGGCCAAGGTCGCGAACCACTTCGTAATCCAGATTAGGGAAAGCGGTGGTCTCTGAAGTGGCTGCCATGGCTCCCTCTTTGCGTCCGATGATGACGGGGGTGCGCCCATATCGGTCGCGGGCAGCAATGATACCGTCGGTGGTAAGGATCAGCATTGAGCAGGATCCTTTCACTTTATTATATACGTTTTCGATACCCTCCTTGAAATTCTTCTTCTGATTTATGAGCATCGCCACCAACTCGGTCTGATTGGTATTGCCCGACGACAGCTCGGCAAAATGCTGGTTACTGTCGAGGAGTTCATTCTCCAGCTCTTCAAGATTAAGGATTTTGGCTACTGTGACGATAGCGAATCGACCTAAGTGCGAATTAATCATGATAGGCTGCGCATCGGTGTCGCTGATGATGCCTATACCGGAGTTTCCGCTGAATTTATCGAGATCAGGCTCGAATTTAGTGCGGAAATAAGTTGACTGTAGATTGTGGATGGAGCGGGCGAATCGTCCTGTCTCCTTGTCGTAGGTGACCATTCCCCCACGGCGCGTTCCAAGATGTGAATTATAGTCAGTGCCGTAGAAAACATCGGTCACGCACGACTGTTTAGACACGGTTCCAAAGAAACCTCCCATAGAAACTGTTTTTAAGTATTACTTCAATGCCCTTCAAGGGTATATCCTCCCCTTTCGGTCTTTGATGTTGCAAAGTTAATAATTTTGCAGAAAATTATAAAATCTTAGGCAGATTTCTTTCTCCATTTCATATGGCCGGCGGCACTATGATTCCCCCTACTCCTCCAAACCTATTGGCTATGGGAGGCGTTATGGAAGTATGGTATAATATTTCCATACTATATGAAGCTCAAAGGAATTTACTATATTAGCATATAGAATAGGCTCTTGACGCGCTTTGAGCTTGGCACGTGGGAGTATGCTTACTTCGTGCGTTTCACGATGGAGGATGGGGATTTCTTCATCTAATTGATATAAAATGAAGGATTTAAGGAATATAAACTTATATCTAATTAATATAAACTTACACCTAATTAATATAAAATGAAGGTATTGGTATTCAATGGCAGTCCGCATCTAAGCGGCTGCACCGACCGCGCTCTGCGCGAGGTGGAAAATACTCTTATGGAAAACGGTATCGAGGTGGAACGCATAAATATCGGTAATAAGGATATCCGAGGCTGTATCGCCTGCAATTATTGCAGGAAGAATGGGAAGTGTGTGTTCAACGATCTTGTGAATGAGACTGCTCCTAAATTTGCGGAGGCCGATGGCATTATCGTTGGAACGCCAGTGTATTATGCAGGGGGTAACGGACAGGCTCTGGCATTCCTCGACCGTCTTTTCTACAGCACGTCGGCAACAGTGGATAAGACTATGAAGGTGGGTGCGGCGGTGATTTCTTCTCGCCGCGCAGGCTCAACTTCCGCTCTGGAGGAGATAAATAAATATTTCATGATGACTTCGATGCCGGTGGTGTCGAGCACCTATTGGAATGAGGTGCACGGTTTCACGGCAGAGGATGTGGAGTCTGATCTTGAAGGACTTCAGACAATGCGTAATCTTGGCCGCAACATGGCATTTCTGATAAAAGCCATCCAAGCCCGGAAGGAGGCTGACGGCCTCCCCACTCAGGAACACGCCTACTTCACCAGCTTCATGCATTGAAAAAAGAATCAAGCTGCCTTCTCCCGAAGGCAGCTTGATTTCATCGTTTCCTGAATTAAATTAGCATTATGTTTTTTCATGGTCGGCCATGGGATTTCTCCCCTATCTGACCGATTGAATTCTTTTATTCTTTGATTAGAGTTGTCAGATGATATTGATTTAAAAGTTAGAGAATGTAGCTTTTATGCTCCTAATATGGTAAGTAAGTTTTCTAAATTAGTTAATATTATCAAATAAGTGAGTAAAGTCTCAGGCCAATGTTCTTTTTGCTTTTGAGCGGTCTCTTTGCCTCTCTCTCAGTCGCATAGCCCGCTATGCTCCCTCGCTCGCGAGACAAATAGCCTCACTCAAAATTCAAAAATAACTATTGGCTAATTTCTCAAACTTACTTAGGATGAGTTATCGGCCCGGCATATCTTAATATATGCCGGCCGATATTTTTTTGATTTATCAGAGTTTCAAGGGCTGATACGGTAGATCAAACGCCTCGGCAACGGCCTTATAGGTGATCTCTCCGGCTACAACATTCACACCCTCTGCCAGACCCGGGTCGCGGCGACAAGCCTCTTCCCAGCCGAGGTCGGCAAGACGCAACGCATAAGGCATTGTGGCATTGGTAAGAGCCAAAGTAGAGGTATAAGGCACTGCTCCCGGAATATTGGCTACGCAATACTGAAGCACACCGTCAACCACAAACGTCGGTTCGGAATGAGTGGTGGGGTGAGAGGTCTCGAAGCAGCCACCCTGATCGATTGCAACGTCGACCATAACTGATCCCGGACGCATTAGTTTCACCATATCGGCAGTGATAAGATGTGGCGCCTTTGCACCGGGCACGAGTACAGAACCGACTACAAGGTCAGTAGTGGGGAGCTCGCTTTCTATATTATGACGTGAAGAATAGAGAGTCTTTACATTTTTGGGCATCACCTCGGCGCAATGGCGCAGGGTCGGAAGTGAGATGTCGGTGATTGTGACGTCTGCTCCAAGACCTGCTGCCATAAGAGCGGCGTTGCGGCCTACCACTCCGGCACCAAGGACAAGGACTTTAGCGGGTTTCACTCCCGGCACTCCGCCGAGGAGAACACCGCGGCCACCCTGCGGCTTTTCAAGGAAACGTGCACCTTCCTGAATCGACATTCTTCCGGCAACCTCGCTCATCGGAATAAGGAGCGGGAGACGATGATCGCGGTCGGTTACGGTCTCATAAGCGATGCAGACAGCTCCGGATTCAAGCATTGCGTCAAGAAGCGCACGCTCGGATGCGAAGTGGAAATATGTGAAGAGCACCTGTCCCTTGCGTATGAGCTTATATTCCGGTTCGATAGGCTCCTTTACCTTTATAATCATATCGGCTGTGGCATATACATCTTCGATAGTCGGAAGAATGGTTGCGCCTGCTGCGGCATATTCCTCGTCAGAAAAACCACTTCCCTCCCCTGCTGTGTGCTGAACGAAGAGTTCATGTCCGTGGGCAACGAGTTCCTTCACTCCTGCAGGCGTAGCGCCAACGCGGTTTTCATTGTTTTTGATCTCTTTTGGAATTCCTATCTTCATGGCGGTATAGATTTAAGGTATTTAAGGTATTATTAGATTCACCATTCCGACACCCCTTTCGGAGCTTTCGGTTTACGGCGGTAAAAGTAACTGAAATTATTTACCCTACAAATTATTTTTGAATGTTTAAAAACACATTTTAACTATTTTCTAAATAATATTACTCAACTCTTCAATAATGCAGATGTTTTACTAATGAGTCACACAGAAAGATACGGTTGGCTCGCACACCACAAATTATAAAAATCAAATACTATGGACACAGAAAAAATCAAACAACTTGAACAAGAAAAAGGTGTAGTGCTGGTAGAGTTTTATGCCTCCTGGTGCCCCCACTGTCAAAAGATGATGCCGATTGTGGCTGATGTCAAGGCCCTATTCGAAGGTCGGGCTCCGGTCTATCAGTTCGATATAGATGAGAACCAGGCGTTTGCCGATTCACTCGACGTCCAGTCGATTCCTACCTTCATTATATTCAATAACGGTGAACCCGTCTGGCGCACATCCGGAGAGATTTCAGGAGATAAACTTTCAGCGGAACTTGAAAAGGCTCTTGCGTAAATAATACTCATCATGGCACTGCAAGGCACACTATTCTCCGATTTTCTGGAGGTATTGGATGTGAAGCATACCTTAAGCTTCAGCAATACGCAATTTGAAAATATGAATTTCAAATCGCTATTCGGCTTGTCGCGTCTGCTGTCGAGTTATGACATTCCAAATGCCGCTTTCAGAATTGAGGATAAAAAAGAGATTCTATCTATCCCCACTCCTTTTATAGCTCAGAGAAACCATTCTTTCGTAATCGTGACCGATGTGGATTCATCCGGTGACACGGTGAGCTGGAAATCGCCCAGAGGGTTGGAAAAAGATTCTACGGCGGCTTTTTTGAAAAGCTGCTCAGGGATAGTGATGCAGGCCTATCCTGATGACAAATCAATTGAGCCGGATTATAAGCGCCATCATCTTCTTGAAATAGCGGAGAAGGCTAAAAGATGGATTCTTACAATCTGCTTCGTCTTGCTCGTGATGTGGGGTTTCATATCCTCACATCTATACGCAGATCTCTCAACGACATTGCTGACCGTCGTGGATTTGGCCGGATTGGGAGTGGCATGGCTGTTGATTTTGAAATCCCTTAAAGTGAAGAGCGCGGCAGCCGACAATGTATGCGGAGTGCTTCAAAGACATGGCTGCGATCATGTGCTTGAAGACAAAGCCTCTTCATTTTTCGGGCTTTTCAGTTGGAGCGAAGTCGGATTGGCATATTTCTCCGTAAGTCTTGCTGTATTGCTTATCTTTCCGGAGATGATCGGCACTCTGGCACTCATCAATGCCTGTTGCCTTCCCTTCACGGTGTGGAGCATCTGGTATCAGAAATTCAGAATCAAGACTTGGTGCACGCTTTGTGTAATCACTCAATCCCTACTTTGGTGTCAGTTCTTCTGTTATCTTTTCGGAGGCTGGTGGAGCATGGCGCTTCCCATAAATATAGGTATTATTCCTTTGATCGGGGGATACGTAGGCGTAATGTTGGCGGCAAATGCCATCTGTGGATTTATTAAAAAGAGGATGTAAGATGAAAAAGATAGAACCTATCAAATTCGAGGATGCTGTGAAACTGACTCCGGCCGAGATGAATGCCCTTCATCTTGAAACCGGTCTGCATTCCGATGCTGTCAGCGATCACCAACCCCAGCGACGCCAACCATAACGACGATGTCCCTCAGCGCGTCTCTCCTGCTCCTTTAGAGATTCTTCAAGATTCTCAAGTTTGATTGCAAATCTATCCTCCAGCCCGGCAGCTTCTACATATTGCCGGGCAAGATCAAGATTACCCCACGCACTCTTAACTGAGGGCGCGGGATTTTTTCTTGTCATTAGCCATTCGATGTCTACCGAACAGAGATAGAGGTATAACTCAGAAATGAGTTCTGAATCATAACATATGGATGAAAAATATTTCAGTTCCTTCTTGAGGGAGGTTATTGTGGGGCGTTTACGCGGTTTGCCGGAAGGTGTGAAGAAAAGACGGTGCACCTTCACTTTATATTTCTCCAGTTCCCCCTGCGGGTCGGGTTTGAGCCAAAATTCAAGATATTCCTTCGCTTCCGGACGCGCATCATACAGTTCGCAAACCATCTCTGCGATTTCCGATGCCTCCATCGATGCGAGGGCTTTTTTCAATTGTGCTTTCGACATAGCATTTACTCTAAATTAAGTGGACAACGGCAGAGTCGGGACTATACGAAAAAGAAATATGCGATAATCACAGCCGCCACTGCTCCGGTGATATCTGCCAAGAGAGCATATCCGGCGGCATAACGGGTGCGCGACACTCCTACTGAGCCGAAATATACAGCAAGGATATAAAAGGTGGTGTCGGTGCTTCCGCGAACACAAGCCGCCAGTTTGCTGACAAATGCGTCAGCCCCCTGAGTCTTCATCACGTCGAGCATCATGGCGCAGCTTCCGCTTCCGCTCAAAGGTTTCATGAGCATAGTGGGAAGGGCGCCGACCCAACGGGTATCGAATCCGAGCCAGCCGACAAAACTTTCCACCCATCCTGTCAACACATCAAGGGCACCCGAAGCTCGGAACATTCCTATCGCCACAAGAATAGCCACCAGATAAGGGATAATCATCACGGCCGTCTTGAAACCCTCCTTGGCTCCTTCAATAAATACATCATATACACGCAGATGCTTTCTTACGCCGGCCCACAGGAAGGCCATGATTACGCAGAAGAGAATCAGATTTGCTCCGAAGGTGCTGTAAAGCTGAACTTTATCTGCCGGCAACGAGGAGAAGAACCATGTGACCAATCCCACGAAGGCTGCAATACCCAAGAGCCAGGAACATATCACACGGTCAAGGCGGATATGCTGCTTTATGCAGAGTGCGCCCAGGCCTACAAGTGTGGCTATGGCTGTGGCTATCAGAATCGGGATGAAGATATCTGTGGGATTGGCCGCGCCTCCTTGAGCGCGATACATCATTATGCTTATCGGAATCAGACATAGACCGCTGCTGTTGAGCACGAGGAACATTATCATCGCATCGGTGGCCGTGTCTTTCTTGTCATTGAGTTTCTGCATCTCCTGCATGGCGCGTAGACCCATCGGAGTCGCTGCATTGTCAAGGCCGAGCATATTGGCGGAGATATTCATAAAGATAGCTCCCATGGCCGGATGCCCTTTGGGAATGCCGGGGAAAAGACGCGAGAAGAAGGGGGAAATGAGTCTGCCGAAACTCTCCACCACTCCGCTGCGCTCCCCTATCTTCATGATTCCGAGCCATAGAGTGAGCACCCCCGTAAGTCCCAATGATATTTCGAAAGCAAAGGCCGCCTGATCAAACGAGGCATTCATTATCGAGCTCCATACCTCCAGATCACCTGTAAAAATTGTCTTCCCCAATGCCATTAGGAAGGCAATGGAGAAGAATGCAATCCAAATCCAATTCAATACCATAAGATCAGAATCAGAAATTAAGACCAATCGTGAAGTTCCAAGCCTTGGTGCGTCCGCCGTAGATTTTCTCTATTCCTGCGCCGAGATCGTAATCCTTGTATGCTTTCACCGCTCCTGCCTCATAGTGCACGCCCAGGTAATATTTTCTGAAGAGCTCGAATGCCGTACCCATCTTGAAACCGAAATCCACCGGAGCCGCCTCACCGGCAAATGGCGCCACATTGTCGATATCGGGGCGTGTGGAAAGCAATTCCTTATTTTCAAGCTTCGATTTCAATTTGAATGCCACGTATGGTCCGAAATCCACATGCCAGCGGAGGGCATCGGTAATATTGAAACGCACCGAAGCAAGCACGGGGATAGTGAAATTATATGAATGACGATGTGCCGACTGAGCCACATAGCATAATCCATCTTCAGTAGGGATGGGATCGGAGGTGAAGGTGGAGTGTCCGCTTCTCGACTCGAAGAAGATTCCCGGCTCTATGGAGAGATAGTCGCGCACGTTGAGCGATGCAGTGGCTCCTACGGTGAAGCCGGTGCCCCAGCTCTGGTAGCTGTAGCTTCCGGCCGCCGCCGGGTTAACGGTGCGGTTGGAGGTGTTGACCCCGATTCGGGCACCTAATGTGAAGAGGTCGTCACATTCTTCAGTGGAGAAGAAATCGGCCGCAGTAGCGGTAAGGGCAAGCATCGCGCCCATAATTGCTGTAAATATTCGCTTCATATTGCTTTCTTTGTTTATTATCCAGCCCTTCGGGGGGCTATTGCAAAGCAAAATTATAAAAAACTCTTCTATATCGGAAATTTTTGGCTAAATTTGCAAGCGCAAACTTGCGCGCGACATCATCCGATGCCTGAAATCATTTAAAACCTACTCATATCTTAAATGGACAGAAACAAATACAACAGTCTGATGACCAACACGAAGGATTACATTCTTATCGTGTTTGGACTCGTTCTTTATGCATTCGGCTTTACGGCATTTATCCTTCCTCATAAGATTGTGATCGGAGGTTTGGCCGGTGTGGGCACTCTCGTCTATTTCGCCACCAACGGTTTTATCTCTGTCGGCGTCACTTCTTACGTCTGCAACCTTCTTTTGCTGGCAATGGCCTATAAGATTGTGGGCCGTAAATTCGTGCTCCGCACTATCTTCGGAGCGACCGTCATCGCGCTTGCCCTCGGCACCCTTGAGAGCGTATTCATGGGTCTGGGCCATCCGCTGATTCCCGACCGGGTGGTGAGCGTTGCGCTCGGAGCAATCCTTTGCGGAATCGGCGTGGGAACAGCTTTCAATCATAACGGATCTTCAGGAGGCACGGATATCGTGGCGGCAATGGTCTCGAAGGTGAGCAACGTAAGTATCGGAAGAACGATGATATATGTGGATATGTGCATCGTCAGCTCCTCGCTGCTCCTTCCTTTCGACGGATCTTTCGAACAGCGTATCGAAGCACGTATACCGACTATAGTCTATGGTTTCATGGTGACGTTCATCGTCTCATACGTATGCGATATGCTGATCAATACCAACCGACAGGCCACACAATTCATTATCTTCTCTCCAAAATGGAAAGAGATTGCCGATAAAATCAATACAGAGGCCCATCGCGGATGTACGGTTCTCGATGGCGAAGGATGGTACAGCAAGCAGAATGTGAAGATTCTTCTCGTGTTCTCCCGAAAAATTGAATCGGTTACTATCTTCCGTATCATCAAGAGTGTTGATGAGGATGCCTTTGTGACGCAGGGTGCGGTCAACGGAGTATACGGAAAGGGATTCGATAAGGTGAAGATACGAATGAAAAAAACTAAAAAGCGCCCGCAGCTTCCTTCTTCTGAGGCAGCGAGCATCGAATCTAAAGAAATGCTTCAGGTGAGACGTTCCAACAAAGAGGAATGATTTCGCGGTCGCGGGCCCACCATGTAAGCTGTTTCTTAGCGTAGACTCTGGTGTTTTTCTTTATGCGAGCTATGGCGGTGGCGGGATCCATCGTGCCGTCGAACATAGCGAACATCTCCTTCAATCCTACTGTATTCAACGAATTTAAGGCGCGGAGCGGATAGACGCTTCGCGCCTCCTCTTCCAGACCCTCTTCCACCATTGCATCCACACGACAGTTGATACGATCGAAAAGCATTTCACGGGGCATTTCAATCATATATTTCTTTATCTCGAAGGGGCGTTGGCGTCGCTCCCCCGTGCGTAACTCGCTGTAACTCCTGCCTGAAGTGCGAATTATCTCGACAGCATGAAAGACGCGCTTGATATTCTTCCTATCCACTTGAGCATGATATTCCGGATCGAGGCGTTCCAATTCCTTCAAGAGCCATTCATCCCCTTTCTCGACATGCTCTGCCATAAGTCCATCTCGTATCTCGGCCGGAACTGTCGGGAGCTCGTCGATACCATGACAAAGCGCATCGACATACATCATCGAACCTCCGCCAACCACCACCGATCCGCATCTCTGCATCACTTCTTCCGCTATCCGCAATGCATCCTCCTCAAACTGCGATGCGCTATAATAGGCATCGAGCGGAAGCATATCGATAAGATGATGCTTCACGGCAGCGCGCTCCTCCGGAGTTGGCATTGCCGTGACAATCGGTATCCCTTGATAGATCTGCCGGCTGTCGGCAGATATTATTTCCGTGCCGAGCCTCAGGGCAAGCTCCACGGCAAGGGCCGACTTCCCGGAGGCAGTCGGCCCTGTGATGACATACATGGTCGGTTTCATTTGCTTCATTCGCCGGCCACTATCTTGCAGATATTCACAATCACATCCGTGGCTTTCTCCATGGATTGGATGCTCACGAATTCGTAACGGCCATGGAAATTCTCGCCTCCGGCGAAGATATTAGGACAGGGAAGGCCTTTGAAGGAGAGCTGCGCACCATCTGTACCTCCACGGATTGGCTGCACTTTCGGAGTCACCCCGGCATCGCGCATGGCCTGCTCGGCAATCTCGATAACATGAATCACCGGCTCAATCTTCTCGCGCATATTATAATACTGATCCTTTATCTCTACGGAGCAACATCCTGGATATTCGGTGTTGGTCTTATTGACGAGATGCTCTATCTCGCGTTTGCGACGCTCGAAGCGGTCGCGGTCGTGGTCGCGGATGATATAGGAAAGAGTGGTCTCCTCCACGGAGCCGTTGATTGCTATAAGATGATAGAAGCCCTCATAGCCTTCAGTGTGCTCCGGAGTCTCCCATCGGGGAAGCATGGTTATGAAATTGTTGGCCACGCGGATTGAATTGATCATCTTGTGCTTGGCAGAGCCGGGATGCACGTTGCGACCCTTGATGGTGACCTTAGCGGAGGCGGCATTGAAGTTTTCATATTCGAGTTCGCCGAGTGCGCCGCCATCCATAGTGTAGGCAAATTCGCATCCGAAAAGCTCAACATCAAACTTATGAGCGCCAAGTCCTATCTCCTCATCTGGATTGAAGCCGATACGAATCTTGCCATGCTTGATCTCAGGATGAGCCTGAAGATAAGCCACGGCAGATAGTATTTCCGCGATACCGGCCTTGTCGTCTGCACCGAGAAGAGTAGTGCCATCGGTAACGATGAGATCCTGACCGAGATAATTAAGGAGTTCGGGGAATTGCTCTGGAGAGAGCACTATATCCTGCTCTTCATTGAGCACGATATCACGCCCGTTATAGTCTTTTACGATACGGGGCTTCACATTCTTGCCCGACATATCGGGACTTGTATCCATGTGGGCGATAAAGCCAATCACGGGTATATCTCCCTCCACGTTGGCAGGAAGACTGGCGAAGAGATAGCCATTATCGTCAAGGGTGATCTCTTCAAGCCCCATTCCTTCCACCACACCTTTGAGGTATTTTGCAAACTCCATCTGCCCCGGTGTGGAGGGGGTCATATTTGTCAGCTCGTCGCTTTGGGTGTCAAACTTCACAAAGTCGAGAAATCTTTCTGTCACTGTCATTCCGGTATAATTTTAGGTTATGCTTTTAATCAGCCGCAGAGAAGATTTCTCCGCCGCCAACGCTTTTCTTCTCCAAAATTAACAATAAATTCCCGAATTTCCCCTATATTGAGGTAAAATTATCAGATATATCGCTCAGAATTGCCTTATTTCACTTTTTTTCATTATTTTTGTATCGGATGTCGGGACGTTCCGCATCCTATACCTTAAAAACTAAGTAGCTACTTATATGAAAAATAGATACATTTTCTTTATTCTCATTATTGCCGCGGTTCTGATAGCTGTCGGTGTTTACGGGCTGACAGGTTCGAGAAAATCGACCTCAACGAATCCTCCCGATACCGGATCGGATACGCCTATCACGGGAGTAAGCGCACAGGCTCCACGACTCGGATTGGCAGCCGACCCTCTCCTGAATGTTACCATTCCTGCCGGAACCCCTTCCCAAATCAAGGATTATGAGGGTTTCCGGGTATCTTTCAACAGCACAACCCATACACCGAACTGGGTTGCTTGGGAATTGCTCGGCTCAGAGACGCAAGGAGAGGTATCTCGTTCGAATAATTTCTGGACAGACAATGAAGTGGAGGGCTGCCCCACTTTGGCTGATTATAAGAATTCCGGTTACGACCGGGGCCACCTCTGCCCTGCAGCCGACCAGAAATGGAGCCAAAAAGCCATGACGGACTGTTTTGTTTTCACCAATATGTGTCCTCAGGCCAAGTCGCTTAATACCGGTGCATGGAACACTCTCGAAGCAAAGGAGCGCCAATGGGCGCAGCGCGATTCGGCTATACTCATCGTGGCAGGCCCCATTTATTCAAAGGATGACACGGAGACTATCGGCAAGACCGGGGTCCGAGTGCCGGGAGCATTCTTCAAGGTGATGGCCGCCCCATATCTTGACTCGCCGAGAGGAATCGCTTTCGTGTATCCCAACATGGCATCTCCGGGAAATATGGAGAATTATTCAATGACTATTGACGAGGTGGAGCAGTTGACCGGATATGATTTCTTCGCCGAACTACCTGACAATATTGAAAACCAAATAGAATCTAAAGCCTCTTTCAAGGAATGGAACCACCGATAAATCATTCAGCCGACAACACTGAGACTGCGGCTACGTCTCTCCACAGCCCCTCCCCTATCTCTTTCTCGAAGGACACAATCGTGGCCGTCTCTACCCCTCCGGGTACGGGAGGCATAGCCGTAGTACGCATATCGGGCCCGGAAGCACTTGACATCACAGGTTCCGTATGGCGTGGAAAAAACTTTAAGGGTTGTGACTCGCATACGGCTCATCTGGGGCGTATTGTCAATGAAGCAGGTGAGACTCTGGATGAGGTGGTGGCTACCCTCTTCTTAGCCCCCAATTCCTACACAGGTGATGATGTTATTGAATTAGCGTGTCATGGTTCGAGGTGGATTCAACGTGAGATTGTGAATCTTCTGATACGCTCAGGTGCGCGTGCCGCAGGTCCGGGTGAGTTTTCGCAGCGCGCTTTTATCAACGGGCGCATTGACCTCGCCCAGGCTGAAGGAATCATTGATCTCATAGCCTCTTCTTCGCGCTCGGCCCATCGCCTTGCAATGCTTCAGGCCAACGGACAATTCTCTAAGCGACTTGAAGGGTTGCGGCAGCAGTTGATTGATTTCGCTTCCTTGCTTGAACTCGAACTCGATTTCTCGGAAGAGGATGTCGAATTTGCAGATCGTCAGCATCTTGCTCTTCTGGCAGACAAGGTGATTAATGAAGTGGATCGTCTTGCTCGCTCTTACTCGGTAGGCAAGGCTTTCAAGGAGGGTATTCCTGTGGTCATTGCAGGACAACCAAACGCCGGGAAATCGACTCTCCTCAATCAACTTCTCGAAGAGGACAAGGCTATCGTGAGCGATGTTCCCGGCACTACACGAGACATTATCGAAGATACACGTGAAATCGACGGCACTCTATTCCGTTTTATCGATACGGCGGGACTACGGGAAACGGATGATTCAGTGGAGCGTATCGGCATAGAACGTGCCACCGACCGCATCCGGCGATCCGCCATAATCCTATGGCTTGTGGACACTACTTCTGACATTGAAACTCAATTGGAATACATCAGAGAGAAGCAGAAAAATCTTGATTCATCCATTCTTCAGCATATCATCTTCAATAAGATAGATGCCTGTAAAAACGCTGATTTTCTATCAAGAGGAATCCGCTTGTTATCCGATAATTCCAATTCCTCTGATAGTTCCAATAATTCCAATCCCATCTTGCAGCTCTCCGCCTCCACAGGAGAAGGGATAGGAACCCTTCTATCGGCACTGACCTCCGACGCCCTCTCCATGCAGACGGAAGGAGGCGACATAATGGTGACCAATGCGCGTCATTACGAATCATTATTACGAGGAGGCGAATCATTACGTCGTGCCCGTCAGCTTCTTGCGGATCATCTCTCAGCCGACTTCATAGCCCAGGATGTGCGCGAGGCCCTCCACCATCTCGGAGAAATCACCGGCACCATAACAACCTCCACTCTCCTCAATACTATTTTCAGCCGGTTCTGCATCGGCAAGTAATTGTTTGATTATCAATGATTTATATTGATAGTAATTGACTGTTACTGAGCGATAAAACTTAATACATTGCCTCATAGTGCCTTGATTTAAAAGGTATTCGGCTATTTTCAATTCAAGAACGCCTAATGCTGATAACTGTCAGTGTTAGGCGTTTTTATGCACCATTTTGTACGGATTCTGTACGACAGCAACTCATTTGTAACCATCCGAAAAGAGCCGACCAAATTTATGAGGTCGGCTGTAACCATCCGAAAAAGACCGCCTAAGTTATCAACAA
>JAAVDD010000030.1 GCA_014801985.1 Bacteroides sp.
ACAGGTTGGAACTGCTGTTGTCTGGCTCCTTCAAAAGATAACACCGGTTCGGACTATATCATGGCCGGCAACAAGATTTGCGGAACGCGCGATGGCAAGAGCTTCATATTCGACTATGGCGACAAGCTCGGCGCACCATTGGATCGCATGAATGACAAGGATATCCGCAAGCAGCCCTATAAGTCTGACGCCGCAGGAAACTGGACAGGTCTCTTCCTCATGGGTCAGCAGTATGAATGGGCGAGTGGTGCTCCGGTTCTTGCAGATGCCGATCTTCAGGATGAACCATTGATCTATGTGGACCAGTGCGGAACATTCACCAATGCAGGCCGTAACCTCGAACCGGTAATGTCCCCCCGTTGGGGTATGACGAATACCGGTTATCGACTGATCCGCTATCCGATCACCCCGACCTCTTCAGGTAAAGACTATTGCGATATTTCAGAAGTTGAGTTCCGTTTAACCGAGGTTTATTATACTCTCGCCGAGTGCCGTCTGCGTGCCGGCAATGCAGGAGGAGCCAAAGAGCTTGTCAACACAGTGCGTCAGCGCTACTTCGCGTCGGCAGATCTTTCGGAAATCGAAAACCCGGGTCCCGGTTTCAACAACTTCGATCTGGACTGGATGCTCAGCGAATGGGGTATTGAATTCCTTGGCGAAGGCAACCGCCGTCGCACCGACCTCCGTCGCTTCGACAAGTTCACGCAGGGTCAGTGGTGGTTCTTTGGACGCGCCACAGAGACAGACCGTGAGCTTCCCGCAAAACGCGACCGTAAATATGAGTGGTTCCCGCTTCCTCAGGTTGCCCTTATGGTTAACCCGGGATTGGTTCAGAATCCTAACTATTAATATCTGGAAAACAATATGAAAAAGCTAAATATATATAATCTCTTTATCCTCCTGCTGCTCCCCCTCTTAGGGGCATGCAGCAAGGATGAGATCATCTTTGAGAGCGAGTTCCCTCGCTTCGAGACACGTGCCGGCTACCAGCTGATTGAAGCCATCGTGCCTCAGGCCACATCAGCAACCGATGAAATATATATCATTGGTGAGTTCAACGGTGGAATGGATGCCGTGGGGGATACTCGCTGGCAACTTGAAAAAGCCGGTGACACCGATGTGAAATGGGGAATCTATCTTAATCCCAAAGATTTCGTTGCAGGCAAGACGCTTGCCGACGGTTACACATTCTATAATGTGCAGCAGGGTGAGGAGCGAGGTCTTAAGGATGTGCCTGTGGTTCATCATGAATCTCCGGCTGTGGGTGGTCGTGCCAACGTTATGATCTATTTCTGGGAGGAATACTTCAAGACTGTTCCGGCTCCTGATGAAATCGACCATGACGGTTATGTTCTCTATGTACTCGACAATTCCGGCTTCGGTGATCTCACCTGCTATGCATGGGGTGATGCCGAAATATTCGGTGGATGGCCCGGTGTCAAACCAACCGGAACCGTNAACCTGAACGGCACGACATATAAGTATTTCGATACNGGNGCTTCCAANGAAGGCTTGAACATCAACTTCATATTCAGCGATAACGGAGANAATCAGCTTTCAGANTTCAGCGTAACTCTCGATAAGGACTACTATGTTGAACTGACTCCTTCCGGGGCAACNGAAATTACTCCGGGATCAGGCATTCAGCATGACGGATATGCCATATATATCTACAACGCTGCCGGCTGGANCGAGCTTGCACTCTATGCNTGGGCNGACGGATCACCCGAACTCTTNGGCGGATGGCCCGGAATGGCTCCGACNGGAACNGANACAATCAATGGNACCACCTATACTTACTTTGATCTCGGAGCTGCGAACTGCGATNCNGGACTCNCTTATAATTTTATCATCAACAATAATGATAANGGTAGTCAGCACGATCTCATCAGTGGGTTCGGATTAGACANGAATCTCTATTTCGAGGTCANCAAGTCNGGTGTNACTGAGATTGACCCGAACACATTCTCACCNGGTGGAGCAGTTGAACCGGATCCGGATCCGGAACCCGANCCGGAGGGCACNAAATATACNCTCTTCGTGGANAATAACACCGGCTGGGANGCAACNTATCTCTATGCTTATGGNGATGCCGGTGAAATGTTCGGCAAATGGCCCGGCAAGGCTGCCGANGGAACTGCCACAGTAGCGGGTGTGAAATATGATGTGTTCTATGTTTATGGAGACGGAGAAAGCGAAAACTTCATNTTCAACAACGGAAACGGCACTCAGCTCGNCGACATAACGCTGACTTTGGATCAGGATTATACAATCGCGATTGATGCGCAAGGCGCACAACTGAAGAATAAGAAACGTAACAAAGCACGTAAATGAAAAATATAATAAAAGCTTCAATGGTTGCGGCCGCTGCGCTTATGATGGGTGGCTGTACATCCTACGAGATTGATATGCCCGAAAACCCGGAAGCCCCGGTAGTAGGGAGGGAAGTCTCAAAAAATGTGATCTATCAAGCCAATCCCGGGTTCTTCGGAACCCAGGATTGCCTGAAAGGACTCAACGCGCAGCTCGACCGTATCTCCGGAATGGGATGCGATATCCTCTGGGTNATGCCTATCTATGTGAGGGGCGAGANAGAATGCTATCGGTTCTCCCTACTGCATCAAAGACTACAGAGGGGTGAATCCTAAATATGGAACGCTCGACGATGTGAAAACCCTTGTCAACAACGCGCATGGCAAAGGGATGAAGGTATTGTTCGACTGGGTTGCCAACCACACGGCCTGGGATCATCCCTGGGTTACACAGTATCCCGATCGCTACGAACAGGATGAGGACGGCAACATCAAGCAGGCAAGCACATGGGCAGATGTGGCGCAGCTCAACTTCAATAATCCNGAGACACGACAAGCGATGCTCGATGAGATGNTCTATTGGGTGAAGGAGGTTGGAATAGACGGNTATCGTTGCGACTATGCGGATGGCCTGTCGGCAGAAGCCTGGGGAGTGCTTATAAACGGTCTCCGTGCTGTCAATCCGGATCTGATCATGCTCGCCGAAACCGCCAACAACAATTTCTACAACTACGGTTTCGATATGATCTATGACTGGAACAGCGCCCCTACGATTTCTTCGGTGTTTCAGGGGAAAGCGTTGCCGAGTGAGCTTATAAAGGAGGCTAAGGAAGCACTTGGAGGAGTGCCGGAAGGGGATTCCATTCTTCGCTACGCATTCAACCACGACGTGGCTGCCGAGAATAATTTCGACACTTATTTCGGCAGTGTTGACGCTATCCCCGCGGCTTATGTCTGCGCTTCAATGCTCAATGGAACGCCTATGATCTATTCCGGAATGGACGCTACCGGTATTTCCGGAGAACTCTCATTCTTCACTTACCGAACTCTTGATTTCTCGACGGCTCTTAGCGATGAGTATAAGGCAATTAATGATGTATTCGTGAAAACCGCTGAAGTCAGAAGGGGAGATCTCTATGGTTATTCTACTGCCACAGGAATCTGCTTCTCTTACAGTATCCCCGGCAAAACTCTTCTCGTGATGGTGAACCCGACCGGAGAATCAAAAGCCATCCGCGTTCCCATCTCATTGGCCAACACAACTATGACCAACCTTATAAAAGGTGTGGATGAAACTGTCGGGCTTACATATGAGCTTGATCCTTACGGATATGTATTCTTTGAAAACTAAGTTTGGTCCATTCCGTGGCAATCCTATTAAATAGGGGCAAGCCGAAAAGCTTGCTCCTTCATTTTCATTTCTCCCTAAATTACTCTTAGGAACGAGGATGTAATTTTTAATTCGAAACATCGTTCTAATGATGGGACATAATATCATATTTACTAATGAAATATACCTTATCTCTACTCATGCTTTCCGCCGCATTGCAATTGTCGGCGTCAAGAATAACTTCCCCTTCGGGGGAGCTGAGCCTTAACGTGGATGTAAATCCTGAAGGTCAGCCTTATTATTCCCTTTCCTATAAGGGAAAGACTATCGTGGAGCCCAGTAAGCTTGGACTCAAAGCAGATGAGACCTCATTTATTGATGGTTTCACGATAGCGGGTATCGATACCGTTACCGTTGACCGCTCTTGGGAACCGGTGTGGGGTGAATATTCCTCCATACGCGATCATTTCCGAGAGTTGGCTGTGAATCTAAAAGCCCCCAAGACCGACGCGCAGCCCGAAAGAGAGCTGACCGTGCGTTTCCGTCTTTTCGATGATGGTCTGGGATTCCGTTATGAACTTCCGGTGCAGAACGGGCCGAATTATCTGACCGTGAAAGATGAGCTGACAGAGTTTAATTTCAACGGCAACCATAAGCTCTATTGCATCCCCGGAGACTATGACACCGACGAGTATCTTTTCTCCGAGACCACTTTCACTGATCTTCCGGAGGCTTTGGGAAAATACCATCGCCATTCTGAGGCTCAGCGCACGGGGGGGACAACAATCCAGACCCCGATGCTGATGAAGACGNATGACGGGGTNTATGTCAATCTGCATGAGGCTGCCCTGATCGGGTATCCGGCAATGCTTCTTGATGTGGATACGGAGAATTTCGATATGAAATCTCACCTTGTTCCNGACCGTCTGGGGGTGAGTGCATATCTCCAGATGCCTTTCAATACTCCTTGGCGCACAATCATTGTCAGCGATGACGCGCGCGACATACTTGCCTCGCAGCTCGTGCTTAATCTCAATGAGCCTAATAAGATTGAGGANACATCCTGGATCAAGCCGATGAAATTCTGCGGAGTATGGTGGGAGATGTTCACAGGAAACCAAAAGACATGGGCCTATTCCGATGACCATTTGGCAAAACCCGGAGTGACTGATTATTCTCAGCTCAAACCCAACGGGCGTCATCCGGCAAACACTGAGAATGTGAAAAAATATATTGATTTTGCAGCTGCCAACGGACTTGATGGCGTTCTCGTGGAGGGTTGGAATGAAGGCTGGGAAGACTGGGCGAGCTACCGTAAGAACCGTCAGTTCCTTTTCGACAAGCCCTATCCCGATTTTGATCTTCCCACGCTCCGCGACTATGCAAAGGAGAAGGGTGTGAAACTCATCATGCATCATGAGACNGCCGCCAATGCCTCCGATTATGAGAAGCAGCTCGACCGCGCTTTCCANTTNATGAANGATAACAANTATGATGCCGTTAAGACAGGATATGTCGGCGCTATCATCCCTCGTTCGGAGCATCACACATCGCAGTGGATGGTGGATCATGNCAAGCACGTGATAGAGCGCGCAGCGGATTATGAGATAATGGTTGACAGCCATGAGGCTCCCCGTCCCACAGGACTCTGCCGCACATATCCCAACTGGCTTGCTCAGGAATCGGCCCGCGGAGGTGAGTTTGAATCCATGGGCGGCAATCCCCCTTCGCATACCTGTATCCTTCCTTTCACCCGTCTAAAGGGAGGCCCGATGGANTANACNCCCGGNCTNTTTGAAACCCGNATGAGCTATTANNNNGAAGGNAAGGANTCNCAGGCNGGNACAACNNTNGCCCGNCAGCTNGCCCTTTANCTNACNATGCCNTCNCCNNTGCAGATGGNNTGCGACCTNCCNGANAANTACCGCNGCGTTTCCCTGATGCTTTCCAATTCATTAAGGATGTGCCCGTGGATTGGTCGGATTCCAAGTATCTGGAGGCAGAGCCTAACCGCTTCATCACTGTTGCGCGTAAGGATAAGCATTCCGATGACTGGTATGTTGGCGCCATAACTGATGACCAGGGTCGTGTGGCGGTGGTCGATATGAGCTTCCTGCCGAAAGGTGAGAAATTCGAGGCCACTATCTATGAGGATGCTTCCGATGCCCATTGGAAGGAGAATCCGCAGGCCTACAACATCCGCAAGGTGAATGTGGATTCCAAGAAGAATCTTCGTCTGCATCTTGCTCCGGGTGGAGGAGCGGCAATCCGCCTTCAGCCGAAGAAATAAATATCATAAGAAAAAAAATCCCGGATAGTTCAGAAGAGCTATCCGGGATTCATTTTTAAAAGGGGAGTGATCTGGCCGCGATTCGAACGCGGGACCGTCTGCTTAGAAGGCAGATGCTCTATCCAGCTGAGCTACCAGACCAACGTGGGCGCAAAGTTACGAATTTTTTTTCAGAATGCAAAGTAAAAATGGCTGGAAAAATGAAATATTTTAATTTAATGCATAAAACATCAGGGGCAAAAAACTAATATCCTCAAAAATGATGATAAAATTAGAGAAAAATTTCGATAATAATTTTCAGTTATGCTAAAATATTGATAAATTTGCAAAGAATCCGTAAAAGCCACCACTCGCAAGGAGGATCATGGGATTCGGCCCGGCACTGACCACGGGCACTGACCATAGGAACATCAATAAAATAACTAATAATTTAATTCAGAACAGCTATGTGGTTATCATGCTCATCTGTAGGACGTAAGTTTGTGATGGCCCTCACGGGTGCATGCCTTGTCCTATTTGTAACATTTCACTGTGTGATGAATGCTGTAGCTATCTGCTGGCCTGCGGCGTACAATTCGATTTGCGAATTCTTAGGAGCAAATTGGTATGCGCTCATCGCTTCAGTAGGGCTCGCGTTCCTATTCATCGTCCACATTATCTATGCGTTGATGCTTACGGTCCAGAACCGCAAGGCCCGCGGTAATGTGCGCTACTCCATCGAGAAACGCCCCGCCGGCGTGGAGTGGGCTTCCAAGAACATGCTTGTGCTCGGTATCGTTGTGCTCGCATTCCTTGTGGTCCACCTCATCCAGTTCTGGGCTAAGATGCAGCTTCAGGAGATCCGCGGCGTAGAGGCAGCCATTCCTCCCGCAGCCGGAACCCTCTTCATCCAGGAGGCTTTCAGCCTCGTGTGGACTCCTATCGTCTACATCATCGGCTTCATTGCCCTCTGGTTCCACATGAACCACGGCTTCTGGTCAATGTTCCAGTCTTGCGGTTGGGACAATGAAATCTGGATCGCACGCCTCAAGAAGATCGGCTGCTGGTGGACCACCATCGTTATCGCCCTCTTCGTGGCACAGGCCATCGTCTTCACTGTGAAGGCACACGACAAGGATTATCTTAAGGATCCCGTGCTCCGCGAGCAGTATAAGGATATGATTCCTGCCATGATTGAGAAAGACTTCGGTCCTGACGCAGCACAGCTCGGCAATCAGATCCGCATGTCTCCCTACGAGCAGGTATCCATGGGTATCCGTCAGATGGAGCAGGGTATCCGCTCTCAGGCTGAGCAGATGAGCTCTCCGGAGGCTAAGGAATATCTCAAGAACAACCCTGCAGCTGCAGAGCAGCTTGAAGAGCTTCAGGTGCGCAGCGAGAGTCTGGGTCGTGTTGTAGCATTCTTCGACTATCTCGAAGCATCCGACAACCAGCCCGAACCTGAGATGAACGCAATCCCCAATGCAAACCCCCACAAGTAAATTAGCGATATGGCAAATTTAGATAAAGTAAAAGTTATGAATCCGGCTGATTCCAAAATCCCGGAGGGTCCTGTCGCTGAGAAATGGACCAACTACAAGGCTCATCAGAAACTGGTGAACCCCGCCAACAAGCGTAAGCTCGATGTAATCGTAGTGGGCACCGGTCTTGCCGGCGCATCCGCAGCATCGACTCTTGCAGAGCTCGGTTTCAACGTGCTCAATTTCTGCATCCAGGATTCTCCCCGTCGCGCACACTCCATCGCGGCTCAGGGTGGTATCAACGCAGCAAAGAATTATCAGAACGACGGCGACTCTGTTTACCGTCTATTCTATGATACAGTGAAGGGTGGCGACTATCGCGCCCGTGAAGCCAACGTTTATCGTCTGGCTGAGGTGTCCAACAATATCATCGACCAGTGCGTGGCACAGGGTGTTCCTTTCGCACGCGAATATGGTGGCCTTCTTGCCAACCGTTCTTTCGGTGGTGCACAGGTAAGCCGTACATTCTATGCCAAGGGTCAGACAGGTCAGCAGCTCCTTCTTGGTGCATACAGCTCGCTCAACCGTCAGATCCAGCTTGGCAAGGTGAAGAGCTACAACCGTTATGAAATGCACGAACTCGTGCTTATCAAGGATAAGGATGGTGTGGAGCGTGCACGCGGTATCATCGCCAAGAACCTTGTGACAGGTAAGTTCGAGCGTTTCGCCGCTCATGCAGTTGTTATCGCAACCGGTGGTTATGGTAACACCTACTTCCTCTCCACTAACGCAATGGGTTGCAACTGCTCCGCTGCGATGGCTTGCTACCGTAAGGGTGCCTACTTCGCTAACCCCGCATTCGTTCAGATCCACCCGACATGTATCCCCGTTCACGGCGACAAGCAGTCTAAGCTCACCCTTATGTCTGAGTCTCTCCGTAACGACGGCCGTATCTGGGTTCCGAAGAAGAAAGAGGATGCCGAGAAACTTCAGAAAGGTCAGATCAAGGGTAGCGATATCCCCGAAGAGGATCGCGACTACTATCTTGAGCGTCGCTATCCGGCATTCGGTAACCTCGTTCCCCGTGACGTTGCATCTCGTGCAGCCAAGGAGCGTTGCGATGCAGGTTTCGGTGTCAACAATACCGGTCTTGCCGTATTCCTCGATTTCTCTGAGGCTATCAACCGCCTTGGTATCGACGTTGTGCGTCAGCGCTACGGTAACCTCTTCGATATGTATGAGGAGATCACAGACGTTAACCCCGGTGAATTTGCCAAGGAGCATAACGGCGTGAACTATTACAACCCGATGATGATCTTCCCCGCTATCCACTATACAATGGGTGGTATCTGGGTTGACTATGAGCTCCAGACTTCAGTGAAGGGTCTGTTCGCAATCGGTGAGTGTAACTTCTCCGACCATGGTGCAAACCGTCTTGGTGCATCGGCTCTTATGCAGGGTCTTGCCGACGGTTACTTCGTGCTTCCCTATACAATCCAGAACTATCTTAGCGACCAGATCACAGTGCCTCATTTCCAGACAAACACTCCGGAGTTTGACGCTGCCGAGGCTAAGTGTATCGCCGATGAGGAGAAGCTGATGAATATCAAGGGAACTCGTTCAGTAGATTCAATCCATAAGGAACTCGGCCACATCATGTGGGAATATGTGGGTATGGCACGCGATAAAGAGGGTCTTGAGCTCGCACTCAGCAAGCTTAAGGATCTCCGCAAGGTATTCGAGAAGGATCTCTTCGTGCCCGGCACAATGGACGGCATGAACATCGAGCTTGACAAGGCATTCCGTCTCAACGACTTCATCACAATGGGTGAGCTTATCGCTTACGACGCATTGAGCCGTAACGAAAGCTGCGGCGGTCATTTCCGCACAGAATACCAGACTGAGGAAGGCGAGGCAAAACGTGACGACGAGAACTGCTTCTACGTGAGCTGCTGGGAATATGAAGGCAGCGATGATAAGGCTCCTGAGCTTATCAAAGAGCCTCTCCACTATGAGGCTATCAAGGTTCAGACACGTAACTACAAGTCTTAAGCCACAGCTCTAACCCCAAAAACTGAAATTCAAAATGGAAGAAAATATAATGAAAGTCAATCTTAGGGTGTGGCGTCAGGCCGGCCCTAAGGCACAGGGTGCTTTTGTGACTTACAATGATGTAGAGACCACACCCGACACTTCATTCCTGGAGACTCTCGATATCCTGAATGAGACTCTTATCGAGAAGGGCGAGGAGCCTATCGTGTTCGACCACGACTGCCGCGAGGGTATCTGCGGTATGTGCTCGCTCTATATCAACGGACATCCCCACGGTCCTGCAACAGGCGCTACTACCTGCCAGCTCTATATGCGTCGTTTCGCCAATGGCGAGACTATCACTGTGGAGCCTTGGCGTTCAGCTGCGTTCCCTGTGATCAAGGATCTTATGGTGGATCGTAACGCATTCGACAAGATCCAGCAAGCCGGCGGTTACGTATCATTCAACTGCGGCGGTGCGCAGGATGCCAACAACCTTCCCATCTCCAAGGTGAAGGCTGATGAGGCTATGGATTCTGCAAGCTGTATTGGTTGCGGTGCTTGCGTAGCTGCTTGTAAGAATGGTTCTGCAATGCTCTTCGTTTCAGCTAAGATCAGCCAGCTCGCTCTTCTTCCCCAGGGAGAAGTTGAGAAAGACCGTCGTGTCCGCGCAATGGTGGCTAAGATGGATGAGCTCGGATTCGGTAACTGCACCAACACAGGTGCTTGCTCAGCCGAATGTCCGAAGAACATCAAGCTCGCCAATATCGGCCGCATGAACCGCATGTTCATCGCAGCTAAATGCAAGGAATAAGAATCAGCATTTCTAATA
>JAAVDD010000031.1 GCA_014801985.1 Bacteroides sp.
GACCAAATATTTAATATCGAACCGACTCTACTCCATTGCCACGTCGGAGGGATATCAAATGGTATAATTTCATCAATACAGACAATATTACCATTTTTATTCTCGTAGTACTTGTTATCATCACCTTTGAAGATGCGCCTTTCTCCTTTGAGGGCAGATGCTTTCAGCCTACCCTCTTTGACAAGCCGTATTTTTTCAGCATTAATTTTTTCGAACAATTCCTCTGCTGTCCCCTCTGTGGTACGTTGAGGTACAAGCTTGCCTTGGATCGCTTCCTGAAGGATGGACTTTTTTAATTCAATGTTCAGATTTTTATTTAGTAATTCGAGTGAATCATATAACTTTCCGTATTTCTCAATAATCGGATTTAACTGACGAATTTTATCTATGATCCTAACCTGCTCATCCTTTGGTGGTAATGGTATAAGATATGATTTGACTGTACTTGTTGAAAGTTCTTTCTGCTTAGTACTTCCATCTGCCTTTTCTTCTATTACAAGCTGAACTGTTGGACTTGAAAAATAGGCATAAAGATAATTTGACTGTATTTCTTTATCAAAAGGCCTGATAACTGTCACATGACTATCAGCCACCGCAATACCGTAAGGGTTGAGATTATCCCAGTATATTGCGATACGCCCCAATGTGCCTAACCCTGTGGAGTTCCACATTAAATCGCCATTCCGCAATAAACGCTCGTTATTATATCCCTTCAATGAAGCAGGTTCAATGAATTGTGCTTTCTCTATTTGGAATCCAGACCATTGATTACATTTCTGGGCAATCACCGGGATTTCTTTTATCATACTGTATTTGGGTGATTTGCCTCTTTGAATGTAACTTGATATTTGTTCCAATCTACACCACACCCACGAATCAGGTATCTCAAATGGTATTTCATCGTCGATGCACCTTACTTCACCAGACGCGAGTATCTTCTCATAATAGGAATTGTCAGACGATAATAATAATATTTTTAGTCTATTATTATGATACTAATTCATAATAATATCTATGATAGAACAATTTGAAAATCATCTTGTGGAGTGCAATATGGCCAAAAATACGATAAAGGCATATTGCTACGCGGTGAATGAATTCATCTCACTCTACAAAACTGTAAGCAAGAAAAACCTCTTGCTATACAAAACTCATCTTATCGAAAAGTTTAGTCCTAAAACAGTCAACTTGCGAATCCAAGCGATCAACAAGTATCTGGATTATCTTAAACGATCACGACTTAGGTTGAAATCTGTAAAAGTCCAGAATCGTTCTTTTCTTGAAAATGTGATTAGCAATGCTGACTACAATTTCTTTAAGAATAGACTAAAACATGAAGAAAATCGTGTATGGTATTTTGTTGTTCGTTTCCTTGCTGCAACCGGTGCCCGTGTAAGTGAATTAATTCAATTTAAAGTGGAACATGTGAAAATCGGTTACTTTGATCTTTACACAAAAGGAGGTAAAATCAGACGAATTTTCATTCCTAAGCATCTACGTTTAGAAGCAACCGAATGGTTAAGCAAACAGAACAGAGAATCTGGTTACTTATTTCTCAATAGATTTGGTGAACCGATTACACCAAGAGGAATATCCCAACAGTTAAAACAATATGCTTCAAAATATGGACTGAATTCCAAGGTGGTTTATCCTCACTCGTTCCGACATCGTTATGCCAAAAACTTTCTGGAAAAGTTTAATGATCTTTCTCTGTTAGCAGACCTTATGGGACATGAGAGCATTGAAACAACTCGAATATATTTGCGCCGTACCTCTACAGAGCAGCAGAATATAGTTGATAAGGTTGTTACATGGTAAGTAACATGTAAAAAATATTGAAACATAAGAGATATGCAACCTCCTCCGGAGGCAGAGCCTTGTAGATAAAAGCCTCGGGTTTACTTCCTGCCGTTTCTTAAACGGCAGGAAGTAAACCCGAGGTTAGCAATTATGAAACCCGCCTCCGCGGGTTAGTATGGTGGTGGATCGTAGGATATAGAGTGGCATAGCCTGAGATAAGGATAATTTTCATACCCTGGAGGTTATTGTTGCAGCCATCCCGGCTTCCTGACTATCTTCAAATATTCGTNGTAGGGGATGAATCTGCCACCCATCGTTTTGAGATGGGGAGTCTCGAATTGGCAATCTATGAGTTTACCTCCACGCTCTTGCATTGTGCGGGCAAGATGAATCAAAGCCAGCTTGCTGGCTCCCGGNTCCCTCGAAAACATGCTCTCGCCAAAGAAGGCGTTGCCTATCGTGACGCCGTAAAGACCGCCGACAAGCCGATCGCCATTCCATACCTCCACGCTGGAAGCAAANCCGATCTCGTGAAGACGGCTATACGCNTCTATCATCTTNTCTCCAAGCCATGCNCCNTCTTCCTCTATCCTCTTCTCCGAACAGCCCTNAATCACTCCNCGGAAATCTCGATTCATNGTNACNNNATATNTCCCTTTATTCATCATATTTCGCATNGAATGGGAAANATGNATCTCTTCNGGNAANATNACAAANCGNTNCATCGGNCANTACCACATCGGNTCNNNNTAGTCGCGGAANGANAACCAAGGGAAAGGCNCCNATNGAATANGCNAACAGAAGNCGATCNACNGACAAGTCNCCTCCAATGGCAAAGAGTCCGTCGTCCTCACCCAAACGAGGGTCGGGAAANTCTAATACATCTTCAAATATCTGATAAATCATCTTAATTCTAATTTATTATCGGTTGAGAGCCCCACCACGGCCTCCCCACCCTCTTTCANNTTNCCAAANAGNATCTCACGCATTANAATNGGNTTNANTTCNNNTCCNATNACNCGATCCATCTCTCTGGCTCCATATTCTTTTGAGAAGCCGGCGGCAAGAAGATGTTCGCGCGCCTCTTCACTGAGCGAGAGGGTTACATTCTTCGATCTCAACTTATCTTCCAATCCACGCAATTTCTTGTCAAGTATCAAGGATGCCATATGTCGGTCCATATCATTGAACATCACCGTGGCGGATAAACGGTTAAGAAATTCAGGCTGGAACGTTTTCTTCACCTGCTTCATCATTGCACTTCCTGCCGAAACAGTGCTACCAAATCCTACATTGGCCTGNGANGCATATCTCGCNCCNGCATTGGAGGTCATGATGATCACGACATTGCGGAAGTCGGCTTTATTCCCCTTGCTGTCNGTCAGACTTGCATAGTCCATCACCTGAAGGAGGATATTATAGATATCGGGATGCGCCTTCTCTATCTCATCAAGGAGAAGTACGCAATCAGGGGTCTTGCGTATAGCATCAGTGAGAAGACCNCCATCCTCATACCCCACATATCCTGCCGGCGAACCGATAAGCTTGGCTACTGTNTGTTTCTCGGCATATTCGCTCATATCAAAGCGCACAAGTCCGATCCCCAATTCCTCGGCAAGCGATTTGGCGAGCTCGGTCTTCCCCACTCCGGTAGGGCCAACAAAGAGAAGCGACGCCAAGGGTTTGTTGTCGTCGTTTAGTCCGGCTCTCGACATCTGAACAGCCTCAGTTACGGCACGGACTGCATCATCTTGCCCATAAATACGCCCGCCAATCCTTTCTCCGAGATCTTCAAGCGATGCCACGGAATCTTTGCGCATCGAAACGGCATCAATCTTGCATACCTTTGAGAGGATTTCAGCGATTAATTCTTTATCTATGATATTGCCCTTTTCTGATNAATTTTCTTCTTCTACGTTCTTATGTGCCTGCCGATACGCACCGGCTTCATCGATAAGATCTATAGCTTTATCGGGCAGGAAGCGATCGGTGATATGACGCGCACTCCCCTTCACAGCGTAATCAATCGCTTCGGGCAGATAGGTTACGCCGTGATATGACTCATAACTCCCCTTCAATTGATTTAGNATATTTATTGCCTCATCAACTGATGGCTCTATGATATCAATCTGACTGAAACGTCTCACTAATCCTTTGCTCTTCGCGAAATATCGNTTATACTCATCAAAGGTGGTGGAACCGATAAAGCGGATCTTGCCCGATTCCAGATAGGGTTTGAGCATATTGGATGCGTCCATCGACCCCTCCCCTGTGGCTCCGGCTCCCACAAGATTATGGATCTCATCTATATAAATGATTACATTTTCCTCTTTAGCCACGCCATCCATGATGGTCTTCAATCGCTTTTCAAAGTCGCCGCGGAATTGNGTGCCTGCAAGAAGGGAGGCAATCTCAAGTCCANAAATCTTTGCACCTTTCAGTCGATCGGGCACNCTCCCTTCATTTATCATCCNGGCGAGTCCATAGACAAGGGCTGTCTTTCCGACACCGGGTTCGCCGACNTGCAACGGATTATTCTTATCTTTTCGGCATAACACCTGAATTGTGCGAGCNAGTTCACGTTCGCGNCCAATCAATGGATTTCTTCTTTCTACATCGTCGTTNATGCAGGTTACGAAACTTCTCCAGCTGTCGTTCTTATTTTTCCCCTTGTCTGAGGGTGCGGATGGTTCGTTCTCCCCCATTGCCATGGCAGGNATTTCATCATTTGAATCCTCTCCTCCNTAGGCAGCTATGATNAGNGAGAGAAANTCNCCCGTGTTCCAATCTATTGCCTTTCCGAGAAGATATGAGGCATTGGAATTGTCNAGTTGAAGNAGGGANGAGATTAAATGGGGCACCCCCACCANCTCTGCTTCTGCNGCAAACTGATAATCTTCCACNTCATGCAGNAAATCTTCAAATTGATTGGAGAGGCTCAATTTGAACTCCATATCTTCAGGAACTTTCTCCTGGCGTNTTAGAAAATCATCCAGACTTTTGGAAAGGGGTTCGATATCGGCATCCATTTCATNGAATGTTTCGATAANCTCTTTATGATGCAATGCCACTCGAAGGAAATGTTCGGGAAGGAGGTATTCATGGCGCAATGTAAATGCAAGCGTCTTGGCTTCTTCCAGTATTTCGAGTGCTTCGTTTGTAAATTCCATTTATTTATATATTTAATAAGGTTATGAGGTTATNGGGTTATAAGGTTATAAGATTTACAAGCGTAATCTTATAATTTANAACCTTCTTAACTTATAACCTTCAGCTTTCATTACTTACAACCCTCAGTTTGAGCATGGCTAAAACTGAATTATTCAGGCTTCTTGGATTGTGATTTTAAGAGGGAAACCTTCTTCTCGGGCAAGTTCGGTGGCGCGGTCTCGCTTTGTTGTAGCCATGTCGTAGGTGTATGTGCCTACCACCCCCTTCCCTTTTTTATGGACATCAAGCATAATGGCATAAGCAGCGGTGAAATCCTTATAGAATACCGTGCGCAGTACTTCAATCACAAATTCCATCGTAGTGAAATCGTCGTTATGAAATATCACCTTATATTCCTTCGGTTCTTTNGTGCGAACGCCGGTTCGCTCCTTCACTGAAAATTGTTCCTGACCCATTTTTTATATTGAACTAATCTATNAAACTGTGATTTCTTAGAATTTCAACCATNTCGGCTGGCGTAACAATAAATGGTTTAACCGGGAAATGTTTAATATTTCCAGTTACNACATAAGAATCCTTCACGGTAAGGGCNANCTCATAAAACACCATATCATCCTTATCTGGAAAACTTTCGTTTAAAACAGGGGTTCGACACGTGTCNAANCCTAATTCAATGAAANCTGAAAGAAGANTATTAATTAACTCAGGTTTAAAATTAAATTTTGCCCTTGAAAGAACATCTTTATATTCTTCAATAATTTCTGAATTATATAAAGGTATAATATAACCATCAATAACAGCCTGTACCACCCGCAAAGGTTGTGATGTTACTTTAGAAGAATAAAGAGCCGACACTAAAACATTAGTGTCAANNACAGCGAATATTTTCTTATCGTCTTGCATTTCTTGATGCTTTTATCTCTTCATTNATTTCATCAAGCGTAGGTTCCGGAAATCCTGANTCCGCCACTGTATGACGCATGGCCTCAAGGGCATTCCAAGCTTTCTGACGAGTTATAACAGACTCATCAGCTCTTATCTCAAACGGGATACGGCGTTCTCTTACCACTGTACGCATGAAAATATTAAAGGCTGCACTGGCACTAATCCCAAACGCCTCACACATAGAGTCGAATTTATTTTTTAGACTCTGATCTACTCTAATGGATATTGTGGCTTGTGACATATTCTATCATTTTTATTTATTTGTAATGCAAATATAANGCATTNTACATTACATTTGCAATATTTCCCGAAAAATTTNATTNNGTATTTATATNTATGCAAATANTGCGCCAATTTNTTCAGAGAACAGGTGGCGGAACGCACAAGTCGATTCTTGGCGTGCATATTATGAGCTGTGAATGGTCAAAAAAATTTCTTCATAGCTTTATTTATAATCTATNCNCTNANATATGTTAAAATGCCNGNGTCACTTCAGATGNGCCCCGGCATTAACNTATCTTAGTNGATNGATTATAATAATGGTGGATGTCTCAATAATTTGTATTGTCCTTAATGTCATTTCAAGTATTCATGGAAGAAACTTTCAATGGCATCAAAAGGGATCTTATCTTTTTGATCGTAAAGATCTGTATGTGAGGCGCCGGGTATTACCATGAAGAGCTTGTTGTTGTCNTTACCCGGAACTATATTGAGNCTTTTGTAAGCATCACTGCCGAAATAGAATGAATGCGCCTTTTCCCCGTGAATTATCATTACTGCATTTTCAATCTCATCGGCACGACTCATCAACGGTGAGTTTATCCAGGGNATTACTGCCGTGATATTACGTCCGCCGTTTGAATTGAGAGATCTTGGGTGGTAACCACGTTTTGTCTTATAATAGGCATGATAGTCTTTGANAAAACCGGGNGCNTCATCGGGAAGAACTTCCGGCACACCTCCGGCGAGTTTGGGAGTGCCTGTGCGGAAGTCATCAGTGCGCTGTNTGGCAAGTATTTTGCGCTTCTCAATACGAGCTTCCGCACTGTCTTCACTATCAAAATATCCATTGGAGTCAACACGGCTCATGTCGTACATAGTGGAAGCGACGGTTGCCTTTATGCGAGGATCGGAAGCAGCTGCATTTATGGCTATGCCTCCCCATCCGCAAATGCCGATGATTCCTACAGCTTCGGGATCGACCATAGGATTAGTGACAAGATAATCAATTGCCGCACTAAAATCCTCAGTATTGATGTCTGGAGAGGTCATATATCTCGGATGGCCTCCGCTTTCGCCAGTGAAAGAGGGATCGAATGCCAAGGCATAGAATCCACGTTCTGCCATTTCTTGTGCGTATAAACCCGAACTTTGTTCCTTTACCGCTCCAAACGGACCGCATACTGCGACGGCAGGAAGCAAACCCTTTACATCTTTAGGCATGTATATATCCGCTACAAGTGTTATGCCGTAACGGTTAGGGAATGTTACTTTCTTATGCTCAACTTTCTCACTTTTCGGGAACANCTTGTCCCATTCCTGTGTAACGGTCAGTTCCTCTGCCGGAAGCTTGATGGTTTCTGTATTCATATCTTTCGCGTTTATTGTCATTGATGAAACCGCAATCAAAGCGGATAAAAAGGTTTTCATTTTCATATTGCAAAATTAATACCTTCTATTTATGATCCTNCTAACCTATTCGCATATATTCCTACCATATTCGCTGACTGATATTGATAGAATTGTAATTTTTTTACTATTTTTGTAATAGGCTACAGTTCATTCTTCGAAATGAATGGCTGTTAAAATTATTGAACATATAAAAAGGAGTTACTTTTGAGCATTCAAGATATGCCCAACTACTTAAAAATATATCGATTAATTATTCGCAGCTACTTATGGATAAAATCATCATCGATTCAATCGAGACATATAACCATGTAGTGGGTCTTCCCACCTACCATCCGCTTGTTGCAGTTGTGGATTTGAAAGAGGCTTCAAATATAATTCCCTNGGCTCACTATNACTACGAACTATATGCGCTTTTCTTGAAAAAAGGCTCTCAATGCTCTATGCGTTACGGTCGGCAGATATATGATTTTCAGAAAGGCTCGGTTGTGACTTTCTCTCCCGGACAGCATATTGAAAATATTGGAGATTCGGATAATGAACGCCCGGATGTAACAGGATTGTTATTCCATCCCGATATAGCATATGGAACAGTATTAGCTGAAAAGCTGCATGATTATTCCTTTTTTAGCTATGCCAATAATGAGGCCGTGCATCTTTCTGATGACGAACATTCTATATTTATTGACTGCTTAGACAGACTCCGGCGCGAAATTGAACATCCCATCGACCGCCATTCAGGCAGACTATTATGCGCCGGCATCAACCTCTTGTTGGAATATATGAACCGCTTTTACGATCGACAATTCATCACCCGCAGCAAGGTGAATTCTGAAATTGTCAAGAGCTTCGAAAGAGACTTGAACTCATATTTTAACGATACGAATGTAATTGAGTTTCAGCCCACCGTAGCTTATTTTGCTGACAAGGCTAACTTATCAGTAGGATATTTTGGCGACTTAATAAAAAAGAATACCGGATTATCAGCNCAGGAAATGATCACGCGTCGAATCGTTTGTGAAGGAAAGAAACTGCTTTCAACAACTACACATGACATAAACACGATTGCATACAAGCTNGGATTCCAATATCCTCAGCATTTCTCTCGGATGTTTAAGAAGTCAACAGGCAATAGTCCATCTCTATTCCGCAGGCTGGCAACCGCTAATAACTAACCTGTCAGAATCACCGAGTTTAAGCTCTATCCACCAAATATGTTAGATAGTTTTCTATCTTTCTGCGNCCGTTCCTGCTCGTTCAAGCACAGATCTTAATGCTGTCGCCTGTGCTTGAACGAGCAGGAACGTTAATTTACCTTGAATGTTTCTTCAAGCTTATGAATTACGGGACCAAAAACACAGCGTTCATATTTAGTGGCAAATATCTCAAAACATTTGTTGCAATGAATGCAACGNGATTTCAACAGTTCGCCGGCCTTCATTTTGTCGATAAAATCCGGCTGGGTAAGTAAAGTCCTTGCAAGGGAGGCAAATTCGGTTACTTCCAATGCCTTATTGATGGTTTCTTCACTGAAGATACCGCCGACAAGCGATAGGATAATATCTGGATGCGCTTCCTTTAATCTTTTTGCCTCTTCGAGATAATAGAGTTCGGCTTTCCTATCTTTACGATTAAAGTCTGTACCGCTGATTTCAACTAAGTCAACACCGGCTTCACTCAATTTTGAGGCATAATAATTAAGGAGTTCCTGATCATTTTCTGGCTGCAAAGAATTGTGAGCATTTAGTTTTACCGTCACGATAAAGTCCTTGCCACATGCCTTTCTTATCCCTTCAATTATTTCAAGAGGAAGACGCAGACAATTTTCCTTGCTTCCGCCATATTTATCCGTGCGATGATTGAGGTCTGTATTGACAATAGCCTGAAGGAGATACCAATGGGCTATATGAACCTGCACACCATCGAAACCGGCTTCTTTTGCACGTTTTGCCGCTGCAATAAACCAATCTCTTATCTCTTCCAGTTCTTCTGTTGACAAATCATTGAAATCGAATGGTTTCAATCCTTTTGGTCCTGCCATTGAAATCTGAGCAATGGCTAATGAATCATATTTATGGATTGTCTCAGGAATACGGCTTAATCCTTTGATAAATTTGTCATCGCCGATACAAAGCTGGGCTTCGTCAGCTCGAAGACCCAGATCGGGACTAACACTGATATGCCCTGTTATAATCGTACCGATGTCATTCTTTGCAAGGATATCATACATTTCAATCTCTGCATCGCTGACAGTGCCGTCAAGATTACCGAGATGATCGTTTGTTGCACTTCGGATAATACGGTTCTTAATCGTATGAGTTCCGAGCTTGAATGGGGTGAATATCTTATCGTTCATTTTATAGTTGTATTTTGTACTTTCATTATATAAAAACACTACACCCTCTAAAATGGTTGACACTGCAATCATTTTATTAAAAAACTAATGACTCTCCTCTTACAAAGCTCTGCGATAGTTTTGTGAACTTCCTTTTTGATTCCGGGATTTAATTTATTCCATGTTTGGGAAAAACCTCCAAAATCCCCCAAAGAAATCTCTTTTAGGGAATTTTGGAGGTTTTTCAATTAGGATTATGCGATTACATCGATTAGTCCAATAAAATGTATTCGAACATGTTCCCACGGAGTGTTTATTCAATTGAAAGATACTGTTCGTCGGTAACAGGTTCGAGCCATACGTTTTCTGACTCTTCTCCCGGCACGGCGAATGCCAAGTGTGCGAACCATGAATCTTTGGCCGCCCCATGCCAATGCTTAACATTGGCAGGTATATGAATCACGGTTCCGGGAAGGATCTCTACAGCAGGTTTCCCTTCCTCCTGATACCATCCGCGTCCGGCAACGCCTACAAGCATCTGCCCTCCCCCTTTTTCAGCTTTGTGGATATGCCAATTATTGCGGCATCCAGGCTCGAATGTGACATTTGCAAAAGGGATCTGGGAATCAGAAATCTGTGCGAGATAACTGTTGCCGATGAAGTATTTGGCATACGCTGTGTTTGGCTCTCCAATGGGGAAAATCATCTGACGCTGGAAAGCTGCCTTTGCCTCATCCCCTTTTATATCATCATTCCACACATCCTTGGCACGACGGAACGCAGCCCAAGCCTTTGGCCATCCGGCATAGAATGCTATATGGGTGATTATTTCGGCCGCCTCGATTCGGGTGATTCCGTTTTTCTTTGCTTCCTGAAGATGATATGTGAGCGAGCTGTCGGTGATCCCCTGCGAGATTAGAGAAGTGATCGTTACCAAACTGCGGTCGCGCAGAGAAAGGAGGTCGTTTCTACTCCACACCTCTCCAAAGAGGATGTCGTCATTTAACCGGGCAAACTCGGGAGCAAATTCACCAAGCGCATCACGCCCTGCTGTCTGTACTATTTTTGTCTGTGCCATAAGATTGAAAATGTTGGCTATGCTTAATAGCATTATTAATATTCTTTTCATTGTTATATAACGGTTTTATTTCCATTAATTATATAGACTCCCGACTTTAGAGAGTCAATGGATTTGGATTTATACATCAGCTGTTGACCTGACAAGCTATATACTGTGAAGTCTGCCGCTACATCGTTGGTTACACGGTCAATGCCGGTGGTCAGTTCCTCATAGTCAATGTCATTAAGCCAATTTTCCAACATTGATGAGGCGTTCGATGTCTGGGAACTGCGAATCCATAGACTGGGACTCAAGAAATGACCATCGGGAATAAGACGTTTCGCATCTGCCTCAACTCCGCTTATGCCGCTACTTGCGCTTGATACTATTAGACCGATATTCTTTCCTGCCATTTTATTGCCATTGTGAAAGAGATAGGTCTGAAGAGGAGCCGCCATCTGACTCCACCATAATGGAGCTGCTATGATTATGGTATCGTATACATCCAGATTTACATTCACCGGGTCGATTGGTGGATATGATGAACTCGCGTCAGGATTATTCTTTATGGCTCCAATCTGCGCACTTCCGATTGCATAGTTGTTGGCAGCATAGTCAAGACCCTTCTCTGCCGGTTCTATTTCAACTACGTCGGCATCTATCCGGCTTTTGAGTTCGTTGACTATTTTCTCTACATTATTGGTATAGCTGTAATATATTATCAGCGTCTTCGCATCAACAGACAACCATCCAATCATTGCGACTAAAATAAACAGAATTCTTTTCATATTAGTGGCTGTTTCAAGTTTTCACCCTATCTTTTTCTACTGCTCTATTGTCTTGATTACACGAGCCGGATTTCCGGCAACTATTGTCATCGGCGGCACATCGTGTGTTACCACACTCTGGGCTCCAACTATCGCACCATAACCGATTCTTACCCCGGGCAAAATCGTAGAGTTGATTCCAATCCACACCTTATCTTCTATTACGATAGGTCTGCCATAAGTCGCACTTCGGTTGTCAGGATTCACATCATGGTTGATGGTGATAAGGTTGCACTTCGGACCGATGAAGACACCATTTCCGATCGTGATCTGCCCACGGCCGAAGAACGTGCAGCATTGCTGGATGAAACAGTCTTCTCCAATTGTTACCGGTTTACCGTAGTCTATATATAACGGAGGAAGTACCGTAGTGCTTTCAGGAAGCGGCTTACCAAGAATTTTTCCCATCAGTTCGTGGACACGTTTTTGATCCCGGATGCTTACTGTAGAAAGTTCCTGAGCAGTTTCCATGCAGGAAAAAATATCATCGATAAGCAATTCATATCCCGGATCCTTAGGAGATACAACCTCACCGTTACAGTCTCTTTCAAATATACTTTCCATATTATTTTGATTGTTTGATTTTCTGATGCAAAATTATATGAAAAAAATTATCACTGCTTTGTTACGAAGCTCAAACTATTTTGTCATAAAGCTCAAATTGCAGATAATGTTGGAGCCATGCCATACATCTCTTTATATAGTTTGGAGAAATGAGAAAGGTTCTTGAAACCGACATCAAAGCATATCTCCGACACCTTTCTGCCTCCCTTAAGGATTAAGTGGCGAGCAGCCTCCAGCCTACGGCGTATCAGCCATTTCTGAGGGGTGAGCTCACTTACTTTCTTGAAATCCCTTTTGAATGTAGCAAGACTGCGTCCGGTATAATATGCCATTTCCTCCATGGATAGTTCATTCATATAGTTCTTCTCCATGAAATCCACAATATCTATCTTCCAAGGTTCTACGAAATCAAAAAGCGAAGCGTAAAGATTTACATCAGTCTTAAGAATTGCCAGCATCCCCTCTGTCATTTTCATTTTAAGAATATCCTCATCAAGATCTACACCGGCATCAAAATAAGGGATCAAAGACTCAAAAAGGCTTCTTACATCAAGACGATTGGGAGGAAATTTCATCAAGCTTAACTTCTCTCTTTTTGAGTTGGATGGTATCTCGCGCTGATTAATGTTATGATAAAATTCCTTTAAAAAATTTCGTGAAAATTTCATAACAACGGAACGATAGGGCCTGTTTTCCGAGGCTCGTTTCCGAAGCCACATTCTATTGTCTCGCCGCATGAAAGCACAGTCTCCCGGATGCAGGATAGTCTTTTTTCCACCATCAGTTATCTCCAGTTCGCCGGAGAGAATATATATCAGAGTATGCTCACGGTTGCAATGTGCACAGCCACGGTCATCCGTGAAAAAGCTCGCAATAAAAACATTTGAGCAGTCGAAAACATCAAGTTTTTCCATATCAGAAGTTTTAGTGGATGAAGCCTTATATTGCAAAATTAATACAAAATCCCTTAAATCGCTTTGTTGAGAAGCTCAATTTCAGGTTCCGTCACATAATACAGCTGAATTATTGTTGAATCCTGTTTCATACTGCAATTTTTTTTCAAGTAATTGTTTCTTTTTTATCCCTTAGTAACCTATTTATCGCAAATAATGATTTTCAACAGATTGTTCGTACTCCAAAACATATCACGTCAAAATATGGAGGTAAACAATTAGTAATAAGCGATATAACAAATCAAACTTTCAATGAATAGAGGTGTTATTTTTATAAAACTATCAAGAATATGGAAGCAATACATTGGACTAAAGAATAGTCAGATTGGACTAAAACGTAAAAGGCTATACAATAGCCGGTAAAATATAGATAACTAAAAGAAAGGATATATATGCA
>JAAVDD010000032.1 GCA_014801985.1 Bacteroides sp.
ACCTATCTATATATGTAATTAGATTGAAAGTTATATTGCTATATATCAAGAAAGATAAATCACAAGACCGTTGCATACATCGTTCGATAAGAAGTTCCCAACAAACATAAATCCAAAATAAGGTTGAACTCTATGGAAGGATATACGCAGGCAGTTTTATGGATAGACCTGTCTCTACATACATTCAAAGAACTCTCTTAAGCAATCATCCCATATACGTGTCTAACGATGTCCATTCGTGTGTATCTTCATAATTATATCGTGACATGAAGACAGATATTTGGGTCGAATGCTATATAAAGATAACAAATTTTCTGCGGAATTGCAAACGCATATTTTTATCAAAATATTTATATTCAGTGACTTGGCGTAGTTTGGCGCGTTTTGACATCGAAAACAGTCTAATATCGGTTGAAACTTTAACATTTGGAGAGCGAAGATTTTTTCAGCGTGTGAGTGTTGTTTGGAAATGTCATGATTTTTTCGTATCTTTAAGGTAAGCATCCGTACCGCAAAAGCACACTTCTATCGCACGCAAAAGTGAGTGTATCAGGGTGTTCACATGAACACAGCAAGGTGTCTTTTGAGTAACTCAAAAGGTTTTGAGGAACCCATAACCTCAAAACATCCTTGCAGGGTCGGGCACACTCCAAAGTCGTGTCCCCCATTTTCCAAACTGCGTTGCCATAGGAGTAACGGATGTGAAACCGTTGAAACTTTTTTCAATGGCATTAGTTCAAATTGAAGAGAGTCTGCTTCTGGAGATTCTCAACCGCACCAATTACCTTATGTCAGTCATGCAGGCCCTATATGAGCGCGTTAGAAATCGGGAGGCAAGCGACTGGCTCACGCTTGAAGACCTTTGCGGATTGTTGAATATATCCGCAACTAAAGCACGCACATTGAAGGCTATCGGCAAGATAGGCTTTGTTAAGTGCGGCAAGAAATGTCTTTACCATGCCGGCGACGCATGGGAGATGCTTGAACGAGTTGACCGCCGAAAGAACAATGAATAAGATTTATTCACGAGAAACGGCGGAAATTGAGCGGTTCTTCTCCGATACGTTGGCAATCCTCCATGTAGCAGAGGAGTTGAAGCGGCATTGTCGCCCTTCCTTATATGGTAAAAGATTTCTTACCGATGCCCAGCTTTCAGAGAAATTGGGAATCTCCCGGCGTACACTTCAGGACTTCAGAGACCGCCATGTTATCCCTTACTATCGGCTTGACGGCAAAGTACTCTATGAAGAATCTGATATTGAAGATTTCCTGATGAGTTCCTATCGCCCCAAATTCTAATTAAAATGCGGCCACCGGATTTGTACCGATGACCGCATTTTTCTTTGTAGTATGATGCTATTTATAGATTGACTCCGTCAAATTTGCGACGCATTTTCTCCATATCGTAATATATGGCTTGATCCTGCATCTTTGCGTATATTTGAGTTGTTCGGATGTCGGAGTGACCGAGCATTTTTGAAATTACTTCGATGGATACGTGATTACAGAGGCTCATTGACGCGAAGGTATGGCGCGCAACGTGTGTCGTGAGATGTTTATTGATGCCAGCAAGGTGGGCAATCTCCTTGAGATAGGCGTTCATTTTCTGATTTGTAATTACCGGTAGGGCTACGCCTGTCGAAACCACAGTGGGATGCTCACTGTATTTCCGGACTATGCGCAACGGAATTTCAAGCATCGGGATTATGCTCATTTCGCCGGTCTTGGCTCGCGCTTTACGAATCCATGTATGCCCTGAATCATCTGTCGTTATGTCAAACGTCATCAGAGCTTTCACATCGCAGAATGCCAGCCCTGTAAAACAACAGAACAAGAAAGTATCACGCACAATCTCCAATCGTGTCAATTCGGTGAAATCAAGGCTCATTATTGTTCGCAGTTCAGTTTCGGTCAGAAACTGACGCTCATTATATGTGCGCTGATATTTCTTTCCGATGAAAGGGTCATGGTCAATCCATCTGTGGGCTAACGCGTATTGCATGATGTTTTTGACGGAACGCATATAGCGTACTGCCGCGTTGTTGGCGCACGATTTCTTCATGCGTAAGAAATGCTCAAAGTCGTCAAGCAGCCCCGATGTAATCTCTTTGATTGGTATGTCTGCCGTGTTGTAGTTAAGGAGAAAGAATTCCTCCAGATAATCGGCGCATCGGGTCCAACGCTGATAGGTAGGCTTGACTATATCCCCACGGTCAAGTTCCTCCTTGCGCTTCTTGTTGGCTTCGCGGAAAACCTCACACATCATCTTCGGTTTTTCGATGGTGCCGAGAAAGTGTGCTTTCATCACTGCCGGAGTGATAAGCTTTTTCTCCCGTAGAAGCATGGTGTGTATCTCGAGAAATCTTGCTCTGACAAGTTCGAGATACTTGTTCAGTTCGAGGTCTCTACGTGTGCGACCTTTGCTCATGCCGCGTGTTTGTTCGGGTCAGCGGATTTTTTAGGTGCATGATTTGTGTTAAAAAAAGTAAATGCGTAATTTTGTATCATGAGAACAAAGTTAGGCAAGAGCATAAGTGCAGAAGACTTCATGTGGGAGTTCCTTCCACCCGGACTGAGGGATGTATTCGACATTGTAAATGTCAAGAAGACGGATACCGAGTTTCATATATGGCTCGATGAGAAAAGGGAGATCACGGAGGAGGATGAAATCAGGGGGACGGTCGTCGGCAAGGGATTTACTGATTACACCACGATACAGGATCATCTTACCCGCGGTCGCAGGACCTTTCTTCATCTGAGGAAATGCAAATGGCTTGACAAGTCCACCGGAGAAATTTTCTCCTACGATATAGATTATCCCAATGAGGATGGCACCACACTCACCCGTGAGCTTGTGGCTTTTTTAAAAGGAGAAGATAGAGACTGAGACACTTCCTATAAAAACCATAGGAAGGATGTTCGGGGTAAACGGGGATACGCTGCGCAAGATATACAAATATAAGATCAGCGGCTATCCGGACTGGGAGGGCATGAGGAGGACCCGGTATTCAAGGACTCCTTACATCGCCTTCCCCGAAAACTGTGGACCCAACCTAAGCATAGATGAGACCTCCCTGAGCAAGGACGAGCTCTTCACCATAGTGACCAACAAGGACGCGCACGGAGGGCCGGGCACTCTTGTCGCCATGCTGTATGGAGTCAAAGTGACTGAGATAGTGGCTGTTCTAGAGGAAGCCATACCGGCGTGGCGCCGTATCAAGGTAAAGGAAGTCACGTGCGACCTGTCATCTGCCATGATGGAGTCTGTCAGGATTTCATTTCCTCAGGCGCTTGTCACAAATGACCGTTTCCATGTGCAGCAAATCTTCAACGAGGCAATGGATGATCTCCGTATTGAGATACGTCATCAGGTCCGCAAGGATGAGGCCACGGTTCAGGAGATGTGCCGTGAGGCCGGACAGCCTTACAGCGCGCTTAAGGCACGCAACGGCGAGACATGGCCGCAGATACTGGTCAGAACCAAGAGGGCACTGTTGGTATCACCCGATAAATGGAGCGTCGGCCAGAAAGAGCGCATGGAGATTCTTTTTGAGAATTATCCGCAGATGGAACAGGCTTACGGTGTAATGCAGAAGTTGAGAGACATATTCAATCAGAAAGTCAGCTATCTGAAAGGAGGGGTCCTGCTGATGAAGTGGTTTAAGGAGGTTGAGCAACTGGGCCGTGAACATTTCAATACAGTGACAAGGACTTTTAAAAACAACTATAAGACTATCATAAACTATTTCCGTACGCGTGCCACCAATGCTTCGGCTGAATCCTTCAATGCAAAAATCAAGATGTTCAGAACTCAATTGAAAGGGGTTTCCGACCCTTTGTTTTTCATCTTTAGGTTATCTAAAATATTTGCCTAATAATGCTATGCACCTAAAAAATCTGCTGACCCGTTTAATTTGAACAGCTACTTATAAATAAAACCTTATAAGGTCAGTCAGATTTACAATTATCTACACACAATCTAAGATACCTCAGATTTCGATTATGATATGGACTAAAAAGCAATGCAGCCCGCTTTCTCACGAAAACAGGCTGCATTGGTGGGCGTTTACGGATTCGAACCGCAGACCCTCTGCTTGTAAGGCAGATGCTCTAAACCAGCTGAGCTAAACGCCCCAATAGCGTTCTAAAAGAAAGTTGTTTTAATTTATGTGGGCGTTTACGGATTCGAACCGCAGACCCTCTGCTTGTAAGGCAGATGCTCTAAACCAGCTGAGCTAAACGCCCGATGCTCAATCTTCGTTCTTTTTCAAACTCGGAATGAATCGGTGGGCGTTTACGGATTCGAACCGCAGACCCTCTGCTTGTAAGGCAGATGCTCTAAACCAGCTGAGCTAAACGCCCGATTGCGATGCAAAGTTACATCTTTTTTTTCAAACACACAAAATTTTTTGCTATTTTTGTTGAAAATTTTTGATTTTTTCTCTCCACCCCCTCCTCGCCNCTCATCCNAAAAAGCTATAAAATACCATCATTATGTCAGATAACAAGGTAAGAACCATCAAGATAGCCGATTTTGACTATCCTTTACCCGATGAACGCATTGCACGACACCCTCTCATGCAGAGAGACGCCTGCAAATTGCTCGTGAGCGAACCCAACGGAAAAATATTACATAAATCCTTTTCCGATCTACCCGGCCTTCTGCCTGAAGATTCCTATTTGGTATGCAATGACACTCGCGTGATCAATGCACGNATAGATTTCAGGAAAGTCACAGGATCGCGCATCGAAGTGTTTCTACTCGAACCTCTCTCTCCTTCGGATTATCTGTTGATGTTCCAAACCACCGGTACGTGCNGTTGGAAATGCATGGTAGGAAATCTGAAACGTTGGAAAGAGAACCCTCTGACAAAGGAACTTGACATTGAAGGAAGAAAGGTGATACTTTCAGCTTATAGAGGCGGACCATTGGAAGGGAATGCTCATGAAGTGGAATTCCGCTGGGATGCCCCTGAGCTGACTTTTGCCACAGTGATAGATGCCGCCGGCTATATACCCATCCCNCCCTATCTCAAACGCGAATCGGAGGAATCAGACTCCGACGACTATCAGACNGTCTATGCCCGCTTCAAAGGATCGGTGGCAGCTCCGACGGCAGGTCTGCATTTCACTCCACACATATTTGAGATGCTTAAGGAGAAAGGGATACGCACCCTTCCTCTCACACTCCATGTCGGAGCCGGTACGTTCCAGCCTGTAAAATCGGAGGAAATAGGCGACCATCCGATGCATACCGAGACATTCTCCATCACCCGGACACTCATTGACGATCTCATCGAAGCTAAACGGGAAGGGAGGAAGATAACTGCCGTCGGTACCACAAGTGTGCGCACGCTCGAATCNCTTCCCTATTTGGGTGCAGCCATAGCGGGTGGCGACACAACACTGACCGTAGAGCAATGGTGGCCATATGGTGATGCCTGCCCCAATCCACCATCCGACACCGTGACGGCATTGGAGGCTATACGGGACTATATGGAGAGCAGAAGACTCCCCTCGCTAACAGGAGCCACATCCATAATGATAGCCCCCGGATTCGAATGGAGAATTGTCGATATAATGGTCACTAATTTCCATCAGCCTCAGTCGACACTTCTCCTCCTCGTCTCCTCTTTCCTGGATCGAAACTTAGGCACAACTCCTATAGAATCGCCCCGCTGGCGCATCTTATATGATGAGGCACTCAAGCTCGGATATCGCTTCCTTTCCTACGGGGATGCCTGTCTCCTCTTCCCTATAGAGTCAAAATAAAATCAATCAATACCCTAAAGAATTATGAGCGGAATACAACTGAATTACGACCGGTCGCGCACGGAGGTCATTACGGTCACTCTCCCCACCTCCAAAAGCATGGCTGCACGTGCCCTTATAATTGCGGCGCTTTCCGGTGTACGCCCTGATGATATACATCATCTTCCGGTATGCACTGACACCAGGGAGCTGTCGGCTGCCATAAACACCCTTCTCGATCTTGTCCCCACACCGGGGACACGCATCAGGGAAAGCAATCCCATCCCTCTATGCCTCCGTCTGAACCTTGGATTGGGCGGCACATCCCTCCGTTTTTTCACCGCGCTGGCTACTTCTGTGCCGGAAGTGGAATTTGAAATCGANTGCGCAGCCCCACTGAAGAAACGGCCGCTCGCCCCACTCTGCGAAGCCCTTATAACAGCAGGGGCGANAATCAAATATCTTGAAACTCCGGGATATCCCCCTCTTTTTGTGGAAGGGACCCACATTCCGGGAGGCGACCGTGAGATATCGGCAGCCATTAGTTCGCAATTTGTGTCGGCAATGATAATGTGTGCCCCCTATTGGCGAGAGGGTTTGCGACTTCGGCTCACAGGCGAAGAGACNGTATCCTTCCCATATATCGACATGACGGTGAAGATGATGCGCAAAGCAGGGGCAGAGGTGAAGATCAGCGATGACAAACGTCTTATATCTGTCGAGGCCACCCCTTATAGCGNAGCAAATGCCGGGGAGCTTACTCCGGAAGCCGACTGGAGCGGGGCAAGCTATTTTTACGAACTTGCTCTTGCCCTACCGGATAGAGAAATAGAGATTTCATCCCTAACTCCTCCGGAGGAAAGTCTTCAGGGCGACAGTAAGTGCGGAGAGATTTTCGCATTATTAGGTGTCACCACTGATTATAGGGAGGATGGCTCCGCCATACTGAAATGTGACCGCAAGGTGCGTGATGAGGTTGCAGCGCTGTCCAAAAGCCGACCGATAGAATTAGATATGTCGGCCACACCCGATCTCGTTCCTGCCTTGGCCGTGGGCCTCTGTCTTGCCGGAATTAGATTCCATATCTCAGGCATAGCCCATCTGCATCTAAAGGAGAGCGACCGCATCACAGCCCTTCAGATAGAACTCGGAAAAATTGGATACGGCATTCAGGCNGGTGAGGATTTCCTTGCATGGAACGGCGACCGCACCCCGACCGGAGAGAATGAAAGTATCGATACATATCACGACCACCGCATTGCCATGTCTTTTGCCATAGCAGCAGTGGCTCTCCCCTATCTCTCGATTAATAATCCGGAGGTGACAGAAAAATCTTTCCCGGAATATTTCGACANACTAAAGGCTGCCGGATTCAAGACAAGAAAATTCTAATCGCCGGATTAAAAAATTAATCGGGCTTCCGCCATCAACACTATGTTGAAGAGGGAAGCCCGATTAATTTTTAGTAGCTACTTATTGTATGATGNATTATTTCTTCATCTGGAAATGACGAGATGCAAGGCGGTATCCATCAGCGAACACCTCCACTGTATAGTCTCCGGGAGTGAGGGTAGTGTTGACATCCCAGTAGATGGTCACAGGCAGCTCATCGTTGGCATATTCAACGCTGCGGCTTGCTGTGGCCTCCACGGATTTACCATCAATAGTGAAGCTTCCGCCTCCACCGAGGAGGGAACCTTCCGGAGTGAGTATACGCATATAGAATGTCTTCATACCGGCGGATGCAGTGTTGTTGGGGCTGACAGTGAAGTGAACACCGAGGGATTTTGCCTTGGTTATATTTTTCTCCGTCTTACCTTTTTTATTGTATGCAGCAAGTGAAACACCTGTAATGTTAAGCATCTTGGCGCGTTGAACAGTCTGGGTTAGTTCGGCATTGCTGGTCTTGGCTTGTGTCACCTGTGTGCTCAATTCCTGATTTCTCGCCTGAGCTTGTTGCACTTCCTGTTTAAGACCGGTATTCTCATCTCCAAGCCTCTTGATTTCCTCAAGATAATGCTTCACAATACCTTTAAGAGTTCCTATCTCAGCCTCCAGAGCAGAAATCTTGCTACGCATGGCGGCGATATCCTTCTGACTCTTTGCTGTCTTGGCTTTCTCTGCGTTTAGCTCCTGAATAAGACCTTCCACCTTCATTCGGGCCTGATTATATTTCTGCACGAGTGAATCATTGTCAAGGCGGATTTCCTGACCTTCAAACTGACTGAACTCATTATTCAGCTGATTGAATTCGTTGGTAAGAATCAACTGGTCGTTCACCACAGCAAGACTATCGGCACGAGCCTGCGCATCATATGCAGCCTGCGTGCTTCCATTGTTCGACACTATAAGCCAAATCACCAGTCCAATAAGGCACAGCAGGACTCCAGCCGCGCCGAAAATCACTATTTTCTGCTTTTTATTCATAATTATTTGGTAAGAGAAGTGTCCTTATCTCTTGCATCAGATATTTACACTACGCGAAGTTAGTCATATTCTTTAAATTAACCAAGAAAAGCCTCTTATTTCCTAATGGAGAAGAGAGGTTAAAATAAGAAAATCGGCAATTCCGGAGGGAATCACCGATTTATGTTCATTTTTGACTTTTTTCGTCTTGCTGTCAGGAAGCCTGATTATTTTGCAGAATCAGCCTTTACAGAATCAGCAGCGGGAGCAGCGGGAGCAGCAGCAGAGTCGCCGGCTACAGAGTCAACAACTACAGTCTCATCAACAACCTCTACATTTGCAGTATCGTTTGCAGAATCAGCCTCAGCTGCCTTGTTACCACCGCAAGATACGAGTGCTACGCTGAAAAGTACAGCAAGTGAATAAACTAACTTTTTCATCTCTTTAAAATTTAAAATAATAAAACAATATTCTTTTTTGCTATCAAAAACGCTACAAAGGTAATATAAATTTATTTACTACAGAAATTTTTCTTGAAAAAATTATATATTCCTATGCAATTTTAACATTTCAATATCGAAAATGTTAAAATTTGAATTTGATTTAACACTTAGTGTTATTTCACCATCACCTTCAAAGATTCAGATCCGCTGCGAAGGAGATAGATTCCGGCAGGAAGAGAGAATGAAGCATCGCCATCAGATTCAGCAACCTTCACGCCACTGACATTCCACACCTCAACTTTGCCTGAAGCATTCACTGTCCTAAGCTCGCCATCAATAGTGTAAGCTGCGAATTTCTGAGCCGAGCCAACTTCAACCTCGTTTACACCTGAGAGATCAGGTACCACAGACTTGTTTCCAATCACCACATAACCATTTGCAGGAAGAGTCACATTGCCTGTAGCGTAATCAATCACAGGATCTGTTGCGCCCCACTTGGAAAGAATCTGATAATCGGAAGCATTCTGAGTGCGGAAAGCAGCCTGAGAAGTAAGTTCTACGTTTACGCCCGCATTAATAAGCACATGAATCTCCTTATCCCCGTAGAATGATTTTGCATATAAAAGCTTCTTGGGAGCAGTAGGGAAATTAGCTGTGTTGTTGAAATCAAGGCTATATTCAGCCTCCTCACCAAAGAGGTCAGGGTTAGCAAGGCGGATGTTGATAAGTTCGGTGTAACGATCTACCAAGCCCTTGTTCCATTCATTATCGAGAAGCGACCAGTTCACAATCTTATTACCGGTGTCATTGCCGCCATCTTTGCTCTTGGTTGTCTGCGCATTACCCATCTCTGAGAACTGCCATATCATATGGGAGCCAGGAGTCATAAGCATCTGGACTGCTGCGCCTGCCAGGCGATAGCAAGAATTTTCATGGTCGCCCTTGATTCCGGTGGCACCATACATATCTTGCTTATAGGCAAGACGCTCCTCATCGTGAGATTCAAGATAGGATACGGTAGAGCCGGCAGTACGACTTGCTTTCTGAGCCCACATAGTGTTGAGATTGCTCTTCCAGCCCATCGCAAACTCACAGCCGTTGTAGTTATTGTTCAGCCAGTTGAGCTCGCCATCCTTTGCCATTTCATTCTCCTCCTTGGCATCGCCCAGAAGCTCATTGATAAAGTAAGCGTCGGGATTAATCTCACGCATTGCGTCATGGAGGCGTTTCATGCGGTCAACTCGCGACTGATTGAAGGCGTTGGTGGCTGACTCGCTGGAGTTTTTGTAGGAATCGTTGTTACCGAGACCTTTCACGAGATCGAAGCGGAAACCATCCACCTTATATTCGGAGAGCCAGAATTTCAGCATATCATGCCACTGCTGCTGCACGAGAGGATATTCCTGCACCCAATCGTTCAATACGCTGTATGCATGCGGAGCCACCTTATTATAGAAAGGATTGCTATTGATGTCGTACATCATATACCAGGGATGAAGGCCGGCGCTCTGGTTGAACACAACGTCAAGGATAACCGCGATGCCATTCTCATGGCAAATATCGATAAATTCTTTATAATCCTGGGGAGTTCCGTAAGCCTTATCAAGCGCAAAATAGAAATTGGGGTTATAGCCCCAGGAAAGATTGCCGTCAAATTCCTGAATCGGGAGGAGTTCGACTGCATTGATACCTAAGGATTTGAGATAAGGAATCTTCTCGATAGCGCCGCGGACTGTGCCATTACCGGATGCTTTCCCCTCTGTGCCTGTGAAGTCGCGGAAAAGAAGCTCATAGATCACGAGTTGGTCCTTGGGTGCGCCCTTGAAAGAATCTACCTTCCATTTGTATTCGCCATAGTTATCCTGGAAAACCGCAACGCAGACATTACTGCCCGTTGAGAGCGAAGAGGGATAAGATGGCATATCAGGATAGACCTCAGCCGATATCCATTTATCATTATTGGGATCGAGCACCATTCTGGCATAGGGGTCGCCGACTGCCTTGAACGACGAGCCTTCATTCACATAGAAATAATATTTGGTCGGGGTGTTGACCGGGATGTCGCTCACAGTCTTGGTGAAATAGCGGTAAGACCCCTGTCCATCCGCCGGACCGTCAACATATTCCATTACGGATTCGGGTGCGAGCTGATAATTATTCCATTCGCCCACCAATACCACTGATTCCTTCTCAGGAGCAGCGATACAGAAAGTGACAGTGCCGTCAGCGTTACGATACGCTCCCATCGGAGGCACGACCTGAGATGCACTCTGAGAAGACTTAGGGTCGATCAGGAAATAAGTCGTGTCAGAGACAGTTGTACCGTCGGCAGTAGCAGTGAACAGCACCTCATACGCACCTTCCTTATCAAATGTATATTGATATTCAAGACGATATTCGATAGTCCCCTTGTTATCATACTGCACGCCCTCGCCTTCCGCCACCTGGACTCCATTGACAGAGATAGTCATAAGCGCAGGTTGATTGGCAATGCCGCGTAATTTAACTTTCTTCCCTTTCGCAAGAAGATTAGATGTCTGGGTCGCGCCGTAGGCAACTGTCAGCCCATCCGCATCCTGTGCTTGCGCACTTACAGCGGCGAGACCAATCATCATGGTGATTAAGTACTTTTTTAACATGATTCTAAGGTTTTTATATTGTTATCTCTATCTCATTGGTTAATTCTGCGAATTCAGCAAAATTTCTCGTCATCAGCCTCCGGGATATAGGATATNTCCTTCATCTCCCGGTATTCATTCCATTCAGGATCGGCCTCGGCCTCTATTGCGAGCGGCATCGTGTCGAGATCTGCAAGTGCCATATTAAAGACCTTGTTGAATATATTAAGATTCTTGGTATAGAACACCCAGTCTCTTCTTCCGTCGCCGGTATATATTCCGGTCATATATGCCACCCTGTCTTTCTTGAAGGCAGCCTGAAGCGCATCAGTGGCTTTCTCCATCAATTCCGCATCCATATCCTCCGGCATACCGTTGGGAAGGCGATTATAGTCCCAACTTACCGTTATCCGATATATATATTTCCCACCCTTGATGATATCATCGAGGTAATCGCGCCCGGTCACCAACACCGTGGCTCCGCTTTCGCTCTCCGTGGGAGCTGTCCACCATCTCTCTTTCATCGCTCTGAATATAGTGGCACTTCAATCACAGGCGTGTCGAAATATATGCCGGGACGGAAACAATGCACTTTAAAAAACTTTGTAAGGTCAATCTTTCGCGAGATGTTGATAGGGTATTTCACCTGATACGGCTTCCCTTTCTTATATGCAATAGCCTGGAACACCACGCGCTCCATCTGTGATAGATTTTCCTGCGTCAAGGCAGCGCAATCTATGAGCTCATTTGGCGAGACTTCACCCTGATAGAGGGTTTTCCAAGCTTTCGACTCCTCATCGCGCACCATCAGATTGAACTGAAGGAAATAGTTTGAATCGTTCACCAGCACCACTGCTATCTGTGTGCGGGATAGATTCTTGATATCCGACGGTTCAAAACCGAGCACGATATTAAGGTTCTCTCCGCGAGTTGTCTCCACCACAGGAAGAGGTTCCGGCTCGATTCCGGCAGCCGCCAGTTTCGGGTTCTCACGAGTAGCCTTTTTCCCTTCATCGAATGCCTTCTGATCGAACATTTTCGCCTTGGGCTCGTGTCCGGCAGGAAGCACCACCACAAGCTCGCTCACGAGGACCGGCGTCTCAAAGCCATCCTCCTCCACGTATGCAATCTTACCCTCTATACGGGTGATGCGTCCTCCTCCTGTGGAATTGAGGAAACGCACCATATCTCCAGTCTTTGCCATTATTCTTGCTCTTCATTCTCCTCCTCGTCGCTCTTTTCGCGCTTCTCGTATGCATCCACGATGCGCTGCACGAGAGGATGTCTCACAATATCCTTCTTCTCATATTCAATCATCCCTATCCCCTTCACACCGCGAAGAATGCGGAGTGCCTGCAACAGGCCGCTCGAAGTAGTGCGGGGAAGGTCGATCTGTGTGGTATCGCCGGTTATAATCATCTTGCCGTTCTGCCCCAGACGCGTAAGAAACATCTTCATCTGATGTCGGGTGGTGTTCTGAGCCTCGTCGAGGATGATGATCGCATCATTGAGAGTCCGTCCGCGCATGAACGCAAGCGGAGCGATCTGAATAGTCCCGGCTTCCATATATTCCTTAAGCTTCATCGGAGGAAGCATATCCTCCAGCGCGTCATAAAGAGGCTGAAGATAAGGGTCGATTTTATCTTTCATGTCGCCAGGAAGGAAGCCCAGTTTCTCGCCAGCCTCCACTGCCGGACGCGAAAGAATAATCTTACGACACTGCTTATTTTTCAACGCGCTGACTGCCAAGGCAATTGCAATGTAGGTCTTTCCGGTTCCGGCCGGACCGAGGGCGAAAGTCAGGTCGTTTTTCGAGAAACTCTTCACCATCTTAGTCTGGTTGGCATTTCGCGGAGCTATCGGCCTGCCGTTCTGTCCGTAGATAATAACCCCCTCTGCATTCACCTCCATCGGCGGCTCTCCGCGGACTATATCGATGATTGCCTCTTCAGTAAGTTTATTATATTTCGACGCGTGGTCCTGAATCTCATGAATCTTCTTCTCGAATTCCGAGGTCTCCCCCGGCTCTCCGATCACCTTGATCACATTCCCCCGCGCCGCCATCCTCAACTTCGGGAAGAGATTGCGGATGAGGCTGATATTTGCATTGTTGACTCCATAAAATGTCTGTGGGTCAACACGATCTATGATTACTAATCTTTCGTTCATTTACTCTTTTCCTTATTTTCCATCGCAATGCAACAAAAGGCGTGCCAAAGGTTATCCCACAGATCCTTCGAGGGATATCTGAAGGAGCTTCTGGGCTTCGACGGCAAACTCCATCGGGAGTTTATTCATCACCTCACGTGCATATCCTCCGACGATAAGCGACACCGCTTCTTCGGTCGGTATTCCGCGCTGACGGCAGTAGAAAAGCTGTTCCTCATTAATTTTAGATGTGGTCGCCTCGTGCTCCACGGTAGAGGTCTGGTTGCGGACATCTATCACCGGGAAAGTATGTGCCCCACACTGGTCACCCATCAGAAGCGAGTCGCATTGTGTATAATTACGGCAGCCTTCGGCATCTTTCGACACACGTACCAGTCCACGGTAACTATTCTGTGAACGTCCGGCAGATATTCCCTTGCTCACTATAGTGGAACGAGAGTTCTTTCCGATATGTATCATCTTTGTACCGGTATCTGCCTGCTGATAATTGTTGGTGACGGCCACAGAGTAGAACTCCCCTACCGAATCATCCCCTTTCAGGATGCAGGATGGGTATTTCCAAGTTATTGCCGAACCTGTCTCCACCTGAGTCCAGGATATTTTCGAGCGATGGCCGCGGCAGAGTCCACGTTTGGTCACGAAGTTATAGATTCCGCCTTTGCCATCCTTATCACCGGCATACCAATTCTGAACAGTGCTGTATTTCACTTCGGCTCTCTCCTCCACGATTATCTCCACTATGGCCGCGTGAAGTTGGTTTTCGTCGCGCATAGGGGCGGTGCAACCTTCAAGATAACTCACGTATGCATCATCGTCGGCCACTATAAGCGTGCGTTCAAACTGTCCCGTTCCGGAAGCATTGATACGGAAATAGGTGCTGAGCTCCATCGGACAGCGAACCCCTTTCGGAATATATACGAATGAACCATCGGAGAATACCGCCGAATTCAAGGCTGCATAATAGTTATCGCGGTAGCTCACCACGGAGCCAAGATATTTTTTCACAAGATCGGGATAATCTTTCACTGCTTCGGAGAAACTACAGAAGATCACGCCCAGCTCGGCAAGTTTCTCGCGGTGGGTGGTCTTGACACTGACAGAATCCATCACGGCATCGACGGCCACCCCCGCGAGTTGTTTCTGTTCTTCCAGAGATATGCCGAGTTTGTTGAAAGTCTTGACAAGCTCCGGATCCACTTCATCCATGCTTTTCTTCAGCTCCTTTTTCTTGGGAGCTGCATAATAGCTGATTGCCTGGAAATCAATAGGAGGTATCTTAAGATGAGCCCAATGCGGGGGTGTAAGCGTGAGCCAATAGCGATAGGCATCAAGGCGGAACTGCAACAGCCATTCCGGTTCTCCTTTCTTTTCGGATATAAAGCGTATCACGTCCTCATTGAGGCCGGGAGGTACGATGTCGGTATCTATGTCGCTGGTGAAGCCATATTTATATTCCGATCCGGTGGCCTCTTCAATGGTGCGTGCTGAATCGGCCGCGCTGCGTGGGAGCGCGGTTTCCATTTCGTTGTCTTTTTTAGTCTGGATATCCATTGTCTCGAAATGAATTTCTTCGGCAGGGCGGTTTGTCCTACAGCAATTAATACGCAAATTTAACAAAAAAAGTTTGCTTTCCCGTGCTTTTCATTCTTATTATTAGTAAATACGCCCTTTTTATTTCCTTATTTTCTTTTTTAAGTTAGTTTAATATAAATTCTCGCGGTTAGTCGCCGTTTTTTTGCTACATTTGCAAATTAATTCTCCCCCGCAGCGTGCGGAGGCAGTTTATATCTTGCCATTCTACTCGTCGCGGGGATAGATACCGACATCAAAATCTATGGGAAAAATCATAGCAATAGCCAACCAGAAGGGAGGCGTAGGAAAAACCACCACCACCTTTAACCTCGGGGCCTGTCTGGCAAAGAACGGCCGCAAGGTGTTGCTTGTTGACGCCGACTCCCAGGCAAACACCACATCGGGAATCGGAGTGGAACTGGAAGACAACGACCCCACAATATTCGAATGCCTCGTCGACGGCCAGCCTGCAAAGGAGGCTGTAATAAACACGCAGGTAAAGAATCTTGATATAATCGCCGCCAATATGAATCTGGTGGGCGCCGAAGTCGAACTTCGATCACGCGCCGACCGGGAGAAGGTGCTTTACCGCTGTCTTGAACCCCTTAAGGCCGATTACGACTATATACTGATCGACTGCTCCCCTTCACTGGGTATAATCACAGTCAACGCTCTGACGGCTGCCGACTCGGTGCTAATACCGGTGCAGGCGGAATATTTCGCTCTTGAGGGAATATCCCAGCTCCTGAACACAATACGCATAATCAAAAGCCGTCTCCGCCCGCAGTTGGAAATCGAGGGCTTCCTACTCACCATGTATGATGCCCGCCTACGTCTGGCCAACCAGATTTATGAAGATCTCAAGGGACATTTCGGAGATATGGTGTTCACCACCGTCATTCCCCGAAACATAAAGCTATCAGAGTCGCCGAGCCACGGTCTCCCCGTGATTCTCTACGACCCCGACAGCCGAGGTTCCATAGCATATATGCAGCTCGCCCGGGAGCTTGACCTCCGTGCAAGAAAGAAGAAAAAGCATTAACCCCATATTCCCCTCTATCTGTTAGATTATGGCTAAAAGACAAGCACTCGGCAGAGGCCTGAATTCATTAATGTCGTTCGGGGATATACAGACCGACGGATCTTCCGCCATCTCCGATATCGAACTGAGCAGAATCACCCCCAATCCCGACCAGCCCCGTCGCACTTTCGACGAGGAGAGTCTGGAGGAACTCGCTACTTCGATCCGGGAATTAGGGGTGGTGCAGCCCCTGACTCTCCGTCTTTCCGACGACGGAGATTATCAGATCATCGCAGGTGAACGCCGCTGGAGGGCCGCAAAGCTCGCCGGACTCGATTCCGTGCCGGCATACGTGCGCACCGTCTCCGATTCGGAAATGACTGAAATGGCGCTTATCGAGAATATCCAGCGCGAGGACCTTAATGCGATTGAGGTGGCACTGGGTTTCAAGAAACTTATAGATTCATATAATCTCACTCAGGAACGGCTTTCGGAACGCCTCGGAAAGAAGCGTGCCACTATCGCCAATCATCTTCGCCTGCTGCGTCTCCCGGCTGAAATACAGCTCGGCTTGCGCGACCGCAAGCTCGATATGGGACACGCGCGCGCAATCCTTGCCATTGAAGACCCCAAGATGCAGCTCAAGGTCTATCAGCTTATCCTCAAGGAGGGACTGTCAGTCCGTGCAGTCGAAGAGATGGCAAGACAGATTGCCGAAGGTGAGGAACCCAAGAAACCCCAGCCTAAGCCGACCGAAAATCCCTATAAAGACCTTGCAGGCGACCTATCAAAATATTTCTCCACCCAAGTGAAGATTTCAAAGAACGCCGCCGGGAAAGGGACTATTGCAATCAGATTCGACAATGACGACCAGCTTGCTGAAATAGTGAAATCTTTCGAACAGCTCAACAAATGAAAACGTTTGCCTTCACAATGTGTCTGCTCCTCCTTTTCCCCTTCGGATATTTNTCTCCGCAGGCAAAGGCGCAGGAACTCTCTGACATTGAGAGTCCGGCGCTTCCGGCAGATTCCACAGCCTATCTCGACCTCGGCATAGAGATCGAACGACCCGTGGAACAGCCGGATTCGCTGCAGACCATCGTCGAGGCCGACGACTATCCTTATGGTCTCGAAGGAAAAAGACCTTTCAATCCATCTCCGGAACGTGCAATCTGGCTATCTGCTCTTTGTCCGGGGCTCGGACAGATCTACAACCGCCGCTATTGGAAGCTCCCGATTGTAGTCGGAGGTTTCATGGGTCTCGCATACGCCACTTCATGGAACAGCAATCAGTATCAGGATTATGTCCAGGCATACCGCGACATAACAGATTCCGATCCTGATACAAAAAGCTACATGAACTTCTTTCCTCCAACCACCAACGAGTCAGACCTCGACCCTACTTGGATGACATCTACATTCAAGAGTAGAAAGGACTATTTCCGCCGAAACCGCGACCTATGTATAATATGTGTGGTGGCGCTCTATCTGGTGTGTATGCTCGATGCATACGTCGATGCATCCCTCGCACACTTCGACATCTCTCCCTCCCTCTCCTTAGACCTGGCACCCACCATGATGATCGAACGGTCGACCNCCAAGCCCTCACTCGGTCTCACATGGGCCTTTAACTTCTAACGCACTCAGACACGACAATGACCAGACTCACTTTCTTTAAATCCTGCGCATACGTCTGCCTCGCTTTGGCATGCGCTCTCCCGGCAAGCGCCGACAAGAAGAAAAACGTGCTCGACATAAAGGAGAGCATAACCGACACCAATATAGTATATCCGGAGGCCAACTATGAAGCGGAAAGCCGTAAAATCCTTGAAGGATGGTATATGCAGAACTATATGGCAACCGATGACCGCTACCTCTCCCAAGAGGATGTGCATACTTCCGATGACACTTACCGCAAGCGTCTCTCAGAACTCCCGACCATCATAGATATGCCTTTCAANCAGGTGGTGAAGAGCCATATTGAACGCTACACCAAGAAAGGACGCCCGATGGTGGCTTCCCTGCTGGCCCTGAGCAATTATTATATGCCTATCTTCGAGCANGCACTTGAGGAGGAGGGATTACCTCTGGAGCTGAAGTATCTTCCGGTGATTGAATCCGCACTGGAGCCAAATGCTGTCTCCAAACATGGAGCCACTGGCCTATGGCAGTTCATGATGATTGCAGCCAAAGGCCTCAACATGGAGGTCAATTCACTTGTAGATGAACGACGCGACCCATACGTCTCTTCCAAGAAGGCCGCCAAATTCCTGAAAGACCTCTATAATACATACGGTGACTGGAGTCTGGCTATCGCTGCATATAACTGTGGACCGGGCAATGTGAACAAGGCTCTCCGACGAGCCGGTGGCGACCCTTCTCAGCTTGATTTCTGGGCTATCTATAATTATCTTCCTGCCGAGACAAGAGGATATGTGCCGGCATTCATCGCCGCAAATTATGTGATGACATATTATCCGCAGCACAACATCAGCCCCGTGATTCCGAAACGACCTTTCGTCACCGATACCATCCACATCAACAAGCGCGTACATTTCAACCAGATTGCAAGTGTGCTCGACATTCCGCTGGAGGAGCTGCGAATGCTGAATCCTCAATTCAGAACAGATCTCATCCCCGGTAACTCCTCGAAATCATACAACCTTATCCTTCCCTCTCAGCAGGTGCATGCCTACATAATGAGCGAAGAGGATATTCTGACATACGAGTCAGAGAAATATGCTCGCCGTATAGATGCAGAGCCCGGAAAAGTGGCCGGTGAGATAGAGACCACTGATGAGCTTCTTGTAGCAGATCTCGCACAGCCGGAATCGGATGCCTATCGCGAGATGGCTGAAGCACCGATTATGAAGACTGTGGCACCGACTACACCGGCACAGACCGGCACTTCCACCAAGACAGTGGCCGACACACGCACGATAGGTCCTGATTCAGGCCAGTCCAAGACCCATAAGGTAGAGCCCGGTGAATCCCTTGCTTCAATTGCAGCAAAATATGGCGTTGGCCCTGAGCAATTGAAGGAATGGAACAACCTGCGTCGTAATTCAGTGCGTACAGGCCAGGTGCTGAAGATTAGCGGTGGTAATGCCCCCGCGCGTCAGGTGCAGACAGCTTCCGAAACCAATTCAAGAAAATCTGCAAATGCAACCCGTAAGTCTGAGGAAACCAAAGCGGCTTCCACTCAGAAGAGCAATACCAAGGTAGCTTCCCGGGCAGAGTCGTCATCCTATAAGAAGAAAGCCTCTGCTGACCAACAGAATACCCAAAGCTCGAAAAAGAAGAGTAAAGCCGGAACTGTCCAGGCCACTGCCACTGCAAAGAAGGGTGCTGAAGCAAAGAAAGCGGCAGCCACTCCGAGAGAACATACCGTGCAGAGCGGAGAATCTTACGAGCGCATCGCAAAGAAATATGGTCTGACTGCCGATGAACTGAAGAAGGCCAACAACGCCACAAGCGATATGATTAAGCCCGATCAGAAGCTCAAGATTCCAAAGAAAGCATCTGAGAAGGCTACCTCAACCAAGACTTCATCAAAGAAAGCTTCGACAGCTACATCGTCAAAGAAATCTTCAAAAACCTCTTCATCCAAGAAGAAATCTACAAAGAAGAAATAATATCTTCGCCTCCTGATTGCGAAGAAGAATTAAGAGCGCCGGCTTTTCCCGATAATGAGAAAAGCCGGCGCTTTTTATTATTGAAGTCTTATCAATGACAACCTTCGCAATTGCTGCCGCAGTCGCTTCCACAGCCCTCGCCGCAGCTGCCACCTCCACAGCCTCCGCAACCACATCCTGTGGGTTGAAGCTCCTCGGCAGTGGCGTCACGCACGAGATCTACTTCTCCTTCGTATCTTACGGTCTTTCCTGCGAAAGGATGGTTGAAATCCATCTTTATCTTATCGCCAACCTCAAGCACACGGCCAAGAACACGGAAACCCTCGGCAGTCATCATCGGAAGCTGAGCATCAACCTTAACCTCCTCAGCCAACTTACCATCGCGCATGAAAATCTCCTTGTCAAGTTCCATAAGATATTCCGGACTTGCTTCGCCGAAAGCAGCCGCAGGAGGAAGGGTAATCTCAAATTTATCACCTGCTTTAAGACCACGCATCACCTCCACAAGACCGGGGACGATCTCATGTGAGACACCATATACCATAAAGTCGGGACGATCTTTCTCTGTCTCGAAGAGAAGTTTTCCATCGGCATCGTCATATAGACGGTAGGAATATTCTACATATTTACCAGGACCAACTTTCTCCTCTTTGTTATCTTTAATTATACCCATGTTTTCTACTATTTTATTTTAAAGTTATTACTACTATACAATCAATCTATTATTCCGATTCAATAATCTCTTATTACTCTGCGGGAATCTCATCGTAATCCTCCTCATCCTCTTCCTCTGTCACGGTGTCGGTCACTATCTCGTCGTCTTCGTCACCATGCTTGAGCTCATACTGTTCCTGAGGAATCACCACATTATAATAGAATCCTTTTGCCGACTTATCTCGACGTCGGGTGTCGGTTTCATCGGGCTGCACAAGAAGGTAATCGAATCCATCCTTGGGATATTCCACATCCACCGCTTCATATCCCAAAAGTTGCGCAACGTCATATTCATGCATCGGATAGACCACATACCAGGGATTATCGACATCTTTTCCNGTGCCGGTACTCATGATAGTGCCCAAAAGATTCTCCAGACGATATTCCCATATCTTGGCACGCATATCCTTCTTCTTCTCCTTCAAGACATGGACAAGGAACGACATCTGGCGCAAATCGAANGGATTATCCTCCAAGGCAAGATTGGCATATTTCTCAATAGTATCCATCTCCTGCTTGGTGTGCTCCTTCTTTCGACGCAAATCATCGGTCTTACCTGCGTATGGCGACACACGATAAGGGTCGAAATCCTCCTGAAACATATATCCCAGATAGAAATGGCGGAATTCATCAGGAGTCATCGTGGTGTCCTTCTTCTCATATTTGGCCATCAGCTTGGGATAATAGTATTCGCTGTTAGGATCGAGTGTGGTGCGCTGAATCTCTGCAAGATCGGGTTTCTCGGTCTTATATTTTTTTGTTTCTCCCTTGGAGGTTCCTTTGCGCTGCGTCTGAGCTGATGCCGGAAATAGAAGTAATCCGGCAGGCAGCAGAAGCACGGCAAAGATGGTATATAGGCGGTTGAATGATTTCATTGCGTTTGTCACTTTTGAATGGCGAGAAGGAGCACCAATGCCACGCCACCCTGCATCACAGTGACAGCCGTAGGAAACCCTTTCGCCAGAAGATACTTGAAGAAATGACCCGAACGCGGCCCTACCGGTCGCCCATCGGGGGTGTTGGTATATAACAGGAAACCGAGGAATATCCCTACCACTGTAGCCAGAATCATTATGCCGTAAAGCATGCTCACACCCACATTGAAGGAGAAGCCCAACAATCCGACAATCATACCGACTATGGCCCCGCCGGTGATGTATCCCCAGCCTTTTGTCTGTGCCCTGACAGCTGCCGGCTGTAGATAGCAGGCAAACATCACCACCAGAGTCATGCAGAGCCATCCCGTCAGCATAGTGAGGTTGATCGGTAGCAACTGCCAGCCGTTGCGTTTAGCCAGACTGAGCACCACCAGCGCCACAAACGAAACAGCGGGCGCGGCCACCTGGCGCCCGCGAAGCAGATAAAGCGAGAGGGCCCAGAGCATACAGCTCAATATAATCAGGAATGTTGCCATTGTCTAAAGAATTATCTTCGCAGTTATATACACTTATAATATTAACGCTTGAAAGTCCGAAATTATTGGAGTCACTTCTTTTCTGTTTCCTCTGCTGAGGATGTATTCTCCTTTTTATGGAGTTCGGGATATGCTATTCGGGAATGGTAGATGGTGGCCAGACGCTTCTTGAAAGTGTCTTTCACCTGCTCCACATCCTTATAGCTGATTGGAGATTCCTTGAAGAGACCTTCCGCTTCCTGAGAATCGATGATCTTATCCACAAGGTCGCTGATGGCCTGCGGAGTATAGTCTTTAAGACTTCGCGATGCGGCCTCAACAGCGTCAGCCATCATGACAATCGCTGTCTCTCTCGACTGAGGATTAGGACCGGGATACTGAAAACGGCTTCGGTCGATTTTTTTTTCAGGATTATCGTTGACAGCTGTATTATAGAAATAGCGTGTCACGCTCTTGCCATGATGCTCGGAAATAAAATCGCGTATCACCTTCGGCAATTTCCATTTAGTGGCCATTGCGAGACCTCCGGTCACATGGGATATAATCTTCTGGGCACTGGTTTCGGGATTGAGCCCGATATGTGGATTCACGCCATGCTGGTTCTCTGTGAAGAAAATAGGGCTTTCCATCTTCCCTATGTCGTGATAGAGCGCACCGGTGCGCACAAGCTGGGTGTTGGCGCCGATAGCACGGGCAGCCTCGGCAGCAAGCGTAGACACCTGCATTGAATGCTGGAATGTGCCCGGAGCCTCCTCCGCAAGTTTACGGAGGAGTTTATTGTTGATATCGGAGAGTTCGACAAGTGTCACGGTGGATGTGAAGCCGAAGAGACGTTCAATAATAAGGATGAGNATATAGGCGAATGACAATATCACNGAATTGACAGCGAATGTACCGATCATCCTCCATTGAAAATGCATGAGAATACCGTCGCGGATGAGNTCCATGACGATATAACCGACGGAATAGGCTATCAAAGTGAATAGTGCTGTGCGTAGAAGCTGGGAACGTTGGGTTAGCTGGTTGATACTGAAAGCCGCAACAAGNCCCACAAGCACTTCAAGGAAAATGAATTGGAGAGGATCCACTGCCACGAGAGCAGAAATCATAACCGTGATGAGAAGGGAGAAGATTGCAGTCCGGTTGTCAAAGAAAATCATTATTATCACCGGAATGGCAGCAAATGGAACGAGGTAGAGTCCGTTGGGAATGTATTCGAACATCAAAATCGCGAATACAACAAAAAGGGTTATGAATGTTGTGAGGAATATCATCTTCTTCACACTTNCGTAGAACCGCTTGCGATAGGCAGCAAGATAGACGTAGAGAAGGATGAAACATATCATGCAATAGAGTCCCTTCCCCACGTAGAAATAGGTATGGGCCTTGGAATTTTTCTCTGTCTCCTTGGCCAGACGGTCCATATAGGTGTTGAGATTCGTGAATTTCTGGGCATCCACGATTTCTCCTCGGTCAATAATTCGCTCCCCTTTCTTTATCATACCGCGTGCTCCATTGGCAATCACCAACTCCTCGTCGCGATATTTCCCATCGGTTTCAGGATCTGAAATCAGATTAGGGGTGAGACAGACGTTCAAGGCTTTAGCCACCTCCCCTTCCAACGGATGATGCCCTTCGGAATGTGAGATATAGGCAGAGTCNATATATTCGAATGCTTTTGAAGGAGAAAGCATCTTGACGGCTGTCATGGTCTCGGCCGTATTACTTCCATTCTCTGCTTTCAGTAGTCTCACTCTGGGTGATTTCTGTCCATGTATATGGTCGTAGGTCTTACCCTCGATNACGCCACGATTATAGACATCCTGAAGCAGGGTGACAATCTCCGACACTTCTTGGGGAGGAGTTNCTGGNGGAACGGATTTTCGGAAACGATCCATATTCTGGATGACAACTTCAGGGTTGTAAGTCACAAACGGAATGAAGTTGCGCTCTATACTGTCCCTCATTTTTCGCGAATAGGAGGAATCAGGCAGAACAGGTATATCAAACTCAGCCGTTAGAAGCTGATAACGCCANGGCTGATCCAACTCGTAGCTGTACGACTGATGATCTTCTCTGGGCAATATCAACAGAATNACCGCCACAGCCCCCAATAGAAGAGCCGTGCGGATTAGGTCTATCTTCTTTATATCTATCTTCTTCATGACAATTTTTTGACTGTTTTAACACCCTCTATTTTTTTGAGGTGATGGCATATTCGGTCCACACCGCGTCGCGAAACATTGCAGACCTTGAGATCGCAGTGAAACACATCCTCGCGTGCTTCTATATTCAGCGACCGTATATCCATCCCCAATTTCCCGGATATAAGACTGCANATCTCCTGAAGGATACCATGACAATCAATTCCCTCTATCTCAATCACCCTCTCTTCATTCTTCTTTGGTTCTTCAGGATTTTTATTTTCGCTTTCAGGTAAACGTTTCTCCTTTCTCAAAAACGCGCGGATTCTGTTTTGCGCTTTAGCGGTCTTGCAATAGGGCAGCCACTCCAATTGTGGAGTCTGGGAAACGGAGGTGATGATTTCCACCTGATCACCTGATCCAAGCACATGAGATAGGGGGACAAGCCGATGATTGATTTTTCCGGCAATGCAGTGGTGACCGAGCTGGCTATGTATGGCATAAGCCATGTCAAGCACTGAAGAGCCGGCAGGGAGAGTCAGAAGGTCACCTTTAGGGGTAAACACATATATCTCGGAGGCAAACAGATTGAGTTTGATGGTGTCAAGGAAATCAATTGCATTGGGTTCCGGATTGGCAAGGATATCCTTCACTGTGTTCATCCATTTGTCAAGCTCGGAATCATCCTCCTTATCCTCCACCCCGCTCTTATATTTCCAATGCGCCGCATAGCCTAATTCAGCTATCTCATCCATCTTGCGGCTGCGTATCTGCACCTCTATCCATTTTCCATCCGGCCCCATGGCAGTGAGGTGAAGGGCACGGTAACCGTTGGCTTTCGGTGTGCCGGTCCAGTCTCGCAATCGGTCAGGGTGCACGTTATGGCCGTCGGTGAAGAATGTATATATCTCCCAGCAGCGNAGACGTTCAAGAGCATCAACTTCATTTTCGAAAATCACACGCACGGCATAAATGTCGTAGACCTCTTCGAAGGGGATTTTCTTTTTCACCATCTTATTATAGATGGAGTATGCACTCTTCACTCTGGCCTTTATTTCATACTTATATCCGGCAGCATCAAGTTTACGCTCCACCGGCTCCACGAATTTCTGCACTATCTCTTGGCGATATGCCTCACTCTCATTCACCTTGGATGTTATTTCGGCATATATGTCNGGATGCTCATATCTGAAAGCAAGGTCTTCGAGTTCGGTCTTTATCTTGAATAGTCCGAGACGATGAGCAAGAGGGGCATAGATATATAAAGTCTCCCCTGCTATCTTATGCTGTTTTTCTGGCCGCAGCGAGCCNAGGGTNCGCATATTGTGAAGACGATCGGCCATCTTGATTAGTATGACGCGGATATCACTCGACATCGAAAGCAGGAGTTTGCGGAAATTCTCAGCCTGAAGCGATGCCTTGTCTCCGAAGATACCACCCGAAATCTTTGTGAGCCCCTCCACTATCGAGGCTATTTTTTCACCGAATGATGCCTCCATATCCTCGCGGGTAAACTCCGTGTCTTCCACCACATCATGGAGCAACGCGGCACAAATCGAGGTCGATCCGAGTCCGAATTCCGATATAACAATCTTGGCCACCGAAATCGGATGAAGAATATAAGGCTCACCGCTCCGACGCCTGACACCCTTGTGGGCGGCTTTGGCAAACCGGAACGCACGGTCAATCTTCTCCACCTTCTTACGATGGTTGCTATTGAGATAGGCTCTCAGCACATCCTGATAAGCCTCCTCTATCATCCGCTCTTCTTCGGCGGGGCTGGGCTGTCGGTAATCCTCCATAGTGGTAGTATCTCCTATGTTCCACAAAAATAACAAATCTTCTTGACTTCACCAAGTCAAGAAGATTTATATTCTTTTTTTATTGTGCTCTTTCTTTTTATTATACGGCTTTCTTAACTGTCACAAAGCTGCCGTCGCTCTGCATACGTCGTTCGATGTAGATTCCCTTTTCGGGGTTCTTCACTTCAAGACCATTGAGATCATAGTATTTCACACTCACCGACTCAGAATCGGAATCAATGGAGCGAATACCACTACCGTCATCGAATATCAGATAACTCTCGTAAGAATATTCGGAAGGATAGAGATATGCAAGAAGTCCACCGGAAATTATCCCCCAGTTATCGCTCACTACACCGTAACCGCTCATCAGGAGTTCGCCATATATGGGATCAAATGTATCTGGATCATAACCCACTTCCACTTCATGCACGAGATTATCTTTCATCCATGTAGCGGCTGTGGGTATTTTTGATTCAAGATACTCCTCGATAGCCACATATTCATTCTCTCCGGAAGGAATCACAAAAGTCTGCGGAGGCTGTGAGGCTGTGAGTGAGGTGGCGGCGATTACTGTTCCATCGGAAAGAATAGAGGTAGGAAGCGGATAAAGGCCGTCGGCCCGCTCTTCCACCTCTCTTAGCTGCGTGGTCCCGACCTCCATAAGATAGGTGGGATACACCACCTGAGGTTCTTCATCGTAAGCATCATCAGAGTATTCTATCTTTTCAGCAGCCAAGGCCATCATCTTGCCATCGGGACTAAGCGAATAGGAACCGCGTGTAAAGAAGATAGAGCTCTCCTCAATCGCCCATATATCCTCGAAATATTTTTCCACCTTGGCATTATATTCTTCAGCGGCTGTATTGAACGCGACTACTGCTGCAACATATTTCGCCGCATTATCAGCCGACATAAAATCCTGAGGAAGTGGTTCATCACCTATACCGGCCCAAAATTTTTGCATAGCTTCTTCATAGTCGGCAAGTTCATCGGAAGTCATGTAGTCGGCATAATATGGAGGATTCATAACGAACTCACCGGGATATTCAGGTAAAGGTAGTTTCAGAGGATTGATATAGGATTCCGTGGGAAGAGTATAGCTCCAGTTTCCATCGGCATCCTGAGTGTATAGAATGGGATAGATATCCATACCTGACCAATCCACCACCTGACCGAGTATGGTCTTTCCGTCGGTACTAATGCAGCAGGCATTACANTATTGCACNTCGAGTCCTTGCCAGTCCTTCTTTGTATAAGGCAACAAAGTGATATCGCCCAAATTCCCGTTTTCATCCAATTCAACGCAGATAGGCAGGAAGGTGGTCTCGGAATTAGGCACATTGTTGACTACCACCCCGACGATTCTCCTTCCATCGGAACTTACACCATGAAAGTTGGCTTCCCCATATTTATTTACTATACTGCTGACATCGGCTTTTTTACCTTTGAATAGCACCACCGGTTCTCCCCGTTCGCCACATCCCACTATCACGCTTCCATCATAGGAGATACAGTTTCCATTGCCTAAGGCAAATGTCTCATAGTCTACGCGCTCACCGGTGGCAGTGTAGTAGAGAGAGGTTGAAGCATCGGTATAGCTCGCTATTACCGAACCGTCGGGTGCAATGTTCCTTGAATAAAATTCGGATATCATAACAGGGGTTTCCGCTGCTCCGTATGCCGGAGNGGAAAGAAGAAAACCNATGATATAAAGTAAATTATTTTTCATGTATTCTTTATAATTATTTAGGTTTGATTTATAATAATGAAGCTTCCGNGTGGATAAAAGAATAGAGTCNTTAAGGCCCTTTTTAACCTTAACGACCCTATATCTTATTTTTAAAATATTTTATTTCACCATGGTCTTGCCGGTCTTTACAGTACCGTCGGAAAGAACACTGCGTACGATGTAGATACCGTTGGAAGGTTCCTTAACCTCAACGCCATTCACGTTGTAGAATTTCTTAGACACTACATCAGCGCTGGAGGCGATANCATCGATACCGGNGTAATAAACGTTATCAACTTTAATCTTCTTAGCGTTTGCGATCTCACCTGAATTGTTATCCACGATAAATGCCACAAGTTCAAACTCAGCTGCTGTCACATTTTTCACTGTAAAGCTTGTGGTATAATCGCAGCTTTCGCCTGCAGCAAGTGAAGATGCAATACTGTTGGAAAGACCGTAGTAACCACCGGAAAGGTAACGTGCCACATCATTGTAGATGGTCTGCACGCTCTGACCCTTGCTTTCCCAGCCTTCCATTTCACCTGCCTGTCCGCCGGCATAATAGTTAGTCTGCGCGTAGGGGCCCATGTCATTCTGTACGAGATAGAATGCAAGACGATAAGTATCGCGGGAGTTATCGATATCGAAGCCTGTGCCAACAGTTGCGTTTACTGTTATGTTTCCNTCCATATCCACGCTTGCATCAAGTTTATCAAAGCCCATTTNNGCAGGGGCATTCCCATAGATAGCCACGAACTGTTCAATTTCGTCTATAGACATATTGGCGAGATCCACACTACGGTTGATCACAGCAGAGGGGAATCCTTTGAAAAGTTTGCTGATTACTACGCTTGTGGAGGGGGCAGCCATGCGGTCATCTGAATGGAGAGCTACGCCGGCGAAGAGGTCGGGATAATTCTCTCTCACATATTCCATCATCACGATACCACGGGGACACCAACCACACCATGTGCCTGTTCCCTCCTCGATAAGGTTGACACGATCATATCCCTTTTCGCGGGGGAAGCAGTCGATCTTAACCGTCACTTCATTAGGAGTGGCGATATTATCCACGTTGTTCACTTTGGCAAGGGTGTAAGTAACAGGAACAGACATCCACTCTTTGTCACATACAGCAGGAACCACAATCTCCGCATACTCATTATAACCGATAGGCTCGTCAAGAGTTATGACGTTAGACACTGCTTCACCATCACCAACTTTCACAGTCACATCTACACTCTCGGTCAAAATACTCTTTCCCTGAATATAGAAGTGATAATCGAACTCTTTTCCGGGTTCGGCATATACCTCTCCATAGAGACCTGCAAACACTGCCTGGTTCTCCGGGAACTTGTCGCCCTTGATAGTACATCCAAGGCAAATAGAGCCGTATGATGGCGCAAAGGTATCCCAAGATATGGCTGCGGTCGAATTCTTCTGGCGATAGCCGAAAATACATCCGGCGTCGTTATTAGTTGGGACACCATCAACCGGAATATAATACATGCTGGTATTGGGGACGGCAAAAGAATATCCCACTGTTATGGATTTATCCTGCTCAATTTTGATAGGGTTNTCCAGCTTGATACTGTATTCGGTGTAAGCACTTGTCCCTAATTCCGCATCCTGAATATAAGTAGGNTGGGAATCATTTTCACCCATAGTGAAAATACGGATATTCTTCACAAGGTTGCTATCGCCGCCAATACCGCCGGTGTATATACCGGTAGTGACGTTCAGACGCGTGATCTCATCTCCGGCAAACTGGTTGGCAACATCGGGAGTGAGTTTAAANGCGAGATAAATCGTGTCGCCAAGAGGCGCATTGTTACCCAGTGTCAAAGCAGAATACACCTCGTCGGCATACGTGAAATTCAGTGAATCAGGCATCTCTGCGCGTGTCGGAATCTGTGTCTTCACTGTTTTCTCTTTGTTGATTTTTCCGGGATATACGCTGTAACGGCCATTCGATTTAAGGGCCTGCGGTCCGAAAGAATAAGCAGTCGCCACGCCTAACAAGCAAAACGCTGCCGGAAGTAGTTTTTTTATCATAGATCTTTATATTAAGGATTAGCATGATGAATAAGCATAGGAATCATCATTTCTTGCTGANTTAAGGAGACAAAACTATTTGTATTCACCTAATTTTAACAATCGTGATATATTCCACCTACAAAATTAGCATTATTTTCTTTTCCTCAATACTTTTTTCTATATTTTTTTAATAAAATTTGTCATCTGTCTTGATTCAAGGGGATATATCTCCAAAATTTAACGATTATTGCCTATTAAATCGATTGTTTAGTCTATTATCTTAAGTAACAAAAATAAAGCCGGGTAAGACCCTCGGTTGATCTTACCCGACTTTAATATATTAATGAAGTAATTTTTGATTANCAACGCTCTTCCTTTACAGGGCTTTACTTTTTCTTGCGGTAACCGCATTTAGGACATACCCCGTTCTCATCAAGGGCAATTCCACATAACGGACAACGGTCTATGTCNTTATGTGTCCGGAAGTCCATCTCAGCCGCATTCACACCGCTGGTGAATTTGATNCGCGCTATATTGAGTTTATCTTTTAGAAGATCATAGACAATCTTTATCATCCCCTCTACGGTCATAGTTTCCTTAGTCACAACCAGACGCGCATCCGGGTAGGCCGTAGCCAGTTCTGTCTTGAAAGCTTCACCCTTCATAGTGTTCTGAGGGTGACCGTTAAGAATACCTTGTTTTTCATATACCCCAAGGATGGCGGGAAGAAGAGGATCGTCTTCTCTGAGCACGAGTGCATGGTCGAAGTTCTGCAATACAGCCCAGGCGGTCTTTCGAATCTCATTGCATGGGAACACCATATTTACACCTTCATTTACGGTATCTTCCACTTCGATGGTCATGACTCCCGTGTGGCCGTGAAGGTACTGTGCCTCACCCTTGAATCCGTAGAAACGGTGGGCATACTGAAGATCAAATGTCGTTATACTTCTCATACGATGATTTTTATAAAAAATTAATACTGAATTTTCCCGATATAACGCATCTGTCTATCTTTTTGTTTATTNGGTTNGGCGATGAAATTTTTTATTCAATCTTTTTCAAAGGTCAACGTAAAAACAGGCTACCTCGGAATCATTCATTATATAATCATCTCACCTTATATAAAAAGACACGCCAAGAGCATTTTTCTCGCTCCTGACGTGTCNGCCATTTAAAACAACAATGTTCAACTCATTACTTCACCAGCAATTTATCAGCCTTCCCATCGACATTAACCACATAAATGCCGGATGATACGGAAAGAGAACCGGAAGTCTCAAGGGTACCTACTTTTTCGCCGGAAATGGCATAGACCTCCGCCTTACCAAAATCTCCATCCACGGTGATTGCACCCGGAGTAACCGACACCTTATATCCACGAGTCGTGACAGTATCAGCAATGCCGCTATCTGTCAGATCAACCTCCACCGACTTCGCATTTACCACACTCCCATCGACATTGTCTACGATGAAAGCAATAAGATTCACCTTATCCTTGGTCACATCTTTAAGAGTCATCTCAGTCTGGTATAGATATTCCTCCCCTGCCTTCACCGAGGTAGGGATACTTCCATCTATACCCGTCAGTCCTCCTTCATAATAGCGAGCCACGTCATCAAATATAGTTGGAACAATAATGTCTTTCTTCTCCCAACCACCCATTTCACCGGCACTACCACCGGAGTATCCATTATTATTCTGGTTATACGGGCCCATGCCGTTTTCCGTCACATAATAAGAAAGACGATAGCGGCCGGCTGTCTCCACATCGAGTGCAAAGGTCACTCCGGTGTTAACCTTAAAGGTTCCTTCCTCTGTCTTATTGCCGTTGAGAGTGGTGATACCTATCAGTGAAGGGATATTGGCATAATATTCCGTATATTGTTTAATTCTTTCATTCACGTTTGCCATTGTAGGCTGCATATAGACCGCACGGTCAACGATGGCATTCGGATAAGAAGACTCGAACAGGGACACCACCGGCTCCGTGTATCTTACTGTCATCTCATCTGAATAATGGACAGCCACCAAGGCATAATCTTCCGGATACTGATTGGCGAGATTCTCCATCATCACAAGACCGGCAGGACACCACTGACACCATGTTCCCGTACCTTCCTCCATGAGATGAACCCTTTTGAAGCCATTCTTTCTCTGGAAGCAGTTCATATAGCTTGTGCACTTGTTCTCATCGGAGATATTAGGCTGACCGTTTACCTTGGTTATCTCGAAAGTCACCGGCACATCTATCCCCTCTTTACCGTAAGAAAGGTCGGAAAATTTAAGACCGCTTCGCTCGTTATACTTCAAAGGGTTTCTCAAATTGACTTGACCGGTTTTCTTCGTGCCATCCCCGATTGTGTATGACACCTCCATAGAATTTACGGTGTTAGCCGCGGTGTTCTGGAAATAAACGGTATATTCGAAATTCTTTCCCGGCTCGGCAAATTCAGCGCCATCCAAAGAGAGGACAGCCACGCCATTCTGAGGGAAGTTCTCCCCTTTCAATGTGCATCCGATGCAGAGATTACCATAGGTATGGGATATATTTTCCCATTGAATAGCGGCATCGCCATATTTATAACCTATCCATCCGCCGGCCATATTTTCGTGGTAAGTATTATCGACTGTGATATAGTTTATATCATTACTGGAAAGACGGAAAGAATAACCCACAACCACCGGCTTCCCTTTCTCAATCTTGTATGGCTTATCCAGAGCAACCTTATACATCACCTCTCCCTCATCTCCAAGTTTACCGGTCTGAGTGTAGAATGGCTCTGAATCGAGATCCTCGGCAAGGAAGACTGTAACATTTTTCACCTTATTCACCTTTTCTCCCTTATAATTTCCTGCCGTGATATTGATTGATGTGATTTCTGTGTCGGCATAAAGATCGGCGTTATCGGCATCGATGATGAAAGCCTGATACACGGTTCCTCCAAGTTTGAATGCCTGGCTCTGGAATGCGCCGGCATAGTCATACGCAAGGGTGTAGTCGAAAGTGGAACTATCCCCTTCTGCGGTGTCAGCTGCCTGCACATTCATGGNGGAAGAGCAAAGCATGGCCAATGCCGCTAAACTGAAAATTTTTCTCATCTTCTGAATGGTTATTAATTTATATAGAAAAAAGCTCCCCCGCAGGAAATCCCGCAAGGGAGTCCCGACGGGGGAGTCATATCAATATTTATGATTCGGATTTATTTCGCAATCTTCAAGGTCTTCACTCCATTTGAAAGGAGATATACGCCGGCAGGAAGATTCTCAAGGCTGTTCTCGCCTGCTGTGAATGTCTCTACGAGCTGACCGCCGATATTGTAAACCTTCACATCGCTTGAAGAGTAAACTGTGCCGGATGCTGCATCGAAGTANAAGTCGCTGTCAGCGTCAACACCATTGATGCCACCCTGACCTCCTTCGATCTTCTTCATATGAGCAGTGATAGAGATTACATTGCTGAATGCCACATCATCAGGATTAACTGTGTAGTAGCATCTGCCATTCACTGTCTCATATTTGAGAGGAGTATCAGGATGAGTGTATGAGCAGAAATATTCGCACTCGTAATCATTAATATAATCAGGATTCTGGTAGAAACCGATCTCTATTTTCTCACCNGGATATGCGAAGAGATCCATGCCTTCATTAATTGCAACATATCCNAGAAGAATATCCTCTTCATCTGATCCAACATTAGCATAGACATTGTTACCCTGGATGAGATATGCAGGATTATCGGTATCCAACACGAAGAAACCGCGCATGTAGATAAACTCTGCATCGTAGTCCTCGGGAATAGTGAAGTTATACACACCCTCTGCATCCGGGCCTAAGATATCGAATGAATAGTCAACCTCTTTCTCTCCGTCGAAGTAAGAGAACTTGTCAAACTTATAACCCTTGGCAGGAACAGGGATAACCTTTATATTATCGCCGGGACGTGCAGAAGCGCTCATATTGCCAACCTCGTTGATATAGATCGTACCGATTACAACGCCTGAGCCGATTTCTGTTTCAAGAGCCTGCGAACCACTGATTGAAATGAGTCTCTCCTTCTGAGCCACATTGGCTTTTACAATTGTTCTACCTTCAATTTCAACAAGATCGCTCATTCTGGTATCTTCACCTTCAAATTCAGTAACAACTCCGTTCACATCCATAGAAGTGAGATATTCGTTGCTGAACAATGTAGAAATCCTGAACTTGTCGCCAATCTCTACCTTCGCAGTGCGACCGGAATAGATATTGTCGGTGTACTTATCAATGATTTCATACTTGCGGTTGCCATCCTTATCGAATACAATAAGATAGAACGAAGGGCTGTTGCACTCAAAACCAAGGAATGTTTCATTCTCTTCGGCTTTAACGAATGCCACAGTGATCATTGTAGCGCTATTTGAGAATTTAACGGTATAAGCATTGGTCTTCTCATCATAAGAAATCTTATTGCCCATTGTATCGGAGACAGTGTCGATGATGTAACCAAGTTTTGCTGAGATAGTGATTTCGTCACCATTCATTACAGTCAAACCATCGTACTCAACCTCCTTGCCATCTTTCTTGATGATAAGGTCGCTGAGCTCGCCGTTCTGAGGGAAGATACAAACCATNAATGGTTTGTCAGCCTCGCGAGTAGTAATAGCAAGGGTAGAACCGGCAAGAAGTTCGGCAGTGTAGCCGCCATCTTTCTCAACCACATTCTCACCATCGAGAACTACAGATGCAATCTGATAACCCTCGTTGGCTGTTATCTTCAAAGGATTCTGAACAGATTCAAGTCTGTTTTCACCGTTAACCAATGCTACTACAGATCCGTTTCCGTTACGACCCGTAACAGTCACNGCATCTTTATTGTCAATGTTAACGATCATATCAGTCATTTCTCGGGCAGCAAGCTCCATTGTACCTGCGCCAATGATNATGGCAGTCTGAACAGGACCGCTGCTTACAAGCTTATTGCAGCATTCGTAGCCTGTGATAGCGCCATAGGGGTAAAGTTCATACCCACGAGCTGCCGAAACAGTAACGATATCGCCGATACGAACCTTTACGGTNTCCTCTGTTTCCCCTGCTGTAAAGTTAATGGTATTATCCCCAACCTTTACCACGAATGTAGAGGAAAGCGCAATAGCAGACCAAGAATTTCCGGCATCCGCACCTTTGAATTTCACTTCAACTTCAGGGCCAATGGCATCGATAGTGAACGTATCGCCTGCTGTAAGCGNAGAACGCCATCCGCTTTCACCGCTGTTAGTGAGATCGCTTTCTGTTCCGTCGGCTGCAATTCGCTTAATAGAGTTAATTGTGCCATCTTCGGGTGCTGTGAAAGCCAATGAAACCGCATCAAGAGGTGCTGTAGCAGTATAAGGAGACTGATAACCCGCAATATCCAGACTACCAAGATTCTCATTGGAAGCATTGAAAGCATTTACTATTACATTGCTTGGAACATTAATGTTGATATTGAAATCAATACCCGACTTTTTAGTCTCAAGAGAGATGTATCCATATTCCGCAGGCATGAAATCAATAGTGCCATCGCTGTTCTCAACAATATCTGTCAAGGAATACTGAGTGAAGTTAGAGATCACATAACCTTCCTTAGGTGCAATCTTAGCATACTCCCCGGCCTTGATTTTCATATAGTCGTTTATTATGTCGATTGTTTCACCATTGGTGGTAACTGTTGCAGTCCCGAGATTGTTAATATAGAAATAGGTATCGATGGTTTTAACCACTTCTCCATTAGTAATTTTAATTACAGAACTTTCGGCAACATTCATCAGCTGGTAGAATGGACGACCATAACCAAGTTCCTGAGTCTGCCCATTAAGCGTCACCGTAGGAGTAAAGCCATCCGCCGGCAGAATATAACAATTGCCGGATTCGCTGGTGATAGTGTTCTCTCCGGCAACCAAAGCCACAGGGGTTCCTCCGCCATAAGGACTTGGGGGAGTATCCACCGTAACAATCGCGCTTTNCACATTGTCAATGTCAACTGTGAATGTAACAGCTGCATTTGCAGTGAACATTCCAACCAACATGGCAAAGAGAAGCATCAGTAGATTTCTCTTCATAATGATAATGTTATTATAGTTATTAATTAGAAAATTTATTTCGTATTAAAATGGAGGATGCGGAGACCTCCGATAAGATCTCCGCCTCCTTTTTATTGCAGGATTATAATGTTACCTTGCGAGTGCGCCCCTCTGAATCGCGCACGATGTAAATACCGGGGGTGAGATTATCGGCTGATACTCGCATTCCCTGAAGTGTGAAATATTCCACAGCCTCGCCGAATGAGCCATCCTCAATCTCTGCAATTCCTGAACCCTGCATGAAGTCGAAGAGGATTGTGCCGTCTTCAAGCTCACGGATATTGGTGATAGGCATCCCGATGGGGATCTGCTTTCCTGANGCCTTCCACACGGCTGCCGGCTTAGTATTGTCGGTAAATTCCGTAACCCCTTTGGCGCCGGGGAATGTATCGCCGGCCTCATGGTTGGTGGCTGATGCAGTGGTGTTAAGTATCGGGGAGTTGTCGGCGCATACCATCCCTACATGGTCGTAGCCGGCCATGAGAGTGTTCACNGTATTCTTTGCCCAATGATTGCGGTCGTAATGAACGTATGAGATCACGAGGCCATGTCCCGGAAGCCCGGCATCGAAGCCGATAAGCTGACGGTTTTCGAGAGTGTAATACTCATCCTTGTTGTCAGGATTCACAATGAAGATGCAGTCGTTGTGGGTGGAGAGGGGCTTCAATTCCACATCCTTCTGCGGGCCATCAAGCAGACGGGGCTCAATCCATCCGAGTGTATATTTATCCATCGCTGTGTAGCCGGAGGGTGTGCGCTGGTCGTCGTTGTAGGATCCATAGCACATCATGTCGTAGTGGAGCATACCGAGCGAACCTGTGTTCTGAGCATCATAGATGTCGGGCAGACCAAGGATATGTGAAAACTCATGGCATACGGTGCCGACGCCATCCTGGTTGGTGCCTGTGCCTCCCTTAAGCTCGCATGAGCAGGCGGCAACGCTGAGATACATCCCGTCGAACATATCATATACATAGTTGGAGATATCTTTCATAGCAGGCCAAACCGACTCTGTGGGTCCGCCCTGAGCCTCGCCGTGTCCGGCAAATATCACGAAGAAGAAATCCACGAATCCATCGTCGTTGACATCATATTGAGTGTAATCCACTCCCGCCTCGTCAGCCTTGATTGCCGCATCGCGGAAAAGACCGTCGAGATCCTCGTTTTTACCGTAATCCTCGCGCTTCTTGGGGAGAGTGATCGGACCCACTACATCGAAATGGGGGGTGAACTGTCCCTGCGACTGCTCGATAAAATAATCCACCGCGCTGCCGTTGGCTTCGGGTGCTTTGAATCCTATCTGATTGAGCTTTGTGGAGACATAATCCACGGTGGTTTCGGGCTGGAATTTCACATCCTGAAATTCTGCAAGCACAATGAGACCTTTCACGGTGCCTGTGGTGGGGAATTTCTTCTTGATTTCGTTGGGCTGCACAGCGGCGCGGGTCTCCATTTTAAGAGCCTCTGCCTCGCGGAGCTGAAGGTTGGCGATGCGGAGCTGATCTATCTTCTCCATTGTGGCGGGACGAAGGAAACCGCTTTCAACATCGGCCATCATATATGAGCCGTCGCGGAGCTGATAGTAATGGAAATTACGGTCGCCGATGATGCGGGCTTCAACGGTGGAGCCATCGGGCTGAGGGATATTCACAAAACCCGGAATCGGGGGAACGGCCAATGCAGAAAATGCTCCGAGAGCAATTCCGGTCGATAGTGTGAGTTTACGTGCAATAGTAGTGATTCTCATATTGAATGATTGGTGTTAGTTCGTTTTGAAAATTATCTTATTTGATTTATTCGCAAAATTCTAAAAAAATTTCCAAATTATTACACATATTGCTTTAAAAAAAGCTTTCTATTAAGATATTTTAACTTTTAAATATTCATTTTTCTTAAATAGCATATTAAATTTGTATCCGTAAAAAGAGACCATTCAAACTCGGTTCCTTTCCCGGGCAAACATCATACTATAAGAACGAAAATAAGTAATATTAATTTTATAATTTTGAAACGGATGTTTAATCGTTACAAATTTCTAACTTTGGGAGCAGCGGCCTTGATGACCGTATCTGCATTCAGCGAGATCACAGTGGCTCCCGGTAACCGTAAAATATACGGTTATTCCATGGGCTCCGCAGAGTTTCAGAACGAACAAGGCTATGACTGCGGCTTTGTGGCCTATCCCTTCGATCCAAGTGAAAAAGATGCTGAATTCTGGGGTGAGATGCTTGACTCATANCTTGACACACCCACCACAGGCGTGTATGCCGGTACAGGTGTAGAGGGTCTTTTATATGTAGTGGAATATGAATTCTCCACTTCTCTCACTCAGCCTATGGCCACCAATCTTGTATGCTACAATATATTTAATGGCACAAGAGAAGTGATTGGTCAGTGGAATCCCGACCAGACCGATTTCAAGCCGCAGGATATGTCTTACAACGAAAAGGATGGCAAAATTTACGCCGTAGGTTTCGAGAAAAGCCAATCTGGTCTTTACACTCTTGACATCAACACTGCTACCTTCACTCGCATATCCACTCTTCAAACCGGACTCGGCACACTCGCCATCGACAGCAACGGCAATTTCTACGGCCTTAATTCTGAAGGCGCATTATATTCTGTTGATCCCGAAACAGGCGCTACAACTTATGAAGCAGGCTTTGATGTAGGAACAATGTATTCCAACCAGTCGATGACCTTCGATAAAGCTACAGGCCTTCTCTACTGGGCATCTGTTACATTCACCTACAACTCTCAAGGCGAAGCTGTAGGTATGGACAACTGTATCCTTCGCGAAATCGATATAACCACTGACAATCCCACTATCCGTGAGATTGGTCAGCTCGGTATATCTAACCGCATGTTGGCTCTCTACCTCCCCTCTGCTGAAAATATAATGGCTCCTAACGCTCCTGTCGTTAANGTCACTCCGGCTGTGGATGGTTCGCTTGAGGCAACTCTAACAATCACCGCACCTACAAATACTCTTAATGGCAGTGAGGATCTCGGCACTCTCTATGGATATGTTGTATATCGTAATGGAGAGAAAGTGTATGCATCTGATGAGGATACTATCACTCCGGGCAAAGATTATACATGGACTGATAAGACAATCCCTGCATATGGCGAATATCGCTATGATGTATATTTCTACAATGGAAAGGGNGATGGCGCCAAGGGCACATATTATCAGTGGATCGGNCCTGACGCTCCCGCGAAGGTTTCTAATATCAAGGGGGATGCGATCAATCATATGGCGGGAATCACCCTCACTTGGGATGCTCCCACCACAGGCCGTCACCTCGGCGCGTTCGATCCTGAGAAAACCACCTACACTATCGTTCGTCTCCCCGACAACGTAACCGTGGCTAAGGATGTCAAGGAAACTACCTACACAGACAATACCATTAAACGTCTGCTCAACTATCAATATAATATCATAGCTACAAATGAAGTAGGCACGNCTCCGGATGCTCTCTCAAGCAATCACATCCTCGGTCCGGCTCAGGAGATCCCCTTCGATCAGTCGTTTGAGGATGCAGCTCAGGTGCAAAACTATTGGACTGCTATNGACGGCAACAACGATGGTTACACTTGGCTCTTCAACACTACTCTCGGTCAGACAGCATTCGGCGATGCCGAGGCTTGCGCTGAGTATGTGGTTTCTCCGGGTCTTGGAAATAGCGAAGTAGGCAGCGCCAACGATTGGTTGATCTCTCCTCCGTTGAAATTTGAGGCAGGGAAGGAGTATGAAATCACTCTCAGCACCCGCTCTTACACTAACGACCAGGTGGATATCTATATGGGCGACCTCAACACAGGCGCAGCCATGACTGAGAAGGCAGGCGAAATCAGAATCGAGAACGATCCTACTCATCCCGTGATCAACCCCGTGACCGGTACTCAGGCATTCGAACTCCACTCTGTGATTCTCCCTAAAGTGGAGGAAGATGCTATCCGCTGCGTGGGAATTCACCTCGTCACCAAGCATGAATCTCACAATTTCTTCCAGATCAACAATATTCATATCGGCGATCCCGGATCCGGCGTAACTGATGCAGATGCTGTGGGTAAGAATGTAAAACTCTCTGTAAATAACAAGGTTGTAGCTATCTTCGGCGACTTCCGTCAGGCTGACGTTTACGACATGAGCGGCAGAAAAGTTGTGTCAACTTCATCTGCNTTCATCGACATGAACAATTTTGCAGGCGGTGTTTACGTTATAGTGGTAGATGGTCGCAGCTTCAAGCTTGCCCTCTGATCGGCCGCTGATTTTATGGATATATTTTAAACCAATCCATTTATTCACGCTCTAAGATTCAACTAAGGGCGGGGAATTTTCCTCCGGGAAATTCCCCGCTTTTTGTTTTCTCCACTTACATATGATTATTCAATTTTCTTGCTTGATATGTTTTTTAACATTCATAAATAAGTTTAAGCAACTTCTATACTTGAATAATTAAATAAATATTATATATTTGCAAAAAAATTGAATGACCTTGATTTATAACCGCCCGACAAGGGCATAAAATTATTATCGCTTATGAAACGATTAGCAACCATTCTTCTCTCCTTCGTGGCGTTATTAGCAGTGGCTCTTCCCGCCTCAGCACAGTTCCCTTCGGTACAGCTCAAGAGCCTTGACGGTTCTCCCGTGGATGCCGCCACCCTCTCCAACGACGGCAAACCTTTCGTGGTTAGCTTCTTCGCAACTTGGTGCAAACCATGTCTCCGTGAACTTAAAGCCATCTCGGAGGTTTATCCCGATTGGCAGGATGAGACAGGCATGAAGCTCATCGCCATCTCAATCGACGAGGCTCAGAACGCAGGTAAAGTGCGTCCGCTCGCAGATGCTCTCGGATGGGAATATGAAGTGCTTCTCGATACTAATTCCGAGCTGAAAGCCGCCATGGGTATCCAGTCTGTNCCTCANCTCTTCATCATTGATGGCAACGGCAAGATTGTGGAGAACCGTTCCGGTTATACGGAAGGATCCGAAGAGCATATCATTGAGAAAATCCGTGAACTAATTAAATAACATTTTTTCAGAATCATCAGAACTANCAGNATTATCGGAACTATCGGCANAACCCCGGTAGTTCCGGTTATTCAGGTTATTCCGATATCTTTTTTAATCCTACACCATGAGCGCAACACCACGCTTCCTCCTCCCCATAGCATTCGCCGCATTGGCTGCAGGTGCATTCTGTGCTTCAGCNGATGATAAGGTGCAGGTCCATGGATCTGTTCAGGCAAACGCCTATATCCCCGACGATCCTAACGACCCGGANTATCAACTCAGCGACAAAAAGCATTTCCTTTTCAACACTTATGCCGACGTAGGTCTTGTGAGCAAATATGTCGATGCAGGCTTGAGATTCGAGTTTGCCAAATGGCCGTTGCCGCAGTATCAGAAAATGGAGGGATATGCCGGTTGGGGTGTACCCAATATATATGTTAAAGGAAAATGGAAGGGTTTGGAACTGACTGCCGGTGATTTCTACGACCAGTTCGGTTCCGGCTTCATCCTGCGCACTTACGAAGACCGCGCCTTAGGTATCGACAATTCTCTGCGAGGAGGACGTCTTAAAGTGAACAGTATTAACGGTCTGCGTCTGACACTCCTCGGAGGTGTGCAGCGTAATTACTGGAAGTGGAACCGCCATACACAGGTATATGGTGCCAATGCAGAGGTCTTCATGCAGGACTACTTCAAGGGTATTGCCGACCGTGGTGCAAACTGGATGATCGGAGGTTCATACGTGCTTCTAAACGAACAGAANCAGGAAATTCCTCTTCCGGGAACTGATGTCGCNCTCAATCTTCCCAAGACCGTCAATGCATTCGACGTGCGCTCTCAATTCTCAAAGGGAGCTTTCAATGTGACGGGTGAGTTCGCTTGGAAAGGACAGGATCCTGAGAAAATAAACTCATATATATATCGCCCCGGTACGGTCTATATGTTGGCCGGATCCTATTCAAAGACCGGTATGAGTGCCACTCTGCAAGTNAAGCGAAGTGAGAACATGGGATTCCACTCCGACCGCAAGCTGACNGAGTCTACGATGATCAACCATTTCCCTCCGTTCGCATATCAGCACACATACGCTTTAGCGACCCTCTACCCCTATGCNACNCTCGATTATAAGGGAGAATGGGCTCTCCAGGGATCGTTTGCATACAATTTTAAGCGTAAAACTCCGTTAGGAGGTAAGTACGGCACCAAACTTTTCGCCAACATCAGCTACATTGCAGGTCTTCAGTACGGAGATAATCCGGAGATGCCGGAAGGTACAATCTGGGGCACAGATGGGCCTTCAACCTCTTTCTTCAAATTCGGAGAGCTTTATTACTTTGATTTCAATCTCCAGATCGAGAAGAAAATCACCTCCGCCTTCCAGCTGACCTTCATGTATATGAACCAGATCTACAATCCGCGTGCTCAGGCCACTACTGCCGAGTATGGAGAGGAGAACATCAAGAGCAATATCTTCTCTTTAGACGGNAAGTATAAGATNAACAAGAAATTCAATCTGCGNGCTGAGTTGCAGTATCTCACCACCCGTCAGGATCATGGTGACTGGGCATTCGGCCTCGTGGAGTTCACCTACGTTCCCTGGGTCACTTTCAGTCTCAGCGACAAATGGAACTGNGGTGGCGGTGAAGGTCATTTCTACCAGGTTGGCGTGACAGGAAACTACAAATCNAATCGCCTCATGATCAGCTACGGTAAGACTCGTGAAGGTTTCGACTGTTCGGGAGGTGTATGCCGAATGGTGCCGGCCACAAAAGGTGTGAAGATNGATTATAACTACTACTTTTAATTCTTATTTTGATGAAAAACAACACATTCTTTAGAAATTCCATGTTGGGCNCCGCCGCAATCATTCTCTCTTCGGCGATGGTTTCCTGCGACAATATAGACTCCGACGACCGCTATTATGAGGTTGCCGATGTCACTCCTGTCCGCAATATCCTTATTGAGGATTATACCGGNCAGGGTTGCATCAACTGTCCTNTNGGACACGAGGTGATGGAAGTCCTTGAAGAGAAATACGGCGACCACATTGTGGGAGTAAGTATTCATCCGAGTGGTCAGGGATCGCTCGTGCTTGAGCGCAGAGCCACCAACTTCAGTTCAGGCCGAATCGGGCTTGCCAATTCCGAGGGTGCCTACTATTATGAACTGAGCGGCGGCAAGGCGCTTCCGTTCGGTGTGGTGAACGGTCAGGCATCCGGAGGTTACGAGAATTGGACCTCCAGTGCCAAGATACAGCTCACCCTCCCCTCAGCCCTTGATATTGCAATCAATCCGGTGGCTGATACAGCTTCCAATGAAGTGAAGATAGATGTCGACCTTCTTCCGGAAGAGGATATGGAAGGACAGCTGATGGTATGGATTGTGGAGAATGGCATAGTGGCACAGCAGAAGTTGCCCGATAATTCCACCGACAAAGAATATGTCCACAACAATGTATTCCGTGCCGCAGTCAATGGTCAGGATGGAGANACANTGAGTCTNACTNCCGGNCAGAANCACCANTCTTCTTATACCATTGAAATCCGNGATAACAAGGAAGAGAAATGGGTGGCTGAGAATCTTGCANTCGTAGCCTTCTTCAAGAAAGCCGGCAGCGTGGAGCAAGCCAAGAAAGTCAAAGTCAGCGTAAACTGATATTCCTTTCAGACTTTATAACAACGGCCCACGGAATCATCATATCCGNGGGCCGTTGTTATATCCTATCCTCTTTTCTACTAATTTATATAGTTTAANTAGGTTTTTCAAATTAGTTAATGCAATGGAAACACCTTCAGCTAATTTCTCAAACCTACTCATCACTTCATCAATAATACAATATATCAGTATAATCTCTATTTTTAACTATTGTTATTGAATATTTTTGTAGATTTTAACAAATTTGGATATAATATCGGGCCAATTACCTACGTTTTAGATATGCAAACACACAAGAAGGGTTTCTGTAAAACCAAAGATAAACGGAAATCCGACATTATTAAAACACACCTGAGAGTTATAAAAATATTACCAACCTAACCATTTAAATTAATCGAATATTGAGACAAATTTACATACAAACAAAAAACACACAAATCAACTATACACTTTTTTCATGACTTAGATATGTTTCAATGAGGCCTTAAAAGCTATGCCTCGTTAACATTCAGGCAGNCTTGCGTCTGATTCTCTATATAGCAACTGCCGATAGGATGGAAACGGAAAAACATAATTGTCTAAATTTTGGGTTATATACATTAGTAATTTCTATCGTCTGCCTGAAGCGGAACATGCCCTCAGTCTACACGTTGGATAACGCGGAAGCTGCAGAGGACCGTGAATGGCGGGAAAAAAAGTCCGGGCGTCGTGAGATGCCCGGACCTTTATTTTTATAACCTCATGATTATTTTTATAATCTCATTATCTTATTATGGAGATTAGCCATCTTTATGGCAGCTACAGCCGCCTCGGCTCCCTTGTTTCCAAGACAACCACCGGCGCGGTCGAGAGCCTGCTGTTCATTGTCGACGGTCAGAACACCGAAGATAACCGGTGTCTCCCCCTTTGCATTCAGTCGGGCTGTGCCCTGCGAGACAATGTCACAGACATAATCAAAATGCGGCGTATCCCCTCGGATAACACATCCTATGATGATGATTGCATCCAGATCGCGCATCTGATGGACTGCCAGTCCGGCTGCATTCACAAGCTCCACAGTGCCGGGTACATCCTCCAAAAGAAGATTATCCTCCTCAACACCGGCCTGACGGAACACATCCACGGCTCCATCACGAAGGGCATGGGTCACTTTCGGATTCCATTCCGCTGTGAAAATTGCGCAACGGAAGCCCTGACAATCTCGGAGTGCCGGAATTTCAAGNTTATCCCCGTTGGTATTTAATATGGTGCTCATTTCTTTTTCTTCTTTTTCTTATCCTTTTTCTCTTTTTTCTCCTNCTTCGATTCAGCCTCAGGAGATTCAGGGGCAGCAGCGGCTTCCTCGGAAGNCTCATCAGCATCCTCAGCCTTATCCTTATTGATTCGCTTGCCGAGACCCTTCACNCCTTTCTGGATTTTATGGAAGAAAGTCTTCCAGCCGGTCTCATGCTCGAAATCATCATCAATCATCTGGATAAGCGCCAAGATATCCTCCTCAAGCTCGATTGTTTCAAGAGCTATAGCATAAGGAAGGATGGCATTGAGCAGACGCTTGGCACGTGGACGCATGTTNCTTACACGCATCATTATCTTGGCCATCTCCACGGTCATCTTCACCTCCTTGCGATTCACACGGCCGGCTCTCTTCTTTGAAAGACGAATAGCCTCGGTGTAGAATTTCATCGCTCCGCGATAATCTCCGGTAGAGGCAAGGAGATCACCTACATTGCGGAGTGAATCCACAAGACGATCGGTGGCGGCAAGCACTCCTGCATTGACCTTGTCGTAGAGAGCTTCGGCATTAAGTTGCTGCTTCACCAAAAGGTCAAGTGTCTTTTTACGACTGCGAAGGATACGGGTNGAAAGCTCCATAGCAAGCACATGATACTTTCCGAATCTTTCAGCATCCTCCTTGATCAGACCTTCGAGCACACGGAAAAGCACCTCCAACTCCTTCTCACTCTGCTTATAGTCCTTGAGATAGAAATGCACCTCACTNAAGTCAAAGAGCAGGGTCACGAGGAGAGCGCGAAATTCCGCATTCTCAAAAACACTGAACTCTCGCATGATGCGCAGACCCTCAACAAGGCGTTCCAGGGCATCGATGTAGCGCTCTTCCTGAATAAGAGAACGGGCCGTCTGACGGCAGCCCATCACTTCGTTGATAATCTCTGAATCTCTCGATCCCTTCTCCATGAAGCCGAAATCCAGGGGTATCTCTATAAATGTCTTATTTTCCATAATATCTTTAGCATTCTTCCCAATTTCCCTTTCTCCATCCTTTTTAATAGACTTCTCTCTCTTCGCGACCAGATGCCTTATGACCGAGATAACCGCCGTGGTGACGCTTTGCATATTCCTCGCGTGTGAACCCAATGGCTTTCATCACTCCTACTACAAGCACATCTCCCATCACAGTCATCTGCGTGGTGGAAGTGGTCGGAGTCATGCCCAANGGACATACTTCGGGAGCCCCTCCTGTGAGGAGGGTCACATCACCGGCACCGGCGAGAACACTGTTCCCATTTCCGGTTATAACAATAATAGGAACAGAGGGGTTCAGTATCCGGGCAAGTTCCACAAGCTCCACAATCTCTCTCGTCTTCCCAGAATTGCTCAGAAGAAGCATAAGGTCGTCGCGCTGCAGTATCCCCAGATCGCCGTGCTGGGCCTCGGAAGGATGAAGGAACACAGAGGGTGTCCCTGTAGAGCAAAACGTAGTGGCTATATTCATCGCTATCTGTCCGGCCTTTCCCATTCCGGAAGTGATGAGTTTCCCTCCGCGACGATTCACGTGCTCCACNATCATCTCCACGGCTCTTGCATAGCCGTCGGTGACAGGAATAGAAAGCACAGCCTCCGCCTCTCTGCGAAGAATATCCTCCATCATCCCCTTTATCGATTCGTTATCCATATTATTTGATTATGAATTATGATCTATGAATTCTCCAGGGCTTTTCTCCATTCCTCAGGTAGAGGCATCGCCTTCCCCGTCTCCGGATCGAAGGCCACCATCACTGTCTCACAGACGGATTTGAACACTCCGCTTTTCTTCTCACGTATAGCCTGAAGCAGTCTGAAACTTTTATCTCCTACGTGCTCACAGCGTGTCAGCACCTCTATGTCGTCGCGGAAGAAAATAGGGGCAAGGAAAGCACAGTCCACATTAGCTATCACGCATTCCACATGCTTCCAGTCGATTTCTTTGCCAAGAATCTCACTGAAATAATGGGATTTTCCCGTGTCATAGAAAGTCATGTAGACAGTATTGTTGACATGACCAAGCACATCGACATCGCTGAAACGCAGCTGGATATCGCAGCTGTGACGAAATCGGCTCAGGTCGGGCATTCTCTCAGGATTCATATATCTATTCTATCTCTTACTTAAATCTTATTTCCTTTATCACTTCTTTCCCAACTCTCGAATTCAGGAGCTTGATGAGGCGTGTGCGCTGCATATTCAATTCCTGACGCATGGGCGCACTATCTACATAGACCACCATCACACCCGAACTCACCCTGGGGCGTGACATACGCTTTGCCATCCCGGTCCCTATCACTTCGGGCCAAAGCTCTATGGCACGGACTTCATCGAGACGTCCCGTCATGTTGCTTTCCTGAATGGTGAGACGCAACACATCCCCTATCGATTCCGGTTCTATCCGCTTCATCTATCCACGGTTTTAAATTCACCCTCTTTCACCTCGAAAAGGCGACTTTCGGAACGTATCGANGCTATAGTCTCGTCGAGATGCTCACGGTTGGTGTCTGTAATGAATATCTGCCCGAAACTNTCCCCGCCGCTGACGGCCTCCATTATGCGGCCCACACGCGTGGAGTCGAGCTTATCGAAAATATCATCGAGAAGAAGTATCGGGGTCATTCCCTTATTCTTACGAAGATAGTCGAAAATGGCGAATTTAAGNGCAATCGTAAAACTTTTCACNTGTCCCTGACTTCCGAGGCGGCGCATGCTGTAGTCGCCGAGNCCCGTTATCAGGTCGTCGCGATGCACGCCCTGCGAGGTNAAGCCCAGCACAATATCCTTCTGACGGGTNGAGTTGAGGATATTTTGCATCCCGTCATCATTGAGCGAACTCTTGTATTTTATCGACGCCCGCTCTGCATCCGACGATATCATGGAATAATATCGTTCGAATACCGGCCTTATCTCCTCTGTCCATCGCCGGCGTGAGGAATGAATCTCGGCTGCCGCCGCGCATAGCCCCGTCTCTATGGATTCATAGAGGAGCGCATCTCTCACTCCGGCACGCAGCATCTTATTGCGCGATTCAAGGGCACGGTTGTATTTGATGAGCTGGGCAAGATAGAGAGGGTCGGCCTGAGATATCACCATGTCGAGCATACGGCGGCGCTGTTCGCCGCTGCCGCTTACTATTTCACTGTCGGCAGGAAGCACGGTCACTATGGGGAACCGTCCTATATGCTCCGATATCCGAGGATATTCCTTACCGTTGCGTTTCACAGTCTTCCCTTTCCCCTTCACCAGCCCACAGCTCACATGTTCCTCTCCTCCGGTGTCGGTGAGGTAGTCGCCTTTCACCATCATCATCTCCTGCCCGTGTCGCACCAGTGCAGATTCGGGCATGGAGCTTAACGGACGAGCCATGCTCAGGAAATAGACGGCTTCGAGAAGATTACTCTTGCCCATGCCGTTCATCCCCAACAGACAGTTGACCCCGGGCGAGAACTCAAGTTTCGCCTCGGGGATATTTTTGAAGTTCAATATGTCAATTTTATTCAGCTGCATCCGACGTGAAGATTAATGGTGAGGACTCTCTTGCAGTATGCGGATATTATTCTTTCTCTCCGAAAGCGAGGTCACCGGCATCCCCAAGTCCGGGAACAATATAACTGTGACCGTTGATTTCCGGATCTATGGCGCCACACCATACGGTGGTACGATCTGTAGGAAAATGTTTGCACACATATTCCACGCTCTGTCGGGAAGCTATCACTGAAGCCACATGAATCTTAGCCGGCATTCCGCGAGTGAGAAGCGCACGATATGCAAGCTCCATTGATGATCCTGTTGCAAGCATCGGATCGACAAGAATGAGAGTCTTCCCTTCGATGGAGGGGGAGGCGAGATACTCTATAAGCACATCGAATGAATCCCCCTTCTCCTTATATTTGCGATAGGCACTCACAAAGGCATTTTCCGCACGATCGAAATAATTCAAGAAACCGTGGTGGAAAGGTAGTCCGGCACGCAATATGGTTGCAAGCACCACCTGGTCGGCCGGTTCCTTGCATAAGCATTTCGCCAGAGGGGTGGTCACTTCGGTTTCCTTATATNTCAGTCGCTTGGAGATCTCGTAGGCCATGATCTCCCCTATGCGGTCGAGATTTGCGCGAAAACGCAGCGGATCGTGCTGGATGCCGGTGTCGCGCAGTTCCAGCATATAACGGCTCACCAAGCTCGGTGTGTCATCAAAATTTATTACCTCTATTCCGTTCATATCTTGAGTATTTTCATGTTCGGGAGGTCGGGAAGAGGCCGCTGTGGCCCCTTTAGCCTTCCACAAGGCAAATATAATACAATTATTTAAGTCTTGCAAGAATATTTCATCTCTTGTCAGCATTGAGTTCTATCACCTCGCAGTCGCGCATCTCTTCGCCATCGATGGTGAGCCTGACAAGAGTCCTCACTTTATGCCATCCCTGCTGTCCTGCAGCTCCGGGGTTAATATGCAGAAGGTCGAGCTCCGGATCATAAATCACCTTGAGGATGTGGCTGTGGCCGTCGACCATCAGCTTTATCCCCTTATCCCGGAGTAGTTTCTTCATCCCTTTCGACCATCGACCGGGATAACCGCCGATATGCGTCAGGAGCACCTTCACCCCTTCCACCTGGAATATCTCAAGTTCGGGACAGCTACGTTTTACGATTCCNTGATCTATGTTGCCGCTGACGGCTCTGACAGTCGGCACTATCTCGCGGAGTCGTTCTATTATTTCGATATATCCTATGTCGCCGGCATGCCACACTTCGTCGCATCCTTGGAAATGGACTGCGAAGCGTTCATCCCAATAGCCGTGGGTGTCGCTGAGTATTCCTATCTTCTTCATTCTCTTAGTATCCTCCTTGCTTCTTGTATATCCTCCCCTATCTGCTTTTTGAGAGCATCGAGCGAATCGAATTTCATTTCGCCACGAAGACGATCTGTAAATGAGGCCCTTACTTTTTTCCCATATAGGTCTCCGGCGAAGTCGAGCACATGAGCCTCGACGGTGATTGGATTCCCATCACCGACTGTCGGGTTGTTACCTATATTTATTACGGCCGGCTTTCCATCGAGCCGACCGGCATAGACTCCGGGAGCAGGTAGCTGAATGCGATCCGCCGGATGGAGATTGGCGGTAGGGAATCCGAGATTGCGTCCCAGACGGCGTCCCTCTTCCACTATCCCCTCCACTTCGTAGTCATGACAAAGGAGGCGAGAGGCTTCTTTTACATCTCCGGCCGCTACCGCCTTCCTTATGCAGGAACTGCACACGCCGGGAAGCTCCGGAGCCTCCACTATGTCGAGTCCGAGCCTACATCCGGCTTCATGATAGTCGGNGGTGGTCATGTTGCGCCCGTCGCGCCCGAATGTATTGTCATAACCCGTCACTATAGCCCGCGCACCGTAGCGGTCGCGGAGGACACGCATCCAGTCCTCGGCTGTCAGAGAGCAGATGTCGCGGGTGAAGCTGACCTCCTCCACCTCCACTCCCTCCTGACGNAGCATACGGTCGCGGTCGGCACGGGTCTGAAGAAGCCTGGGTGCTCGATCGGGAGCCACTATCTCAAGGGGATGACGGTCGAAGGTGACCACCAACGGATGGAGACCATGCCGACGGGCATACTCTTTGAGAGTGCGCAACACCTCCCGATGCCCCGGATGAACACCATCGAATGTGCCGACGGTCACGGCCGTCGCTATCTCTTTATCATTTTTTTTCATCCTTTTTCCTGATATTTATGGCAAAATTACAAAATATTGCTTAAATTTGCAGATATGTAGCTTCCAAAAAGTAAACATAATCAANCCCAAATATACGCAGTTATGAGCCAGATCAAATCAGTGGGTATTCTCACTTCCGGAGGCGATGCCCCGGGTATGAACGCGGCTATCCGCGCCGTGACTCGCGCCGGNATCTTCGCCGGTTTCAAGGTGTTCGGTATCTATCGCGGATACCGTGGACTTATCACAGATGAAATCGAGGAGTTCTCTACACAGAACGTTTCAAATATAATCCAGCGCGGCGGAACAATCCTGAAGACCGCACGCTGCAAGGAATTCCAGACCCCCGAAGGACGTCAGTGTGCCTACGACGTCATGAAGCGTCGCGGNATNGACGCCCTCGTGGTAATCGGCGGTGACGGTTCGCTTACGGGTGCCCGTATCTTTGCCAATGAATTCAACATTCCAATCATCGGTCTGCCCGGAACCATCGACAATGACCTTTACGGAACCGATACCACAATCGGATACGACACAGCCCTGAACACTATCATGGATTGCGTCGATAAAATACGTGACACGGCAACATCCCACGAGCGTCTGTTCTTCATCGAGGTAATGGGGCGCGATGCAGGATTCCTCGCCCTCAACGGTGCCATAGCAGCCGGGGCGGAGGCTGCCATTATCCCGGAGATCTCGACTCAGGTCGACCAGCTTTCCGAACTTATCCAGAATGGCTTCCGCAAGTCGAAGAACTCGTCTATCGTGCTTGTGGCTGAGTCGCCTATCACGGGCGGAGCAATGGGCCTGGCACAGCGCGTGAAGGAGGAGTATCCCGGTTATGACGTGCGCGTATCAATCCTGGGTCATCTCCAGCGTGGTGGTTCACCGACCGCTCACGACCGTATCCTTGCATCTCGTATGGGAGCAGCGGCAATCGATGCTCTCCTCGACGACCAGAGAAGCGTGATGATCGGTGTGAAGAATGACGAGATCGTAAACGTTCCTTTCACAAAGGCAATCAAGAACGACAAGCCGATCAACCAGCAGCTCATCTCCACTCTCCGCCGTCTCTCCATCTAATAACTCAAAAAGAAGTCAGACGAGTCGGACAAGTCAGANCTGTCCGACTCGTCCGACTCGTCTGATTGGNCTGCCGATGCTGTCAAGGCTAAGAGCTGCCCGGCTTCTCCATTTTTGACCGGTGAAAAAAATTTATGTAAAAAATTTTGCAGATATAAAAAAAAGACTTAACTTTGTAAGCGTAAAACAAGGGCGAATACCAGAGTGGCCAAATGGGGCAGACTGTAAATCTGCTGGCTTATGCCTTCGGTGGTTCGAATCCATCTTCGCCCACTCAGCTAACAAATTTTACATCAGAAACGCATTACGAAAAAAGGAATCCGGTCGGATTCCTTTTTTGTGTTCTTGGAGCTATTTTATTTGAGTCCGACTNGTCGGACAGGTCAGACAGGTCAGATAGCTCCGACTCGTCCGACCAATCCGATTAAGCGTTATCAGCTGAGTTTCTCGCTCGCCTCTTTTATTCTGCGCATGGCCTCCTCGATATTCTCATCGGAAGTGGCATAGCTGAGACGCAGATAGCCGGGAGCGCAGAAAGCATCGCCATCGACTGTAGCCACATGAGCTTCTTCNAGAAGATACATCACATAGTCGGCTGAGCTTTCAATGGTCTTGTCGCCGGCCTTCTTCCCAATATAATAGCTCACCTCCGGGAAGAGGTAGAATGCACCCTGAGGCTCGTTGACAATCCATCCGGGGATTTCACGGGCGAGCTTCACAATCAGGTCGCGACGNCGCTCGAATGCCTTGCGCATATCCTCCACACATTCCTGCGGACCCAAATATGCGGCCTCGGCTGCCTTCTGGGCTATTGAGGAGGCACCGGAGGTGTATTGTCCCTGGAGCTTGCTGATGGCNTTTGCAATGGGAAGCGGAGCAGCTACGAAACCGATACGCCATCCGGTCATTGCGTATGCTTTGGATACACCATTGACAACCATAACGCGGTCGCGCACGGACTCAAATTCATAAAGGGAATGGATGGCANCCTTACCNACAAAATTGATGTGCTCATAGATTTCATCGGAGAGGATGAGAATGTCGGGATATTTAGCCAACACCTCTGCCAGCCCCTTGAGCTCTTCGTAGCTGTAGATGCTACCCGTAGGGTTGGAGGGAGAATTGAGCATGATCATGCGTGTCTTGTCGGTGATGGCAGCCTCAAGCTGGGCAGGGGTAATCTTGAAATCCTGTTCCACACCGGCGTGGATAGTGACTACCTTCCCTTCAGCGAGTTTCACCATCTCAACATAGCTCACCCATGCCGGAACGGGGATGATCACCTCATCGCCGGCGTTAATGGTGGCGAGTATGGCGTTGGTAAGCTCCTGCTTGGCTCCGTTACCAACCACAATCTGCGCCGGTTCGAAATCCATATTGTTGTCTCTCTTCAGGGTTGCACTGATGGCTTCGCGAAGGGAGAGATAACCCGGTACAGCCGTATATCGCGAATAATTATCGTCGATGGCCTTCTTGGCTGCCTCCTTGATGAAATCGGGAGTATCGAAATCCGGCTCGCCGACCGACATGTTGATCACATCCACTCCGGCGGCCTTAAGTTCGCCACTCTTCTGCGACATGGCCAAAGTGGCCGATACCGCAAGACTCTTCACTCTGTCTGAAATCTGTAACATATATTATATCATTTTTTTGTTTCCGGGTAATCGTTATGTCCGACCTGTGTGATCTGCCCGACAAGTCTGGCAAATCTCGCCTACCGGCCATTATTTTATGCGAAAATAGCTATTTTAACTTTCCATTCCAAATATTTTCATTAATTTTACCCCCAAATCAACATTTATGCCTTCTCCGACGGCTTTTATTCTGTTTTTTATGAAAAAAATATCCATTTCTCGCCGCCTCGACTCATTTCTTGTNATGACGGCTATCATTATCTCCTCTCTTCTATCATCTTGTTCGGGCGACAAGGCNGATGTGAGCGAGCTCCTTTCCACAGTNCCTGCCGATGCCTCGGCTGTGGTGGCTGTCAATGTGAAAAACCTGGCGGAGAAAGCCGGCTGTAAGATTGAAGGCTCGGCTATCGTGCCGGGAAANGAGGTCGAAGCTCTATTTGCCGACAACGATTCAGCCGATATCGATTCGCAGCGTATCCGCGCCATTTTCAATGGTGATGCCGGCATTGACCCCACAGTGGCTCTCGCTTTTCTTGAAGGGANCGAATTATACATCACGGGATTCGCTGCCTCGCCTGATAAGTTCCGNGAGTTTGTTAAAAACGAATTCGAGGGGGATTTTCAAAAGACCGAAGATGTGGAGACCCTCGGAAATGTAGCGCTCAAAGGGAATCAGTTCTGGATTCATGCCAGCCACCGCAACGANGTGAGCGCCGAACAGATAAAGAGATTTGTATCTCTTAATGAAAAACTATCTTTTCTCTCGAATGCCTATTCAGAGAAGATAGCCTCTTTCTCCCACGATATAGAGGGATGGGCCAACNTCTCTTCTTTATATAATGCTTCAGGGATGTCGTTTCAGCAGAAAGCTATGGCCGGCATGGGNCTGGCAGTGCTCTTCTCCGACGCGCAGGATATAGCTTTCCATGCAGATTTCCTTCCCGGNCAGCTCCTCACCTCCCTGAGCGTGCTTAATTCAAANGGCGNCCCGGCGAAGTTTAATCTCCCGACCGACCGTATCGACGTGGGTCTGGTCAAGAATCTGGGTGAATCGGCAGATAATATAATTGCTCTTGCCATATCCCCTAAGCTAATCGAACAGCTTCAGAAAGACTTGGGCGACAAGAATATCCCGGGGATGGATCTCCTCGCTCCTGCTCTCTCTGCCCTCGACGGCACATCGGTGATTGAGATGGCGGAGGGCGCGGTAAAGGGTGTGGTCTCCACAAAGGGAGAAGCTACGGCAGCCCTATCTGACCTTATCAACGAGACTCTGAATGTGACTGTGACAAAGGATGGCAAGCTCCTGCGCTTCGAACAAGGGGAGATGACAGGAAACATCCGGAATGCCGAGGTNGCGGATCGTTTCAAAGGCGCCATGTGCGCTATGGTGACCAGCTCAACCAAATTCGTAGGACATGACTTCCGCGGACTCCCGGTGAAGGATATCTTTTCTGCCTTAATTCCATCAGAAGGCTCCATGTCTTTGGAGGTGGCGGTTTCCACAGAGATGCCCAAGGAAAATTTCCTCCTTACTTTCATCAAATCGAATAATTGAGAATCGAATTGTCAAAAATGATTTCAACTATAACCATCGAACACGCGCTGCCGCGCGTGTTCGTTTCGGAAAAGATACCCCCNTCTGATGTGTGGCAGAGCCGTCTCACCCTTGAGCGCGGCCATCGCTATCTCATCGAGGCGGCGAGCGGTGGAGGGAAGTCGTCGCTTTGTGCATATATATTCGGAGCGCGTGCCGACTATGAGGGGCNCATACTCTTCAATGACGAAGATATAGCCTCTTTCGACATAGCGCGGTGGCAGGAGATCCGTCGCCGACACATAGCCTATCTGCCGCAGGAACTATCCCTATTCCCTGAGCTGACGGCCTGGGAGAATATACAGCTTAAAAACCGTCTCACCTCCCATGCCTCCGACAGCCGCATAGAGGAATGGATGGAACGAATAGGTATCGCCTTCCGTCGCGATTATCCTTGCGGACGGATGTCGATCGGACAGCAACAGCGCGTGGCAATAATCCGCAGCCTCTGCCAGCCATTCGATTTCATACTCCTNGACGAACCTGTCTCCCATCTTGACGAGGAGAACAACCGTATAGCCGCCGAAATGATTTCNGAGGAGGCGGCACGTCAGGGGGCGGCCATAGTCTCCACATCCGTCGGGAATCCTCTTCTTCTCAGCGANCCGACAAAGNTAAATCTCTGAATCGTTTATTTATACGTGGCGAGCCGCCGGTTCGCCTATATAGGAATCCATAATGTCTGTCTCACGCCTCTTACGCAAGAATATATCCCCGGCACGCATCGCCGGCTTCATACTCTCGAATTTTATCGGCCTGGCTATCGTGCTGGGCGGACTCATGTTCTATCTCGATGCCCGTTCCATCTGGGACTCNGAGGATAGCTTCATACGCTCGGATTATCTGGTGGTCAACAAAAAAGTGACTTCGGAAAATACACTCCGTGGAGCATCCTCTTTCTCTTCGGAGGAGATGGAAGAGATTGCCGCGCAGCCGTGGGTNCGTAAGTCAGCTCCTTTCACTGCCTCGGCATATCGGGTTCGTGCCTCGCTNAATCAGGGTGGACGCGGAATGTCGACAGCGATGTTTTTCGAAGCTATCCCGGATGAATATGTAGACGTGCCGAAATCTCAGTGGAATTGGNAGGAGGGATCAGATGAAGTGCCTCTGATTATCTCCAAGGATTACCTCACTCTNTATAATTTTGGATTTGCCTCTGCTGCCGGTCTTCCCCAGATGTCGGAGGGATTGATGAGCGGAATCCCCCTTTCAATCACACTCTCGGATGAGAATGGAGCGCGCTCGGTCACTCTGCATGGACGCGTGGCCGGATATTCCAACCGTCTCAACACTATCCTCGTGCCTCAGAATTTCATGGATTGGAGTAATCAGCTGCTCTCTGAAGATAGCAATAACTCCAANAAAATGTCCGCCTCGCGCGTGATTATAGATGTGAACTCACCCGGGGATGTGGCCATAAATGAATTTCTTGATAGCCATGACTATGAGGTTGCGGGCGACAAGACGGCNGCATCGGCATCATTCCTTCTCAAATTAGTGGTGGGTATTGTGCTGGCCATAGGNGNGGTAATNACTATCTTATCCCTCTTCATACTGATGCTTTCAGTATCATTGCTGATGGAGAAGAACCGCGACAAGCTTCATTCCCTTCTTATGTTAGGCTATCCTCTTGGTAAAGTAGGGGCACCCTATTGTCGCATCGTGATTTTCTCCTCGCTGGGGGCAGCGATATTGGCATTCGGTGCATCGATGCTACTCCGTGGAGCCTATCTGGAGCCATTGCGAGGTTTGGGGGCCGATACGGGNTCCATCTGGCCGGTAGTTTTACTCTGCCTTATACTGACCCTCCTCATCATTCTCTTCAATATCCTTGCCGTCACGCGCAAGATACGCTCCTCCTGGCGCATCTCCCGATGATCTCCGGGCACATAACTTCTGATCCGTGGTATTTCCGTACACAGGAACTTNTACATCTGTCTATNTAGNATATNGTATTTCCGTNCGCAGNNNCTGCNTACGGAAATACCAATCCACCTCAAGGGACACCCGTAAGAAAGAGAAAGTTCCGCCTACGGAAAAAACACTTATCCGGAAAGGGGATAGTTTCAGCGTACGNAAACCAATGAATTAGGGAAGTTCCACATACCGAAAATCATAAACCTTGAGATGAAAGGGCAGCAATAAGTGTTAAAAGTGTTAATTAACATTGTTAATATAGCTTTATATTTCTTAAAATCATCCTTATTCCTTACCTTTGTACCTGCATAGCGCCCGGCCCTACGGCAGACTGCTACCCTATNCCTCTCCTCCCATAAGCAGAACGGCTTACCGCGAAGCTTACNACCTCTCCACTAAAAACATTGAAACATACCGACTTAGACTAAATAAAATTTACTTTTGACCTTAAAACAACCGTAATGACTCAGTTTCACAAAAACTGTACAGAACACTACGTTAGCTCAGGTTCGGAAATTTTCCGGTCCGATTTGGTGTGTATACCCCGGAACTAACGCGCGTCGCGCTGCAAGAACGACACGCCGAGAGTTCGATCATATTTGAGATAATTTTAAACTTAACTAATTGTATAACTTAATTTTCATTCTTGCATGAAGAACATCTGTTTTCAGCTGAATCGGAAGCTATGGGTCACCATGATAACTCTCTTGGTGCTCGCGCTTCCAGGCTTCGCGCAAAAAATCACCGTCCACGGTCACGTGGCCGATGAACTGGGCGAAGACTTGATCGGTGCCTCCGTTATGGAGAAAGGCACCACCAACGGTACGTCAGCCGACCTCGAAGGTAACTTCACACTGACTGTAGCCCCNAATGCTACTCTCGTAGTGTCTTACGTGGGTTACGATCCCATGGAGGTCCCTGTTAACGGCCAGACTCAACTCAACATCGTGATGAAAGAGAACTCAACCATGCTCGCCGAGACGGTGGTTATCGGTTACGGTTCTGTTAAGAAATCCGATGCAACNGGTTCTGTGGCTATCGTGACTCCCGACGATGTNGACGCCGGTATCTCNACTTCGGCTCAGGACCTCCTCGTGGGTGCATCNCCCGGTGTGGTTGTTACCACTTCCGGTGGTGATCCTACAGGTAACGCCAACATCCGTATCCGTGGTGGTTCCTCTCTTTCTGCATCCAACGATCCTCTTATCGTGATCGACGGTGTGCCCCAGAGCAACCAGAGCAACGCNGGNGGTGCCAACGCCCTTACAATGCTCAACCCCCAGAACATCGAGAGCATGACCATCCTCAAGGATGCTTCCGCTACTGCCATCTACGGTTCGCGTGCATCTAACGGTGTGATCATCATCACTACCAAGAAAGGTAAAAGCGGTCGCCCGCAGGTGAACTTCGCTGCCAACTTCCACGTAAACACTGCCCGCAAGACCCTCAAGATGATGGGTACTCAGGAGTATGTGAANCTCATCGAGAAGTATGGTAACGACCGTGCCAAGGGCTTCCTTTATGCAAACCCCATCAACCCTGAACTCGGCACTGAGCAGGGTANNGCNTNCAACCTCTATGATACCAACTGGCAGAAAGAGGTGCTCCGCACTGCTTTCTCTCACGACTACTCTTTGAGTGTCGGTGGTTCTGCAGGCTGGCTCCCCTATCGCGTCAACGCTTCTTACACTGACAACCAGGGTATCATCAAGACCTCTTCNATGCAGCGTGCCACAGTAGGCTTCAACCTCAACCCCAAATTCCTCCAGGATCACCTCTCTGTAAGCTTGAATGCTCAGGGTTCTTGGGTGAAGACAGGCAATGCCGCCGGCGTGATGGGTGGTGCTGTAGGTATGGCTCCTGTTTATCCCGTATACGCAAAGTATGCCAAGCAGAACGCTGATATGCTCGATCCTTACAACGGTTTCTTCAATATCTTCCTTGGCGACGGTATGCCCCAGGAGAATGCTTCTGAGAACCCCGTTCAGCTTCTCGAAGACCAGAAGACCATCGGTAAGACTTTGAACTCAACCGGTAACATCGCTATCGACTATTCACTCCACTGGCTCCCTGAGCTCCACTTCAACCTCAACCTCGGTTATCAGGTTTCAAAGAACACCTCTTATACTGACGTTCAGCCCAACTCTATCATGGCTTGGCGTTCAAATTATAAGGATGGTGCAGGAACTCACTACGACTGGTATGAGCTTCAGCGCAACACCAACCTCTCTTTCTTCATCAACTATAAGAAGGAATTTGAGGCTGCGAAATCTAACCTCGATGTAACTCTCGGTTACGACTGGCAGCGCTTCGACTACCATGGCCGCAGCGAGACTCTGATCAACACTCTCGGTTACAACATGGGCTATGCCGGCGACATCTTCTCCATCACTGAGAACCCCGCTACCGCCGACCGTATCGGTCACCCTTACGAAAACGCTCCTATGAGCCGCTGGGGTAACATCAACCAGCTCGTATCTTTCTTCGGTCGTATCAACTACATCTTCGACGATACTTACCTCCTTACATTCACTCTTCGTGATGACGGTTCTTCTCGTTTCTCTAAGGATAACCGCTGGGGTCTCTTCCCCGCTCTCGCCCTTGGTTGGAAGATCAACAATATGTCTTTCATGGAGGCTTCTCAGGGTTGGCTCAACGACTTCAAGCTCCGTCTCGGATGGGGTGAGACAGGTCAGCAGGATGTGGGTGACTACTTCCCCTACCTCCCGATCTACACAGACTCTTATCAGTTAGGTTTCCAGTATCTCAACCCCAACGGAAACGGTACATGGATCAACCCCCTCTATCCTAACTCATACAACGCCGACCTCAAGTGGGAGACTACCACTACCTGGAACGTCGGTATCGACATGGGCTTCATGAACAACCGCATCACTCTTGCTGCCGACTGGTATCTCCGCAAGACACGCGATCTTCTCTCAAGCGTACCTACTGCTGCAACCAACACATCTAACTATCAGCTCCGCAACATCGGTAACATGGAGAACGTCGGTGTCGAGGTGACTGTAGGTGCTAAGCCTGTCATCACTGACAACTTCACTTGGAACACCAGCGTGAACGTTTCTTGGAACAAGAACAAGATCACCAAACTCCAGGGTGAAGGTATCGACTCCGCCATCTCTGCTATCGGTCTTCCTTCAGGTACCGGCGGTAACCTCGCTTGGCACATCGTTGGTCAGCCCGCGTTCACCTTCATGGTTTACGAGCAGGTTTACGATGCAAACGGCGATCCTCTCGAAAACCAGTATGTTGACCAGAACCAGGATGGTGTAATCGATGATAACGACCTCATCATGTACCACTCCAAAGATCCTAAGGTAACTCTTACTTGGAACAACAACTTCTCTTGGAAGAACTGGGATCTCGGTATCTCACTCCGCGCTAACATCGGTAACTACGTTTACAACAACCTCAAGTATTCCAATACTCGTGTCTACAACGTATCTGCTGCACAGTATCAGCTCGGTAACCTTCTTTCCGATACTCCCCTCTTCTACAACCAGGCCAGCGCGAACAACCTTCCGCTCTCAAGCTACTTCGTTGAGAACGCAAGCTTCCTCCGCTGCGACAACATCTCGCTTGGCTATACCTTCCGTGATGTATTCAAAGGCAACGGCATGATCCGCGTATTCGCAGCCGTTCAGAACCCCTTCGTGATCACTACCTTCTCCGGTATCGATCCTGAGGAATTCGGTGGCGTACAGAGCGACCCCTATCCCCGTCCTATCACAACATCTCTCGGTCTTGTGGTTACATTCTAATCTTTACTCTCTACCAAAAGTTAGAACATCAATATGAAAACATTCAATAAAATACTTTTAAGCCTGGGTGTGGCGGGTTCTATGCTCGGTCTCTCCTCTTGTGTGGGCGACCTCGACCTTCAGCCCCGCGACCCCAGCCAGATCACCGACGTGTCCAATGACATGGATCGTGTGTTTGCTGACATCTACCTTAACTTCTCCACTTACGGAGCAAACGGTAACTCTCCCGTAGGAGGTTTCGACGGTGGTATGGCCGCTTTCCAGCGTGCTATGTTCATCGCTGAGGAAATCCCAACCGACGAAGCTAGCTGGCTCTGGGACCCCGCTGACTACGGTACATCTTACAATGGTGGTCTTTTCAACGCCAACCAGGGCTGTCTCTACGGTTTCTATTCACGTCTTATCATCAACATCACCCTCTGCAACCAGTTCATCCATAACGTAAACAGCGGTTACTTCAACCTTGATGCCGAGGGCCAGAAAAGAGCTGAGAACTATGTGCTTCAGGCAAAAGCCCTTTGGGGAGCTTGCTACTACTATATGCTCTCTTTCTATGATAAGATTCCTTATGCTGACGAAAACACTCCTGTAGGTGCTATGCCCGAACAGCTTCCCCGTAAAGAGGTTTATAACCGCGTGGTTGCCGTATTGGAGGATGTTGTGAGTCAGTTCGGTGCAAATCAGGTTCCTGCTTACGGTTTCGTTGGCCTCGACATGGCAGAGTCTATACTTGCCAAGATCTATCTCAACGCCGAGGTATTCACAGGTACTGCCGACTACGTGAACTGCTACAAGCACTCTAAGAATGTGATTGATCGTCTTGGTAAGGGTGGTTATTATGGCAACGGTCTTGCCCGCAGCTATAACGCTCTCTTCGGTGCAAACAACGATCAGTATGTTATCGGTAATGCCGGCAACGAGGTTAATGAGATTATCTGGTCAATCGTTGGTGATGAGGTTAACCTTACTTCATTCTCCGGCTCAGGCTTCCTCCAGGCAGGTTGGATCGGTGACAACGGTGTGAGCCCGACTATGGCCAAGCCGACAATGAACCAGTCGCTCGGCGGAACAACCGAGGAAACAGAGGATGGCACAATCATCTATGAATATTATGCAAATCAGGCAGACTATGACTCAGCTATGGCGGCATACAACAAGGATGATGTCAAGACTTGGCAGAAAGTGGTTTCAGAAGTGATCAATGGCGTTGCCTACTCATTCGACCCCGCTGCTACAGGTTATGTCGCTCAGTCTTGGTACAATGCAGGATATGGCTGGAAGTGTATGGTTGCCCGCAAGTCTTTCGTTCGTAAGTTCGAATGGGACGACGTGAATATGTCTGTTTCTTCCGACCGTCGTGTTTCTCTCTGGCAGACTTCCGCTCATGGTTTCACTGCTGAGAATCCCTCTCTCGTAGGTGACGACTGGGGTAACAACGGTTATCTCTGTCCTAAATACTCTAACTGGGCATACAACGAGGATGGAACCATCAACAAGGAGCAGTCTCCGACAAACATCGGTTCTGCTGCCGGCGACTATGCTGCAATCCGTCTTGCTGAGGTTTACCTTATGGCTGCAGAGGCTATCCTTCAGGGTGGCGGCGGATCTCAGGCAGATGCTCTTCAGTATGTCAACTGGATTCGCCAGCGTGCTTACGCTGATCCCGCAGGTGACACTTCTCACTACTGGACTTCGCTCACTATGAACGACCTTCAGAACGAGCGTTGCCGCGAGCTTTATCAGGAGAATGTACGTCGTACAGACCTTATCCGTTGGAACCAGTGGTGTACAGGTTACACCTGGGAGTGGAAGGGTGCTGTTCAGAACGGTACAAACCTACCTGAATACACCAAGCTCTTCCCGATTCCTACACGTGTGATGACTGCTTCATCTTTCGAACAGACCACAGGTTATTAATCATTCAATTTCGTCTATAAAATGAAAAAGATATCAATTTTAATGGCTATGGTGGCTATGGTGCTCGGCCTCTCTTCCTGCAAGCAGGAGGATGAACCCAAATACCATGCCCCCACAACATTCACTATCGCACAGCCGGCACTTCAGGATCAGGCTTTCCGCACTATGACTGAGATGACCGACAAGGAGACTTTCGACCTCTTCTGCACACAGCCCGACTATGGCTATTCCGCTATCTGCGAATATTCAGCGCTTGTGTCGCTCAATCCCGATGCTCCGATTGAAGATTGGAAGCCTCTTATCAATGAGAATCCCACTTCAGCTCAGATGGCTATCAAGACTTATGAGCTTGGTGTGGCTATAAATCAGCTTCTTAACGTAGAGGATTACGCTGATTTCGAGGCGCGTGGTCTCTACGACCAGGAATTCAAATGCTATTTCAAGGCTGTATGTGAGATCCCGGGTGTGGAAGGCTCCAAGATTATAAGCTCAAACACTGTCACCTACAATAAGGTGATGATCAACTATGCTGAGAAGACTGCAGCTTGGATCTACATCTGCGGTGACGTCGAGAATCCTGACACCGGTATTGCAAACGGCTTTACTGCTCCGAGCGTTGCCAACTACGATCTATACAAGAACAACTTCGCCCTTTATGAGCCCGAGGATAAGATCGGTGAGAAACTTTATGTAGGCGTATTCAACATCACTCCGAAGGATAGTGCGCTTGCAGGTGGTACAACTGTTGACGATTGCGCTCAGTTCCGCTTCTTCACCGACCTCCTTGGATGGGTTGCCGACGCTTCTCTCGGTTCTAACGAGGCTGACTTCTACTGCGATCCTATCACAGACAAGTATGTGGCCGGCTTCAGCGGCGACATCGTGGCTCAGGGTCTTGGTAACTGGGGTATCCTCGTCACTGAGAAAACTCCTGTCACCATCGTAGTTGACCAGACCAACCTCAAGATCTGGGTTAAGGAAGGTGCTCACGAAGTTTCATTCGTTGGACGCGATCCTGAATTCAATTGATGCCAAATGATTGTAGGGACGCTCCCGAAGAAGGTGTAGGGACGCACTATGGTGCGTCCGCCCCGACAAACAATTAAGGACGCACCGAGGGTACGTCCCTACAAGCAAACACTAAACAGAATTAAAAAAATGAAAAAGATAAAATTATTTTCTGCTTTGGCTCTGACCGTGGTTATGGCTTCCTGCGATGACTTCGATTTGCCCAATCCTCCTGGTCAGTCCAACTCGGATCCTGAGGCTTATTTTGCCAACACGGATCTCGCCCTCGCTCCTGTGAGCGAGACTCTGCAGCTCACTGCCGCTACCGAGGCTAACCAGTTTGTCACTGTGGCAAACATCACTAAACTCGAAAACTTCCCCGCAGATTACACTCTCGAAGTGGATATGGAGGTTGGTAGCGACGCTCAGTTCTCCAAGACCACAACATTGACCACCACTATCGACGGGGATGCCTTGACTCTCGATCCCAGCATCCTCAATGGTGCTATCCAGAGCGTCATCTCAAAGGCTCCCGGCACATACGAAGTAAACTCTCGCTTCGTGGCATACGCAGCAAAAGATAATACCCGTCTGCGCCTTGGTGGTATCAACAACTATTACCTCACAGAAGCTATCGACGTCAAGACTTACGATGCTGAGAAGGTAATCGAGAATATGTATTATGTTGTTCCTTGCGATGCTAACGGCACTCCCAACTGGAACGCTGCAATGGCTATGAACAATACTGCCGGCGAAGGTGCAATCGGTTACGACCATCCTGAGTTCACCCTCAAGATTGAATCTCCCGATCCCGACGGATATTACTTCAAGATCGGCGCTCAGAGTGTTGTCACTGCCAAGGATGCTTCTCAGCTTCTCGGTGTGAACCTCTCCGATGAGCAGGGTATGACCGGTAAGCTTGGTGCTTCCTACGGTGTAGGTCATGTTATCATCACAGGTGATGTCCTTCTCACTATCAATGTTGAGGAAGATTCTTACGCTGCAAGCTACGCATTCAGCTTGCTCTATCCTTACAGCGGCTCCCTCAATGCCAACACAGTGATGAAGCTCTACACTGACAATTACGTGAACTATTCCGGTGTCTGCGCAATCAACAACCAGTGGTTCCTCGGTGCAAGCGAGGATAAGAAACAGGCTCCCCTCTTCAAGCAGGATGCAGAAAACGAACCTGAGATCAGCGAGGATGGTCTTTCAATGAACGGTCTCCTCTCCACTGCTTCTGATGCTGCACAGATCAAGACTCCGGTGAAGGGTAACACCCTCTACTGGGTTGACGTAAATCTCCCGCAGCTCACTTACTCAATGACTGCAATCCAGACACTCTCTGTGATCGGTTCTGCAAACGATTGGAGTAATGATGAGGACAAGGTGGTGGATCTCACTCCTTCCAAGGACTTCAAGACTTGGACTGCAACAGATATCAAGGTTGGTCCTGAATTCAAACTCAACGCTAACCATGCTTGGGATGTCGACTTCGGTGGCGAAGCAGCAGGAACTGATTCTGAGGGCAACCTCGTATTCAACGTAACAATGAAGGGCAGCAACCTCACGGTTGAGGAAGGTACTTACGATGTAACTGTAAACTTCTCAACATTCCCCTACGTAGTTACTCTTAAGAAGAAATAATCCCCTTTTAGAATAAAAGAACTCTATCGACCTCCCGGAGCACTCCGCTCCGGGAGGTTTTGTTTATTTCAAACATTCCTTTTATATTTGCAGTCATAAAAAATTAAAAAGAGAATGAGAATAATCGAAATAAATTTACAAAAAATATTGGACCTTTGCCGGAAATACAAAGTCAAGACCTTGTCGGTATTCGGCTCAATCTTGACAGATCGTTTCAACGACAAGAGCGATGTTGATATGTTGGTTGATTTTGAACCTTCTGACCCTGATACATTCGACTACGTCTCCAACTATTTCGGACTCCGTGATTCTCTCGAAGCCATACTGAAACGCAAAGTGGATTTAATCGAGTATGGTTCTAATCTAAATCCTCTATTCAAGGAAATCATTGATAAGAAAAAAAAGATAATATATGGATGAATATATACTCGTTTACCTTAACGATATAATAAAAGCCAGTCAGGATATAAAAATACAGAACAATAACGATTCCATCTATCAAAAATTTTTTTTTGAAATAATTTTTGAAAATTAAAAAAAATTATCTAACTTTGCAACGATTATAGGCGTAACGAGATTCCATGACAAACTCATTCGCTATAAACGGCAATTATAGACGCCCCAAAATTGAAACATACCCAATCCCCGGACGTCGGCTTAACTTAGACAATTAAATTATCAATATTCATAAATACTTAAAATCTACTTCATTATGAAGAAATTTTACGCTTTCGCAGCTGCCGCGCTTTGCGCTTTCGCAGCTAACGCTCAGAATGGTGCACCTCTCTATGCAACTGGTGCCGGTCCCGCTTTTGATCCCGAATGGGCTCCTGCAGACGCAGCAGAATTCAACTGGGATGGTAAAGAATATACTCTGGAACTCGAGGGTCTGACTCAGATGAAAATCTCTACCGCAAACGGTGACTGGGATACTTTCAACGCTGGAGTGTACGGTTGTAACTATGGCAGCGAACCGGGTGTTGCAGTTACCTTGGAAGCTGGTTATGAAAGCAATATTGAGGCTCCTGGAAAAGGCGACTACACCGTAACCGTAGCCGGCGACCTTTCCACTATTACTCTCACAGCTAAAGGCACAATCGACACTTCTTTCCCCGATGTATATGTTCGCGGCGATATGAACGGCTGGGGTGTTGAGGATGAGTGGAAGATGGAAGTAATCGTTCCTGAGACTGTATTCTCTATCACTGTTCCTGCTCCTATCGCAGTTGGTGAAACATTCAAATTCGCAGATGCTGACTGGAATAAAGTAAATGTCGGTGGTGACGGCGAGGCTATCATGGTTGATACTGAGACTGAGGTATTCAATGGTGGCAATCCTGCTAACCTTTCTCTCTTCGAAGAATTCGAAGGCACTATCTACCTTACACTTGATCTTGATGGATCTGCATACGTTGTATTCGCTACAAGCGATGAATTTAAACCCGAATGGGCTGATGATTCAGCTGTTTCCACTATCGCAGCTGACAGCAACGTAGCAGCTAAATACTTCAACCTTCAGGGTGTAGAAGTTGCTAACCCCGAAAACGGTCTTTACATCGTAGTTAAGGGTGACAAAGCTACTAAAGTTCTCGTAAAATAATTCTTATTAAACGAGATTCTCATTAACCGTAGAGCGGTTAGACATTATATTAGCCCACGGTTCCTATGAAACGGAACCGTGGGCTAAATCATTCATAAGAGATACCACCGATCATATTGTACGTAATAATATGTCAAGGTTTTGTAATGAATCGTAGAAAATATACAAATTCCTTGTATGTCTCACTTTTTTTATTTAGCTTTGCGGAAAACGATGAAATAAGGTAATTATAATCATATGAATAGAGAGGGAGTACTTACTAAAATAGGGCGAATGATGCACAAATTATATCCATCCGTAGAGATCTACTTATATGGTTCTTCAGCTCGTGGGGAAGCAAGACCGGATTCAGATTTTGATCTTCTTGTCCTCCTACCTGACTCTATGACAGACAAGGAACAAAAAGATTTAAAATATTTGATATTTGACTCTATTTTTGATATTGAAATTGATGAAAATGTCAATCTATCTCCTCTGATATTACCCAAAAAGATGTGGCAAAATCATATTACTCCCTTTACCATCAACGTTAACAATGAAGCTAAACGAATATGAAACAAGAAATGGATGACAAATCCAGAATGGATTTAATAGCGTATCGACTTAAAAGGTCTGAAGAGACACTTGAAGAAGCAAAATTCACTGCATCCGGAGGATTCTATAATGCTGCCATCAACCGATTATACTATTCAAGCTACTACGCAGTCTTGGCACTGCTTCTAAAAGATAAAATAAATGCCAGCACACATTCTGGAGTTAAGTCAATGTTTCATCTCAACTATATTTTAACTGGTAAACTGCCTCGTGAAATAGGGAAATATTTTTCTACTTTAATGGAAAGTCGCCAAAGTGGAGACTATGAAGATTTTTCCTACTATGATGAAGATGATTATACGAGACTTTTGTCAATGGCTAATTCCATCTTTGAGAGTATAAGCAATTATATCTAATGGCTATTCTTTGTTTTCCGCCAAAAAATTACTAACTTTGCAATCCGTTATGACAAACGGATTCGACAACGACAAATATCTTAAGATTCAGTCCGAACACATTCAAGAGCGTATCGCTAAGTTCGGAAACAAACTTTACCTCGAACTCGGAGGTAAATTATTCGACGACCATCATGCATCCCGTGTGCTGCCGGGCTTCCAACCCGACAGTAAACTTCGTATGTTCCAGAAACTCAAAGACCAACTGGAAATCGTAATCGTCATCAGCGCATTAGATATAGAGAAAAACAAAGTGCGCGCCGACCTCGGCATCACATACGACGAAGACGTGCTCCGCCTCCGCAATGAGTTTCAGAACCTCGGCTTCAAGGTCGGTTCCATCTGCGTGACCCACTACAACGGGCAGATCTCCGCAGATGCGTTCCGTAATAAACTTGAACGTATGGGTATCACGGTCTATTACCACTACCTCATCGACGGCTATCCATCGAATGTGGACCTGATCGCCTCGGATGAGGGCTTCGGAAAGAATGATTATATCAAGACAGAGCGTCCACTCGTGATCGTGACTGCTCCCGGACCTGGAAGCGGAAAGATGGCGGTATGCCTCAGCCAGCTCTATAACGAGCATAAGCGTGGCGTGGAAGCGGGATATGCCAAATTCGAGACATTCCCCGTCTGGAGTCTCCCCCTGAAACATCCTGTAAACATCGCATACGAGGCTGCCACAGCCGACCTCAACGATGTGAACATGATCGACCCCTTCCATCTGGAAGCCTACGGAAAGACTGCAATCAACTATAACCGCGACATTGAGATCTTCCCTGTACTCAACACTCTCTTTGAAGGTATATATGGAGAGAACCCTTATAAATCACCGACCGATATGGGAGTGAATATGGTGGGCTTCTGCATATCCGACGATGAGGTGTGCTGTCACGCCTCAAAAAATGAGATAATACGCCGCTACTTCACCGCCCTCAACAATATGGCGCATGGCGAAGGGAACGAGGCTGAAGTAAACAAAATCGCTCTCCTTTTCAAGCAGGCGAAGATCGACCTCTCTTATCGTAAATGTATAAAGGCCGCCCGCGACCGTGCAGCAGCAAGCGGCAAGGCCTCCTCTGCTATCGAACTCCCCGACGGAACGATAATCACTGCCGAGCAAAGTGCCCTCCTTGGTCCTTCCTCTGCACTGATTCTCAATGCAGTGAAGCATCTTGCAGGAATAGATCATGATGTGAAGCTCATCCCCCAGGCCATGATAGAGCCTATTCAGCATACTAAGCTCACCTATCTGCGCGGACACAATCCCCGTCTTCATTCCGATGAGGTGCTTGTGGCTCTCTCCGTATTGAGCACTACAGATGAAAAATGCCGCCGAGCCTTGGAAAAACTTCCTGAGCTCAACGGCTGTCAGATGCATTCTACTGTCATGTTAGGGGAAGTGGATCATAAGATCTTCAACAAACTCGGCGTAGGCCTCACTTGCGATCCTCAGAAGAAAAAGAAATAATTATTGAATAATCGGAATTATCGGAGTAATCGGAACTATCAGAATAATCAGAGGTATTGGATAGTTCTGATTATTACGATAGTTCTAATTTTTCTGATTATTCAGATAATTCCGATAGTTCTAATTTTTCTGATTATTCAGATAATTCCGATAGTTCTGATTTTTCCAATTATTCCGATTAAAAATAAGCCGCGATCTTCTTAAGATAATAATCCCTGAGATCGCTCCAGCGATAATATGGTCCGCTCACCGGCTCGCCCGGAAGGCGGACCTCTTTTTCATTTAGCAGCCCTTTCACGAGCACATCACCGGTAGCATTGCGATAGAAAACAAGCTGAATATTCCCAGCCATGGGAATAAGGTCGTAGCTGCGCAGACCGGCTGCCTCTGCCTCCTCTATCGATGCAAATTCCTTTCCCAAATCATCAACCTCTATGAGGGTAAGAAAATTGATGAGTATACCATCATGCCCATAGCGAAGATTCACGCTCGGACGGGTGGAATTAATCGCAGTATCGGTGCTCTCGATAATATTTTTCAGGAGCATACGCTGAGTATATGGCATGCGGCGTTGAGTAATGGGAGTGTCAATGCAGTGGAGTGTCCACATACCATTATCGTATCGCCACGCCTCACGCGCTTCATCCGCACTGAATACCTTGTCAAGAAGCCAGGGCTGTCCGCTGTGACCTTGAGTATTGGCCAATACCCAATAGAGATAAGGCATAAGACCCGGTTCAACGCTATCACGGGCAAACTGAACATCCGTGACCAGACGCGAGAGATAATCACCATTGAGTTTATGCTTTGCACGGTATTCCTCCAGAACGGTCTCCTCTGCCAGATCCTTTATTTTCCATGCAGGTTTGTCGTCATAGTTCATGAAATACATATCTGCATAAGAAGCATCACTTCGCGTAGCCACTTCCGGAGCCACTTCCCTAATCCCCTGAAGACCATTGAGCATCGACAGGATGCATCGTATCACGACCGTAGCTTTCGCATCGACAAAAGAGGAATCACTGAAAAGCTGAGGATAATTCATCGCCATGCGGCGGCCTATGGCCTGATGTTGCAACGCCCCCTTATCGGAAAGTTCGCCGAGTCGTCCGTGTGAGGCCTCCTCTATGGAACGAAGCGCATTAAGGGTCTCCCGACCTAAAGGAGTAAGCTTACCGGCCTTTTCCGCCTTCTCAAGATTCTTTACCGGAGTCAGATAATCATTTCCTCCGATTAGCCAGCGAGAACCGTGACGGCCGTAATGTTCAAGATGGAAAGGCTCGTAGCCGGAAAGTGCCGGAGTCTGGGCCGGAGGTGTCTCCTCCACATAGGGATAAGCCCGCAGATTTCCTGATAGTTTATGAAAATCCATCTCCTCATCTGCTGATGGGAACTGGGCCGACGCGCCCGCGAATCCCAAAAGAAGAGCCGGCAGCAATAAGAATTTTTTCATGATTATTTAAAATTAAAAGTTTTTCTGAATTAGGAGATCTATCGGATAGTCTGTGTCAGCGCACAACTGTTTCCGTCAGCACTTCAGCCTCCATCCGCCGGATAATACGATAGAAGCTCCTCACAAGGAGCACTCCGGCAATCCCCAATGCCACACAGAAACACCAGAACACCCCCTGATTCGCAACGGGAAATTCACGAGCGAAGAGGAGAAGGAGTGGAATCCCTATCACAAGATAGGTCAGCAGCGAAATCCAAAGCAGCGGCTTCACCTTCGAAGTGCCACGTATGGCGTTACAATATGTGAGCTGAACGCCATCCATATACTGATACACCACCAGCGGAAGTATCAACCCAAGCCCGGAAGCTATCACCGCCTCATCCGGAGTGAAGAAATGAATGAGCATCTTCCCTCCGAAAAGGAATAGAAGAGATGCTCCGGTGCTGAGGAGTAATATGAGATGAAGCCCTGCAATCGTAATGCGTCTCACAGATTTGAAATCCCGCACACCAGTAAAGTTGGCTACAAGAATAGTCACTGCCGTGGTGAAACTCAGATAGATCATGAATCCCAGCTGCGCTATGGTGTTGACCACCTGATAAGCGGCAAGCTGTATCTTGCTGTACCAGCCGCACACAATGCCACCGAAAGCCCACAGCATACATTCCACCCCACTCTGAATCATGATCGGATACGACGTAAGCCATACCCGCATACGCAGTTCTCCCGAAGGTTTCACTTCGCGATAACCATTGCGATAGGCACGGTAGGTGCGACGATTGAAAAAATAGACAGCGATTCCTATAGCAGCGAAAATACGCGCAAAAAGGGTGCTGAGTCCGGCTCCCATAAGCCCCAATTCAGGCATTCCCCAGTTGCCGAAGATAAAGAGGTAGTTGCCAAAGATATTAAGCGCATTTGCCAAAAGGATAAACCACATAGGGGTGCGTGTATCAGTGATGCCGTTGCAGGTCTGCTGAATAGTATTGAATACAGCCATCGGCAGGAGTGAGAAAAGAATTATAAGATAATAACTCCGGATCAAGGGAAGTAGCTCCTCCTTTTGGCCGAAACAATCAAGGAAGAAATAGATTCCACCCATGATGACGGTAAAACTCAGCGAGAGAATCACATTCATCTGCAATCCTCCGCGCAAAGTCGCTCCGGCCTCATGATGCTTTCCCGAACTGAAGAGTGCACCTATAAGCGGAGTGAGACCGGATGCAAACCCTATCTGCATCACGGTCAGCACCACAAAGAGTGAATTGACGAAAGCGGCAGCCGCAAGCTGGTCGGTGCCATAGCGTCCCACCATCATCGTATCGGCAAAATTCACCACTATAATCCCTAACTGCGTCACCAGAACGGGCATTCCCAATCGTAGCAGGCTTCCATACCCCTCCTTATATTTCTTGAAATCCATAGCTTAGTCTTTTCAGAGAAGTCAGACAGGTCAGACAAGTCAGACAAGTCAGACAAGTCGGACTTTACCCTTACAAATTTACAATTTTCATCAAAATTAAACAAAAATTCGCTAACTTTGTAATTATATATGGAGAGCCGACATTTCGGCTCCACCTCATTATAATCCCACTATATCTAAATGAATCCAAAAAATTTATTCTCCATAATAGCGCTTCTGCTCGCCTCATCTGCCTCTGCGCAGGTCTATTCCCTCGACTCATGCAGAAACATGGCCGTAGGGAATAATAAGACTATCCGTGTAGCAGAGGAGGCAATACGCGGCGCGGGATATGAACGAAAGGCTGCAAAAGCCGCATATCTCCCCGGACTTGACTTCAACGCCGGATACGTGTATAACCAGCGCACCATCAACCTCCTCTCCGACAATGCAAACCTCCCCACCATGACATTCGACCCCGTGACAGGAAGTTACATACCTAACGTCCTTATCGGGCCTGATATGAAACCCGTCCTTGATCCCTCCACCGGAAACCCGGTCTTCACTGAGGTAGCCGTAATTCCAAAGGAGGCCATGAGTTTCGACACTCATAATGTGGTGGCAGGCGCATTCACTCTTACACAACCTGTATATATGGGTGGGCAGATAAAGGCTCTCAATGAGATCACCAAATATGCCGAGCAGGCTGCGATAGCGGCACGCAACAGTGTGGTTCAAGATGTGATTTTCGGAGTAGACCAGGCTTATTGGCTTGTGGTCTCTCTAAAGGAGAAGAAAAAACTGGCTGAAAGCTTTGTCACTCTTGTAGATACGCTGCGTTATAGTGTCAATGCCATGCTGGAGGAAGGGGTGGCTACTAAAAGCGACCTTCTGACCGTGGATGTAAAACTCAATGAAGCGAAGATAGCTCTCACAAAAGTGGATAACGGACTAACATTGTCACGCATGAATCTTGCCCAGATCTGCGGACTCCCCGTGCAGAGCAATATGCAGCTGGAGGATGAAGACTACAAGCCCTGTTCCCCCTCCACTCCCCAAATTGAATACAATCTGACCGATGTATATGCACGCCGACAGGATCTTGAGGTAGTGCGTCAGGGCATAACCGTGCTGACTCACCGCGAAAAGCTCGCAATGGGAACCATGCTTCCGAAGGTGGCGGTGATCGGCGCATACGAATTCTCCAATCCAAATCTCAACGACGGATTCAAGAAGCGTTTCGGAGGTGGTTTCTCAGTTGGAGCCACAGTATCCATCCCTCTCTGGCACTGGGGAGGGAACTATAACCACTACCGCGCGACAAAAGCTGCCACAAACGCTCAGCGTCTCTTACTGGAAGACCTCGAAGAGAAGGTATCCCTGCAAGTGGAGCAAGCCAAGTTCTCTTTCCAAGAGGCCTTCAAGACCTACGACATGACCGTCAAAAATCTTGAAAGCGCAGAGCTGAATCTTGAAAACGCTCAGTTCGGCTTCCGTGAGGGAGTGCTGACCACTGATGACGTAATTGCAGCGCAGACCGCGTGGCTTCAGGCAAATTCAGAGAAAATAGATGCCGAAATCGGAATTCATCTATGTGAAGTATATCTCTCGAAGGTACTCGGAAACATGAAGTATTAATCACAATCAATAAAAGTCAGAGAAATCAGACAAGCCGGATAATTCGGATAATTCAGAAATCAGATAAAATTAAAAAATATGTCTCAAGATAATCCCAACACTCCGATCGGTGCCTCCGATCCAGAGAAAGTCACCGCCAAAGACCGCGCCTTGATTTTCACAATAATAATCGTCATTTTCGTTGTGGCTGGTATCGCCGTATTCGGATTTCTCACTCTCAAGCCGGGACCTGACACTATCCAAGGACAGGGCGAGGCGACGGAAATCCGTGTATCCGGAAAGCTACCGGGGCGCGTGGAGGAGATCTATGTAGAGGAGGGTCAGCGGGTTAAGACCGGCGACACTTTGGTGAAGATTGTTTCCACTCTTGTCGATGCACGCATGGAGCAAGCCCGCGCCATGGAGAACGTGGCGAAGGCAGGTGAAAGCAAGGTCGATGCCGGAACACGCTCACAGATTATTCAGGGTGCACACGATATATGGAATCAGGCACAGGCCGCTACCGGAATAGCAAAGAAAACCTACGAGCGTCTTCAGAATCTCTACGACAAGGGAGTGGTCAGCGCTCAGAAACGCGATGAGGCAAAGGCCGCTTACGACGCTGCAAAAGCAGGAGAGGCCGCCGCTAAAAGCCAATATGAACTTGCGAAATCCGGTGCACAGAAGGAGGATAAGCAAGCAGCCGCATCTATGGTGGCAGTGGCCAAAAGTGGTGTAAAGGAGGTGAATGCCCTCCTCGAAGATCAATATCTTCTCGCTCCTTGCGATGGAGAGATAACTGTGATTTATCCGAATGTCAGCGAACTCGTAGCCACCGGTGCACCCATGATGACTCTCCAGAAGGATGATCATTGGGTTGTGTTCAATGTGCGCGAAAATCTACTCAAGGATATCAAGACCGGATCCGTGCTTAAAGTGCGTATCCCGGCGCTCGACAAGACGGTCGACATGAAGGTGTTCTACATCAAAGACCTCGGAACTTATGCAAACTGGCAGGCCACAAAGGCCACAGGCGATTATGACGCCCGGACTTTCCAGATAAAGGCTCGCCCGGAGAAGCCGGTGGAGAATTTCCGTCCCGGTATGTCTGCAATCTATGAAGGAGTGAAAAAATGAGATTGGAAAAAGGGATATTCGCAATTGCGGTCAGAAGCCTTATCCAGATCACGCGTCGGCCGATATACTGGGTGGGATTTTTCGGTATCCCCCTCTTTATGTTCCTCTTCATCACCTCCATGATGGAGAGCGGACTCCCTCACCGTATACCGGCGGCAATGGTCGACCGTGACGGCACCTCGTTAAGCCGGCAGGTCACTCAGACACTTGCAGGCTTGCAGACAGTCAACATCACGCAGACCCCCAACAGCTACACTCAGGCCCGCGAAGCACTTCAGAAAGGGGAAATCTATGGTTTCTTCCTGATTCCGGAGAATTTTCAGGCCGATCTGCTTGCCGGACGTGAGCCGACGGTGACATTCTACACCAACATGACCTACTTCGTCCCCGGTTCGATTCTCTTCAAATCGTTCAAGACCACTGCTGTCTATACCAAAGCCGGAGTAGCCATGAACATCGCCGATGCCGTCGGTGCAGATGCAGAAGCGCTTGCACCGATGCTCCAGCCGGTGAACATAGAGGCTCGTGGAATCGGGAACCCGACCCTCAATTATGGCATATACCTCTCCAATTCATTCATACCCTGCCTGCTGCAGTTGATGATTATGCTGATGACGGTCTTCAGTCTTGGACAAGAAATCAAATACGGCACTTCACGCCGTCTATTGCAGATGGCCGACGGATCTATCGTGAAGGCTCTCTTTGCCAAGCTTCTGCCGCAGACTATAATCTGGTGGGTCATTGCATGGTTCATGCTCGTATGGTTATATAGATTCAACGGATACACGATGCAGGGTTCATGGTGGATAATGGGATTGTCGGAATTCCTGTTCGTACTCGCCTCTCAGGGATTCGCGCTCTTCATCTTCGGGGTTCTTCCCAATCTGCGTCTATCGATGTCGATATGTTCACTCATGGGTATCCTCTCATTCTCGCTGGCGGCGTTCTCTTTCCCTGTGCAGAGTATGTATGGCGCGATCGGAATATTCAGCTATATCCTTCCTATCCGCTATAACTTCCTAATCTATGCAGATCAGGCCCTCAACGGAATAGATCTATATTATTCCCGTGTGTGGTTCGCTGTCTATTTCATATTTATCCTCCTGCCTTTCACAATGCTCTGGAAGATGAAGAAATATATGAAAGATCCCGTCTACGCCCCTTAAACGCAGAAATTCATTATGTTGAAAAAAATATACCAAGGTTTCCGAAATTTCTTCATGGTGTATTGCCATGAATTCCGCCTTGTCTTCCACGACCAGGGGATTATCCTTTTTTTCCTCTTCCTCCCCTTGGCCTACCCGGTGATATATTCGCTCATCTATAATCCGGAACTGGTGAAGGAGGTGGATATGGTGGTCATTGATTCCGACCGCACACCCCTCTCGCGAAAGCTAACCCGGATGATAGATGCCTGCGACGAGGCACACGTGATAGGATATGCCTCCGATCTCCCGGAGGCACGCCGTGCTCTCAACGAACACAAGGCATACGCCATTCTCCAGATTCCGGAAGGCTTCGCCAGAAAGGTGGGCCGCGGTGAGATCGGGAATGCAGTGTTATATAGCGATATGAGCCTTCTGATCCGATATCGCGGTTTCCTGATGGCCACTACAAATGTAATGATGGAGATCGGTTCGGAACTTATGGCACAGGATATAAACCAGGAGATACCGCTGGCCACCACTATCGTCACCGGCGATCTTCTCCCTATTCATGATATATCCTTGGGTAATATCCGAAGCGGTTTCGATTCATTCATCATGCCCGGTGTGCTCATCCTTATCCTCCAGCAGGTGATCATCCTCGCTATCGGCATGGCAGGAGGAGCAAAAAGGGAGAATCCGAAACTCGTAGGATATAATCCGGTCAACATCGCCCCCTCAGTTCTGACCACGATGTTCGCACAGGCACTATGCTATCTCACTGTGCTTGGTGTCCCCATCATATTCCTTGTTCATTATGTTCCGCTCATATTCCATTTCCCGATGGCCGGAAGCTTCTGGGAAGAGATTGCATACCTCCTCCCGATGGTGCTTGCATCATGCGGACTTGGCTACACATATCAGGCTTTTGTTCAGGAACGTGAAGAGGTGTTCATCTCCTGGGTCTTCACTTCGATACTCTTCCTCTTCCTCTCAGGACTTATCTGGCCACGCTATGCCATGCCGCCCGTATGGAAAGCTCTCTCAGCTATCTGCCCATCGACATGGGGTGTGGAAGGATTCATTAAGATGAATGCTAATGGAACCACCCTCTCCCAGCTCCACGATGAATATATAACTCTCTGGATTCTCGCCGCAGTGTGGTGGACAATCGGATGGGCTGTGAGAAAATGGGTGGTTCGGCCGCAGATCTTTGGCCGTAGGGATAAGAACGCTGTCAAAGCAAAAGCATAAAATGAAATTATCCGAAAAGATTACATATTATACCCTTACATCCCTCTGCGGTGCCCTCTCGGTGTTGCCGCTGAGGGTTCTGTATATATTATCCGATTTCCTCGCCTGGCTTGCCCGAAGCGTGGTCAAATATCGTGTAAAGGTGGTGCGTGATAATCTTGCATCCGCCTTCCCTGAGAAATCTGATAAGGAGCGCAGAAAGATAGAAAAAAAGTTCTATCATTTTTTAGGAGATTATTTCTTCGAGACCGTGAAGCTGTTCTCTATGTCGGATTCATTTATCCGGAAACATCTACATATAGAGGGAATCGAACAGATCGACCATGCCATGGCGGAAGGTCGCAACTGCTCACTCATGCTGGGTCATTACTGCAATTGGGAATGGATCAGCTCCATACCACTCTTCCTAAGTGGTCATGGTGTGGCGGCGCAGATATATCATCCATTGGAAAACAAAGGTTCCGATAAATTCTTCGCACGGCTGCGCACCCGCTTCCATGCCACCAACGTCCCTATGAAGGAGATCCTTCCGGCACTGATAAAATGGAAACGAGAGGGTATCCCGTCCGTGACTGGATATATCGCCGACCAAGCTCCGAGCCTTAACGTGCATCTATTCGTAGATTTCCTTAATCACGAGACAAACGCCTACACCGGACCGGAAAGGATATCCCGATTCCTTGATGCGGAAGTCTTTTTCCTGCATATATCGCGCCCCAAACGCGGATATTACACAGCAAAACTTATTCCAATAACGGACCAAATCAAGAGAATGCCTGTTTTCGAACCTTCCAAGATATATTTCCGACTTCTGGAGGAGAACATCCGCGAGGCACCACAATACTGGTTATGGAGTCATCGTCGATGGAAGCGTACACGTCAAATGTTTGATAATCATTTCGGAGACAAAGCCGCCGAGCAGCTCTCCCATCTCTGAAAGTTATAAGAAATATTAATTAATTTTATAAATTAGATAGTGTAATAATGTTAAGCATAATAACAGCCATATATAATCAATTACAAATGAACCAATTGTACTATGATTCGATAGTTAAATCCACAGATGGCGAATGGGAACTCATCATTATCGACAACGGATCAACAGATGGTTCAAGAGAATTTTTTGAAAATCTTTCCGATTCAAGGGTAAAGGTAGTGAGGAATGATGGGAATTATTCTTATCCGTTTTGTCAGAACAAAGGTATAGAAAATGCCTCTGGAGATGTCATGGCTTTCCTCAACAATGATATTCTTTTATCGCGTCATTGGAATAGTAGAATAGCTGAGGTTTTAGGCAAAGAGGGCTATGAAGTTCTCTCTGTTTCTTCCAATGATAATATGCCAACCAATCAGCAGACACGGCATATTTCAAGAAAATTCAAACGAATTAAATATCCTTTGTTAGCATTATTCGGATCTAAAAGGTGGGTTTTGAAACTTATTGTACGTCTCACTTATGGAAATTTAGATAAATTTGCAGAGAAGATGTGGGAAAAATATTCAACAAATCTTAAAAAAGGATTCTCCGGCTCAGTTGTAGTAATGACACGTAAAGCCATAGAGATTCTTAATGGTTGGGATCCCACGCAACAGGGAGCTGACTTTGATATGGCTTTACGCACTTCTAAACGTTGGGAAGAGGAAGGAGATATTCGTCCTCTATCAATTATTGAGGGTGTGATGGTTCATCATTTCAGACGACTTACTATGCGCGAAAAATTTCCTCCATTTAAGGATGCTTCAAATCTTAGAAGTCTTGAAGAGAAATGGGGAGATAGAGTAAAAAATTCATAATAATTTATTAATTTTGCTTATTAATCCCGTGATTGAAATTTCACGGACATATATCATTTTAGATGAAAGATTTTTTCAGATTCGTGATGCGGTTTCTTTCCGCTTATAAATGGAATGTGATTCTTAGCGTGATTTTCAATATTCTGACAACGCTGTTTACAGTATTCTCTTTTGCCTTCATAATGCCCATCCTTAATGTACTTTTCAGCATTGAGACCAAGGAATATACCTACATGGAGGTTTCAGCCGGAAACTTTAATGACGCTATGGTGAACAATTTTTATTATTACATTACTTCCTTCATGCAAGCACATGGAGCTTCAAATGCACTGGCTTTACTCTGTGTTTTCTTTGTAGGGATGACTATTATTAAAGTTGGCACTCAATATGCATCTGAATGGATCATTACACCCGTATCCAATGGGGTAGAACGTGATATTCGTAATAATCTATACCGCAAAATCATAACCTTACCTCTCGGATTTTTCACAAACGAGCATAAAGGTGATATTCTTGCTCGCGCGTCCTCAGATGTAAAGGAATTACAACTTTCAGTAATGTCAAGCATATCTTCAATTATACGCTATCCCCTTAACATCATAGTATCTCTTGCTGTGATGATTTACGTGAGCTGGCAGCTTACAATATTTGTTTTTCTTGTCATTCCTGTATTCGGTGGAATTATGGGAGTTGTAGGAAAGAAATTACGTAAATCTTCCTTGGAAGGTCAGGAATTAGGGGGAGAGATTCTTTCTAACATTGAAGAAACTGTGGGAGGATTACGCATTATTAAGGCTTTCAATGCAGAGAATCAGATGAATTCTCGGTTCAGACAGCTTACGCAAAGATATTTTATTGTTTATAATGCTGTTGGACGCCGTCTTACTCTGGCTCATCCAATGAGCGAATTAATAGGTATATCTGCAGTGGCTACAATACTTTGGTTTGGCGGTTCGCTAATACTTAACGGACATTCTTTTATCGATGCCTCTATGTTCATATTTTACCTCCTGATGTTTTATAATATCATCAACCCTGCAAAAGAACTTTCAAGAGCTGGTTATACAATTCAAAAAGGCATGGCAGCCATGACCAGAATAGATAAGATACTCTATACTGAGAACCCAATAAAAGACCCTTTAGCACCACTGCCAATTCCTTCATGTCAACATCCCGATATCAGCTTCCGTAATGTATCTTTTAGTTATGATGATTCGCGAGAAGTGTTGGAAAATATTTCCCTGGATATAGATCCGGGGAATACAGTTGCAATCGTAGGTCAGTCTGGTTCTGGCAAATCTACTCTCTTAGATTTAATTCCACGTTTCTATGATATACAGAAAGGGGAAATAATTATCGGAGGAACAGACATAACTCAAATGAAAGTTAAAGAACTCCGTTCCCTTATGGGCTACGTGAGCCAAGAACCCATACTTTTCAACGACACTATTTTCAACAATATCGCGTTTGCTAAACCTGACGCAACGAAAGAAGAAGTAATTAAAGCCGCTAAGGCAGCTAACGCACATGATTTCATAATAGAAACCGAAAACGGGTATGAAACTTTAGTGGGTGATCGAGGTTGTCGCCTATCGGGAGGACAGCGCCAAAGGATAAGTATAGCACGTGCCCTCCTGAAAAATCCACGTATCCTTATACTTGACGAAGCAACATCCGCGCTCGATACAGAGAGCGAACGCCTCGTGCAGGAAGCTTTAGACCGGCTGATGAAAGACCGCACAACAGTTGTAGTGGCACATCGTCTATCTACAATCGTCAATGCAGATAAGATATGTGTGCTAAACAACGGCAGGATTGCCGAGGCGGGCACCCATGATGAGCTTATAGCCTTAGGCGGCATATATAAAAAGCTGGTAGATATGCAGCATGTGTAAAATTTAAATCCCTCAAATTATGGATAATCAGACTCCTCCCACCCCTCCCACTCCCGATGAAGAATGGGCAAAAAAACTTGGACTCGATTTCGATCCGGAGAAGGCTTCACAGACTCCTCCCACTCCCGAACCTCCTAAATTCGACGGTCGGAACTGGCCTCAGCAGCCTTTTCAGAATCCCGGCAACGGACAGCAGACTTCATGGAATGCAAACCCTTATCAGCAACCGGAGCAGATGCCTCCGACATACATGGTATGGTCGGTGGTGGCTCTAATCCTATGTTGTTTCCCTGCTGCAGTGGTGGCAATAATATACAGTGCACAGGTAAGCTCGAAATTCTATGCAAAGGATTATGAAGGAGCCCGTCGTGCCTCAGAACGTGCCGAAATCTGGATCATAGCATCTATCGTGCTCGGAGTAATCTCGATGGCATTCTATCTCCCCTTTACCCTCCTCAAATGACGACCTCCATAAAAAGGAAAATTATAGTCGGCTCCCTATTGGCAGTCGGAATAATGCTTGCGCTCATCTATTTCGCTGTCAATCCTGAGGATTCACGGTTTATGCCACGTTGCACATTCAAGATACTAACCGGATACGACTGCCCCGGCTGCGGATCACAACGCATGATTCATGCCCTGCTCCACGGTGACATTCCCGCCGCATGGAGATTTAACCCTTTCCTCCTTTGCATGATTCCTGTGATTCTTCTCTATGCCTGGCTCGATTTCTATCCGGCTAAAAACCCACGGCTTTTTCGTTTTTTTCACTCTCCGGCCATGATTTATTCCCTGGGGGCATCCATAATCATCTGGGGCATCACACGAAATATATGAAAATCGCTTTGGTTTGCAACAGTCGGCTACCGGCTAAGAGATATGGAGGCACTGAATTATCTTGCAAAATATGAGCGCGTGGTGAATGGCGAGACACTCAATCATCTTCCCCCTCAGCTCACACAGGCCGCTGCGGAAGAGAAATTTTTATGGAAATAACGATTATGCAAAATAACATAATATTCATAATGGGCTACATGGCCTCCGGGAAAACCACCTTCGGACGTGCGCTTGCACGTGCTCTCGATTGGGAATTTATCGACCTCGATTTCTATATCGAGCAACGCTTCCGAAAATCTGTGCGCGATATTTTTGCAGCCGAAGGAGAAGAGGGGTTCCGCCGAAAGGAACAGGCTATGCTCCACGAGGCGGGGGAATTTGAAAATGTAGTCATATCCTGTGGCGGAGGGACCCCGTGTTTCTTCGACAACATGGATTTCATGCTTTCACGTGGTCGGACTGTGATGCTCGACACCGACACCGAATGCCTTGTCAGACGGCTTGTGGCAAACAACTCCCGACGTCCGCTTATGGCAGGGAAATCCGAGGAAGAGATTCGTCGCGATGTGCAGAAAGGTCTGGAGACAAGACTCCCATTCTATTCCAGGGCACATATCCGCTTTTCAGGCAATCTACTTGAAGATAAGAGCCAGATATCCGACTCCGTGGAACGTTTTATCCACGATTTCATCAGCTGACAGCCCCTCGCGGAAAGAAAAATTTTGCCATAACAAATTTAAGTGTTAATTTAGAGGCAAGAAAATTCTGAGCCATGACAAATCAAGATAATGAAATGACGCTCGACCCTCAGGAACTGGTCGAGACCGTAGAGAGAGTGGAATCGGGTCTGCGTATTGCTATGGTTGGCAATTACCCCGACACTGACGAGACACGTATGCTTCTCACCCCGGAAGCGTGCGGAATGCTTACCTCCGCCGGAATCAAAATCTCGATGGAATCGGGAGCCGGCGTGGATGTCAGCTTCTCCGATGAGACCTACGCTGAATATGGTGTCAAGATCGTTACCCGTGACGAGGCGTTGCGTGCTCCCATTGTGCTTTCATACGCTCCCCTACGCTCCAAGGATATCAAGAAGATGCAGAAGGGAGCCGCCCTGCTATGCATGATGGGATCCGGACTTTTTGAAGTCTCAACCATCAAGGCCCTCCTGTCTCAGCATATCACCACAGGCTGTCTCGACAACATGGTCAGCCATAATGATGTGGAAGTGTTTGCTAATATAATAGATGAAATCGATGGCCGGGGTGCTATTATGTACGCACAGGAGGCTCTTTCCTATCTCGGAGGGGGAAAAGGGGTGCTGCTTGCTTCTGTCGCCGGTCTGAATCCCTGCGAGGTGCTCCTTATCGGTGTCGGAACCGAGATGATAGCCGCAGCGAAATCGGCTGTGGCACAGGGCGCTCGTGTCACCCTCATGGATAATGATATCAGTGCTCTTCAGGAGGTGAAGCGCGAATGCGGACACCTCGTCGATGCAATCTGCATACATCCACGTGTATTATATAATAAAGTGAAGTCGGCCGATGTGATCATCACCGGACTCACCACACGCGATTTTGAATTCCCGAAGAATCTTTCCGCCGCCATGAAGGAGAATGTATATGTGCTCGATCTCAACGAGACACATCCTTCAATATCAGTGCCGCGCACTGTAGCTATGGCTATGTCTAATGTCATGGTGAATTTCCTTTCTGAAATGCAACTCAAAGAATCCTTCATGGGAATGATAGCCACAACGCCGGGCGTGCAGTGCGGTATCGTGACTTATAATGGCAAACTGGTGGACAAATTAATCGGCTCCTACCTGTCGATGCCAAGTGTCGACATATCTGTGATGCTATCCGGAGTGGCAAATTAAAATTATTGATGAGAAGCCTCGTCCATATCGTAAACGGCAATATGATGGCGGGAGCGCAGCAATACGCTCTCGACATCTGCCGTCATTATAAGGAACAAGGCTGCAACGTCGTGGCCCTAACCAAAGGTGCACACGCAATAGATTCAAAATTCTCGGCTGCCGGAATTAAAGTTGCCCATGCCCCACTACGTGGTTTTCTCGATTGCACCTCTGTAATTCGGGTGGCACGCTTTATCCGCACGCTACCTAAGGGGGAAGTGATTTTCCATGCTCACCGCTACCGCGACGCCTACACTGCCATGCTCGCGCGCTGGCTGGCAAAGAGGCCGGATGTGAAGATTGTGGCAACACGTCATGCCGTGAGGAAAGGACGGGATTCAGGTATCTTCAGGAAACTTTATTCCAATATCGACGCCCATATCTTCGTCTCACGTTTGGCATATGAACGCTTCTGCCGATCCTGGGAAGGGAAGAATATCCCTCTTTCGGATGATAAGGTGTTCGTGCTTCACAATAGTTTGTATATCCCACTCCTACCCTCCCCACTCCCTGAGCCGGAGAANGGACCCGTGACNGCNATNTANCANGGNCCNATNGCNGANGGGAANGGNNTGGANACNCTCATNGANGCCCTNATGNCGATGCGCAATGTAAAGATGCGTCTCCTCATTGCCGGGAACGGAAGTCCCGACTTCCTCGACCGCCTACGGAAAAGGGCCATGATAAGGGAGGTGATGGATGCCATTGATTGGAACACAAATTGTGATGATCCATCAGCCCTCATANCCAAGGCACATTTCGGGGTGGTGCCCTCTATCGAAAGCGAGGCTTTCGGNATGGGGAATCTACGATATATGGCTCTCGGACGGCCTCAGGTCTGCACCTATAACGGTGCGCAGACCGAATATCTTCGCGACGGTGCCACGGCTTTCCTTGTCCCNCCGGCCGATACTGCCACCCTCTCAGAAGCTATGACAAGGCTTGCCCGCTCTGCCGAACTGAGACTCCGGATGGGAGCCGAGGCTCAGAAAGATTTCAACGCTAACCTGGCGTGGGATTCATTCACACGCAAGCTCGACGATATCTATGACAAATGCTTTCGACCGACATAGAATCTTCATCCTTACCGACCGGGCCGTCAGTCTGACAGTTTTTTTCATCCTTCTCGCCACATATTGGCTCACTGTCCCTCCGACCGTCTCNTTCTGGGATTGTCCGGAATATGTCACGGCTGCCGTACGCCTTGAGCCGGGGCACCCGCCGGGTAACCCTTTCTGGATGCTCGTTGAAAGGATAGTGACCCTCTTCGTTCCGGGAAAATATGCAGCCTTGGCTGTGAATCTCTCAAGCGGTCTTTTCACGGCCCTTGCCGGGATGCTTCTTGCCAAATGCATATTCATCGGTGCGGTGTGGGTGCTGAAGACCCGCGACGGAATACGCCGTCGCCTCCATGCCTTCTATGCCGGGGGAGCTGCACTGATTGGAGCCCTCGCTTTCGGATGGTGCGATTCCACATGGTATTCCGCCGTTGAAGCGGAGGTCTACGCCATGTCGGTGTTTCTGACNGCTCTGTCCGTCTGGCTTATGCTGAAATGGGCACGTGCAAAGTCTATTGCTCTCGGTTGGCGATACCTCATTCTGCTTGCCTATATTTTCGGTCTATCGTTGGGTGTGCATCAGCTCAACCTTCTTGTCATTCCGGCCCTCGCAATAGTCTGGGCACTGCGCAGAGGCATACATTCGATATGNCGTATAGCCTTGATATTCTTCGTGGCTCTGGCGGCAGTGGGCTGTATACTCGTTGGAATGATGCCCTCNACTATAGCTTTGGCGGCTGAATTGGAGCTATGGATGGTGAACCATCTCGGTCTGCCGCCTTTGACAGGGGTGGCTGTATATGTCATCCTTCTCGGAATAGCTCTTATAGTGGCCCTGGCTGTGACCCGCAAATCCTCCAACCGTGGTGTGCTGTCAATAGCCATCTTCCCTCCTGTGTTCCTCTCAGGGCTTTTCATCTTCTCCGCCAATTTCCTGGTAGGAGCGGCGGTTTCGGCNTTGGTGGCAATGATTATCGTGCGCGCCTCATATTTCAAACCCCATCGACTAAATNTGATGATGTGGATGCTGGCAATGCTGCTCACCGGCTATTCATCCTATGCACTCATCCCCATCCGTGGAAACATACCGGCGCCCCCAAATGCGGCTATGCCGGGAAACCCTTTCTCATTCGCTTCATATCAGGCCCGTGAACAATATGGAGCNGCACCTCTCCTTTATGGCAACACACCTTATAGCCGGCCGTTGCTGATTGAGGAATTCGACGAGGATTCTGTTCCTCGCTACCACCGTTATCTGACCGAACAAACCTCTCGTCAGGTGGAGCCNCTGCTGCCGGGCGCAGTGCTACGCACACCAAANACCTATTCACTGCCTCTCTCCGCAACGGATTCGGCAGTGAATGCCGCCGCTNTGAAAAAGGGTCGGGATGCATACGTGGTGCGCGGTTACCGTGCTCGTCAGATACTTACCCCGGAATTGGATATATGGTTTCCCCGTATCACAAGCCGCGACCCGGCCGACATAGAATCTTATCGTGCCTGGGCAGGAATGGTGGAAACGGAAATGGACACGGTGTTGATCTCTGAAGCTGTGGATTCGCTCGGNAAACCCGTGGCGAGACTGGGTGCNGATGGAAAACGCACTCGCCCCATAGCCCTGCGCCCCACTTATATGCAGAACCTCCGCTATCTTTTCGGGTATCAGATTGGATATATGTATTTCCGCTATATGATGTGGAATTTCTCAGGCCGTCAGAACGACATCCCTTCCACGGGGGAAGTGGAACATGGAAATTTCATCACTGGCTTCCCGGATCTCGACAATGCAATGCTCTCTGCCGAAGATGCTCTGCCTTATCATGCAGGGGAAGGAAACGAAGGGCGCAACCGCTATTTCATGCTCCCCTTGCTGTTGGGAATCTGGGGAATAATCTGGATGTTGCGTTCAAACTGGCGAGGCCGGATGGCCTGCGGAGCTGTAGCAGCCCTTTTCATAATGACGGGGGTGGCGATCGTGGTCTATCTCAACCAGACACCCGGCGAACCGCGTGAGCGCGATTATACTTTCCTTGGATCCTACATGGCGTTCGCGATGTGGATAGGAGCCGGAGCCTTGGGACTGTCGCGTCTGATTGCAGAAGGGTTGGAAAAGATATGGATACGCCGTCATGGCTTCCGACTGAGACGTATGATAGCGGCCGCTTCGATAGGCTTCCTGCCTTCTCTTTCCGTGGTAGGACTGATGTTGCAACAGAATTATGACGACCATGACCGATCGGGACGACGAGTGGCANGCCGATATGCTGAGAATGTGCTTAATTCACTGGATGCCGATGCCNTGATTTTCGTCGATGGCGACAACTACACCTTCCCGCTTTGGTATGCACAGGAGGTGGAGGGGATACGTCGCGATGTGAGGGTCATAAATCTATCCTATCTCGCAAGTCCCAAGTATGCAGCCCTCGTGCTCGGAGAATGGGAGGAGACAAAACCTCTCCGCAGTGTGCTCAAGGCTGCCGATATATTATATCATGCGCATAATACCGATGCAGCCGCCCATGGCGACTATTCACAAATCGAGGCGCTTGATATGCTCCGCTGGCTCAAGGAGAATCCCGGAGGCCAAGTGAACGGCGGAATCGTAAGGCTGCATATAGGACCTGATGAGATTGTGGAGCTACCTGTGACGGCGCTTTCTCACAGCGGAGCTTCCCGATCTTTCGATTTCCGCCGACTGATGATGCTCGACATAATTGCTTCCAATGCCACTTCCGACTCGCTGCCGGGACGCCCTATTTATTGGCAGAAGAATGTGGCTGCCGGACTCTATCTCGGCTTGCGCCCCTATATGACCGACCGCATGATGGCCTACCGTTTGGGTACAGAGAAACCGGAGGATGTCGATTCCACACTTGTCGAGATTGCCTCCAGGCTCCTGCCTCCCAACGACCTTCCTGCCGACAGGGTTTATATGGACCGCACGCCGGCGGGAATGGTGGCGCGTATGAGGGCTGATATCACTGCCTCTGCACGCAGGATGCTTCGCGCNGGACANAAGAATGAAGCCCTGGAGATAATGTTGAAGACCCATGAGGGATATGGCGATAAACCTTATACGATGCAGGCTGTCAAAATGGGTGATACGGTGTTCGTGACCCACAGAGAATTCGGATCTCTNTTCATTGAGCTTGCCGATTCTCTATCGAGATCAGATCTAAGGCAGCTCGGAGAGGAGATTCTCCNGGAAGCTGACAAAAGGAATCGTGAATGGACACGTTACCGCAAAACCTTATCCCCTAATATGAGGTTAAATATGAGTAAGACTCCTTAAAATAATTTGATTATGAGAAAATATCTTTTTTTATTGATAGCTGTCCTGGCTCTCGTTCCTGCCGTGGCAATGGCAAAAGAGAAAACCCAGGCGAAGATAAGCTTCACTGAGAAATCACACAATTTCGGAACTGTGAAGGAGGAGGGTGGCCCGGTGAGCTATGAGTTCCAGTTTGTCAATGATGGCGATGGAAATCTGATAGTGTATGAAGCCACTGCACAATGTGGCTGCACTAAGCCGGAATATCCCAAGAATCCAGTGGCTCCGGGAAAGAAGGGTGTCATTAAGGTGACATATAATCCTATCGGCCGTCCCGGCCCGTTTGAGAAGACGGTGACGGTGAAGACCAATGCCAAGGGGGGGAAGTCCCGTCTGAAGATTTCAGGGAATGTGATGCCTAAAGCAAAATGATTCTGCCGATGAATCTCTTTGATAGAAAACTATTCGCTTTTATCCTTATTACCGCCGGGGCTGTCTCAGCCTCGGCAGATATAGTATGGCTTGAAAAAAGCTATGATTTCGGACTGATGAAGGAGGCAGATGGCCCCAAGTCAGGCTCTGTAAGGTTTGTAAATTCCGGTCCTGATCCGGTGGCTGTGGCCGGGGCTCGTCCGAGCTGCGGCTGCACGAGCGTGGATTTCTCCGATGAGCCTGTCGCACCGGGCGATACTGCAACTATATCTTTCACTTACGATCCTTACGGACGCCCCGGAAAGTTCGATAAGTCAATCCGCGTCTATATAGGGGAGAATGATTCTTATAAAATCGGTATTATTGGCAACGTACTCGGCACTCCGGAATCACTCACTCAGATGTATCCCTACGAGGTGGGGCCGTTACGACTCTCCGACCTGCGCATAAATGCCGGGGAAATGACCTCCGGAAATTCCCGCAATTTCTTCATACGCGCCTATAACCAGACTCTCGATTCTATAACGCCGGGGTGGAAAGTGGAGAATCCGGCATTGGTGGTGAATTGTTCGGAACCAAAGATTGGTCCCGGTGACATTGCCGTCTTTGCCTTATTCTTCAATTCAGGGGAAGTGTCAGAGATGGGCGACCTCTCTATTCCCTTCACCATATATCCGGATCGCAACGACAAGTCAACCGCTCAGGAGGTGGAGTTTGTGGCTAAGGTGACACCCGATTTCTCGAAATGGACTCCGGAACAGGTCGACAATGGCCCGCGCTGCTATCTGCTCCCCAACAAACTCGATGTCGGGATTCTCACCGGGGATGGCTCAAAGGCTATCTCATTTCTGATAGAGAATCAGGGCAAGGGGAAAATGAATCTTTTCCGTATCGCCACGAAGTCGGAGGCGGTGTCGCTGAAGCGCAAGCCCACACAGATAAAACCTTCAAAGGCTGAGGAAGTGAAACTCTCTCTTCTCGTTAAAAAGCTCCCCGAAGGGCCTTTCAATATTCCGGTGGAGGTAATCACCGACGATCCTCTTCATCCAGTATCAATCCTATCCATAGTGGGTATAAAGGAATGAAGTAAACAGTCAGTCACCTCCAAGCTCTTCCGATAATATAACCTGCCGCAATGCGGCCTAAATCTAATTTTTCATGAATCATCCAGAAAACAACCAGGAATACAAGGGACTCCAGGTGAATGCCGGGGTCGCCTCGCAACCTACCGTCAATCCATACCGTCGTCCCCGCCGGCGTAAACCTCAGCTCTCTGCCGGGGAATATGTCGAGGGTATTCTGAAAGGGGATATAAGTATCCTCGGACAGGCCGTGACACTCGTGGAGAGTGTGGCGGAACATCATCAGGCACTCGCACAGGAGGTGATTGAGAAATGCCTTCCCTATTCCGGCAACTCTCGCCGAATAGGTATCACGGGGGTGCCGGGAGCCGGCAAATCCACCTCTATTGATGTATTCGGGCTTCATGTGCTTAAACAGGGTGGAAAACTGGCGGTCCTTGCCATCGACCCCAGTAGCGAGCGAACATCAGGAAGTATCCTCGGTGACAAGACACGTATGGAAAAGCTATCCCTGCATCCGGAGGCTTTCATACGCCCTTCCCCCTCGGCAGGTTCTTTGGGAGGCGTGGCACGTAAGACACGCGAGACAATAGTACTTTGTGAGGCGGCCGGATATGATAACATATTCGTGGAGACCGTGGGTGTGGGACAGAGCGAGACCGCCGTGCATTCAATGGTTGATTTCTTTCTTCTGATTCAGCTTGCCGGCACGGGCGATGAACTGCAGGGAATCAAGCGTGGTATCATGGAGATGGCGGATGGTATCGTAATCAATAAGGCCGACGGCGACAATATAGACCGCGCAAATCTTGCCGCTGCTCAATTCAGAAACGCCCTTCATCTCTTCCCCCCCACTCCAAGTAAATGGCGCCCGGAGGTGATAACCTACAGCGGATATTATGAGCTGAATATCGATAAGGTGTGGGATATGATCGACCGCTATTTCAAGTATGTGAAGGAGACGGGATATTTCGAGCGCAAGCGTCACGAGCAGGCCAAATACTGGATGTTTGAGACAATCAACGAGCAGCTGCGTGCCGATTTCTACCGCCGCCCGGAAATACGTGCCCTTCTGGAGCAGAAGGAGATTCGGGTTCTTAATAATGAACAGTCATCTTTCACTGCCGCCCATGATGTGCTGGCTGAATATTTCCGCCTACTGAAAAACTAATCATCCCTTCTGCCTACTGAAAATAAAAATAGACTCCGCTGTTTTCGGTATTCCCGAATGCAGCGGAGTCTTTTATTATGGCGACCCGGTTAATTTTTAAGTCGCCATCTATCGGCTTATCTATAGTCTTATTGGAAGTGTGCGTGTGGCTGTGCCTTCGCGACATACCACCACATACATACCTTTCTGAAGAGAGGAAAGATTAGTCACGGGATCAGTGAATCTCATTACTTCCCTTCCGTTCAAGTCATAGATCTCGGCTGATGCTCCTACCGGAAGATAAAGGGTATTGCCATCGAAAGCAATCTCTTCTGAAACCGGTCCATCGATTCCTGTCTCTATATCCTCAAGTTTCCAGGGATATTGGTTGCCGGAGTAGCCCGCCACGTATGGGATTCCGTCCACCTCATAATATACGAAGAGAGTATCCGGTTCGCGGTATTTGCTCTCCACTTCTACAACATTGTCCTGCGGCACCACATCTCTGTAATCAGGGAAAACATTTACCGACACCTCGTTTATCTTCACCATCGGAGCGGTGGAGAAGATGAATCTTACCTTATCCCCCGCATCCTCGCGTCGGTATTCAAATAGAGGAATGACCGGAGTTTGTTTTGTGGCTTTCGGGAAATGCCGCTCAGCGTGGCCGGGAATATAGTTCACACTGGGTTCCACATACTTACCCATCCAGCATTCCTGCTCCTCGAAATGAAATTGAGGACATATCTCCCCCTTCCCGCGATTTGCAAATAGTTTTTCCAATGGGGAGTCGAAACATCCACCGCAGTTTGGAGGGATGCACACATAGACCATCGGCATTATGAATTCATCTGTATTATACGTGAATATCGGCCCCTCCTCTATGTAGACCTGATGCAGCACGAGTTTATTCACACGGCGACAGCCGTTGAAGCAGCTCGGTTCGAGGCTGACGAATCCCGGTAGCCAGACATTCTCAAGCGAATCGCAACCAGCCGCAAAGGATTCCCATAGTTTGAGGGTATAGCGGTCGGTGGAGATGGTGTAGGCCGACATATCTATCTTTTTAAGTCGCTTACAATCGGCAAAGACAGCTTTGGCAGTGCTCGCACGGTCATATTCTCTGCGGCTGTAGGTATATATCACATTCCGTAACCCCGTGTTGGCCCATATACTGTCGCCCAAAATGGAGGTTTCACCATCGAAGGGAGGAACATTTTCAAGCTTAACGCAATTCCGGAAAGCAGAACCGCCGATAGAGTTGAAAGGATAATCACATTTGATGGTGGTGAGCTCCCGGCAGTCGAGCATGAAATCGCGAGGGATTTCACGCATCGATTTGGCATTCCATATCAGCGTCTTTATCTTGGAATTCTTGAATGCTCCATAGCCGCTACCGCTCACGAAATTCATAGTCGAGGGGAAGGTCATGGTTTCGATTGATGAATTCTCGAAAGCGTAGTTGCCAAGCGTGCGTGGACCTTCGGGAATAATCATCTCCTTTAGATATTGAGTGTTGGCGAAGGCATGGTCACCTATCACAGAGACATTCACGGGAGTGACGATATATGCTTCTTCCCTGCAGGCGGGGGGATATGCGATGAGGCGCTTGTCCGATTTGCGTATGATAGCCTGATTATCCATCTGGTAGATGTCTCCCGCTGTTCCCCCCGTGGCCCATCCCAATGATTCAAGGGAAGTCATCTTATGAATGCCGGCATCAGTGTGAAGGTATTCAAGATTCTTGGAGAATACGAGCGAAGTAATTGTGTGGTTGCCGTCGAATGCACCTTTCGCTATTGCTGTGCAGCCTGCCCCCATCTTGAGGGTACCATTGTTTTTCGAAACATCTATCCCTTCCGGCACCCGGTAGACCTGTGTGCCGTCGAGCGAACAGAGGATACCGGCGCCTGTGGATTTGAACACCTTGTTGCCGGAGGCTACCTGAATATATTTCAGCCCCGGGCTATTGTGAAAATTCCTTAGCTCAACATGATCCTTGGCCTTACGCCCGGAGGAATTGACATATCCTATGTATTCGACTGTGTTGGGAATGACGATGGTGTCTACACCGATAAGGTTGTTCAAGGCATCTTTCTCTATGCCCACCACATTGAAAAGGTCCCCATGCAAATTGACGCAAATCTGCATCGGCACATACACCTTGCCATAGCTTGGAGAGCCGCTATAGCCGGTCACCACAGCCGTCCTCTTCGTATTGTCGAGACTATACGTGAATTTCAGCTCGGCCGGGGCGACCGCCGTCGACGTGAGGAAGACGGCAAATAGGAAAAGCTTTTTTAGCATACTGGAGTTATTTAGTTAAGACTCCGCAAAGTTCGTCTTTTTTTCTATTTCCACCCATTTTTCATGGTCTACAAACCGCCTATCTACAGTCTACAAAAGGTCTAACCTGCTACAATAGACCATTTTTGTAGATTATTTTTATTAATTTTGTTTATCGGAAACCACACAGGTTGCCATCCTAAATCAATAATGCCTGATGAAACGCTGCTATTATTTCTATCTCCCGCTCCTCCTCCTTCTATTCATACTGAGTCTTCCGGCTTGCCGTCGGGAGCCGTCCAGATTATACCCTTTTGGCTGGACCACTACCGACCCGGTTTTTGATACCCTCACAATGCGTGCCGAAAGGGCGTCGCTCGATATGCAACCCGATAGCGTGGCTATCCCGATTATTGAGGCTATGGAGCGTGAGGCGAAAAAGGATCCCGGAAGCCCGGAGAAATTGGCACGCTACCATTATTGGCACGCGCGTATGAGATTGCGCCATGCTGAAATCGATGAGGCGATGGAGGAGTTTCTCGTTAGTCTGGCTCTTACCGATTCTGCCCGTTTCCCTTATGACGTGGCCCGCATCCGTTGGAATATGGAGCTTGATGAGCCCGATGATGCAGAGGGCTATTTTGCATCATTGGAGAAGCTGGAGCGTTTCAAGGAATTCAACGATCTTCCGATGCAGGCCGGTTATCTCATGGAGCTGGGTGGACTGATGAATACTGTTGGTAATCCGGCATCGGCATTGCGCTATTTCAACTCTGCCGATTCGTTGCTGAGAATAGCGGGTGCATACGGACAGGCAAACAGGAATGTGATAAATCGTGCTAACTCTCTTGAGCGTGCCGGTCGCGACCGTGAAGCCGCCGCCCTGATAAAGGAGGCTCTGAAGGATTCCCTTTTCTGCCGCGAACCTATTGCTATGAATATCGCCCTCTGGAATCTATATCTCGTCACCGACAGTCTCCCCGTTCTTCAGGAAGCTTACCGCAGGCTTGACGGTGACCTCGATGAGGAGAGGATGCGCCCTCTTTATGGATCTTTTCTTATAAAGGAATATGCCAAACGAGGGATGAAGGATTCGGTGATGGCGATGATTCCGCGCGTGGATGCGGATACAGCTGCTCTCGACGACCCCATATTCTGGCGTGATTATTATCTGGGGCGCGCTGCCGGAGAGAGACTGCTGGGGAATTATGAGAAGGCCACGGATCTCTATGCAAAGGGCACTCAGATGATGTGGGAAATCGATCAGAATGAACGCGCGGATGAAATCATACGTCTTGAGCAGCGTAGGGCGATTGATGAAAGTATTCATCGTCTTGCCCTAAAGCAGAAAGACCGATCTATTTGGCTGATGGCGGCGCTTGCGCTTTGCGTCGTGGTGGCTGCCGGGGTAATAATTATCTATCGCCGACGTCTTGAGAAGCAACGTGAGGAGAAACTTTCGGCTTCGCTGGCTGAGGAGCAGGCGAAGAGAAAGGCTCTTGCTTTGGGAATTGCTATGGAGGAAAACCGTAAATTAGGGGAAAATATACGTGAGACGGTGGATTCTCTTGAGAAACGCGGACTCGTCACCCCCTCTGCATCCGGCACTCTGGAGGCGACACTGAAGAGCCATGAGATTTCGCAGCAGTCGCAGGATTCCTTCGTCTCTACATTCTCGGATGTGAACCCCAAATTTCTGGAGGCCCTTGACAGGAAATATCCTAATCTGACAAAGACGGAGCGTCGTCTGGCAGTATATATATCCCTTGGACTCGACAACAAGCATATCTCACGCCTCACGGGAGTGCGTCCGGAGAGTGTGAAGCAGGCAAGATGGCGTTTGCGCTCGAAGATGGGACTCCCGGAAGATGTGTCGCTCGAAGATGAGATGAAAGCATTGGAAAATCAGTAATCGGAAATATCCGTAATAGAATCTTAAAAAATTTCACGCTCCATTTTGTGATATCTAAGTTTTTTATTAACTTTGCAAAACCATTCGGGGCGTAGCGCAGTCCGGTAGCGCACCTGGTTTGGGACCAGGTGGTCGCAGGTTCGAATCCTGTCACCCCGACCATTTCATATGGAAGATATGGATTTTTGCTTCAATAGTAAAAAGAAAAGAGCCTTCTCAGTGATGAGAGGGCTCTTCTATTATCACTCCTACAGGTTCTATTCCTGTAAACCAATCTTCTCCATCAGTTTCCGGGCAGAGATGTATTGCTCTATCCCCTCGGCCACCTTCTTGGCATCACGCATGGCATGGACCACCGTGGCAGGACGATCCGATACGTCGCCGCCGGCGAATACTCCGACACGACTTGTCATCCCGTAGGGTTCCTCGCGAGTAAGAACGTAGCCCCGCTCATCCACATTGATTCCCTTAGTGGTGGAGACGATACGGGCTGCCGGCGCATTCCCCACTGCCTGCACAAGATGATCGGCCGGATATTCCTTCTCCTCTCCACGGGTCTCTATTATGAGCGACCGAAGGTTGGTTCCCTCCCCGGCATTAACCCTCACCACATTCGATTCCCAAAGGAACTTGACACCCTCGGCCACAGCATCCTCATATTCGGAACGCAGGGCACGCATCTTGTCGAGCGTGCGTCGGTAGACCACCGTCACCTCCTTGCTTCCCATTCTTAGGGCGGTGCGTGCGGAGTCCATGGCGGTGTTACCGCCACCGATGACAAACACCCGGTCGCCATTGCCGATGATAACCTCGTCGCGGGATATATGCCCTGAATTATATAGCTGCACTTTCCTGAGGAAATGAAGAGCCTGACACACTCCGGCTGCATCCATACCTTCGGTGGGGAGTGGAATGGGAAGGCCGGCACCGGTGCCGATGAAGATTGCGTCAAACCCCTGGGCGAAGAGATCATCTATGGTATAGTCAACCCCAATCGTGGTGCTGCATCTTATGGTCACTCCCAGAGCTTCAAGACCACGGACTTCCCGGCGAACCACCTCTTTAGGAAGTCTATATTCCGGAATACCATAAAGCAATACTCCCCCGGCCTCCTCTTCCATTTCAAACACCTCCACGGCAAATCCCTTACGGGCAAGGTCGGCAGCCGTGGTGAGACCGGCAGGGCCGCTGCCTATCACCGCAACACGACCTTTGGTCTTCTCCGGCACATTCTCATGGTCAAGGCCGGCATCGAAGTCGAAATCGGCCACGAACCGTTCAAGTTTGCCAATCTCTATATGCTGATCCTTCTTGTTAAGGATACAATGCCCCTCACACTGCCGTTCATGCGCACAGACACGGCCACACACTGCCGGCAAATTACTCCGCTCACGTATAATCTGGATAGCATTCCCGAAATTACCCTTTCCCAACTCCGCAATCCATTCCGGAATCTTATTATTCACAGGGCACGCTTTCTGGCACTGTGCCACTTTACAATTAAGACATCTCTGAGCCTCCCGAATAGCCTCGGAGACAGTAAAGCTTTTATTTACTTCCTGAAAATTCGTCATAATCATTAAAATTAAATTCCCTTTCCATCCACTCCTCACGTCAATTCATCGCCCTCAGCACCTACGCAGGACTCCCTATCTCTTCGACTCCGCAACTCCATCCGGAATCCTCCTCATCGCCGAGCCTCCTCATTTCCTCTATCTCCAAAAGCTCCAATGAGAATTCTATCAATCTCTCCTGAGTGAGCAACTCCAAACGCAAAATTAAGAAAAAAATCCCTTAAAAAGTAGGAAATCCCAAAAATTTCCATTATCTTTGCATCCACAAACGAAAGATATGCCCAGGTGGCGGAATGGTAGACGCGCTCGTTTCAGGTGCGAGTGGTGAGAGCCGTGCAGGTTCGAGTCCTGTTCTGGGCACCCATAAATCCCGTAAGTGATTGATAATCAATTCTTACGGGATTTTTCATTCAATTTTTGTCAGCAAATTGTCAGCGAATCCTGAAAATTTTGCGTTTTCAACCCCGCTGAACGCCCCTGAATCACATTGAATGAATCAAAATGGCGCATGGTAAAAAACCTGTGTTTAGGCTCAAAATTCTTACCTTTGCAAAAAATAGTTTGCAATGGAGAAGAACCCATACATAGAGTTGGCAGAATGCCTTCTGCCTGAGGAGATGGTTGAATATTTCGAAGTGGTCAAGGTAGAGAAAACCAAAGAGACCCTTGATGTGACATTGGAGGAGCGGGACAAAGGAGTGGATGGATATCCTCCCGAACAGCTCCGACCCAATGGTTTTTATGAAGAAAGCACAGTCAGGGACTATCCGGTCAGGGGACGAAAGATGACATTTCATGTAAAGCGACGCCGATGGCTGGAAGTGGAGACAGGCAAGAGCGTGTCAAAGCGCTGGGA
>JAAVDD010000033.1 GCA_014801985.1 Bacteroides sp.
TACTGTTCAAGGTTGCCGTCATCTTTCCAGTCAATATAAACAGTCGTTCCATTGGTCTTGCCGGCAAGCGACATGGCAGCTGTGGCATTTTCTGTTGTAGTGAATGTAGCAAACACATTAGTCGGCATCTCAGCTGCAAGCACATTGGTGGTCATGTAAGCATTCTTGCCCTCGAAAGCTGGGAATGCAGGATGGGTCATGGTACAATACACCTCGCCAACAGTAGCATCAAGGAATTTGAACCGTCCATTCTCATTCAAGATCTGAGCATCTGTCAATACCTTGTCACCATCAACTGTGCGCCAAACGAATGATGTGGTCTGACCCTTTGAATCTGTATAGAGATATTTGGTCAGGTTGATGCTCGGAGCCTTTGAGGGAACCTCTACCTTATTCTGGGGAGCATATACATAATTGTCATAGCTGCCGGCTGCCGGAAGAGCGGCGAAAGGCATATCATTGTAAGAAAGATCAAACTTCTCAAGGAGTACGTATGGAGGTATCAAAATATTTGACAAATGATTACCTGCGAGGTCAAGCACTGTCAATGCCTCAAGGTCGTTCATATCAAACTCCTGAATATTGTTGTTTGAAAGATAAAGTTCCTTAAGATCAAAATAGTTTGTATCATCAAAGCCTGTGAGCTGGTTATTGCTCAAATCAATCTTAAGAGCTGCACGTGCGTCGCCGCCGGCGAAAGAAGTGATTCTATTATTCTTTGCTGAAATTTCCCTCAACCATACCTTCTCGAAACGACCGTTGCCGGCAACAAGGCTGAGATAGGTCAGATTATTATTGTCCAGGTTTAGATATGTGAGCATATTATTCCATGACAAATCAATCTCAGAAAGCTGACATCCATTGATTGCCAACTCCTTGAGCTGACCGGCCTGAGAGAAGTCGGTCTCAGAGATGCGACCTCGGCTAACACCGAACGCTGTGAGATATTCGCCTTCCGGCATATAGATGATGGTCTGATCACCCTCGCGTCTTCCTGTCACATTTGCAGATGCGGGAAGTTCGGAAGATGTAGCAGTAAATTCCCTCAAAGTTCCCTTGCCAAAATCTACATAGAAAGTAACGGGATGTTCGGGAGTTGCGCTCGCGATTCCAACGCTCATCTCAACAGTTGTAGCAGCAGAACTGAAACCGATGGTCACAGCGGGCGAAGGCTTGCCGAAGTCGGCTGCAGTCTTCACTTTGAAACGAGTGGTATTCAACGAACCTTCAGTGAACAAAGTGTTGTAGAATGCTACATATACGCTGTCGTTCATCGCCTTATTCAAAGTGATCTTGCCATTGTCATAGCTATAATAGTCGGCGGGAACCTCGTTCACCTCGAGTGGATTCTGAGGATTATAGTAGAGAAGTTTACCGACAGTTTCAGTGTTAGCGCGAAGCACTCTTGAAGAAAGGTCGATCACATCTCCCTCCTTGTAGCTTAGTGCTACCGGCATATCATTCTGGGTATAGCGATACTCATAGAAACGCGGATCCGGAAGAGTGGCGTAGTCCATGTTGTTGAAGCTCACGTCAAGATTGATGAGCTGGTCATTATTATCCAGATTAATCTCTGTCATCTTGTTATGACCTGCATAAAGATCCACAAGCAAAGGATTCTTTGACACATCAAGATTAGAGATATTATTTCCCGAACAGAACAAGGTTGTAAGTGCCGGGTTATGTGTGAGGTCGAGGTTGGAGATCTTCACATCAGTGAAAACTGTTCCCCCATTCGTGCAATAAAATTGCTGAAGCTTGGGATTATGACTCAAATCGACAGAACCAACTCGTGTCTCAGAGATGTTCAGAATCAACAATTCGGGATTCTTGGACACATCTATTGAGCTGACAGCAGTTGCATCTACAGAAAGACGAATCAACTTAGGACATTTAGTGGGGTCGATATGAGTAAGAGAATGTGTGCTGTAAGCCCCGAATGACATCAAGTTTGGATATGTGGTGATATCAAAGTTAGGATCAATGTTATCAATCATATTCAACTCAAGAATGGTAAGTTCGGGCTTATTCTCACCTACAACAAGAGGAGTCACATCAAAAGGATTGGCCTGAAGATATAGAGCCTGGAGTTTTTTCATGTGGCTCACATCAAGGCTCTTCAAGAGGTTGTAGCTAAGGTCGAGCACCTGAAGATTTGTGAGTTCAGGAAAGGATATTTCATCAATATAGCATCCTTGACCATCAAACACATCTATCAGATTTGCATCGCCATAAATTTTCACTACTCCTTCAGGAGAAGCTGTACATGTGAAATAGGTTCCTTTTAGAGCACCTGACTCTTCATCAAAATAGGCCTGCTTCACTTCCTCCTCCACCGGTCCATAGCCGTAATCGACTTCGATGTAGGTATCCTCGGACGCTCCTAACATGATGGTGAACACCGCACCTTCGTTGGTCTGGTTAAGGATATCCGTGTGGAAGGTGATGATAGGCTGTTGACCTGCCTCCACTGCGTGCGCCGGAATCAACCCTGCGAATACCATCGCTACGACTGCCACTAAGCGCATCACAAAATTTGCGGACATTAGTTTTTTCATTTTAATTTATTATTAGTTTATGGAAAGTTTAATAGAACCGTTGTTAACTTTCACAACGTACACTCCGGAAACCAAAGCGGATGTATCAATTGAAATCTCGTTGCCATTGGCTGATGCGTCGAGCACACATGCTCCTGACACATTATAGACTTTAGCCGATACTGAAGATGCACCCGGAACAAGGATATCGTAAATTGAACCATTGCGACGAACTTCAAGGCGCTGCGAACCATCGGCTGCAATTTCGCTTACACCGCTTACACCTTTCAACACCTCTTTAAGAGCTGCGTATGCGTCAAGCTTACCAGCACCCCACTGCAATGGATTACCGTTATTTGTCACTGATTCATCCTTGACGGCTGTGCGCATGATGATATCGCGGGCGTCGGCTGCCTTAAGCGTAGGATCAGCTTCAAGAAGCACAGCGATAGTTCCTGCCACTACAGGCGAAGACATCGAAGTTCCTATGCTCTGATGGAAATCATTATTTCGTCCATTTTCAACTGCGCGTGCCTGTATATCGGCATCCGACATGCCTGCAAGATCAATATAATATTTATTGCTTGAGCTGATGATAGATGCTCCGGGGGCTGCGATATGAGGCAGCTCTCTTCCATCCACGAGCTTACCGAAAGATGTGAAGGGACATATTTGATTCACAGGAATTACATCATCCCAATAACCATAAACACCGCTATCAAGGCTTGCCCAATAATTACGTGTGGTGTATGCACCCACTACAATTGGGTTCTTTCCGCAAGAAAGATCACTGATTGTTCCGTCAAAACCGCCATCAGTGTATCCATTCACACCATTCCCTGAGAAATACACCCACATTCCGTCGCCATAAATATCGATGCGCTGACCATCCTTACCGGTAACCTGGAAAGAGATTGCGTAATTGCCATTGGCATTGTTGGAAGGATTATCCCAGCAAGTGAAGTCAATTACAGTGTAGTAACGGCCTGAATCAGCATCCAGCATCCCGGCAAGACCTATATATCCTTCGAAATACTTACCAAAGGTGGGATCTACCTTATCTGCGGTGTCTCCCTGCCAATCTGAGGAGGATACCCAGTATTGAGATACTCCTTCTCCGGTTGCAGAAGGCGATAAGGGGAAACGGGTGGCTACCGTGCCACGCTGCTTATTGAACACCTGCGCCTGAATCTCAAAAGGCTCGTCTGTGTCGGAATAGACATACACCTGACCTGAACGAGGATTGAGGTATGTGTTGTAGCCGTCACTGAGCTGAGGCATCATGGATGTAAGGAAAGTGCCCACCTGATTATCATCGGCAGTCAAAGTCTTGTTGATAGCGATAGGCTGATCTCCTTCATTACCTGCCGACATGCAGACAATGCAATTCACCTGATCATCGGCTACAATAGCATCGATATACTGAGAGAGAGGCGAGGAGCCATCGTGAGAACCGATATTTGAGCCGAGCGAAAGATTGATTACTGCCGGCTTATTCACCTCCCAAGCATAATCGAGGATACTCTCGCAACCAAGCGATACAAAATAGTCTGTTAGGTTACCCTCGTCGGCAGCAGCCGCTACAATGTCGGCATCGTATGCGATTCCATAATATGGATTGTCAACTTCAACTACTTTTCCTGTACGGAAATCCACTGCCTCGCCAGCCTTCACCTTGCCACGATAGTTACCGGCCATGATACCGGTGGTGTGAGTGGCGTGATAGCTCTGATCGTCGTCAGTGTCAAGACGCTCGAATTTATCTCCTGTGATATTTGCAACCTCTACAGTCTGCGCACCGTTTGCCGACTGTCCGTAACGATATATATTAAGCTGCTTGAAGCGTGTCACTCCATTTTCATCAAGGAAGTTTACATGGCTCGGATCAAAGCCGCCGTCAACTACACCCGCAATCACCCCCTTTCCGCTAAAGGCCCGTGGGAGATCTTCTCCGGCATGGATTTTATCTACGCCTATAGCCTGACGAGTTCTATCCATTTTCTGAGAAACCGGAGACTCTGTACGAATAGAGACAACGCAGTCGAGAGCTTCTACATTTTCAAGATTAGATAGAGAGAATTCGCCAAGCGCGATTGTGCCGCGAAGCGACTGAACATTCACACCTGCCGCTTCGAGATCAGCAGCCTTTGTGCCTTCTTTTACCGTGATAAACGCACGGATAGTTTCATCCTCGGCAGAGCGAGTGCGCACCTGCTTCATGATCTTAGCCTCTCCTTTAGGGGTTTTCACCATCTCTATAGGAGCCTTTTTACTCCTTAGTCGGGCACGGCTACCAAGATCTGTCTTGGTGGCGGCCACGGCTCCTAATGCCACAGTGGCATAAAGGGAATATACCAAATATCTTTTCATCGTTGAATGATTGTCAGATTTATTTAAATGAGTATAAAATGAGTATAATGGTCTTAGTTATGAGTTAGGGATTGGAATAAAAACGAATATTCCAATCCCAAACTTTGCTTTATAGTGCTTTATTTCAAGAGTCAAGCTTTATTTCACAACCACCTTCTTGCCACCTGCTACATAAATTCCGGCAGGAAGCGCTTTAAGATCGTCGTTTGTTGCGTTGCGCTTAACAACAACACCCTGGATAGAGAAGATGTCGAATACACTGTCAGCACCAACAACGCTGTCGGAAATCCCGTTTGAAAGATCTGTTGTAATAACGATATTCTTCTCGGTCTCCGGACCCACTACGATTGAGTAAACACCATTCTCATCAGGATTAACCACCTTATCACCATCCTTTACAAGGAATTCAACTCCTGCTGTACGAGCTGCTTCAGCGACTTTCTTGATATGAATCTGTGTGCCTTTGTAGGATAAAGTAGCACGGCCTGTGGTATGATCAAACTTAGTGACATGATCGTGATAAACCTCCACTGCATCCTTTACTTCATCATCCACAGTGTATGAAAGCTTAACCGGTGTCGGTTCACCCAAGAAATATTTTATCACCGCTCCATCTGCGAGAGATTCAGTGGCCTCACATCTATAGNTATTTACAATAGGCATATTATTCACCATATAGTAAGTCGAANCTTCTGAAGAATATGCCGAGAAAGTGAAGGGAAGATCCTCATCAGAGAATTTAATGAAGTTATAACCTTTTTCAAGGCGATTCTGTGTGTAGTCAACATAGCTCAAGCTTACGCTGCCGTCATACCATTCTGCATCCTCATCAACATATACAACTGCTGTTTTAGTGCGGTTTGCATTGAGATCTGTTACATTCACTTCAATCGTGCAATCTCCTTCCACTGTATATGAGCTGTTGTAGAAATATTCGGGAGCCACACCATCAACCAAAATGCCATCAACTCTCCAACCGTTATTGGCTTTAAACTTAATNGTTTTGTTACCGCTACCAACTTCAATCACATCTCCTGATTTGCTGAAGTCNTANGCACTGCCCTCAGTATATCCATTAATTAGCTTCACTATCTGGAAAGCCTCCGGGTTTTCNGTGTTAATAGTAACATTGAATACCTGCTCCTTATCGGCAGAGAAAACAAAATTATATTCTGTAGCGACATCCGGATTGCCATTCTCTAAGAGCATNCTTTGGGTNTCNCCATAAACACTTGCTTTTTCTGCNCCNTTAAGAGCACAATATANAGTTTCATATCCATCCTTNTTNAGNTAGATATAAAGATAATAGCCGGCCTCTACCTGATAATCTCCTGCCTGCCATGCCTCGCGATCAATTGTCTGATAATTATATTCTACATGATCAATGATTGCATCAGGAACGCCGTCAAATGCAAAATTAAGTTTGGCNTATGTTTTAGGTTTGTCNGTATATACTCTTCACTTTATCACCATCTTGAGGTGCATACTCGAAATTGCCATAATTTCCGGAGAGTTCTTCCGTATAACCGTCTGCATAAGTCACTTCCACTTTCCAAAGTTGATCGGGTGTGGAATAGTTATTACTCCCTATCTGATACTTGGCTCCTCCGTTAAACTCAATTGTCGTCTCTTCAGTNGAGAGAGGAATTGATGTATAGGTCTGAGTATTTCGCATATAGGCGGCATTAACTTTATCACCAATACCTACCACTGTGAAAGTACCCCCTTTTGAAGCAGTAACAACCAATATATCGCCGGCGCTGTGATTTGACATATAACTCCAAATATAGCCATCNNNTCTTGGGCTCNCAGNATTAGAATAATGCGGATTTGTTTTCTGAGCTGTCTCATTTACCATGCTCACAAGACCATACCCGCCATCCGTATTCGGGCGAATCTGGAACTGAGATGAGTTATCGTAAGGCAACTGTACCTCACCATAGGCATCAGGCTTATATGTGCCGGTTTCTACGGTGCTGTAATTTTCATCATATTCAGTTGTGACAACATAGCCACTATCCTCCGGAGAGAATACAATGGTGAGGACCTGATCTTCCTCGGCCCTGGCATTGAAGGCTAAGCCCAATGCCATCACACTCAGTAAAAGTAGTGAGTAGAATTTTCTCATAATGTTAAATATTTATTGTAAAATAGTATCTGAAAACTTAGTTGGTCGAGCAGGCTTTCTCAAGCCCAATCCTTTCTTACTTTTTGATTAGTCTAAAGATCACTTTTAAATAATCAATCGAAAGAATTTTCCTATATCAAATGACTTTTTTAAATATTTATGCATATTTATACATAATATTTAAATTAACTCCGTATATATTGCAACAAATTGTCAATTCATATTTGATTTTGTAAAATAACAAAAAAATTAAATAAAATCCAAATATTTTACACATTATTATCGTTTATCATTGAAATTTTCCAAAATGCCTCAAATATAATTCTTATTAACGTTTCCACACTTTCTTTCTCCTAATTTTTCCGACTATTCAAATCCGACAATAAAAAAGAGTCCGACAAATAGCCGGACTCTTCATATTGAGTAATGGTATATGATTTTTAAATCTTAATCATACATTCAATCTATAAACGCGAAATACACCTTTGTTGTTTATTCATCTTCGCTTCAGAATCATTCCTTATTGCGACCGTGACAATTCTTATATTTCTTGCCGGATCCGCAAGGACAAGGATCATTACGGCCTACCTTTGGATCAGCTTTTACAGGCTGCTGGGAAGAAGCCGGACGATTTACGCTCTGAGCTGCCTGACGCTGTGCAGACTCGCCCGGATAGGTATCACGGGTAGTGCTGTAGTTAGCGTAAGGATTATGAGTCCCGGCTGTGCTGTATTCCTGACGTATCTGTCCCTGGGGCTGTGAGCTACGACGCGCGGCAGCTTCAGCCTGAGCCTTCTCGAATGCCTCACGTTTGGCCTGCTGACGCTCGGCCTCCAGACGCTGACGCTCAGCCTCCATGCGCTTGCTTTCCTCATAATCCGGAACAGCAAGTTTACCACGCATGAGAGTGGATACAGATTTGGCATTCATCTCGTTGACCATCTTCTTCCAAAGCTCGAAAGCCTCGATTTTATATATCACAAGGGGATCTTTCTGTTCGTATGAAGCATTCTGCACCGATTTACGAAGCTCATCCATCTCACGAAGTTGTTCCTGCCAAGCAGAATCGATGGAGGAAAGCAAAACAGCCTTCTCCCATGCCTTTGTAATAGGCTTGCTATTATTCTCATAACATTCCGTGATATCCGCGCGGATGTTGAACATACGACGTCCGTCAGTCATTGGAACGCCGATGGGACCGGTAGCACCTTTCTCCTCTACGAACTCCTTAATATAAGGGGCCACACCTTCTGCCATCTTCTCCTTGCGGCGAGCAAGCTGATGCATGGCAGCCTCAGTGAGTTGGTCGGTGATCTGATTGACGTCAAGTTTTGGATATTCTTCGGCAGTGAACGGAAGTTCAAGAGCCAAGACACGGTTCACCTCATTGTTGAAGTCGTTATAATCCTCATATACACCGTTTGCGAGATTTGAACATACCTCATATACCATATTGGCAATGTCAGCACCGATACGTTCACCCTTCAAGGCATTCTGACGACGGCCATAGACACCCTTTCGCTGGGCATTCATGATATCATCATATTCCACAAGGCGTTTACGGATACCGAAGTTGTTCTCTTCCACACGCTTCTGTGCATTTTCGATAGATTTTGTGACCATGCTGTTTTCAAGCATCTCTCCCTCCTTGAATCCCATTCTGTCGAGCATCTTGACAACACGGTCGTTGGCAAAGAGTCGCATCACGGTATCCTCGAAAGAAACGAAGAATACAGATGAACCGGGGTCTCCCTGACGACCCGCACGACCACGGAGCTGACGGTCAACTCGACGTGACTCGTGACGCTCGGTACCGATAATCGCAAGACCGCCGGCATCCTTAACCTCCTGCGGAAGCTTGATATCCGTACCACGACCGGCCATATTGGTAGCAATTGTCACAGTGCCTTTCTTACCAGCCTGAGCCACAATGTCGGCCTCTTTCTGATGCAATTTCGCATTCAACACCTGATGGTCGATCTTGCGAAGCTTGAGCATCTTGGATAGAAGTTCCGAGATTTCAACTGATGTGGTACCGACAAGTACAGGACGACCTGCATTTACCATATCTTCAACCTCCTGGATCACGGCTGCGTATTTCTCCTTCTTAGTGCGGTAGACACGGTCGTTCATGTCGTCGCGGATCACCGGGCGGTTAGTCGGAATCTCTATTACATCGAGTTTATATATATCGTAGAACTCTCCTGCCTCGGTCATAGCCGTACCGGTCATACCGGCCAGCTTACGATACATACGGAAATAATTCTGAAGAGTAATGGTGGCGTAGGTCTGTGTGGCTGCCTCCACCTTCACTCCCTCCTTAGCTTCGATGGCCTGATGGAGACCGTCGGAATAACGGCGACCCTCCATGATACGGCCTGTCTGCTCATCGACAATCTTAATTTTATTGTCGTCGATCACATATTCGATATCCTTATCGAAGAGGGTATAAGCCTTCAGAAGCTGATTGACTGTGTGGACACGCTCTGCCTTTACAGCATAATTCTGAAGAAGCTGATCTTTTTTCTCCTGCTTCTGTTCTGCAGTCAGGTCTTCATTCTCTACGGCTGAAAGCTGAGAAGCGATATCGGGAAGGATAAAGAAGTCGGGATCCTGGTTATATCCTGTCAGCACCTCGATACCTTTATCAGTCAACTCAATGGAATGATTCTTCTCATCGATCACGAAGAAAAGAGGTTCGACAGCCTTGGGCATCTCGCGGTTGTTATCCTGCATATATTTTGCCTCAACCTTTAGCATGAGCTGCTTGATGCCGTCTTCACTGAGATAACGAATCAGAGGGTTATGCTTCGGAAGAGCCTTATATACGCGGAAAAGTGCGAGACCACCCTCTTCAAGTTCGCCTTTGCCGATCTTGTCCTTTGCTTCGAGCAGGAGGCTCTGAGCCAATTTGCGCTGTGCGTTTACCAGCTTCTCAACATTAGGCTTGAATTCGTTGAACATCTGGTCGTCTCCCTTGGGAACAGGACCAGAGATGATGAGCGGCGTACGGGCATCATCGATAAGCACTGAATCGACCTCATCGACAATTGCATAATAATGCTCGTCGCGCTGTACAAGATCCTCGGTCTGGGTGGCCATATTGTCGCGCAGATAGTCGAAACCAAATTCATTGTTCGTACCGAATGTAATATCGGAACGGTATGCCTTGCGTCGTTCCGGTGAGTTTGGTTCCGTCTTATCAATACAGTCGACAGTTAGACCATGGAATTGATAAAGCGGGCCCATCCATTCTGAGTCACGTTTTGCCAGATAGTCATTGACTGTGACCACATGGACTCCCTCACCGGTGAGTGCGTTCAGAAAGACAGGAAGTGTGGCCACAAGTGTCTTACCTTCACCGGTTGCCATTTCGGCGATACTATTGGTCACCTTACCTTTGTTCATGATACCATGGAGCACCATACCTCCGATGAGCTGCACATCGTAGTGACACATATCCCATTTCATAAGGTTACCGCCGGCAACCCATTCAGTCTTGTAGATAGCCTTGTCTCCATCGATGGTCACAAAGTCTTTTCCGGCAGCAGCCAGTTCGCGGTCGGCATCGGTGGCAGTGACTTCGATTGTATCGTTATCTTTGAATCGACGTGCAGTCTCCTTTATAATGGCGAATACCTCAGGAAGAGCTGCGTCAAGATTACGAGCATATTCGTCGAACATCTCTTCGCGAAGTTCGTCGATTTTTTTCCAGAGGGGTTCGCGTTTATCGTAATCAAGAGTTTCGATTTCAGCACGAATCTCTGCCATCTGGTCTTTATACTCCTGAGCCTTTCCACGGATATCACCACGGATTTTATCAATTCGGCCACGAAGCTCATCGTGACTGATATCCTTTATCTGCTCGGATATAGGATTGATTTCATTATGGAGGCGATCCCAGAGCGGCTTCACGGCGCGCTCTGACTGGTCGCCGAAGATTTTCTTAAATAATTTAGATATCATCAGGTTTAGTTGTTTTTCTGTTTGTTCTCTTCGTCGCTTGGCTGAAGAGAGGATAAGGTTAAATTCAGACCTCCTGAATATAAGAAGGAGTCAAACGGGCTACCTCTATTGTCATTTTTTCAACAACAAAGGTTTAGCCAATGCTCCATTCGGGCTCCTTATCCTTAGAATGCCTGCCACAGTCGGGGCAAGCACAGTGGCATCGACCGGAGTGGATATAACCTGCGGCTCCACAGCCGGCGCCATTATAAATGCGGGCGTGAGGACAGCAGTTTCCCTGACAGGTTTTGAGATCGCAGGGTATTCAAGGTCATCGACCACCGTCCATCCCGGATTGAATGTGACTATAATATCGCCTCCCCTCTTGGGATCCACACCGAGACGAAGGCGCTCCTCGAAAGGAGTAGAGGGAGATAGTATATCGTTAAGGGTGTATGCATCGGCCACACCGCTCATCTTTGTGAGGAATGCGCGTGCATCGGCCACCACTTCGTTAAGATCGAGGTTCTTATCCTCTATAATCTTATGATCAAGATAAATATGGCCATCCTTGAAGGCCTCCACATATCCTGCATTCCCATGACGGGCGGAGAGATAGGAATTAATAAGCGATTGGGCTCGCTTCATCGAAAATTCACCACCCGGAATACGGTATTTCCGATCGTCGATGACAGCATCATCATAATATCCTGTAGAGCTGAGCCAGACCATCGTGTTTCCGGCTCCTACATATTTATCTATCGCCTCAAACAGACGCCCCAATTCCTTATCAAGACGGATATAGGAATCTGTCAGCTCGGCACGGTAATCGCCATCTTTACCATATTTATAGGGAGCGACCGTATAGCCAAGGTTGAGCATATCGATACCACTCCCTACGGTCCCCATATTCAATCCCTTTAAACATTCTATTGCGACATCAGTCACCTCACGATTTGCAAGAGGGGTTCCTGCAAATCTAATGAATACATTCTTATCGCTCTTGGGGAATGTATGTTTGAAAGGGATTGTCTTTTGTTTGGGAATTCCGGGCATCCTGTCGAGACTGACAGATGGCCGCCACTGCATCGTGTCTATACGGTTGGCCAGCGAGAAGGAATAGTTACGGGAGCTAACCTGAGCGGGCATAGGCTTATACCAAGTGGTTGTGGCCCAGTTTCCGCTTGTATTGTTAATCCATAAAGCACCCGTACCGGCATGTCCGGCCATTATCATTGCCTGCTGTGGATCCGGAGAGAAAGCATAGATCTGAGAAAGCCCCCCTCCATCGATTGCAAGCTCGTCGGAGATGGTGGAGAGACGTAGGCGCTCAGGAGAATATGAGTCGTTGGTGAAATTTCCTAATGTCTTGGAATCAGCAAGTGCCGGAGTTAGCTTTTTGGTTTCACTATCATATACAAGCGATGAAGGCACTCCTGTCTGAGATGGATAGGCTCCGGTATAAAGCATGGCGGTAGCCCCGGCAGCGTCAAGGTCGGAAACCTTGAAATCAACATCGCGCATATAGACGCCATCCTTCATCAGCTTTCTGAAACCACGCTCGCCAAAATAGCTCTGAAGATATTCTATATAGTCGGTACGCATCTGGTCGACCACGATACCGACCACAAGCTTAGGGCGTCCCGGCACGGTCTGTGCCAGCACGTTGAGGGTCACAAGCCCACAAAGCACTGATGTTACCAACTTCTTCATCTCTTTCTTCTATTTGAAGTTAATCTCCTTTTTTCTTCACCTCTATCGGATGTGGAAAAGCGGGAGCCTAATTTATTTAACGGATTTTGACCCGTTTTATTTGACGAATACACTCCCGGAGCAACAAAAGCGAATGCTGCTGCCAAAATAAGAGTTGTACCCATCAATGGATATATGGCCGGATTTGCACTCTGATGCTGGAAGCCCCACACCAATAGCAGAGAAGCCAAAACCACTATATTGTAATAAGCCATTATGTATGACACAATCCTTGCCCGGCGGCTCCATACGGAGAACGCAAATAGCAATTGGAGTGGATTGAGCCATAGAATGAGCACATTGGGGGATGTGGCTTCATGCTCGGAGACAAATACAAGAAATGCAATCATACATCCGGCAAGTCCACAGATTCCAAACCATATACTATAGATTCCTCTGATAATTCTCGACCTCTTCCACATCCAGAAGGATATGAAAGCTACAAGTGCGAATATCAACCATGCAAAGGTCAGAGGGGTGAGATACCAAGGAGTAGGAGGAAGAGTGGCATCAGGGACACCTTGATTGAGTACACGGGTGGCACTCACCAAAGGTCGTCCATCCGGCAACTTTGCTTCCGCAGCCTTCTCCGCCATCTCCACGGGAATAAACATCTCTTCGCGACCACTGATCGGAATGTCAATACCGGAACCTAAAGCCAAGTCTATACCGAACTGATACCAGGGATAATCGCGATGGTAATGACGCATGGCCTTACGGAATGTGCCATAGTTGACATTATCCGGATAAACCACCCTCTTTCCTGCCACAGAATCTATACGGTCGATAATGCGGGTGGCACAATTGTCGCGGACATAATTATAACGATAAGTCCGATTTTCCGGTTTCCCTTCCTCACGCAGCATTCCGACAAGACGCATGGCCTCATCCTGAGTGAGATTGAGATCCTGCTCCACCACCTTGCGTCCCGAAGTCTGATATTCCGGAAGGAACCATTCGAATGGATATCCGGCAAGCAGATAGTCGGTCTCCCCTTTCACAAAACGATAGATGAAATTGGGAGCATTGAAATCGAAAACGCCGTAGTTCCAGACCGTATCCACGGGTATTCCGCCTGTTACGCCTCGTACACGCAATGCCTCATGACCACAGAGTTCATACACATCGGATCCGGGCCAGCAGGTGATCAGACTAACAACAACGGAATCCCGCTTCTCCTGCCCCCATGATTTTATGGGGCAGAGAAGCAGGATTACGATGATTGCGAGCAGATATTTTATTGCTATCTTTTTCAAGGAATTAATATTCGCAGTTCTTGGGATAGCGAGGGAAAGGAATCACATCACGGATGTTCTGCATACCTGTAACGAAGAGGACAAGACGTTCAAAGCCAAGACCGAATCCGCTGTGTGGTACAGTTCCGAACTTACGGGTGTCAAGGTACCAGTCCATACCGTCGAGGCCCTGTTCCTCCACTCGTTTAAGCAGTTTGTCATAGTTTTCCTCTCGTTCCGAGCCTCCGATAATCTCACCGATTTTCGGGAAAAGCACATCCATTGCACGAACTGTCTTTCCGTCTTCGTTGAGCTTCATATAGAAAGCTTTGATCTCCTTGGGATAGTCGGTGAGAATCACAGGACGTTTGAAATGTTCCTCCACCAGATAACGCTCATGCTCGGAAGCAAGATCCACTCCCCAATAAACAGGGAACTCAAATTTCTTCCCACTCTCCTCAAGGATCTTTATACCCTCGCTGTAAGGCAGACGCACGAAATCATTTTCAACTACAAATTTCAAACGCTCAACAAGCCCTTTGTCGAAATGCTCCTGAAGGAAGAGGATATCATCCTTGCAGTTTTCGAGAGCATAGTTGATACAGTATTTGATGAACTCCTCAGCGATATCCATATTTTCGCGTATATCTGCGAAAGCAATCTCCGGTTCGATCATCCAGAACTCGGAAAGATGACGCGGTGTGTTGGAGTTTTCCGCACGGAAGGTCGGACCGAAGGTGTAGATAGCACCAAGAGAGGTGGCTCCAAGCTCACCCTCCAACTGTCCTGATACCGTGAGACATGACTGACGTCCGAAGAAATCCTCGCTGTAGTCTATAGTGCCGTCCTCGTTTTTTGGAAGATCGTTAAGAGGAAGGGTTGTTACCTGAAACATCGCTCCTGCACCCTCGCAATCAGAGGCTGTGATAAGAGGAGTATGGAAATAGTAGAACCCTTTTTCGGTGAAGAATTTATGTATTGCGTATGCCAAAGCTGCACGTACACGGAACACAGCACCAAAAGTGTTGGTGCGTGGGCGCAGATGAGCTATCTCACGCAAGAACTCCAATGAATGGCCTTTCTTCTGAAGAGGGTATTCATCAGGATTTGCTGTTCCATATATCTCAAGGTTCTCAGCCTGTATCTCAACACTCTGTCCCTTACCCTGGGACTCAACGAGCTGTCCCTGCACATGGATACTTGAGCCGGTGGTGATAGGTTTGAGCTGTTCGTCGCTGAATTTCTGCAGGTCGAAAACGATCTGAAGATTATTAATAGTAGAGCCGTCGTTGAGAGCTACAAACTGAACATATTTGTTACCACGGCGGGATCTGACCCAACCTTTCACATCGACTTCCTTTCCTATATAGGGAGTGGGATCCTTCAGGAGCTCGGCGATGCGGACACGACGTAGATCTTTCATTTTATATTTTATTTGGAATGCCGGGAAGTCAGACTTCCCGGCATAATTTGTTGATTTTTTATTTTTCAATTATTCAAAGCTACCCATACGGAGATAATTTACCTCATCCTGAGTAAGATAGCGCCAGCGACCACGGGGAAGGTTCTTCTTGGTGAGACCGGCGAAGTAGACACGGTCGAGCTTGGTCACACGATATCCGAGGCTCTCGAATATACGACGCACGATACGATTACGTCCGCTGTGAATCTCGATACCTGCCTGATTGCGGTCGGTGTCGGATACATAGCTGATTGCATCGGCATGGATTTCACCATCCTCAAGCTCGATACCGTCGGCGATACGCTGCATATCCTCCTCAGCGATGTCACGGTCAGTCCATACATGATAGATTTTCTTCTTCACATATTTGGGATGTGTAAGCTTGGAGGCGAGGTCGCCGTCATTGGTAAGGAGAAGCACACCTGTTGTATTACGGTCAAGACGACCAACCGGATAAATGCGTTCACGACAAGCATTCTTAACTATGTCGAGCACTGTGGTGCGTCCGTTGGGATCATCGCTTGTGGTGACGCAATCCTTTGGTTTATTGAGGAGCACATAGCATTTACGCTCCGGAGTAACCACTTTCTCATCGAATTCCACAACGTCGTCGCGGGAAATCTTTGTTCCAAGTTCAGTTACCACCTCACCATTTACCTTTACCTTTCCACCGGTGATGTATTCGTCGGCTTCACGACGAGAGCATATGCCGGCGTTTGCCATATATTTGTTGAGACGGATCTGTTCGTTGGGATCAATATCTTCAAGAACATAATCCACCTGTTTTGGACGGGGGGTAAACTTCATGCCGCCCTGGTTGCGGTTATAGCCACCCTGCTGATTGCGGTTGTTGTTGCGGTTGTAGCCGCCCTGCTGACGATTCTGGTTATAACCGCCCTGATTGTTGCGGTTGTAGCCACCCTGCTGACGGTTCTGGTTGTAACCACTCTGATTGTTGCGGTTGTAGCCACCTTGCTGACGGTTCTGGTTATAACCGCCCTGCTGACGGTTCTGATTGTATCCGCCCTGCTGACGGTTCTGGTTGTATCCGCCCTGCTGACGGTTCTGGCTGTAACCACCCTCCTGAGCATTCTGATTGTAACCGCCCTGATTGTTGCGGTTGTAGCCGCCCTGCTGACGATTCTGGTTGTAACCGCCCTGATTGTTGCGGTTGTAGCCGCCCTGCTGACGGTTCTGGTTGTAACCACCCTGATTGTTGCGGTTGTAGCCGCCCTGCTGACGGTTCTGGTTGTAACCGCCCTGATTGTTGCGGTTGTAGCCGCCTTGCTGACCATAACCCTGCTGACGATTCTGATTATAACCGCCGCGATTCTGATTATAGCCGTAATTTCTTTGCTGATAATTTCCATGGTTCTGCTCGCCATCACCTTCAGCGGCAGAGGAGCGCATGGAGTCTGAAGGGTAATTTACCTTCTCATAACGAGATTCGTTTTCCCCGGTATCCGATGAAACATTCATCCCAGCGCTTCCGATGCGCGGTCTTTTCGGTTTTTTTGTTTCTTCCATCTTAGTTTTGATTTCGCACCTGAGCATCTCTGCTTAGTGCCTGATTAATTACAATTTTTTCAATTAATTGACTCTATTTTCTAAAAGCTTTAATTTAGGTATGTTTCCCTTTAACGCTATTTGGCGGCAAATATAGCAATAATTTCCCAAATATCAAAATTATAACCTATTATCCCATCTCGCTTTATAAACCTTTTCTTGATCGGTCATCGAGTTTATCTGTCATATTAGTATTCCTTCATTATTAATATTTACCGTAAAAAGAGTTTTCCGAGCATTAAAAACTTTAGCACCTACACCCTCAATTTGGACAATAAAAAAATTGATTGTCATCCCGACAACCAATCTTGCGTTAACCTTAAAATCTAATACCATGAAAAACTCACTGCAAAATTATAAAATATTTTTCAAAACAATGCTATATAACATAAAAA
>JAAVDD010000034.1:0-154794 GCA_014801985.1 Bacteroides sp.
CACCGACATGGTGGAATACCAGTCGGTGTTTTTCATGAAAGAGCTTTTGATTCCGAGTGGATCGGCGAGGGTTTCGCCGTCGAGCTTGTCGGAAAAAGTTTTCTTCATGAGAAACTCAAAGCCGAGGTTCCATCGCTCCGAGAGCTTGTATTTCACGCCGAGTCCCAACGGAATGTTGAGTGCGGCACCGAATTTTCCGCCCGTCGACCAGGCCGTCACTCCCAGGCCGGCCGCGATATAGGGCGTTATTCTCTTCAGACGGCGGTAGGTCTCGCCTATGCCGTAGTTGAAGAAATTGAATTCCACCAATTCGCCGAGTTCGTAGAAGGTGGTGGAGAACTTGAAGGTGTTGCCGTCGGGGAAGACATTGGTCATCTTCGCAGAGTCTCCGCCAAGTGTGCCGATATAGAGATTAGTCTTCAATCCCCATCTCGGACCGGGAAGGTAGCGGAACAGAAGTTCCGCATCGAATCCGGGAGAACCCCATAGGTTGGCCGTGTTTGCATCGCCGAGATATCCCGTCATTCCGATACCACCTCCGATATCGAACCTATAATCCTCCTGCGCGCGCGCCGCAAAAGCAGAGAGAACGCAGGCAAGCGATATGATGAATATTTTAACAACTCTTGTCAATCCTGAAAATCCTTTCATTATGTTTGCGTCTGAAAAAGGTTGTGTGAGTTNCCATAAAGGAATACGCAATCAGCAGCCTATTTATTACTAACGCAGACATTATAGGTTTTATTTAGTCGGGGAGTCCGCTGCATTCCTCTTTCGGAGGGTCCGCTGGATATCGGCATCAGATGATAGGAGCCGACTGCAGACGGTTCAGTGCACCCCGCCAGATCGTNTTGCAGAGACGACCCGAAGAGTCGTTGCCTCCGATCAGATAGATGTAGGGACACTCCCAATAGAGAATGTCGCCATCCACGCTCCACTTCACGCGATGCTTGTCGGAGCGACTCATCACCCTCCATGCATCCGAGAGGGAGCTATCTTCGGTATGGNCCTGAACTACATTGTCACATCCCGTCATCAGCGGNAAGAAATCCGGGAGNTGGAGTAGGGAATCTCCGACACGCCAGTTCACACCGTTGTCGTAGGAGATATAGACCGTACGGGTGAATGCGCCATCAGCCATCTCTCCGCCGAGAAGCAGCCATGCGTTGAGTTCGGTGGGNTGCATGGAGGTGCTATTGGTGTATCTGAATGCATGATATGGAATCAAGGATGCCCCCTTTACAGCAGGGAACGCACCACTTGCCAACACAATCCACTTGGAGCCNTCGAAAGCCCACACATCAGAGGATAGAGATCCGTCGGCCATCACTCCGCCGCAGAAAAGAGCGACAGGAGNGGNAGCCCATTTATTGGAATAGGATGCCAAATTAGAGAAACCATCCACAGGGAAAGCCGGATCAACGGCCACGGCCTGTAAATCCTTCATCGGATATTGCGCATATTTCAATCCCTCGCTGTCGGTAAGAATACCGANAGCCGTATCAGCGAATCCNCCGATTATGCGNTTCCATGTTTCGCCCGTCGCGGTCCATGCCGTTGCATCGGGAGAGGTGTAGAGGACGCCGTTGCTGTCAAGTATNTAAAATGCGGAGGAAGAAGCTGCGAAAGATCGCACATCTGGAGTNAACGAAGGTGAAATCTGGATCTTCTCCCATTCATTGCCATAAAGCTCCCNGCAGGAAGCGAGCGTATATGATCCGTCGTTCTCCATGATGAGGCTATAGACAGCGCCATCCTTTTCCACACTTTTCTGATCCACCGGATCNGGAAGGCGGGAAGGNAGGGAGACAACAGCCATCTCATTCCATACAAGAGAATCNGGATTCTGACGATGAACGTTGAGTTTGACGGTGTATTCCTTCTTCATCTCCTCATTGTCAGTAGCGAGGATTAGGCGCACATTTCCGGTGAAGTCGATAGAATCGCCGGGATTATTGATATAATCAATGGTATCGTTGCGCGTNGTGCCTCCCGACATTATTATCTTNGCCGATGTAATAGCCGAGGAATATGATATACTTGCCACGAGTTTGTCGACCTTCGTGCCTACCGGCAGGGAGTCGGCGTTATAGATCACCCCGTGGTCGAGGTCGATAGAGAAGAAGACGGANTCGAGACGCGCCATAATATTCTTGTCGGCCTTCAGTTTGAAGGATGTGACGGCAGTATTGGGGAGATAGGAGATCGTCTCCTTCTCCTCCTCCGGCTCATCATCCTTCTTATTGCATGAAGCGATGCCCGCAGNGAGAACGGTGGTCATCAGTGCCAATGGGAGCGCTTTAAAAAAATATGGTTTCTTCACCGTAAAATTCATTCAATACGTTTCTATTTTTCCTCACTTTAGGAGCAGGGAATCAGCCGGAAGCCGGCTCCGTAGGTGTGGATAATGTTATTCAACTTGCAAAATTAGCAAGTTTTTATGAAATAAATGGCAAAAGTGGTGAGGAATTTTGAATTTAAGTTAATTTAACTTGAAAAGGGGCGACTGAAAGGGGAGTGGAGGCAGAGATATTNCAGGAGCACAGCAGGCAACCGGNGTTGTCCACTGTGCTCCTTATGGGAAATTATCCGGATTATCAAATTAATCCATCATATCTTCCGGCTGGAGGGGAGTGTAGGGGCCATCCTTTACTTCGAAAATGGCGGAAGGCTCGATCACCTCTACGCCGTGCCATTGTCCTTTCGGGATCTGCACCCCATAATTCCCGGATGCGGGATCAAGCAGGAAACGGTCGGTCTGAGCTCCGAGGTCGTTNTAGAACACCACGAACATACNCCCCCGGAGGAGTATATATGTTTCGGCTGTATGGCGATGACGGTGTATTGGTATCGCCGTGCCCGGNAGGAGTACGTTGATCAGCCTTTGAGCCTTGGCNTCGAGCGATTCGTGGAGATTGAAATTCATTCGTAGGCGTGGGCTTCCCTCAGCTTCATGCTCTACACGGTCGATGAGATTGGAATTNATAAGCATATTCGGTCTATAATTTTATGAGGATTTGAGATTGGAGAGATATTCGGCATGAAGATGATAATATTTCTTCATGAAAAGGAGATAGCCCAGGGCGAGCAACACNATTATAATGCCGAGATATAGATAATGGTTGATAGGGATAAAGATTAGCCCGGCNGAGATTAGAAGCTGCAGAGCCATATAAAGTGAGGAGACAGCCACATGAGGAATCTTCAGCTCGTTGGCCATAATCTGGAATGCGTGTTTGCGGTGTGCCTCCCCTAAATTNTCATGCAGACGGATGCGGTGGCAGATGGTCAGCACCGTATCGGCTCCATAGACGGCCAAAAAGACGATATAGGCGAAATCTCCCGTCAGAAGTATCAGTTTGCCGAGAGCGAACAGGACAATNAAAGCCATCGAGATAGAACCGACATCGCCGGCGAAGCATTTGGCCCTTTTTCTGAAATTGAAGAAACAGAACACCAACAGCGATAGCCCTGNNACATAAAGGAAATCCATGGAAATGAAATCATAGCGGAAATTCAGATAAATAAGCGGGGCAATCACAGCCAGGGAATATCCCCCNGTTATGCCGTTGATGCCATCCATGAAGTTGTAGGCATTGATNATGCCGACGCAGACCACAAGGCCAATGAGCACCATCCACCAATCATTGAGATTAAGGATACCGAATTGTCCGAACATAAGGAACATGGCTGCGAACTGCACCACGAGTCGGAGACTATCGGGGAGCGAGTGCACGTCGTCGGCGAATGAGACGGCACCAACGAGTGTCAGGCCCAGCAGGAACCAAGAATATTGGAATCCGAAGAAAAGCCAGAAGAGCCATGCNCCGAATAAAAAAATAATTCCTCCGCCACGTAAGGTGACGGAGGAATGTGATGAGCGTTGGTTTGGTTTGTCGATTATGTTGAACCGATCAGCCACTCGGAAATATGCCAATTCCATCAGAATCAGCAATAGAAAAATTATCAGTAAGGTCATATATGATAGGAAAGGGAATGATTACTTTTCGGAAAAACTCTTGATGGTTAAGGTAAGCCCATCGACCGGATCGACCGGCATTTTTGAGATGCCAAGTGCCTTTTTTAATTTGTCGTTGGCTACCACATAATTTTCTGTAAGCTTCTGTAGACGGAAAGAATTGAGAGGAAGATGNAGGAGATCACCNGTACNGGTCATAAATTTAATAAGGCCNTTAGGGAGTTTCCATATATGNGCTTTCTTATCCATAGCCGCACACATGACATTGATTAATTCATTAGTGGAAAGAGCGTGATCGTCAGCCATATTATATATCCCACTCTCAACAGACTTTGAGAGCAATCCTGATATTACGAAAGAAAGATTGTCGATTGAGGTGAAGCTCCTCTTATTCTCGAATGCACCNAGAGGCCAAGGGAGTCCTTTCTTGACAAATCCATAGAGGAGATTTAGATTCCCCTTGTTGCCGGGGCCATGAATCATGCATGGTCTAAGAATCACGACATCCTTCTCTGNATAGTTTGATGGATTGTCTTTAAGCAGGTCGAGGATATACTCCTCAGCTCGCACCTTGCTTTCACCGTATGGGCCAACGGGAGCCGTAGCCACCTCNTCCGTCAATATCTCTCCCGGTACCTTATCCACAGCCGCNTTCACGGAGCTGAAGAAAATAAACTTACGTGCCGCCGGCTTGGAAGAGAACCAGTTGAATATTTTTTTAGTGAGGTCGGTGTTGACCTTGAAATAAACATCGGCAGCCGATTTATTCTTAGTGTCGTGAGCTTTTCCGGCGAGATGAATAATCGCATCCGGAACCGGAACTTTATCCTGGTCGAGATCATCCCAAGAGAAAGTATTCACCACCCCCTCCTTATCAGGGGCGACAATGTCGAGACCATAAATCTCATGGTCACGACAAAGGGCNCGCACGAGATTAGAACCCACGAAACCGTGGACTCCGGTAATTAATATTTTCATAATTTGAATTTTAGATGGTAGGGGAGAGAAAACCTTATAAATGTAGGTGCAAGTTGTCAAATAATCTTTCNGGGAGCGTGCTTATTAAGTACACGACACAATAAAGAAAGGAGGGATATAAACATCTTCGCTTTCGGAGCAATATCCCTTATGATACAACCTACTCATTCCTTCGGCAAGTCCCTTCCTCTCGGCTGTCTTCATTACTGCATTATAGTCGCGGGCTTTCATTAACTCTGCCTCATACACCTCCCTGTCGGCCGGTGTCAGCGCGGCCANATCGCTCACCTCCTTGAGGTAGCGGAACGTATCTTCGATTGTAAAAGCTATCTTCTGCATCCTACCCATATTTTTAATGTTATATATCCATTCCTCCAATCTCGTGTTGCTCCGTATTGCGAAACGACGCAGATACAATATTCCCATATAGAGGATCGCTTTTAGGTCTATTATATCCCTCGTTCTATGGGATAATAAGAGCGGAGGAAGAGGGTGAGATAACCTTGATTTGAGTGAGAATGTCATGTTTCAGTTTACTGAGCGGACGATCAAGGAATCTATCGCGTTCATATTCCGTACCGAATAGCATACGGTAGGCTTGCTCCTGAGAAATATGAGGTTGACGTTTACCATCNTTGTTTACTAAAATATCCCGGAGATAGCCTTCAGGATATGCCTGTGCAAACTCCATGATGTCTTTCACCTCCAATTCTCCNTGAGAGGCATATAACTCCTCCGTAGCGAAATCGCGGATGGTATTGTCAATCTTTGATCCTGCAGGNCGTATGATTTTTAACCCCCATTTAAAATCAATGGGAGTGAGGTAAGCACGGAAAGTGAAATCAAAATTCTCCTTAATATAGGGATGAATATGNTTTTTGAANTCACCATCGGCGGTTGTTTTCACCGAACTATTACAAATCTTGCAGCTCGGAATGAGATTATGAATATTAAGAGAAAGGAGAGGATGNTTCGATTTTGTGAACCAATGGTCGAATTCAGGNCGCGTCACATATCTCTCCTTGGTGCCGTGTGCTTTATGCAAGCGTTCCACGGAATGGACATAAAGCCTNTTGCAGTAAGTGCAGGTGTTGCGCTGTATATTTACTGCAATCCAATAACTATTTTTCTTGTTCTTGCTTATTACATTTGCATAATCGAACACCCTTTCAAGTTTCTTTCTTAAGGAATTCTTATTCTTGATTCCCTTGGTCATCGCAGTAAAGAGACGGTCGCTCAAATCCTTGCTCTCCTTCGGCCGACCGGTGAGCAGGAGTTCCAAATTGGAAAGGTCTTCATNGGGGCTTCCGAAATTAGGGATAAGGAGGTTTTTAGCAATCTTCGATAATTTATTACTTCCGGCGCTGTTGATGATTCTGTCCCTTAGATCCGGTAACAGCGTANCACGGTATTTCTCTTTAAAACTATCAGAAAGAGGAGGTAACTGGAACAACATGGCANAGAGAGATTAATTCTTTTGATTACGTGCTTTTTCAATTTGAATTTCAATCAGTCGCTTTTGTTCTTCAAGCCGTTCCAGTTCCGTCTTCTGGAAAATATCATCACATTCAAGAGAAAGCACATTGCGTATTATAGGCTCATCAATCAGGGAAATCCATTTGCGCAATTTAGCTTCGGAAAATGTGGNGTTGAATTGTTCATAATCCAACCCTCTCTCCTGAATCTCAATCCAGTCTAAAATCTCCGACCCATTCCATAGAGCCTTAGAGGGATCGGGAGTGAATTCCTCGTTCTCTCTATAACCNCTATGAATTTCCAGACACGTGAGTATAACATTTATCGTCCATTGGGCGAGCGCACCCCTTGCGCCATTTGAGAGGAAAAAGCTATCGCGGAGCATATCATGGATATTGGCTCCAAACGACAATAAGGCTCTCTCGGCCGGCATTCCGTTGGAATTTAAAGCCAGTATATCGTGTTTAGGAATATCCGAGAGAACGTATGGGGAATGAGTGGCTAAAATAATATGAATGCCACGGATGAAATCATATCTTTGGTCGCGGATACCCTGGAGTATAAGTTTGATTAGTCGTTGCTGAAACTCAGGATGGAAATAGAGTTCCACCTCCTCCAAGATAAGCAATACATTCCTATATCTAACTCTATTGCTGCTTATCATATCTCGATGTGCTGAATCGATGTTGGTTAGATGATAGAGAATGGAGCTGACAGCATAGGCCAGTTCACGCTCACCGGAACTCAGGGTCTCGAAAAAGATAGCTTTCTTCGGATCACCCACCTCATGGAGCAGAATCCTNCTTTCCAAGAAAGGAGGCGGGAGTATGACTTCATTAGATANGGANAGCATAAAAGCCACTTTCTTGTTCTCAGGAGATAAAATGGAGGAATATTCGCCGAATTGATTTTCCCATCTTTTTCGTATCGCCTCAAACTCAAGCCTCACATCCTCATTGAGATTNGTAATAAATGAGGGATAGACATTAAAGATAAGATAAGCGAGGGTGCGGAACACTTTCCTTGTTATGTGGGTGTTATTATGAACCTGACGCTCTACAATATCGTNNATAAGGTGTTCTGCATACCAGAATTTTGTGGGGTTTTCAAAGTCGAATTCCTTTTCCGGCAGCATATACTCCGGGTAGGTAAGAGCGATTTTGATAGTCTTATACACCAGATAATTCAGGGCCTCTGTGAGGTATGGTATATCTTCGATGGATTTCAGATCCATTGGAAGATATTTATTCCAACCTATCAAAACCAGATCATAAAGAATCATGTAATCCTCNTCGGAAAGCCCCGTAAGATCAAGCGAGTTGACAAAATAATNATACCCATATNCATTATGTCTCGGGCTCCCCAAAATCATTGCTTCGGCNANTAAATGCTCGTTGATATTACGGAGATTTCTCGTGGAGATGAGGAGCCAGAGGAGTCGTTCGTTGGCCAGACTGTTNTCCCTGTTGATATTTATATTTCCCTCATGTCTTGCCGGGGTTATCACCAGCGGAGTGCGGTAGCCATCGTTCTTATGAAAAAGTCCATGAATCCAGTTCCGGTTTTCGTTTCCCTTATCTATTACATTATAATCCCTTCTCAGGCTCTCTGTCTTCTCATCCGAATCGCTCTCACGATAAAAATCGCGAGTATTATATGCATAGATAGAATAGTTTATAATCACCGTATANAAGAAATCCCTTAGGCATTCCTTCACTTTATNCTGTTCATGACCACGATGCACACCCCCTTTAATCTCATTGGATCCTTGATTTTCCAAGAAAATCGGTTTCTCATGAGTAGAATCAAATTTATCGTCCGAAACCTCGTACAGCCCCACTGCCCTGTCTGTAACATTAAGTCTGAACAGCTTACCTGCTGATCTATACCACATATCACCCTTCACTCCCTCTATATAATGAAGATGTGCCGACGCAGGATTATTAGACACCTCCCCAATCAGGGATGCTGCCAAATTATTGATCAATCTCATCAGAAATTCGATGAGACTGCTCTTTCCTGAACCATTCTTTCCGACAATTGCCGACACTTTGACACAAGGGGGAGAATACTTAAGCAACCTTGNAANCGGATCCGAAGGAGACGACATAAAAAGATTGAAAATTTCNCTTGCGTCAGCAGCCGACTGGCTCGTATTTTCCGCTNCGACAAGATAATATATTTTATTAGGGNTTAATTTCCTTCGTCCCGTGCTATCTTCCGCATTGCATCTCACCGCCACCACTTCAAAATCCGTCCTGAAATCCGGATCCAACGTCTCCAGCAGCCGCTTCGATTCCCCGATAGCGTCAGCTGAAGAAGTGTATGTNATTCCGTCATTATAAGGCATATTGTGAGTAGCTAAGACATGGCAAAGTTAATAAAAATTGGGGAGATATTAAAAAGGGAATTACAAATAGGCTTGTATCCTTATACCATTTGTGTAAGAGGTTAATGGCACCTNGCATCTGTCGCAGAAGCTCTGTATGGTTTCATTGTCGCCATCACATCAGCGCCTTCAATTCATCGATAGAGAAACCGGTATATGTAGAAATAGCCTCAAGATCCAATCCATTAGCCATCATATTCCTAACCACCTGCGAAATACCTTCCGCTATGCCTTCAGCGCGACCTTCAGCGCGGCCTTCAGCGCGACCTTCAGCGCGGCCTTCAGCAAGTCCCTCTTCCAGACTCTTCTTCTTTGCAGTTTTGATCACAGCATGATAGTCGCGAGCCTTCATCAGCTCTGCCTCGTAAATCTCTCTATCCTCCGGACTNAAGGCAGCGACATCGCTAACCTGCTTTAGATATTCAAACGTATCGTTATATGTAAAAGCTATTTTCTGCATCCTTCCCATATTTTTAATGTTATAAATCCATTCCTCCAGCCGTGATTTGCATTCTCCCTCTTCCTGCTTGAAGAGGGGAATCTGGATGAATGCAAACCGTTCATAGTCGCCCACCGCTTGGTGTGTCTCCTCATCACACAGGCGCGCCTTAACCACAGTCCGACGATCAAGCTCCCGCACATGAAAATTGCAGAAGAATACCCCCACCACCGGTTCAAGGGAAAAATCCCATATCTTGTTGCCATTTTCCCTATCTCTACCTCGGTAACCCTGAGCGGCTATAGCTCGGTCTACATAATAATAACATCTTTCAAGAAAATGTTCCTGTTCAGCTTTCTGCATTTCCACGATAAAGTGGCGATTATCGGCAGTCTTGCACCTGATATCATAACGAATGCCCTTACCTTTCTCCCATTCGTGAGGATGCTCGGTGTTTCTGAAAGCTACCGAGACAATATTTCCATAAACAGGATCTCCCTCAAAGACACTATTAAGAAGATCCACAAGAAGCGGTTCGGATACTTTTTCTCGACCGAAAATTAGTTTGAAACCGATGTCAAACATCGGATCAATCACGCGCTGTCCAAAAGGGAAAGGAACCGAAACCTCCATAACTCTTATATTTTCTTGCAAATATAGCGAAAAAAACTATATAGGCAAAACAGGGATACAAAGAAGATAAAGCATCGGTTGTCCTACAAGATTATTTCACGAATCCCGGAATAGTCATATCAGCTATGTAGACAATTCGGCTATCATCCGGAGCATCTGCATTTTTTGCCCCATTCCCAGCTGCTGCTAATCCACGTTTACCGATATAAAGTTCCATCTCCCCTAAAGCTTTCTCAATCTCTGAAGCAGTTGCAGCATCCTTTACGAATATACATCTAAGATATTTATCGATTTTATGTCTGCGTAGATTAGCCGGAATGTCATTGCAGATCCCCCCATAAAGATATGAGTCAGGAAGAGGATTATCCTTTGGAGGATTTGCCAGATACGCCTCTTTATCTCTTCTTAATGTAGCCACGAAGAGATTTAATTCATCTTTTATCTGCTCAACATTTTTAGAGCTGCAATCCTCAATCTGCGGGTATTGTTCCTTATAATGATTGAATATTTGAGCGAGTTTCGCAGTCTCCTCGGTATTCTCTTTTAGGCGAAATTTAGTCATTGGGTGAAATCTTTTAGAAATAAATAGGGGGGAGAAAATAAAAAGGAAGAAACTATTGACACTTGCCTACGAGAGAATCAATTAAATCGGCATATTTACCAGTGACTATATCTTTTGAATATCCTTTCTCAATTACATCCAGTCCTTTTTTTCCCATTTCTTTTAATTGAGTCCGATTTATCCCATCGAGCCACCGGCAAATTTCCTTTGCTTTTCCATCGACATTAGATTCAGTGATTAATTTAGCACATCCAATATTTGATAGGAAATTAATAATAGGAGTGTTTTTCGGGGAACAAACCAATAAAGGTTTTCCACAAGCCATTATTGTATATACTTTTGAAGGAAAACCCTGGGCTGCAATCTCAGGTTCCATAAAAATAAACTGAATATCTGAGAATGCGATAATATCCGGCATAAGTTCACGAGGCTGGTACTGTAGAAGATGGATGTTTGAAAGATTTTTCTTCTCAATTTCTTCTTTTAGATAATCTCTCATTGCGCCCTCGCCAATTACGTAGAAATCATAGGGTTTATCTTTTGTCATAGTTGCCAAAGCAATGAGAGTATCCCAATCCTGTGCCTTCCCGATGTTGCCCGCATATAGTAGCTTAAGATTCTCATTTCGTTGGAAAAGCTTGGGATCAAGTTCGGCAGATTTCTCCAGAGGGTGGTAGATTGAGGTATCAACAAAATTGGGGATTATATGCAATTTCTGCGGTTCTTTGAACCTATCCTTAATAGTGTCATGAAATACCTGATCAATGGTTGTCACGGCATCTGATTTATCATAAACATAATGTTCCATCTTGCTGACAGAATTATAAATCAGCCCCGACTTCTTACCCAGAATATCCGGATAGACTTCTTGAACATTATAAATAACTTTTGCGCCTTTCAGTTTGCCGAGCCATGCGTTTACTACACCGATTGAGAGAGGAGGTGAAGGTGAAAGAATCACATCCACTTTTTTAATAAATAGGCCGGCGAAGAAAGAGACCAGATGCCAGTACATAAATCCGAACAATCTCAAGATGGTGGATTTGAATTTCTTCTGCGGCACATGGTAGACAGGAATTCCATTGAAATTGCTTTTCTTAAGGAATCCCCATATTTTCCATTTTAATGGTTGCTTGCGAATCTGCTCCTCCACTACATTATAGTTGGGAGTTGTGGTCAAGACAGTAACATCATAGCCCCTTTTTTTTAAGGATAAAGCGATGTCTCCATACAGATATGCTGTGGAGACACCATCCGGATTAAAAGCGATACTATGAATAAGAACTTTTTTCTTTTTCATTCCCTAATAGTTTAGAATCACTCTTTTCTCCACACCATCTTATTTACCACAGTCACATACGACTGAATAATCTTCACAACTATTGTACTGACATTTTCGCCGATATATACATCTACGGGAGTGCCGTCATCATGATTGCGATTCATTTCTATGGCAGTTTCTACTGCTTGAAGAAGCGATTTCTCATCAATCCCCGCAAGAATGAATCCTGCGTTGTCAAGAGATTCAGGACGTTCGGTGGAAGTGCGGATGCATACAGCCGGGAAAGGATGCCCAACAGATGTAAAGAATGAGGATTCTTCTGGGAGTGTGCCGGAATCTGAAATCACAGCGGCTGCATTCATCTGAAGACAGTTGTAGTCATGAAATCCCAGTGGCTCATGTTGTATTACACGCGGATCAAGTTTAAAGCCTGATTTTTCTATGCGCTTGCGACTACGCGGATGACAGCTGTATAGAATAGGCATATCATATTTTTCCGCAATCGCGTTGATTGCATTGAATAGGGAAAGGAAATTTTTTTCGGTATCGATATTCTCCTCACGATGAGCTGAGAGGAGTATATATTTACCCTTTTCCAATCCGAGACGCTGGTGTATGTCACTTCCTTCAATCTCTGTGAGATTCTCATGTAACACCTCAGCCATAGGTGAACCTGTCACGTAAGTTCGTTCCTTAGGAAGACCGTTATCCGCCAGATAACGGCGTGCATGCTCCGAATAACATAGATTCACATCAGAGATAATATCTACTATCCTGCGGTTTGTTTCCTCAGGAAGACATTCGTCCTTGCATCGGTTTCCTGCCTCCATATGGAAGATTGGTATGTGAAGACGTTTTGCAGCTATAGCTGATAGGCAAGAGTTTGTATCACCGAGTATCAGCAATGCATCAGGGTTTATATCAACCATCAATTTATAGGAACAATTGATAATGTTACCCACTGTCGCTCCAAGGTCATCACCTACAGCATCCATGTAAACCTCAGGATCTTTGAGCTTGAGATCACGGAAGAATATTCCATTGAGATTGTAGTCGTAATTCTGTCCGGTATGGGCAAGAATCACATCGAAATACTTACGACATTTATTTATGGTTGCAGCCAGACGAATAATCTCCGGGCGAGTACCAACAATGATAAGAAGCTTCAACTTGCCGTTGTCAGCGAATTTTATATCTTTATAATCAGTTTTCATTTTTCTACGGGATCAAAGAATGTATCAGGCTTATTAGGGTCGAAGATCTCGTTGCAATACATCACGGTCACAAGATCCTCTGTATCGGAAAGGTTGATGATATTGTGGGTATATCCCGGGAGCATGATCACCGACTGGATATTGTCACCACTCACCTCGAAATTCAGCACCTCATCGGTTCCCTCCTTCCTCATTTGGATAAGTCCGTGTCCCTTGACCACAATGAATTGTTCCCACTTTGTGTTATGCCAATGCTGACCTTTTGTGACTCCCGGCTTTGAGATGTTGATGCTCACCTGTCCGCATTTAGGGGTATGAATAAGCTCAGTGAAGCTACCTCGGTCATCACAATTCATTTTAAGATCAAAAACAGCTTTCTCTTTAGGAAGATATGATAGATAGGTAGAGAAAAGACGCTTTGAGAAACTATCAGTCGGGATCTCCGGAATCATTAAAGTGGAAGGCATTTCAGCAAATTTGTTCAGTAACTCCACAATCTCACCAAGAGTCACATGGAAAGTTGTTGGGACAGCACAGAACTTCCCATCCTCTTTAAGAATTGTATTCACTCCATCGAAATCACAGTGATGCTCCTTTCCTTGCAAAGCAAGAATCATCTCTTCCACCAAATCGTCAATATATAGCAACTCCAGTTCGACAGACGGGTCATTCACTTGAATAGGAAGATCGTTGGCTATGTTATTGCAGAAGGTGGCAACCGCCGAATTGTAATTGGGACGACACCATTTGCCGAATAGATTAGGGAAGCGATATACAAGCACTTTCGCACCCGTTTTGTCAGCATAGTCAAAGAACAGCTCTTCACCGGCCTTCTTGCTCTCTCCGTAGGGATGTCCCGCATACCGACCAATCAGAGTAGCCTGAATGGAGCTGCTCAACATCACCGGGCATTTATTCCCGTGCTTCATCAGAGTGTCAAGGAGAGTGGAGGCGAACCCGAAATTCCCAATTTTAAAATCCTCCGGATTCTCCGGGCGGTTCACTCCGGCAAGATTAAATACGAAATCCGCCTCCTTGCAATATCGGTCGAGATCTTCCGGTGTAGAGTCTATGTCATATTCAAACACCTCCTCTATCTCCACCGTGCAATTACGAATCTTCCCTTCCTTGATGTTATTGAGTTGGGCGCAGAGATTCTTTCCGACAAATCCCTTTGCACCTGTAACGAGTATTTTCATCTACTTACTGTACAAAATTTCCTTCTCCGCTTAGTTCCTTCTGAATATATTCCAGCGAGGCAATCTTAGCTTTAGTTTCCTCAACATTTAATTGCCGTGTATTGTTGGAATTAAACTCAGTTAAAACATTCCTGGACTCATCCCCTTCCTTGAAATATTTGTCATAATTTAGACCGCGGTTGTCGGCCGGGACACGGTAGAAATCACCCATATCTTCAGCTTTAGCACACTCTTCATTAGTAAGAAGAGTTTCATACATCTTCTCACCATGACGAATACCGATAACCTTGATGTCCTCCTTCTTACCGCCAAACAATTCGCATACGGCCTCAGCCTGAGTTCCGATAGTGCAAGCAGGAGCCTTTTGAACGAGAATATCACCATTCTGCCCATGTTCAAAGGCAAATAGCACCAAATCCACAGCTTCTTCCAGACTCATAATAAACCGCGTCATAGAGGGTTCGGTAAGAGTGATTGGATTTCCGGAGCGTATTTGCTCAATCCAAAGCGGTATCACTGAGCCTCGGGAGCACATCACATTACCATAGCGAGTGCAGCATATTTTGGTTTTCCCTGAATAGCGCGACTTTGCAACCGCCACCTTTTCCTCCACAGCCTTGGTAATACCCATCGCATTGATAGGGTAGGCGGCCTTATCCGTTGAAAGACAAATCACTGCTTCTACTCCGGCTTCAATGGCAGCAGTTAAAATATTATCAGTTCCAATTACATTTGTCTTTACAGCCTCCATAGGAAAGAACTCACAGGATGGAACCTGCTTTAAAGCCGCGGCATGAAAAATATAATCCACTCCGGGCATCACGTTCCTGCACGACTGAAGATCCCTTACATCCCCGATATAGAATTTGATTTTATGGGCATATTCCGGGAAGCGAGCCTGATACTCATGCCTCATGTCATCCTGTTTTTTCTCATCACGGCTAAAAATACGAATTTCCTTGATATCTGATTCAAGGAAACGACGTAGCACGGCATTTCCAAAACTGCCGGTGCCTCCTGTAATGAGGAGGACTTTATCTTTGAATACTGACATGTTATTTATTATCTTCAATAATTTCTTTACAAATTTCCAGATATCTTCTCGCTCTTTCCTCTGCATTTGGGAATTCTAATACTCGTTTTGACCCTGCGGTGACAAGTTTTTTTCTCAACTCGGGATTGGTGAGAACCATCTGTATTTTCTTAGCTATATCTTCAGGATTAAGAGGATTGAAATATAGAGCAGCATCCTCACAGACAGACCTTGCAAAACTCAAATCGGAAGTAAGCAAAGGACGCTGACTGATCATAGCTTCCGGGTAATTTGCAGAAAAACATTCCAGAAGAGTTGGTAGAAAAACAGCATCGCTTTTTTCGTATAAATCTGGGCACTCCTCCATATTGACGAATCCCAAGGTATGGACATTTCTTCGGTATCTCTCAGGAATAATTCTCTCGTAATCTTCCTGGGGTATTGTGAGAATAAAATTTATATTTTGAATACCTTTGTTTTTAAGTGAGTCTAAGACGGCTGGGATGACTGACAGATTCTTATGTGGATAAAAACTACTTATAGTTAGCAACCAGAAATCCGCGCTTGTTTTTTCAGGAAGTTTTCCAGAGAATGGAGTTTTAGGATTATTAAGAAATTGCTGACCGAAAGTATTAGAAACTGTAAAGTATTTCTTTTTAGGCGATTTCAGTTTATTACTGATTCTTGTTGATGCATCAGTAGTTTCGCAAATCACCGATGTAGCATCTCGTTTAATGAAATATAGATGTATCTTTTCTTTGAGTCTTAATTTCAGACGCTCTTTCCATGCAAGTATCTTCCAGTAAGGAGATTCTGGATAAATGTAATGCGGAATAGCATACCCCATAATCTGTGGAGCTTTAGAGTGCCAATAGGTTGGTCCAAATACCGAAAACACTACTTCTGGATTTATCTCTTTTTCTAACTTAGATAAAGCATCGCTAAGCTGATGAAGTTTTAAATCCGGAAGCTCATGAAAAATAAAAGATTCAGCTGATATTTTATCAATTCCCAACTTTTCTTTTAAACTTGAGCGATAAACGACATGATACTCATTTGTTGGAAACTTTACACATTCCTTAAGAAATGATTCTGCAACCTGAAGACCTCCTCCAACTAAATGATTGGAAATATTTATAAGAATTCGCATATAGTAAATTAAGAAACCAGACAAATAAGGTATTTTATTCCAGCGTAAGATTTACGTAATCATATGTACATCATCTGAAAGACAATATTTCGATTCTAATTTGATATGAGTTAATTTGTATATATTTCCATCGTTTATGTGAGTTTGAATCCAATAATCATTATAAGAATCAATGAAGAAAATAATGGGGGTTGGTAAAATTAAATCTTCATATTTACCAAGTGTGAGCGCTCTATATGAGGTTGCCGTATTCAATACAAAGACAAAAAATGCACTATAAAAAACCGGAGTAATCCACCTCGTATAATATGGGGTTTTAGTTACAAAATATAACCATATGAGAGAGGTGGTGACAATTTTAAACCTACTATTTAAATCGGGAAGCTGGAGTGTTGCTAAAGTTATTGTGAGAAATAAAATACTAATTTTATAAAGAAGAGAAGAATCCTTTTTTTTAAGTAATATGATGCTCATTGTAATTAATGGGAGATACATTAACCAATTTTTGATTAACCTGAGAATAAACGAACTATTTTCTGTCCAGTCGGTACTATTGGTTATATATCCTGCTTTATCAAACCCCATATTATCGAGTATCTGACCAATTGTTAATACAATCGCAAACATAATTATTCCTATGAATATACATGTTTTAATATTTATGAATCGTTTAAATATTATTCCAATAGTTAGTAATAATGCTATAAATATAAATGAATAATGAGTAAATATAGATGAGATAATAAATATGTAAAAGTATGTATGTCTTTTTTTGGTTAACCAAAAAACTGATAAGATAAAGAATGATAGGGCTAGATAAAAACGTAGTTCAATGGATGTCCAAAATCCAGTTATAATAAAGGAAAGAAGATACGTAAGAAAAAAATTCTTATTATTTAAACTCTCAACTTTCTGCTTAGAGAGAATATAGGACACGATACCCAGTTGGAGGAAACATGAAATCACCTGACCATATTGAAATGGAATATCCAGATTAACAAGAAGATATAATATGGCGTACCAAATGAAATCAAATATGTAAAAATTAAAAATATCATTAAATCTTATTCCTTTAAAATTAAGATAGAATAAATTATAATATCGATATAGATCTCCGCTTGGAGGAAATAAAAATGCTACGATACCAAAGAAAATAATGAGTTGAAAAACGGAATACGTTTGTTTATTCCAAATTCCAACGAGGATTAAAGGTAGTGAAAGAAGCGGACTAATAAGGATAAAAATCCAGCTAATGCACCAATAATACTCATTTTTATTTGGAATACGAAGTCTCGTCTTTGTTTCTTGAGTTCCAATGTTTAATTGTAACCCCATAAAAAGTATTTGATAATTAAATTAGAACTTTATTGTGGCACGAAATAACTCCGTAGCGCATGCTTTAAAATACATAATGGGATTTTCTTTAGATAATGGATTCCAAATAGATCTAAAAAAACTGAATTTAATTTTTTTCCTTATATATTTGCTGATAATATATTTATATGAATTGTTAAGCTTTTCAATATGTGTTAAGTAATGGTACAAGGTATCTAAATCTTTTTCTGGTAACCTGACATGACAGGAATTTGACACATATAAGGAAGCAATATTCGTTGGTAATTGTAACGCCTTTACGTCTTTAGACGCAAAATAGCGGCGGCTTTCAAGAGCCTTCGCTTTTCCAGCTTTCTTAGGGGCTTGATTACTATGGATTCGGTATAACAACAATACTTCTGGTATATTTGCAAAATCAGTTTTTGTTGATAGTGTTTTCCACAGATCCCAATCTTGTGCAACTCTGCAATTTGTATCATATTTGTTTTCTATTAGGAGTTCTCTTCGAATCATGACTGACGGGTGTACAAAAGGACAGAAAAATAAAATTGCATTTTTTAAATCGATATTAGATTGTTGAAGTGTCAATTTCTTTTTTCTGATATCTTTCTCATTTATTGTCCTAACAAAACTTCCACATATTCCTATATTGGGATTTTTCTCAAGGAAATTAATTTGTTTCATGAATCGTGTAGGAAGAGAAATATCATCTGCATCCATTCTTGCAATATAATTTCCTCTCGCAATTTCAATCCCTTTATTTAGAGAGGCCGCTAATCCAATATTCTTTGGATTTTCGATAATGATAATTCTTTTATCTATTTCAGAGATAGAAGTAAGAAAGCTTTTGATTTCTTCTTGACTCGGATTATCATTAATGATAATAAATTCAAAATCGTGGTATGATTGCTTTAGTATTGAGTCGATAGATTTTGAAAGCCAATTAACAGGCTCATTATAAACACTCATTATTACGGAAATAGATGGATTCATCATAATTCATGAAAGACTTTTAAAGATTTTATTACATAATATACCTCGAAAGATTGCTTCAATGAGATAGGAAGAGACTGTGAGAATTACAAACGACATCACACTATTAAGATAGCCTGTAAAATAAAAAATTCCCAATAAAATTAAATAACCAATTGTGGTAACATAAGTCGATTTAAGAACTAATCTTTGTTTACCAAATGCAAAAAAAACATTCATTGAAATAAACCAGCTTATTCCAACGAAAATGGGTGAAAGTGTGTATAACCGTATTGCGTCCAGATCAATGTCTTCAAGAATAAAGAACTTCACTATTTGAGGAAGGAATGCATTAACTAAAATAACCATAGTAGTGGAAAATACTAAGATTCCTCCCATTGCTTTTTTTACTTGATTTACAGATTGGCGTTTTGCTATTCGAGGAAATAAAACGGTAGATAGGATAGTTACGGGTTTTTGGAGAAGAGAACATATCTTGGCACCGATATCGTAAATTACAATTTCTGATACCCCTACCAATGCACCCATTAAATTATAATTAAATTTGTCCTTGATGGTTATCATTACATCACTGGTAAAGATTACTGAACCTTCATGTAAATGGGCTATCAGAATTTTTTTGTCAGGTAGGGTATATTTAATGTTGTATTTGTGAAATCCAATCCAAAGTGAAAGTGCTCCTCCTAAAGCATATCCCGTACTCCAAAGAAGTGGAACGTAAATATAGTCTGTTGACTTTTTGATTATAAAGAAAGTAGCAATTACAAAAGTCCCTCGAACAACTATGTTAACTATTGTAATGTACTTCATATTTTCAGTACCCTGAAAATAAAAATCCAGAAATAGTACGGAACTGATAGTTGTAAGAAAAGAAAAAAAGAATAGAACGTAATGCTCTCTATAAGACGGTACTAAAAGAATTACAGAGGAATAAATAAGGAAACTCAATATCCATAGGCCAGATCTGAGAGTAAGTATTGCCGAAACGACCTCATTGATTTTATCCTTATTATGATTGTTGATTGCAATATGGCGTGCACTAATTCTTTTAAATCCGAAATCAATCAGTACTGTACAATATGAGGCGGTTACTTGAGCGGTAATCACCCAGCCATATAATTCTCTTCCAAGAGTTTTGACAAGATAGGGATAGGTGAATAAAGGAGCTGCAATAATAAAGATTTCGAGGATAGATAAATAAGAAAAATTAGCTAAAACTTTTCTATTGGATTTAAAAATATTATTGATGGTTCCTCTTTTCATTGAAGTATAAGGATTAAAGGTTATAGTAATCCTTAAACCATTTGGTTGTCTTATTAATCCCTGTTTGTAGCTCTGTTCGTGGCTCAAATCCAGTAGCAGAGATTAATGCTGAAGAATTTGCATAGGTTTGATAAACATCTCCAGGTTGCATCGGTAGAAAGTTTTTATCAGCCTTTTTACCAGTTGCTCTCTCGATACAAGTAATATAATCCATTAGATTAGTAGGGCGTTGATTACCAATATTATATATTGCAGCTGGAATAGGATTGGTTGATGTTATAGGTATCAAACGAATTATTCCTTCAATTATATCCTCAATATAGGTGAAATCTCTTAGCATCTCGCCATTATTGAATACATTTATCGGACGATCATTTAAGATTGCATCAATGAATAAAAAAGGAGACATATCTGGACGACCCCAAGGTCCATAAACGGTGAAGAATCGTAATCCAGTTGTTGGTAAATCGTACAATTTACTATATACATTGGCCATTAATTCATTACTCCTTTTTGTGGCTGCATAAATTGATACTTGATTATCAACTCTATCAGTTTCCTCAAAGGGCACTTTTTCATTACCACCATATACCGAAGAAGAGGAGGCATATATTAAATGCTTGACATGATTGAGTCTTGAAGCTTCTAAGATATTTAAAAACCCCACGATATTACTTTGAATGTATGCATGGGGATTCTCTATGGAGTATCGGACACCAGCTTGAGCAGCAAGATTGATTACAATATCAAACTTCTCTTTATTGAAAAGAGAATATAGTTTTGAGGTGTCGCATATATCAAGACGATAAAAGGAATAAGTATTGTATTTGGTACTGTTTACTATATGTCCTTGAATTATTTCTTTCTGCTCAATACCACATTCGTGTAGTCGTGCATATTTCAATCCCACATCATAGTAGTCATTTATATTATCAATGCCAATGACTTCATAATGGTTCTCGCATAAGACTTTAATTAAGTGAAAGCCTATAAATCCCGCAGCCCCTGTGACTAATACTTTCATATTAACATACTTTATTTTAAATGAGTATGAGATTTCTTTAATGTCATGTAATCTCCGTACATTGCCTTAAGATAATTGTCATATCCTAAAGGAATAGGAAAAAGATTCCCTTCAAATGTTTGGGGAATTACATGTTCTATATCATTCTTATTTCTCGCTTTTAAGAAAGAAACCCCCATTGTATGGCGATATCTGTTTGTTACTGCAATTCTATCTAATTGCCTACAAAACCCAATAAAACAATTATTGAATGCTCTTATGCATGGAAAAATAAGGTTTAAAATCTTATTTTTCATAGACCACAGCTTTGTATAGTTTTCTGCTGTCCTGAGACGACCACATAAGTAATGGAGAAATTTGGAATTAGATGGGGATAATTTAAAAATGTCAATAAAGAGACCTTGGTGGATATATAGCGAATCTAATCCAAAAGACTCCTTTACTTGAGTTTTCTTATCCCGTAGTTTTGCAAAATCAAAAATATAGTTTGGATCATCTTGGCTTGATTGAATAACAAATTCCTCAGTCTCGTTATCTCGTAAAATTTTTATTAATTTGTTATAGTCATCTTCCAGAAGTTCAATATCCACATCATCATCCCATGGAATAAATCCATGGTGACGCACGGCCCCTAAGCATGTACCTGAGGAGAGCCAGTATTTAATGTTGTTTTCTTTGCAAATCTTATCGATGTATTTAAGCATTTCCAACATACGCAGTTGCCGTTTCCGTAAGGGAGATCCTTCCGGATTGTATGTGGATCGCAATTGGTCTTGAAGAGCTTGATCTATCATATAAATAAAAATATGAGATAAATAGTAATCTGATAGACAATAATGTTTATTGATTCATCTAAAAAGATATGGTTGGATGTGTAATAAGAATCAGAGGACAGTTTTCCAATAAAAGATTCAGTTTATGAAGATCCCTTTTTGAATTAAAGTTAAACCAACTCCTGCATCAATAAATATTTTAGAAATGGATATAATAATCCCTTTTAAATATTAACCAAATCTTTTAGGAAGTAGTAATCAAGCAAGTTTTGAATAATGGTAAATTAATTTACCATTATTCAATGCAAATCAAAGATGTCGATACAGTTCCATACACCTCTTTCTATACAAAGAATGCTTCACTTTATAGAATAATGTTTTGAAAATTCTTAAAACATCTCTGCTATATTCTTTTACAACATCTCGATGGTTACATCTATACGTCTTTACTCACTATAACTTGACAATGAATAGTCATATCATTAGCTTTTAACTTTCATCGTATGTTATAGAATCTGTTTATAGGTTATTAATTTATAACCTATTTATAATTTTGGCTCTTAAATCCAAAATCTTTCCTCAGGATATGACATTGGGATTTCAGGACAGTTGTCTCCTATCTTTTCAACAATTTTCATGGCCCAATACATATCTGTTAATGCGATTCCACCATTATAAACAAGAATACGCTCATTATCATTTTCTCTTCCAGAAACACGTTTATTTGCGACATCTGTAATGCGAGCCATCTTATTTTTAAACTGTTCGTAATAACGATATTTTTTCACATGATCAATATCATCGACGAAAACCTTTTCAAACGCCAAGTCACAGTTTTGAAAACCGGAAGTATGTACCGGTATTATAGTACATCCCTTTGGATAAGTTTCAACAGATGCTAATTCTTTGTGTGCAAAGCTTACACACGAAACGATAATATCAGAGTTGAATAGCTCCTCAAGTGTTTCACAGATTTCAAACTTAAGGAATCCATTCATTTTAAACTCCTCAGTAAATTTTTCAGCTTGATCTTTATATTTAAGTACTTTTACAGTGATAGGACGATTTAGCTGATCAGCATAAAATAACATAAATGCTCTGGCTGTAAGGCCTAATCCGTATATAGCTAATGTCTCAACATTTTTTTTTGAAAAATTAATTGCATTATAGGCTGCACATGCACCTGTACGCATTGTAGTTATATATGTGCCATCCAAAACTGCTACTAAGCCATGTTCGTTAAGACTTTGAAGCATAATGTTAGAGTTTCTAGCAGGGATTCCTTGGGAATCATCCACGTTTCTTGATATAAATTTTACACCAGCTAGATTGTATTTTGGAAGCACACAAGGCATAGTCATATAACGCCCACTGTCTCCTTGCCATATACTTATCTTGGCAGCCAAAAGATAGGTATCTTGTTCTTCCCATACTTTGGCAGTCCACTCATACATTTCTGATAGTGGAATATTTAAATTTTTTATTGTATTAAAGTCTATAATTTTCATTTACAATATAGATTTTATAGATGTAAGTAGTTTATTATCATCTTTTCTATCCCTGATTGCAATTCTCACATACTGTTTATCCTTTGGAAAGCCCTTCTTTGAGGAACAATCTTTTATAAGGATATTAAAGTCAGTGAGCAATTTCAATGCAAGCTCATGGGATGTAAACTTATTGGTAACCTCACACAGGAAATAATTTGCTTGCGAAGGTATGACACGCAGGAAAGGGATCGTTTTCAACTCCTCAAAGAAGATAGCTCTCTCCTTACGGAATTTCTCACATGAGCGTGCATAGTCTTTTTCATATTTGCCGTAGATCTGCATATAGAATTCGGCGAAGGAATTGATATTCCATATCCCTACATCCTTACGCATTGCAAAGATTAGATCCTTGTCTGCACTTGCCAAAACCCCAAGGCGCAAACCTGGCACGCCATAGCTCTTTGAAATGGACTTCATCACACACAATGTGGGATGCGACTCCAAGACATCGTTATGTATGAGGGTGAGATTTTCCGCATCGTCTGCAAAATCTACAAACGACTCGTCAATAATCAGGCGGATATTGTTATCCTCAGCCCAGCAGATCAGTTTTTCAAGACCTTCCTGATTGATCAGGTTTCCGGAAGGATTGTCCGGATTCACAATCAGAAGATTTTCAACCTTATTATCTGAGTAGAACCCGATCAATTCATCAGCTGTATATGAGAAGTTTTCATTCTCAGGATGGAACTTCACAATACGATCTTCATCCAGACGATTGGGGTATTCCTCAAAAGTAGGATAAATCACGCCGACTTTTCCATTCAGGAGACTCATGAGACTTTTGATAAGTTCGGCAGCCCCATTTCCTACCACAGCATAATCATGACGGATGCCGAAGTATTTCGAAGCCAAGAGTGAGTTAACACCCATTCCGGAGGGATAATCGCGAAGAAGAGGTTCGAAATTGGCCTTCATTTCATCGATCATCTTCTGGCGCGGGAAATATGGATTTACCAGATAACAGAAATCAAGAAGAGAGGGATATCGCCAGTAGCCCCCGAAAGAATGCTGCAGTTTCTTGAGTCTCTCCTCCGGAGTAGCGAAGATGGTCTCGGCAATTCTCAGATCCTGGACATCATCTATCTCATACCAGTGAAGGCCTGTGATAGGAAGAGCCTTGATTCCAGTGGTGTCGATAAGAGTAAGCACACGAAGCACCTGTTCATAGTATTCGTTTTCCCCCAGCACACGGATATAAGCCTCAAGGAAGGGGAGGTAATGATTTACAATGAACTCCTTCGAGAACTTGTATATGTTTACTGTCTTGTAATAATATAGAGTATCGCTATATTTGAATGCTTTCTTAGGAATGAAGCTGACGATATTGTTGTCATCATCAATGCGTACCATTGTGCCGTCCATCCATGTCTCATACTTTGAAATCAGAGCGCAGTCTTTGTATTCACTGTTTATCGCTGCATACAAGACAGCATCTTCAAAGATAAGATCCGATTCAAGAAGCAGGGTCTCCTCTTCTGCCATATATCCTCGGGCGAGCCATAAGGAATATATGTTATTGGTCTTGTCATAGACTGAATTCTCAACGAACTGGATTGGCCAATCTGGATAATTTTGGGTAATGTAATTCTTCAGTTTCTGACCTTCATAACCAATGACGATTACTATTCTCGAAAGATTGAGGCGATGTAGCTGGGAAAGCATTCGGTCGATAAGACGAATACCATTTACTTCCAACATACATTTAGTATTGTCGGCAGTGAATTCACCGAGCCGACGTCCCATGCCTGCTGCTAAGATGATTGCTTGCATAAGAAAAGGGTTAGATTGCTAATGTAAAAAGAGTATATTAAGCTTGATTCGTTGGAGATAGGATGTCCATTAAATCAAAGTAAAATTGAAGATTAATAGTGGAAACTCTATTGTGTCTTAAAAATTGAGAGAACCCGTCTCGCGACGGATTACTCTCTTACATAAAAATTATAGAATTTCGTTACTTACTATCATTGAGTGGGAGGGAGAGGTTAGTACTGATGATACAGCGAACCGAAGGTTCGGGAACTGGAACAAACTGAGGAAGGAGGTATTATGTATATCATTCTGTCAGTCGCGGGAGAAGAGGTCGCGGGTATATACCTTCTCATCCACGTCGGCGAGGTCGGAGCTGGTGCGGTTGGCAAGGATGGCCTTGCTGAGACGCTTGAATTCATCCAGATCGTTCACAACGCGTGAACCGAAGAAGGTGGTGCCGTTTTCCAATGTGGGTTCATATATGATAACCGTGGCACCCTTGGCTTTGATGCGTTTCATCACGCCCTGGATGGAGCTCTGACGGAAGTTGTCGGAGTTGGATTTCATCGTGAGGCGGTACACACCTATAATGCAGTCAATTTCATGGTCAGTGTGAAATGTGCTATTGGCAGTGTAATACCCTGCCAAATGCAGCACCTGGTCGGCGATGAAGTCCTTGCGTGTACGGTTACTCTCCACGATTGCCGACATCATGTTCTGGGGGACGTCGGCATAATTGGCAAGGAGTTGCTTGGTGTCTTTGGGAAGGCAATAGCCACCATAGCCGAACGAGGGATTGTTGTAATGGGTCCCGATACGGGGGTCGAGGCCGATTCCCTCTATTATAGCCTTGGAGTCGAGACCCTTCACCTCGGCATAGGTGTCGAGTTCGTTGAAGTAGCTTACGCGGAGGGCGAGGTAGGTGTTGGCGAAGAGCTTCACGGCCTCGGCCTCCTTCATACCCATATAGAGGGTGTCGATCTCCTCTTTCTCCGCACCCTGCTTCAACAATTCGGCGAAGATATGAGCTTTCTCATCCATGACGGCCACGTCGGTGACCTTCAGGATTGCCTCGTTCTCCTCCTCAAATCCGGGCTTCCCTATTATCTTGGGTATGCCGGCGATTATTCGCGAGGGATAGAGGTTGTCGTAGAGGGCCTTGCTTTCGCGCAGGAACTCCGGGAAGAAGAGGAGATTGAAGCGTTTTGCTCCCTTGGCCGCATATTTGAGATAGAGATTGCGGCAGTAACCCACGGGGATGGTGGATTTAATCACCATTACGGCGTCGGGGTTGACGGAGAGAACGAGATCTATGACATCCTCGATGTTGTGGGTGTCGAAGTAGTTCTTTACGGGATCATAGTTTGTCGGGGCGGCGATGACCACGAAGTCTGCATCACGGTATGCTGCTGCGCCGTCGAGGGTGGCCGTGAGGTCGAGATCCTTCTCTGCGAGGTATTTCTCGATATAGTCATCCTGGATGGGCGACTTTCGGCTGTTGATGAGCTCCACCTTCTCGGGTATTACGTCAACGGCTGTCACGTGGTTATGCTGAGCCAGGAGTGTAGCTATTGAGAGGCCGACGTATCCTGTGCCGGCGACTGCTATGTTATATTTTTTCATTTCTATCAAGGATTTTGCGAACCAAGGGTTCGGACACTTGACCAAACAGAGAGAGCTGTGAGGATAAGATTGTTATTTTAGCAGGGCGCGGAGGCGGTTTTTGAAGGGCGCCTGATTGCGACCGGTGAAGGGAGTGAGATCGGATGCGAGGAGGATGGCGATCTCTTTGGCTTCGGATTCTTCGGCCTGGAATTCTTCGGCACACCTGTGCCGAATACTATTTCGGAAACTACCGGGCTGCTGGGCCGGATTATTCCGGAAGCTATCGAGATGCGGCTCTGTGGAATTCAGGATATTTTTGTATTTTTTGTACCAGCCGGCGAGCTTTTGGCTTTGCCAACGGAGGGGGAGGAGATGGTATTCTTTTATCCCTCGGTTGAGTCCAAGGGTGATGAGGCGGAAGAGAAGGTATTGGTCGATATCGTGGTTACCGTGGATGGCGGAGTCAAGGGCACGGAAGACTTGACGTTCCACTGTGCCTGGCAGGGGAGCGGAGCCGTAGGCAAGGCGGTGTAGATGATCGTAGGCGTGAGCGAGGCGGAGACCTTGGCCGGATGTGTAGCTGTCGATGCGTGGTTCGATGGCTTCTATCCATTTCCGGGCCGCTCCACGGACTTTGCTCATGGGGGCGAGTGTGTGGGTTTCGAGGAGTATGGTGGCTCTCCGTGATGCTTCGCAGATCTGCATAGCGGCTTCGTAGGCACTTTCGGGAGTGCGGAGACTATCCTCTGTGATATTGGGGATTGATATGACCGGCGCTGCTTGCATTTCTTTGATTATATCTTTTCCAGCAGATCAGGATGGATGAAGGGAAGCATTATGAGGCAGATACCTTCGATTTTCACAATTACGTGGCGATCTTTCTTTACTCTGGTTACTGTTCCCTGGTATCCGGCAAAGGGACCGCCTGTGACGCGGACTTGTTGGCCTTCTTTGAAATCCTTTTTTGTGAAGATTTCGCAGCGGGTGGTGTCTTCGGCTGTGAGGAGGCGTAGGAGCCGGATGGATTCTTCGCTGATTTCCTGAATACGGCTGTCGGTGGGATACCGGTAGATCCAAAATGGAACGGAGAGTTCGGGATGAAGACGGCCGTTATGTTCGAGTTGGAGGGCGTTTTCTTCGGTGGTCCGGATGAAGAGGACACGTGGGATGACGGCTCTGGTGCGGCGTTGCCCGGATTCGAGACGGACTTCGCGAGTTGGGAACAGGAGATCTTCAACGAGAGGCCGGAGCTGTTGTTCGGCTCGGAAGTCTTGGTGGGTCTTAATGGCGTACCAGGGCATTCGGACTGCTCTGTTAAGGATGGCGAAGTGAAGGCTCGCGCGCTTAACCACACTTGGGATGACTGGATTCCTTCTTTTCTGATTTTTTAGTTAATCGATAATGTTTACATCGGGATATAGTTTCTCCTCCTGCATGGCATGGAAAAGGGGGCAATGCAGCGAGTTGTCAACCGGTCCGTATGCGTTATCGTTTCGGATCTCAGGGAGTAGCCTATCCAGGAGCATTCCAAGTGGTTGCGGCCTGTCAATCAGTGGAATGGATGATATTTAACATCACGTCTCTTGTTAAGAGATTGACAAGGTCATAGAATCTCCTGAAAATCAAATAAAAATGCACTAAAAGAAAAGGGCATTAGAATGAAAAATCGCTTATTTTCATTCTAATGCCCTAAAATTTAGGGAAAATTAAGAGCCTTAAATATTTATAATTCAGAAATTTTTAGTAAATTTGCATTGACTTGTCAATCTCTTAACAAGAGATTGACAAGTTTTTTGTAGATGAAGGCTCCGAGCCATAGGGATTTTGGGGCTTTATTGGCGCACTTGCGCCTTACACTATATAGGAAACTATAAATGACAGGGGAGAGAGGGGGCGGGGAGGCCCGTGCCTAATTCTATTGGGGCAATCTCGACGCGGATGGCATCAAAGAGGTTGAGATCGAGGAATCGGCGGAGGGTTTCAGGACCTCCTTCTACGAGAAGGGAGGTGATGCCGTGGTGTTCGTAGAGTTCATGCATGGAAGTTTCCAGTGGCTTGGAAGGATCAAGGAGAATTAGTTTTTCGTTAGACAGGAGCACGGGAGAGCGAGAGCCATCTTCATTAGACATAGCTACAGGAGCACAGGAGGGATTTTCCTGTTTTTTTAATCGAGGAGAGTTGAAGGTTACGGGGCGCGGCGAGTTGCCGGGCCAGTGACGTGTGGTGAGGGTAGGATTATCTATGAGGATGGTGTTGACACCGACAAGAATGGCATCGGAGAGGGCACGATGGGCGTGCATAAGGGCACCGGTGATTGGACCGGAGAATTGGACGGGAGCAGGAGGAAGAGATGCCATGTAACCGTCAGCACTCTGTGCCCATTTAAGGAGTATGTAGGGGCGATGATGGGTATGGGCGGTGATGAAACGGCGATTGAGCCAGTCACATTCTTCTTGCATGAATCCTTCGATAACTTCTATTCCGGCTTCACGAAGCATCTTGATGCCTCGTCCAGCAACGAGGGGGAAAGGATCGGGAGATCCGACTACGACCCGGCGTATCTTTTTCTGAATGAGAAGTAGGGAGCAGGGGGGAGTCTTTCCGTAGTGGGAACAGGGTTCAAGGGTGACGTAGATAGTGGATTCAGGTATTAGGTGAGCGTCAGCTTCCGAAACGGAGTTGACTGCATTCACTTCAGCGTGGGGGCCACCGTAGCGGCGATGCCATCCTTGTCCGATGATGCGTCCATCGGGGGCTACAATCACTGCCCCTACCATCGGGTTAGGGGAGACGAAGCCTGCGCCGTAGGCTGCAAGTTGCAGGGCGCGCTCCATATAGCGTTTATCGGGAGTGTATTTCATTGTCAATGGGGTTATAATTGGTTATGGGGTTATGTGTTGGTTATGGGGTTATGGTGATTATATGAGTTAACCCCATAACCCTCAAACTAACCCTAATACTGCGCTTAAAAGCGATAACCGATGGAGAGCTGTCCGTTCTCTACTGATGAGAACATCGAATTCTTTCCGGAAATATAAAGGCTGCCGTAGAATTTCGCCACCGCACAGATGAAGAAATCCTTAAGGTTATAGGTCAGTGATCCCATACCTCGCGCATTGATTGCCAGTGATTTGGCGCTTCCTGTATAATTGTTGGCGTATGTGCTGGTCATTCCGATTCCGGGTAGGGCCGAGATATTGAAGAGTAATTTAGGAGTAATCACCCAGTTGAAGCTGTAACCTCCGATGAGATAATAGCTGCGGTAATGGAATCGGTATTTTTCGGGCGAGACGGTGAGATATGGCTTCAACTCTTCGGGAAGAAGATTGAAGTCCATGGTGACATCAATGTTGTTATATCCGATTCCGATCACGGCCGATCCGGCACTTCTTTTCTGAATCTTTGAGAAGTTGTAGGATGCTCCCATCGAAAATTTACGGTTATTGAAGAAATAATATCCGTAAGCCTCGATATTCTTTAGACGTACTCCATCAAAATGTTCCTTGATAAGATGTCCGTTATTGTAATCGCCGAAGGTTCGGATATACGTTCCTCCGGTATTAGTCCAGACATGACCCTCGATATTGAATCTCGCACAATTGAAGGTATATTCAAATTTCTGATGATTAGAGGGGGATTTCCCGATCATCTTGTTGATATCAACAGAATATCCCAGGCTGACAGCCATATATTGGATATAGGCACCGATATTGCTGTATGGGTCGCTCATCATTCGGATCGGAATCTTCTTGCCGGGGTTGAAATAATATGAGTCCACCCAGTTGTCAGAAAGGAGTCGTATTTTCCAGCGTCGACCTGTGCCGACAACGTATGTCGTGTCGTAAGAATTGAATGTCTTATCTGCCCAGCGATAGACTTTCATACAGAAATTCAGAAATTTAGGATATTGCACGGTGGTGTCGGCCGTGTTTAGACGACCGTGGCGCATTAGATGCCACCAATTTCGGTTGGTGTCGTTGACTTCCGGACGGCGGTATGAGGGGAGGGCTGTGGGGTCATCGTCATAATCAAGATAATGAGAGGACGGGAGGAGTTCGGGATCGTCATCAATCTGGCCTGCCGGGTCGTCGGGTGAAAACTCAAGCATAGATGCACGGACTTTACCCTCTCTAAGATGCGACGTGATAGAGGGATTGTTCAGAGGGTCAGGTGATGTGGTGGGGGAAGCAAAAAGACTCCTGCAAGAAAGCAGGAGGAGTATCAAGAGGATATGTCGGTGGAACAGGATCCTTCGGGACATAGATTTTTATTCATTTATGACCGGGATGATCTTCCGGTCGGGTATAGAAGTTATAATTATAACTCTAATATATGGAATTTGGTTTATATATGGAATTTGTTTTATCTTTCAGCAGATTGAACTCTTATATGGGATAACTATTGGCTAATTTTTCAAACTTACTTAAGAATTTATTTTATTCCCCTTGCATCAAGTGCCTGTTGATAACGTCGGGCATTGGCCTGATGATCAGCATACGAGGAGGCGAAATTATGGCGTCCGGAGAAATCTTCTTTTGCACACATGAATATATAATCATTCGGCTCACTCTTTAGTATCAGATCCACGGTTGTGGCAGAGGTGGTACGAATCGGACCGGGAGGTAAGCCGGCATAGCGGTAGGTGTTGTAAGGAGAATCGACTTTCAGGTGTTCTCCTCGCACCCGTCGGATGGTAAAATCTCCATTGGCGAAGCGCACTGTCGGATCCGCCTGCAGCCGCATACCCTTGTTCAGACGGTTGATATAGAGGCGCCCTATGGCACCCTTTTCCTCTTTGGCATTCGTTTCCTCATCCACAATAGAACAGACAGTCATCACCTGAGCCGGAGAAAGACCCAATGAATCAGCCTCGGCACGCCGGGAGGAGTTCCATAAAGAGAGGTAATTTGCACCGATTTTTTTCACCACATCCTGCGGAGAGGCAGTCCAGTAGAGTTCGTATGAATCATCCACGAAGAGCGCAAGAGCCTGATCCGGTGAGAGACCGTAGGGCTTCAGCGTTTCAGGATCGGCCAAAAGGGAGCGGAGTGAATCGGCAGGGAAATCAAGGCGCGCTGCAATACGAGATGTGAGAAGATCAAGCGAACGGAAGCCATTCACCGTGATCCTGACAGGAGTCTGCGCACCATGCGTGATGCGTCGGGCCACTGAAATAGGGTTCACTCCTGCAGGGATAAGATAGGAACCATAGCGGCTGGAAGGCTTACCTGAAGGGAAACGGGATAATGTCAATACTCGCCCGGCGAATTTCTCTCCGTAATATTTTGAAAGTGAATCACGAAGCATCTCTCTATCGGCATTCTTGGGAATCCGGATAAGCGCCTCGTGCTGAGTGCGGCTCATGACAAAAGGGTAGAGCCAAACGAGGAGAAGAATAATTACAACGGCAAGCCCCGAAAGGAGATATATCTTCCTTCCGGGGACTGCGGATATGTTTCTTTTTTTCAGATTCAGATCAGTCATTTATTTTTTAGCTTTCTCCTTTTCGAGCTGTTTTTCGAGAGCGTCGAGAGCAAGGTCGATAGCCTCCTCGAAAGAATCGGCTGTCTTGGAAGCGAAGAGGTCGGGAGCACCTGGTAGAGAGAGTTTGATGCCGGCCTCCTTGTTCATAGCAGCTTCCGGCTTCACGAGAGTGAGATTTACCTCAGCGTCAGCGATGTTCTCGTAGCGGCGCACGAGTTTGTCGATTTTTTTATTGATGAAGGCGACGAGTTTTTCGGAGATGTCGAAATGAATTGCTTTGATAGTAGCTTCCATAATCGTGGGTTTTAGAGGTTATTTTACTAAACGGGAGAGACGATTGGAGGAGTTGATACAAATATAACAAAAAAATATGGAATATGGATAAGCGGGGAGCAATTTTTTCCTAATGCGATATGGTCTCCGAATGCTGACTACGTATCCTCTCTTGCTCGCGGATGTGCCTGCCGGTAATTGCGGCGCAGCTGTTCGAAAGTGAGATGGGTGTAGATTTCAGTAGTTGTAAGTGAGGCATGCCCCAACATCTCCTTCACCGTATCAAGATTCGCTCCATGATTGAGCATTGATGTGGCGAAAGTGTGGCGCAGCACGTGAGGCGACTTCGCAGCAGCCGAAGTTTCACCAAGCCGCTCCTTCACGATGCGGTATAGCTGCATCTTGCTCATAGGTCCTGCTCCACCATTGGCAGCCGGAAGAAGAGGGGCAGGGGAGGGTAGTCCCGGCATTACATGGTCTCTTAAGCGCTGCCAGGCTGCAATCTCATCGAGCAATTGCTGGGGGAGAGGTATGATGCGCTGCTTATTACGCTTTCCCGTCACCTTCGCCTCACGCGAGGAGAATGAAATATCACAATCGCGAAGTCCAAGAAGTTCGGCCTGACGAATGCCTGTGGAATAAAGGATTGAGATTATCAGACGGTCGCGGATATCTTTCCATGATTCCTCTTTCTCACTTCCCTCTCCCGATTTGATGGGCGCAAGCAGTTTTTCCATTTCCGCCTCCCTTACAAATTCCGGAAGATGCTTCCCCTTTTTAGCAAGGGTCACATCCGAAGCCGGATTTGCGGCCACAACACCCTGCTTGAGTAGCCAGCGATAGAAGGATCGAAGGCTCTGGGTCTTTCTGCGGAGCGTTGCAGGAGAATCCTCTCTTGCCAAGGAGCCGATCCAAGCGCGGATATCCGACATGGTGACAGATACCGGATCGAATGAGGCAGGATTTCCGGATGTAATCCAGGATTTAAACTGGGATATATCGTGGATGTAAGCCTCCACCGTGTGAGGGCTTCGGTTGAGTTCGTTGGAAAGATAGGAGATGAATTTTTCCATAAGCTTTTTTCGGGAAGGCCGATCCGGTAACAGCTTCGCTCTATCGGGAGCTGACCGGGGATTTTTGCGACCAACTGAAGTGAGATATAAATGCAATCCGGCGCCGGAGAAGTCCGGCGCCGGATAATTATATTTTCCGATGAAAAGAGGCTTACTGCTCTGCCTGACGAAGCTGCTGAACGTAAATGGCCTTGATCATCTTCTTACGGTTGGTCACAGAGGGCTTCTCGAAAGCCTGACGGCTGCGGAGCTCTTTTACGATGCCGGTTCTTTCGAATTTACGTTTGAATTTCTTGAGCGCTTTCTCGATGTTTTCGCCTTCTTTTACTGGTACGATAATCATGTTGAATGTTATTAATTTTTAAGTTTTTATATTTCGTTTTTTGCTTTTGAAGCAGATCCGGAGAATGGTGTGAGATTGGCCGGAAGAGCTTCCAAGACACGACACGCGGAGGCGCGAGCGCGTCTATTCGGCTGCAAAATTATATAATCTTCTGATTCTGACAAAATATTTTAACAAAAATCAGCTTAAAAAATCAATAAAAAATTCAAACGCATCCTCGGCAGGGGTGTTAATCGCCGTATTCGCGGTATCTTTCCGCCTCTTCGCCCTCGGTGTACCACTTGGAGTACATCAGATAATTACGGGCGATCTTTTGGTTCATCTCCTTTGCCTTCTCCGGTTCCACCATCTTTATGAACTTCGCCGGGGATCCTGCCCACATCTCGTGAGGGCCGATCTTTGTTCGGCTCAGCACCACCGAACCGGCAGCTACAAGCGCACCTTCTCCGACTTCGGCATCATCCATCACGACAGCACCCATTCCAATCAGGGCATAATCGCGTATCTTAGCCCCGTGAATCACGACGTTGTGTCCGATGCTCACATGGTCGCCGATTTCGATGGTGGATTTCTGGTATAGAGTGTGGAGCACGCTGCCATCCTGAATATTCACTCCATTACCGATGCGAATTGAATTGACATCGCCGCGCAGGACAGTGCCGAACCATACGGAACACTCGTCGCCCATCACTACATCGCCTATAATGGCGGCATTGTCGGCAAGGAAACAATCCTTGCCTATCTTCGGGGTAAAACCGCGTACACTTCTTATAATAGCCATTATTAATTAAACTATTGAAATAATTTGAATAATCGGGATTATTTGAATTAATGGATTAATCTAAATAATTGGACTAATCAAGGTTATTTGGATAGGGGTTGGGTCTTCTTTTGGAGCCAAGCCTTCTCTTCGTCATTGAGGAGTGGAGAGAGGCGGTCGTAGACCTTCTTATGATATGTGTTTAGCCAGTCGATTTCGGCATCCGTCATGATTGCTGGCTCGAAGAGGGTGAGATCGAAGGGGAAGAGAGTCATCTCCTCAAACTTATAGAATTGTCCGAACTCCGTCTGCATCGCGGGTACGGTCACGATAAGGTTCTCGCAGCGGATTCCATAGCGCCCTTCAAGATAGAGTCCCGGCTCATTGCTGGTGATCATTCCCGGCTGAAGAGGCGTCGGGTTATGATTGAGGCGTATATTCTGGGGCCCTTCATGGCAATTGATGAAGAATCCGACTCCATGACCGGTGCCATGATAATATGCCTTACCCTCCTTCCATAAGAATATACGAGCCAGAGAGTCGAGCTGATCTCCGCGCGTTCCTGCAGGGAATACTGCATTTGCGAGATTGATATGGCCTTTCATTACGAGCGTGAAGTCATGACGCTGCTCATCAGTCGGGGTGCCGAGTGCTATGGTACGTGTAATATCCGTTGTACCGAAAGTGTACTGACCGCCCGAATCCACAAGAAGGAGACCATCGCCCACGATAGCGACATCTGTCTGTTCTGTGGCTTCATAATGTACTATCGCTCCATGCGCATTCCAACCGAGAATAGGAGCGAAGCTCTCATCCACGCAGGATGGATCTGCCAGACGCAGCGCGCGCAGACGCTTACCCAGCTCCACCTCAGTGAGCTTACCAGAAGGATATTCCTTCTCCACCATCATGAAGAATTTTGTCAGGGCAACGCCATCTTTCTCCATAGCTGTCTCAAGATTGGCGAGCATGGTCTGATTCTTGATGCTCTTCAATTTGGCCACTCCGTCGCCACCAAAGACGGGAGTGCAGCCGACATGGTCGTAGAGAGTGCGGGAAGTTTTCATCGGGTCGAGAAGAAGACGCGTTTCCTTCGGTAGGGCAGCCGCGAAATCAAGGACAGAATCGTATGGCTCCACCTCAAACTTATATTTTTCAAGATGAGCCGCCACTTCCTCCGTGATCTTCTCCTTATCTATAAATAGGACGCGGCGTCCGTTCTCATCGAGATAGAGGTAAGCCACGAAGATAGGGGAGAAGGCGATATCATTGGCAGCGCGGAGGTTGGTGATCCATGCTATATCATCGAGTGCCGACAACATAATGGCATTAGCCAGCTCGCCTTTCAACTCCTTGAGGACGTCAGCCACCTTTTCATCGACAGTCTCACCCACGATTTTCTCATCATGGATGAAAAGCTTGTTCTTGGGACGCTCAGGACGCTCGGGCCAGATATGGTCGAAGAGTGCGAAATCATCGACAAACTTAATATTGTTATCATTCAGTTCCTGCTGGAGGCGCTGTGCGTAGCTCACGGAGAATGTCATGCCGTCGATAGCCACGACTTGCCCTGCATTCATTTTCTCAGTCACCCAGTCGATGAGATCCACTGCATCGGGGCCATCCTCTTTCATCATCTTGAAGCCTGATCCCTGAAGCTGATCCTCGGCCTGGATGAAATAGCGGGAATCAGTCCAGCAATATGCTTCGTCGGCAAGCACCACAGCCGTGCCGTTAGTTCCATTTCCCGATTCAAATCCGGTGATCCACTCGCGGCCTCGCCAATGTGCGGGAGGAAGTTCGCTCTGATGGGGATCTGTGCCTGAAATTATGACACAGTCGATCCCTTTCTCCTTCATCACCTCGCGCAGGCGGGTGAGATAATCAAAATGTATGTTTGCCATTTTTTTCTATAATTTTGTTTGCTTGAAACGTTTTCTCAAAGTTACTATTTAAAGCTGAAACTGACAAACAGGAGTCGTTAAATTTTGTGATAGCTACGTATAAATATATAAAACTCATCGTAAAAATTAAATTGTAGATAGGAAAAAAGCGGAAGTAAAGGTCAAAAAGGGATATTTTTATACCTATTTGCGTTTATTTTATCAAAAAAATCATTTTAACTATTGCTATTTCGTAAATAAATTTTTAACTTTGCAACGTCAAAACGGACCGGACACGGTCTGAATTGAGTAATTAAAGATGGCAAGTCAAAAATCTTTTAAGTAATAGTGATATAAAATTTGTAAGTTAGTGGTTTAGTAGGATTGCTGTTTGCTTGTGAAAGCCGACGAGTCTAAAAAATCACAAGGCGCGATGAGATTGTGAAATTTCGTCGCGTCATTGTTTTTTCATTAATACTAAATATAGTTGACGGAATCGAATAAAAAATAGGGATAGGTTTGCATAAAAGAATGCAAATTGTTATTTTTGCACAAATTCCCAATTTGTGTGAAAAATGGACAACGCGAAATATATAGTTCTCTACGATACTGCGGAGAGTCATGAAAATCTTCTTCCGCTGGCCTATACTCGGCCGGTGGCTGACTTCCGTGTAGGGATCACCACGATTAAGGATAAATGGATGGCTCTGCTTCCGGGGAGATATTCCTATAAGACTGTGGGCTACCTTCAGGAGAAATTTCCGGCTGCTGACCTCAAGGGAGAGTTTGCGCTCTTCATCGCCGGATGTGTAATACCGGATGCACGGTTGGCTGATGCAGTAGCGAAGATTCAACCAGGTGAATCGATCACCGACGGAGAGCGCATAATAGCCTTCTGCGCCCGTGAAGAGGAATTCGAAAAATATGCAGACGCCAAACCGGAAGATATAAAAGACCCCGTGATGGTGGAACCCGAATTGGGAAGCTTGAGATATGTTTTTGACATATTTCAGAAAAATGCCGCCGTATTGAAAAATGACTATGCCCGACTTACAGCCGGCAGGACCTCGCAGCAACTCTCCGATACTTGTACCTTGATAGGCAATCCGACCACTGAAGATGGACTGCCGTCAGTGTTCATAGAAGAGGGCGCTACGGTTGAGGGTGCAATACTCAATGTTAAGAACGGCCCTATATATATAGGAAAGGATGCAGAGGTGATGGAAGGGTGTGTCCTCCGTGGGCCAATCGCCCTATGCCAGAGATCTAAATTCAAGATGGGCTCCAAGATTTACGGAGGCACTACTATAGGTCCTTTCAGTAAGGTAGGCGGAGAGATAGACAACATCGTGATTTTCGGATACAGCAACAAGGCTCATGATGGCTATCTCGGAAATGCCGTAATAGGGGAGTGGTGTAATATTGGTGCCGGCACGAATGCCTCAAATCTGAAAAACGACTATGCCAAGATAAAAATCTGGAATTATCGCCAGCAACGTTTCATGCGCACCGATCTTCAATTCTGCGGTCTGATAATGGGCGATCATAGCAAAGCCGGAATCAATTGCATGTTCAACACTGCAACCGTGGTCGGAGTCGGTGTGAATCTTCACGGAGCCGGGTTCCCTCGCGTATTCATCCCAAGCTTCAGCGAAGGATCGCCGGAAGGAGGCTTCACCAATGTGGGCATCGACAAGTTCATGACCACCGCGCAGCGTGTGATGTCGCGACGCGGTCTTGATCTTAACGACATTGACCGGCATATATGTGAATACATCTATGAATATGCGTCAAAATTCAAGGGGAAGAGATAAAAAAGCCTCTCTTATCCTTATGTTAGAAAAGGTAGAAGGATGGGTAATATAGGGTAGATTATGTTATAAAACAGAAAAAATTGTAAGAAATAAATAAATTTTTGTAGAAAGGTTTGCGTAATCCGTTAAATATTAGTATCTTTGCAACGATTTTAGGCTCGGTGAAGCCGGAAATGCAAGTTAAGCGATTGAGAATTAATTGCTTAGCGTGCATTATGGCATAAAGAAAAAGGGCTTGAAAACGCAATGAAATAGCCAAAAGCAAAACCATAAATATAAATTAAAGAGACAAAGAATGCCAACTATTCAGCAATTAGTAAGAAAGGGACGTACGGTTCTTAAAGACAAGAGCAAATCTCCCGCATTGGATTCCTGTCCTCAGCGTCGCGGCGTGTGTGTGCGTGTTTACACCACCACCCCCAAGAAGCCTAACTCGGCGATGAGAAAGGTGGCGCGTGTGCGCCTCACCAACGGCAAGGAAGTGAACAGCTATATCCCCGGAGAGGGTCACAACCTGCAGGAGCACTCCATCGTTATGGTGCGCGGCGGTCGTGTGAAAGACCTTCCTGGTGTGCGCTATCACATCGTGCGCGGTACTCTTGATACAGCCGGCGTACAGGGCAGAACGCAGCGTCGTTCCAAATATGGAGCCAAGCGTCCTAAGGCAGCTAAGAAATAATATAAGCTGCCACTTACAAGCAATCAAATTCTAACAACAACAGTTTTTGATTTATTGGATGGCTAAGGTTGAGTAAACTCTGCAAGAGAGCGGGGTTGAAGATTGCAAAAGCAGCCAAAAACAAAAACATTAAACAAACAAAAATGAGAAAGCAGAAACCTAAGAAAAGGGTTGTACTTCCTGACCCTGTTTTTCATGACGTCAGAGTGACCAAATTCGTGAACCACCTGATGTACGACGGCAAGAAAAACACGGCCTTTACAATATTCTATACAGCACTTGAGACTGTGAAGTCTAAGATGCCTAATGAAGAGAAGAGCGCACTTGAAATCTGGAAAAAGGCGCTTGAGAATGTAACTCCCCAGGTAGAGGTTAAATCACGTCGCGTCGGCGGTGCCACATTCCAGGTTCCGACCGAAATCCGCGCCGACCGCAAGGAGTCTATCTCGATGAAAAACCTCATCATCTTCGCCCGTAAGCGTGGCGGCAAGACTATGGCCGATAAGCTGGCAGCCGAGATCGTAGATGCTTACAACGATCAGGGTGGCGCCTACAAACGTAAAGAAGATATGCACCGAATGGCCGAGGCCAACCGCGCATTCGCACATTTCAGATTCTAATAGGAGCATTTCAAAATGGCTAAACACGACGAACTCAAATATACTCGTAACATCGGTATCATGGCTCACATCGATGCCGGTAAGACTACCACTTCAGAGCGTATTCTGTTCTATACCGGTCTTACCCATAAGATCGGTGAGGTGCATGATGGTGCAGCCACCATGGACTGGATGGAGCAGGAGCAGGAGCGTGGTATCACAATTACTTCAGCTGCTACCACTACCTTCTGGAACTATGACGGTGAGAAATACAAAATTAATCTTATTGACACTCCGGGACACGTTGACTTCACCGTTGAGGTTGAGCGTTCACTCCGTGTCCTCGACGGCGCCGTTGCAACTTTCTGTGCTGTCGGCGGCGTAGAGCCCCAGTCGGAGACTGTATGGCGTCAGGCTGACAAATATAACGTTCCCCGTATCGGTTATGTCAACAAGATGGACCGTTCAGGTGCCAACTTCTTCGAGGTTGTGCGTCAGGTGAAAGAGGTTCTCGGCGCAAATCCCCTTCCCATCCAGGTGCCCATCGGCGCCGAGGAGACTTTCAAGGGTTGCGTAGACCTCATCACCATGAAGGCTCTCTTCTGGCATGACGAGACTATGGGTGCTGAGTATTCAGTTGAGGAAATCCCATCTAATATGCTCGCAGAGTGTGAGGAATACCGCGACAAGATGCTTGAGACACTCGCTGAGATCGACGATGCTCTCATGGAGAAGTATTTCGACGATCCCTCTACAATCACAGAGGATGAGATCCGCAAGGCCATCCGTAAGGGTACTCTTGCAATGCAGATCAACCCGATGCTCTGCGGTTCTTCATTCAAGAACAAGGGTGTTCAGACTCTTCTTGACGCTGTCTGCGCTTACCTTCCTTCTCCTGAGGATTCAGGTGTGATCGAAGGTCATGCAGTAGGTAATCCTGATGAGATTCTTACCCGCGAACCGAGCCCTGAGGCTCCTATGTGTGCATTGGCGTTCAAGATTGCCACTGACCCCTATGTAGGGCGTCTCTGCTTCTTCCGTGTTTATTCCGGAAATATCGATGCCGGTTCTTACGTGCTTAACAGCCGTTCCGGTAAGAAGGAGCGTATCAGCCGTCTTTTCCAGATGCACTCCAACAAGCAGAATCCTAAAGAGAAGATCGGTTGCGGCGATATCGGCGCAGGTGTAGGTTTCAAGGATATCCGCACTGGTGATACTCTCTGTGCAGAAGATGCACCCATCGTTCTTGAGTCTATGGAGTTCCCCGATCCCGTTATCGGTATCGCAGTAGAGCCTAAGACTCAGAAAGACCTCGATAAGCTCGGCGTAGGCCTTCAGAAGCTTGCAGAGGAGGATCCGACATTCCGCGTAGAGACCAATGAGGAGACAGGCCAGACCGTGATCAGCGGTATGGGTGAGCTTCACCTCGATATCATCATCGACCGTCTCCGCCGTGAGTTCAAGGTAGAGTGTAATCAGGGCCGTCCTCAGGTTACATATAAAGAGGCTATCACCAAACCCGTCGAGCTTCGCGAGACCTTCAAGAAGCAGACCGGTGGTCGCGGTAAGTTTGCCGATATCATCGTGCGTATGGAGCCTGTTGACGAAGGTTTCGAAGGCAGCCTTCAGTTTGTTGATGAGGTTAAGGGTGGTAATGTTCCTAAAGAATACATCCCCTCAGTGCAGAAGGGTTTCCAGACTGCAATGAAGAATGGTGTTCTTGCAGGTTATCCCGTAGAGCAGCTTAAGGTGACACTCCTTGACGGTAGCTTCCACCCCGTTGACTCTGACCAGCTTTCATTCGAACTTTGTGCAATCCAGGCCTTCAAGAAGGGTTCTGAGAAGGCAGGTCCGGTTCTCATGGAGCCTATCATGAAGATCGAGGTTGTGACTCCGGAAGAGTCCATGGGTGATGTGATCGGCGACCTTAACAAGCGTCGCGGTCAGGTAGAGGGTATGGAGACCAGCCGCAGCGGTGCCCGCATCGTGAAGGCAAAGGCTCCTCTTGCAGAGATGTTCGGTTATGTGACCGCACTTCGTACGATCACTTCCGGCCGTGCAACATCTACAATGACCTTCAGCCACTATGCAGAGGTAAGCAACTCCATCGCCAAGAATGTGCTCACAGAGTGCCAGGGCCGCGTGGATCTTTTGAAATAAAATTCAAGTCAAAACAACAATATGAGCCAGAAAATCAGAATCAAACTTAAATCTTACGATCACAATCTCGTGGATAAGTCAGCTGAGAAGATCGTGAAGACAGTGAAGGCTACTGGTGCGGTTGTAAGCGGTCCGATTCCCCTGCCGACCCATAAGCGTATCTTCACAGTGAACCGCTCGACTTTCGTCAACAAGAAATCACGCGAGCAGTTCCAGCTTTCATCCTATCAGCGTCTGATCGACATCTACAGCAGCACTTCCAAAACTGTAGACGCCCTCATGAAGCTTGAGCTTCCCAGCGGTGTGGATGTTTCAATCAAAGTTTAAGTTTATCATAAGAGAAAATAACATAGGTCTTTCCTGTCCCGGCTCAGGGTCGGGGCAGGGGAGCCCACCAACCAAAACAGTAATAAAGAAATGCCAGGATTATTAGGAAAGAAAATCGGAATGACATCCGTTTTCAGTGCCGACGGAAAGAATGTTCCGTGCACTGTTATCGAAGTAGGTCCTTGTGTTGTTACTCAGGTTAAGACTGTAGAGACCGATGGCTATCAGGCTGTTCAGGTAGGCTTCATGGAGAAATCCGACAAGCATACCACCAAGCCTATGGCAGGTCACTTCAAGAAAGCCGGTGTAGCACCTCAGAGACACTTGGCCGAGTTCAAATCGTTCGAGACACTTCCGTCTCTGGGCGATACGCTGACTGTTGATCTTTTCCAGGAGGGTGGTTTCGTCGATGTAGTCGGCACCAGCAAAGGAAAAGGATTCCAGGGCGTAGTGAAACGCCACGGCTTCGGCGGCGTAGGTCAGAAGACTCACGGTCAGCATAACCGTCTCCGCGCACCCGGTTCTATCGGTGCATGTTCTTATCCCGCGAAGGTGTTCAAGGGTCTCCGCATGGCCGGCCACATGGGTAACGAGCGCGTAACGGTTCAAAACCTTCAGGTGATCAAGGTGATCCCCGAGCACAATTTGTTAATGATCAAGGGTAGTATTCCCGGACATAAAGGTTCAATAGTATTAGTTGAGAAATAATGGAATTAGCAGTTTATAATATCAAAGGTGAAGACACCGGCCGCAAGATCACTCTCAATGACGAAGTGTTTGCGCGCGATCTTGAGAAAGGAAATGCTGAGCATACCTTGTATCTCGACATAAAGCAATATCTTGGCAACCAGCGTCAGGGCACCCATAAGAGCAAGGAGCGCAGCGAGGTTTCCGGTTCCACCCGTAAGCTCGGTCGTCAGAAAGGTGGCGGCGGCGCACGTCGTGGTGATATCAATTCTCCGCTTCTCCGTGGTGGTGGTACAGTGTTCGGACCCCGTCCCCGCGACTACCGTACTAAGCTCAACAAGAAAGTAAAGGCACTTGCCCGCAAGATCGCTCTTACTTCGCGTGCGAAGGACAACAAGATCATCGTTGTTGAGAATTTCACATTCAACGCACCCAAGACTAAGGAATACATGCAGCTTGCGAAGAATTTCAAGCTTGCTGACAAGAAGGTATTGCTTGTATTCGCAAATCAGGACGAGAACGTGCTTCTGTCAGTGCGCAACGTTCCTAATGCGCTGATGGCTCAGGCGTCAGACTTGAACGCCTATACAGTGCTTAACAACGACGCGATGATCCTCACAGAAGACAGCGTTGCCGTAATCAATGACTTTAAATAAGGAGACAAAAGATGGATATCGAGATCAGACCTATCGTAACTGAAAAGGCTACGGCCTACAGCGAGAAGCAGAACACTTACACATTCGCAGTGTCTCCGGAAGCCAATAAGTTCCAGATCAAGGACATCGTAGAGAAACTCTACAATGTACGCGTTGAGAGAGTGAACACAGCCCTTTACGCAGGCAAGCGCAAACAGCGCTACACAAAGAGCGGTTTGCTCCGTGGTAAGCGTCCGGCGTTCAAGAAAGCTTACGTGACAGTGGCTGAAGGACAAACAATCGACTATTATAGCAACATCTAAAGAATAATGGCAGTAAGAAAATTCAAGCCCACTACGCCTGGGCAAAGACACAAGGTTATTGGTGTGTTCAAAGGACAAATCACTGCTACCACACCAGAAAAATCTCTTACAGTCGGCAAGCGTTCGACAGGCGGACGCAACTCGTCGGGTCATCTTTCGACTCGCTACCGTGGCGGCGGCCATAAGAGAAAATTGCGTCTCATCGACTTCAAGAGAACAAACGACGGCGTACCTGCAACGGTAAAGAGCATCGAGTACGATCCTAACCGTTCTGCACGCATCGCCCTCCTGTACTATAAAGACGGCTCCAAAGCCTACATGATCGCCCCTAATGGACTTGAGGTCGGTCAGGTAGTGATGAGCGGAGCAGATGTGGCACCTGAGGTAGGTAACTGCCTTCCTTTGGCCAACATCCCCGTCGGTACACTTATCCATTGTATCGAACTTCGTCCCGGTCAGGGTGCGTCTATGGCGCGTTCTGCGGGAACGTTCGCTCAGCTTACTTCGCGTGAGGGAGATTACGCGATTATCAAGCTTCCTTCCGGTGAGACCCGCAAGGTGCTTCTCGCCTGCCGAGCCACTGTCGGTGTCGTAGGCAATTCAGACCACGCTCTTGAATCGAGCGGTAAGGCCGGTCGTTCGCGCTGGTTGGGTCGTCGCCCGCACAACCGTGGTGTAGTTATGAACCCTGTTGACCACCCGATGGGTGGTGGTGAGGGCCGCCAGAGTGGTGGACATCCCCGTTCACGTACTGGTCTTTACGCTAAGGGTCTTAAGACACGCTCGCCGAAGAAACATTCTTCGAAGTATATAATTGAAAGAAGGAAGAAATAAAACTGATAAAAGAAGATAAGTATGAGTCGTTCGCTTAAAAAAGGACCATTTATCAGCGTGAAGCTTGAGAAGAAAGTGGCTGCCATGGAAGAGAGCGGAAAGAAGAGCGTCATCAAGACGTGGAGCCGCGCTTCCATGATCTCCCCCGATTTCGTGGGACACACTTTCGCCGTCCACAACGGCAACAAGTTCATCCCGGTGTATGTCACCGAGAATATGGTCGGCCATAAGCTCGGAGAGTTTGCTCCGACCCGCACATTCCGCGGCCATGCCGGCAATAAGAAAAAATAATGGCCCTCATCAATAAAATATAATAAAAGAACATACAATGGGTTTAAGAAAAAGACAATATGCCGACGGACTCAAAGCGGAGAAGAAGAGCGAATATTTCGCTAAGCTCCGCAATGTGCCCTCTTCGCCTCGCAAGATGCGTCTCGTTGTAGACATGATCCGTGGCCAGGAAGTGTTCAAAGCACTCGGCATCCTCAAATTCTCCAATAAAGAGGCTTCCAATAAGGTAGAGAAACTTCTTCGCTCCGCAGTGGCCAACTGGGAGCAGAAAAATGAGCGCAAGGCTCAGGCCGGCGAGCTCTTCGTTAAGACTGTGTTTGTAGACTGCGCTCCCATGCTGAAGCGTCTCCGTCCGGCTCCTCAGGGCCGCGGCTACCGCATCCGCAAGCGTTCAAACCATGTCACTTTGTACGTGGATACAATCAATAATGATAAAGCTTAATTTGTAAAGATGGGACAGAAAGTTAATCCAATCAGCAACCGTCTCGGAGTCATCCGCGGTTGGGACTCCAACTGGTATGGTGGAAAGAAATACGGCGAGACCCTTCTTGAGGACTCTAAGATCCGTAAATATCTCCGCACTCGTCTTGCAAAGGCAAGCGTATCCAGAATCATCATCGAGCGTACGCTCAAGATGGCTACAGTGACTATCTGCACTTCTCGCCCCGGTATGATCATCGGTAAGGGCGGCAAGGATGTGGATGCCTTGAAAGAGGAGCTCAAGAAGCTCACCGACAAGGAGGTTCAGATCAACATTCATGAGATCAAGCGTCCTGAACTTGACGCTGAGATCGTGGCTACCAACATCGCTCGTCAGATTGAGAACAAGGTGGCTTACCGTCGCGCCGTGAAGATGGCAATCGCATCTACAATGCGCATGGGTGCCGAGGGTATCAAGGTTCAGGTGAGCGGTCGTCTCAACGGCGCCGAGATGGCACGTTCGGAGATGTTCAAGGAAGGACGTACTCCTCTCCATACTCTCCGTGCCGATATCGACTACGCTTTGGTAGAGGCTCTCACCAAGGTTGGTATCATCGGTGTGAAGGTTTGGATCTGCCGTGGCGAGATCTATGGCAAGAAGGAGCTTACTCCGACTTATGCAGTGGGTCAGAAGGAAGAGCGTCGTCCTCAGGGCGGTCGCAAAGGCGGATTCCGCAACAAGAAAAACAACAACCGATAAACAAACAGCTAAGATAACATGTTACAGCCTAAGAAAACCAGATACCGCCGTTCGCAAAAAGGCCGTATGAAAGGGGAGGCCCAGCGCGGCAACCAGCTTGCATTCGGTTCGTTCGGCATCAAGACTCTCGATTCTAAATGGATCACCGGCCGTCAGATCGAGGCTGCCCGTATCGCAGTGACCCGCTACATGCAGCGTCAGGGTCAGATTTGGATCCGCATTTTCCCCGACAAGCCCATCACCAAGAAACCAGCCGAGGTGCGAATGGGTAAAGGTAAGGGTAACCCCGAAGGATTCGTTGCGCCTGTTACTCCGGGACGTATCCTCATCGAGGTAGACGGTGTTCCTTACGATATCGCAAAGGAGGCACTTCGTCTTGCCGCCCAGAAACTGCCTGTGATCACTAAGTTTGTGGTTCGCCGCGACTACGATCCCTCACAGAACGTGTAAAAACACCGGACGAGGCACGGAAATCCGGTATCCCGGATTTCCGTAGCCGACTCCTTAAAATCCCTATAAAATGAAAAAGGAAGAAATCAAGGAATTAAGCATTCAGGAATTGACAGCACGCATAGAGGCTGCAGAGAAGGCTTATCGTGAATTGAAAGTAGCGCACGCGATTACTCCCGTAGCAAATCCCGCTCAGATCACAAAGGATCGTCGCGAGATTGCCCGCTTGAAGACAGTGTTGCGCCAGAAGGAGATCGCTCAGGCATCTGCTTCAAAGTAAGTAATCCCCGAAAAAGTGTTTTAAAGAAATGGAAAAAAGACATTTAAGAAAAGAAAGAATTGGGGTTGTTTCGAGCAACAAATGTGACAAGACTATCACAGTTGAAATCAAGTGGAAAGAGAAGCACCCTATTTACGGCAAGTTTGTCAATAAGACAAAGAAGTATCATGCTCACGATGAGAACAACGAGTGTTCTATCGGCGACACAGTCCGTCTGATGGAGACCCGTCCGTTGAGCAAGACAAAGAGATGGAGACTGGTAGAAATCATCGAAAAAGTTAAGTAATCATGATCCAGACAGAATCACGTTTGACAGTAGCGGACAACAGCGGTGCCAAAGAGGCCCTCTGTATTCATGTCCTTGGCGGCACAGGCCGCAGATATGCGAGTGTGGGCGATATTATCGTAGTGTCTGTTAAGAGCACCATCCCTTCTTCTGATGTCAAGAAAGGTACAGTTTCAAAAGCTGTAGTCGTACGCACCAAGAAGGAGATCCGTCGTCCCGACGGCAGCTACATTCGTTTCGATGACAACGCATGTGTTCTTCTCAATAACGCAGGTGAGCTTCGCGGTACCCGTATCTTCGGTCCGGTTGCACGTGAGCTTCGTAACACCAACATGAAGATCGTTTCATTGGCACCTGAAGTACTTTAATCGTCTTAATCAGAAAGAAAAATGGCAAAATTGCATATAAAGAAAGGTGACACTGTCTATGTCAATGCCGGTGACGACAAGGGCAAGACAGGACGTGTTCTTGAGGTGCAGGTGAAGAAACACCGCGCTATTGTGGAAGGCGTCAACATCGTGACTAAGGCCACAAAGCCTACCGCGAAATATCCTCAGGGCGGTCTCATCAAGATGGAGGCACCCGTACATATTTCTAATTTGAATGTAGTGGATCCTAAGACCGGCAAACCGACACGTATCGGCCGTCGTTTGAACGAGGCAGGTAAATTGGTCCGTTACTCTAAAAAATCAGGAGAGGAGATTAAATAATGGAGACAACACTTAGCAAGCAGTATAAGGAAAAGATCGTTCCTGAGCTCAAAGAAGAGTTCAAATACGACACCATTATGCAAGTTCCCCGCCTTGAGAAGATTGTGATCAATCAGGGTCTCGGCGGCGCGACTCAGGATAAGAAGCTCATCGAGACAGCTATCAACGAGCTCACCGCTATCACAGGCCAGAAGGCAGTGCCGACTCTTTCAAAGAAGGATATCGCAGCCTTCAAGCTTCGTAAGAAGATGCCCATCGGTGCGATGGTAACACTTCGTCGCGAGAAGATGTATGAGTTCCTGGAGCGTCTGGTGAAGGTTGCGCTTCCCCGTATCCGCGACTTCAAGGGAATCAATTCCAAACTCGACGGCCGTGGCAACTATACGCTCGGTATCACAGAGCAGATCATCTTCCCTGAGATCAACATCGATAATGTACCGAAGCTCCAGGGTATGAACATCACATTCGTGACTTCAGCCAAGAGCGATGAAGAGGGTTTTGCTCTTCTTAAGAAATTCGGTCTTCCCTTCAAACACGAAAAATAAGAGATATGGCAAAAGAATCAATGAAAGCCCGCGAGGTAAAGCGTCAGCGCATGGTGGCCAAGTATGCCGCTAAGAAGGCAGCTCTTAAGAAGGCAGCCCTTGCCGACGAAAATGGCGAGATCAACTACGAGGCTCTCGCCAAGCTTCAGAAGCTTCCCAAGAACGCTTCTAAGGTTCGCCTCCACAACCGCTGCGAAATCACGGGCCGTCCTAAAGGATATATGCGTCAGTTCGGCATTTCGCGTATTCAGTTCCGCGAGATGGCTTCCGCAGGTCTCATTCCGGGCGTGAAGAAAGCAAGCTGGTAAAGAGTGATTGTCTAAGCTTTAAAAATTATAAAGTTTAGACAATTATTTTTAAAAAGGCTTGAATATCACGAAAAGAAAGAAAAAATTTTACAAATTTCACCTCGTATTTCAAAAATAAGTATTAACTTTGCAGAAGTTTATGCTTGTTTGTGAAATCACGAGGTGAAATTGTGAATAAGCATAGGCAAAATAGAGAGTATTAAATATTGTTCGGAACATCTGAATCAATTTAACAACCAAAACAATGACTGATCCAATAGCAGACTATTTGACCAGACTGAGAAATGCAATCCGCGCGGGACATCGCGTGGTTGAAGTTCCGTCTTCAAAAATGAAAAGGGAAATCACAAAGATCCTTTTCGATCAGGGCTATATCCTGAACTACAAGTTCGAGGAAGGTCCTACACCCCAGGGCACCATCAAGATCGCCCTGAAGTATGATCCCATCGACAAAGTGAATGCGATCAAGAATCTTCATCGTGTATCACGTCCGGGTCTTCGTCAGTACACAGGCTATAAAGATATGCCCCGCGTATTGAATGGCCTCGGTATCGCAATCATTTCCACCTCACAGGGCGTCATGACCAACAAGGAGGCTAAAGAACGCAAGATTGGTGGTGAAGTTTTATGTTACGTTTATTAATCGAAGGAGGTATTTATGTCAAGAATAGGTAAAGCACCGATCGCGCTTCCTGCAGGCGTAACAGTCACAGTGAAAGATAATGTAGTGACAGTGAAAGGTCCGAAAGGGGAGCTTTCTCAGGAGATTAATCCCGACCTCGATGTAAAGGTGGAAGATGGCCACGTAGTAGTGACTCGTCCTTCCGACGACCGTGAGCACCGCGCTCAACATGGTCTCTACCGTGCACTTATCCACAACATGGTGGTTGGTGTATCCGAGGGTTACAAGAAAGAGATGGAGCTTGTGGGCGTAGGTTACCGTGCCACTTCCAACGGTCAGGTACTTGAGCTTTCACTCGGATTCTCTCATGCAATCTATATCAAGCTTCCTAAGGAAATCAAAGTAGAGGCTAAGACAGAGCGTAATAAGAACCCTCTGATCATTCTTGAGTCTTATGACAAGCAGCTTCTCGGCCAGGTATGCGCCAAGATCCGCAGCCTCCGCAAGCCCGAACCTTACAAGGGTAAGGGTATCAAGTTTGTCGGTGAGATTATCCGTCGTAAGTCAGGTAAGTCGGCAAATGCCAAATAATTAAATTAGGAAAATCATGATATCCAAGATAGCAAGAAGAAATAAGATAAAGACCCGCATCCGCGGGAAAATCTCCGGTACTGCTGCTCGTCCCCGTATGAGTGTTTTCCGCAGTAACAAGGGGATTTACGTACAGTTGATCGACGATCTTGCAGGCGCAACTCTTTGCGCAGCTTCGTCGAAGGGTCTCGAAGGAGGCACCAAGACTGAAATCGCCGCAAAAGTAGGCGAGGAGATTGCTAAGAAAGCACAGGAGAAAGGTATCGTAGAGGTTGTGTTCGACCGTAACGGTTATCTTTTCCACGGCAGAGTAAAATCTTTGGCTGACGGTGCTCGTCAGGCCGGTCTTAAATTTTAAGTTATTATGGCAAAGAGAAATAACAGAGTTAAATCTACCAATGATTTGGAATTGAAAGACCGTCTTGTAGCCATCAACCGCGTAACCAAGGTTACAAAGGGTGGACGTGCTTTCAGTTTTGCAGCGATTGTAGTTGTTGGAAACGAGGATGGCGTTATCGGCTGGGGTCTTGGCAAGGCCAATGAGGTTACAGCAGCCATCGCCAAAGGCGTTGAGACAGCAAAGAAGAATCTTATCAAGGTTCCCATCCACAAAGGTACCATTCCTCACGAGGTAGAGGCAAAATTCGGCGGTAGCCGTATCTTCCTCCGTCCTGCCAGCGAGGGTACCGGAGTGAAAGCCGGTGGTGCAATGCGTGCCGTGCTTGAGAGTGTAGGTATCACTGATGTACTCGCCAAGTCTAAGGGTTCTTCCAACCCTCACAACCTTGTGAAGGCTACTATCGCAGCTCTCGATGAGCTCCGCAGTCCTGCACAGATTGCTCAGAACCGTGGCATATCAGTAGAAAAAGTGTTTACCGGAAAATAAACGAAGAAATGGCACAGATAAAAATCACGCAGATAAAGAGCCGCATCAACTGTCCTAAGACTCAGAAGTTGACTCTCGATGCGCTCGGACTTCGCAAAATGCAGCATTCAGTGATCAAGGAGGAATGTCCTTCTATCATGGGAATGGTGAAGAAGGTTCATCACTTGGTTAAAGTAGAGAAACTTTAAAAGATAAAAGAGAATCACAGCAATGGAATTACATAATTTACAGCCGGCACCCGGCAGCAACAAGAGCAACAAACGAATCGGTCGCGGACCTGGATCAGGCTACGGCGGCACTTCTACACGAGGCCATAAGGGCGCGAAGTCACGTTCTGGCTATAGCCGTAAGATTGGTTTCGAGGGCGGTCAGATGCCTTTGCAGCGCCGTGTTCCGAAGTTCGGTTTTAAGAACATCAACCGTGTTGAATACAAGGCAATCAATCTTGATGCGCTTGAGGCTCTTGCAGCAGCCCGTAATCTTGAGAAGGTGACAGTAGACACTCTTCGCGAGGCCGGACTGGTATCGAAGAATGCCCTCGTCAAGATTCTTGGCAATGGCGCTTTGAGCCATGCGTTGCATGTTGAGGCCGATGCATTCTCCAAGAGTGCTGAAGAGGCCATCACGGCAGCCGGCGGCACAGTGACCAAAAAATAAAACTGACTTATAATGGGATTTACAAAAACAATTAAAAATATCTGGAGCGTAGAGGATCTGCGCAAGAGAATAGGTATCACCCTTCTCTTGGTGATCATCTATCGCTTCGGGTGCTACGTAGTGTTGCCGGGCATCAATCCCGACGACCTATTGGCGCTCAAGAATTTCACATCGGATGGTCTGATGCAGCTCCTTGACATGTTCTCCGGAGGTGCATTCTCGCAGGCATCCATCTTTGCGCTCGGTATCATGCCCTATATCACGGCTTCAATTGTGATCCAGCTCCTGGGTATGGTATTGCCGGCGTTTCAGAAGATGCAGCGTGAGGGCGAGAGCGGCAGAATGAAACTGAACCAGTACACCCGCTATCTGACAGTGCTTATTCTTGTGCTCCAGGGTCCTGCCTATCTGATGAACCTTCAATATCAGGTAAAGGCAGCCGGTGGCCACGTAGAGATGGGCTTCTGGACAGTACTCTTCATGACTATCGTCCTTGCAGCCGGATCAATGTTTATAATGTGGCTTGGCGAGAGAATCGACCAGAAGGGTGTAGGCAATGGTATATCGTTCATCATCCTTATCGGTATCATCGCGCGTCTTCCTGAGGCGTTTATCCAGGAATTCACCGGACGCCTTATGAACTCAGCAGGCGGTGGACTTGTTCTCTTCCTTGTGGAGATAATCATTCTTCTTGCTGTCATCGCAGGTGCGGTGCTTCTTGTTCAGGGAACCCGTAAGGTGCCTGTGCAGTATGCAAAGCGTGTCGTTGGCAACAAGCAGTATGGCGGTGCACGTCAGTATATTCCTTTGAAAGTGAATGCTGCCGGCGTAATGCCTATCATCTTTGCCCAGGCCATTATGTTTATCCCTGTCACCTTGGTAGGATTCAGCACTGATAAGACTGGTTTCTTTGGTGCGATGACCGATATGTACGGCTTCTGGTACAATTTCATATACTTCATCATGATTGTTGCGTTCACATATTTCTACACAGCAATCACCGTGCGTCCGGCGCAGATGGCGGAGGATATGAAACGTAACAATGGATTCATCCCCGGCATCAAGCCCGGTAAGCCTACAGTGGATTATCTTGATTCTATTATGTCGCGAATCACCCTTCCGGGATCAATCTTCCTGGGAATAGTGGCAATCTTGCCTGCAATCGCCCATATCTGCGGACTTAACAGAAACTTTGCTTCCTTCTTCGGAGGAACGTCTCTGTTGATTCTTGTAGGCGTTGTGCTCGACACGCTGCGTATTGTCGAGGGTCATCTTTTGATGCGTCACTATGACGGATTGATGAAAGACGGACGAATCAAAGGTCGCACCACGGGAAGCGGCGCTTTCTAATGATATTGTAATTTGTTGGCAATTCAGATATGATCTATATCAAGACAGCAGAGGAAATTGAAAAAATGCGTAAGGCTTGCGATTTAGTGAGCCGTACGCTCGGAGAAGTGGCAAAATGGGTTAAACCAGGAGAGACCACTCTTCGGCTCGATACTATAGCAAGAGAGTTTATCCTCGATAACGGGGGTAAGCCCTCGTGCTTGGGTTATCATGGTTTCCCCGGCACACTATGTATTGAGGTTAACGACACTGTGGTTCATGGTTTCCCCTCTAACTATGCTTTGCGTGAGGGGGATATAATAGGGACTGACTGTGTGGTTGAGCTTGATGGATTTCACGGCGACAGCTGCTATACGTTTGCTGTCGGAGAGATTGACGAAAAAGTAGCGAAGCTCCTCCAGATCACTAAAGAATCTCTTTATAAGGGAATCGAGGCGGCTAAGGAGGGACAACGCATAGGGGATATCTCCAATGCAGTGCAGGTTTTTTGTGAACGCCACGGTTATAGCGTGGTCCGTGAGATGTGCGGACATGGAATCGGTAAAAGTATGCATGAAGATCCTGAGGTTCCCAATTACGGGCGCCGCGGTATTGGCCCGGTCCTTAAGAACGGTATGTGCATTGCCATCGAGCCTATGATTAATCTCGGAAGCAAGAATGTGAAGATAAGTGCTGAAGATGGTTGGACCTGTCGTACGCGCGACGGCAAACCCTCGGCGCATTATGAGCATACCATTGTCATTAATGGTGAGCAACCTGAGATTATGACTACCTTCGATTATATCGAGGCAGCCTTGGCTGAAAATAGATAAGATTAAAGAATTTGCTAAAAACAAAAATAAAATGGCAAAACAAGCTGCAATAGAAATAGACGGCGTTATTCTTGAGGCATTGTCAAACGCAATGTTCAAAGTCGAGCTCGAGAACGGACATGAGATCACAGCTCATATCTCGGGTAAGATGAGAATGCATTATATTAAAATTCTTCCCGGCGACAAGGTGAGGGTGGAGATGTCTCCTTACGACCTCAGCAAAGGGAGGATATCATTCCGATATAAATAAAGAAACAAGATATGAAAGTAAGAGCATCCATAAAGAAACGCACTCCCGACAGCAAGATCGTGCGCAGAAAAGGGAGATTGTATGTAATCAACAAGAAAAATCCGAAACTTAAACAGCGTCAGGGATAATTTTATTACCTTTGCACAAAAATTGTAAAATACAATATGGCAGTAAGAATTGTCGGCGTAGATTTGCCGCAGAACAAAAGAGGTGAAATCGCCTTGACTTATATTTTCGGCATTGGCCGAAGCGCAGCCAACACTATCCTCACTAAAGCAGGCGTTGACCGCGATATCAAAGTGAAAGACTGGACAGACGACCAGGCAGCCGCTGTCCGCGAAGTGATCCAGAGCGATTACAAGGTCGAGGGTGACCTTCGTTCAGAGATCCAGCTCAACATCAAGCGTCTGATGGATATCGGTTGCTACCGTGGCATCCGTCATCGTCTTGGCCTTCCCTTGCGCGGTCAGAGCACAAAGAACAATGCCCGCACACGTAAGGGTCGCAAGAAAACAGTTGCTAACAAGAAGAAAGCTACTAAATAATAACATAAAAGTATGGCAAAAAAGACAGTCGCAGCTAAGAAGAGGAATGTCAAAGTTGACGCAAATGGTCAGCTCCATGTGCATAGCTCTTTTAACAACATTATCGTGTGTCTGGCCAACAGCGAGGGTCAGGTGATTTCCTGGTCGTCAGCAGGCAAGATGGGCTTCAGAGGCTCAAAGAAGAACACACCTTATGCAGCCCAGATGGCAGCACAGGATTGCGCCAAGGTGGCTTACGATCTCGGACTCCGCAAAGTGAAAGCTTATGTTAAGGGTCCCGGTAACGGTCGTGAGTCTGCAATCCGTACAGTACACGGGGCAGGAATCGAGGTCACTGAGATCGTAGACGTGACTCCGCTTCCGCATAACGGATGTCGTCCTCCCAAAAGAAGAAGAGTCTAAGCATGAAAAGTCTGCCTGTTTGTCCGTAACGACCTAAGTCGGAGGATAGACGGGCGGGGAAGACTCAAACAAGTCATATTCGACAAAAAGAAAAGATAAACTATCTTAGAGTCCGCTAAGCCTTGGTCCTGAATGCGAATAGACTGTCATAGCATCTTTCTCTCGACGGTCGCGGCTGCGCTAAGGGACAGGCTCATGGGCACAAAAATTTGAAAAAAGAAAATGGCAAGATACACTGGACCAAAAACAAAAATTTCGCGTAAATTCGGCGAAGCGATTTACGGCGATGACAAAGTTCTGGCTAAGAAGAATTATCCGCCGGGACAGCATGGCGCAAACCGCAGGAGAAAGACATCTGAGTATGGCCTGCAGTTGCGTGAAAAGCAGAAAGCAAAATATACTTACGGAGTGTTGGAGCGTCAGTTCCGCAATCTCTTCGAGAAAGCTGCCCGTACAAAGGGTATTACCGGTGAGGTACTTCTTCAGCTTCTCGAGAGCCGTCTCGACAATGTGGTTTACCGTCTTGGGCTTGCACCCACACGTCCTGCAGCCCGTCAGATCGTATTGCACAAGCATATCACAGTAAATGGTGATGTTGTCAACATCCCGTCTTACCGTGTAAAGCCCGGCGATGTTGTAGCCGTAAGAGAGAAATCTAAGTCTCTCGAGGTTATCGCAGACTGCCTTGCAGGTTTCAACCATAGCAAGTATCCTTGGATTGAGTGGGATGAGAGCGTAAAGGGTGGCAAGTTCCTCCACGTTCCTTCTCGTGAGGATATTCCTGAGACCATCAAGGAACAGCTGATCGTCGAGTTGTATTCTAAATAATAAAAATTAAGATACCCATGCCAATTTTAGCATTTCAGAAACCTGACAAGGTCATTATGCTTGAGGCCGACAATAAGTTCGGTAAGTTTGAATTCAGACCCCTCGAGCCGGGTTATGGCCAGACCATAGGTAACGCTCTACGCCGCATATTGCTGTCATCCCTTGGTGGCTTCGCTATATGCTCCATCCGTATCGACGGCGTTGCACATGAGCTGGATACTATTCCCGGTGTAAAAGAAGATGTGACCAACATCATTCTGAATCTCAAACAGGTTAGATTCAAGCAGCTGACCGAGGATCACGAGACCGAAAAGGGAGTGATCACAGTGTCGGGAACAGATGTGTTCACGGCCGGCGACTTGGGTAAGGTGCTTTCCGGGTTCGAGGTTCTGAACCCCGAGCTGGTGATCTGCCATCTCGATGATTCGGCAAGTTTCACTATGGAGTTTACGATTAACAAGGGTCGCGGCTGGGTTCCGGCTGATGAAAACCGCGAGCTTATCGCCGGTGGTCCGGTGGATGAGATTGCAATCGACTCTATCTACACTCCCATCAAGAATGTGAAATACTCAGTAGAGAATTATCGTGTGGAGCAGAAGACCGACTACGAGAAACTTGTGATGGAGGTGACCACCGACGGTTCTATTCATCCCAAGGAGGCTCTTAAGGAGGCTTCTAAGATTCTGATCCAGCATTTCATGATGTTCAGCGACGAGAAGATCTCTCTCGAGGCTCCCCAGGAGGACACTCCCGAGGAATTTGATGAAGAAGTGCTCCACATGCGTCAGCTCCTCAAGAGCAAACTTGTGGACATGGATCTGTCAGTACGCGCGTTGAACTGTCTGAAGAGTGCTGAAGTGGAGACACTGGGCGAGCTTGTGGTATTCAACAAAAATGATTTGTTGAAATTCCGTAACTTCGGTAAGAAGTCGCTCAGCGAGCTTGACGACCTGCTCGAAAAGCTTAACCTTTCCTTTGGAATGGATATTTCGAAATACAAATTAGATAAAGACTAAATCGCATAATGAGACATAATAAGAAATTCAACCACCTCAGCCGTAAGAAGGGACACCGCGACGCCCTTCTTAAGAACCTCTGCATTGCTCTTATCGAGCACAAGAGAATATTCACGACTGTGGCAAAGGCCAAGGCACTCCGCGTTTATGCAGAGCCCCTCATCACAAGATCCAAAAAGGATGATATGGCCAACCGTCGTCTCGTTTTCAGCTATCTTCAGAACAAAGAGGCTGTGAAAGAGTTGTTCGGTGTTATCTCTGATAAGGTCGCTGACCGTCCCGGCGGTTATCTCCGTATCCTCAAGACCGGCAATCGTCTTGGTGACAACGCCGAAATGGCGATGATCGAGTTCGTTGACTTCAACGAGAACATGCTTGAGGCTAAGGGCGAGAAGAAAGCTAAATCCACTCGTCGTTCACGTTCAAAGAAGGCTGCCCCCGCAGCTGAGGCTGCTCCTGCTGCAGAGGCTCCCGCTACTGAAGCTCCTGCAGAGAACGCAGAGTAATTCAGATAGTGAACTGCCGTATATAGTAAACAGCCGGTGGCTCCACCGGGGCACCGGCTGATTTGTCTCCATAGTTCAATGGATAGAATATCGGATTCCGGTTCCGACGATTAGGGTTCGACTCCCTATGGAGATACCATTCAAAAAAGTCAATACATAGATTCACAATGTATTGGCTTTCTTTTCGTTTATAAGATATGGACATCAGAATTGAGGAGGGTTGGAAAGAAGCCCTGAAACAAGAATTTGATAAGGAGTATTTTCGAAAGCTTACAGAGATAGTGCGACGTGAGTATTCCACTCCCGGCCTTCGTATCTATCCGCCGGCACGACAGATTTTCGCTGCCTTCGATGAATGCCCATTCGATAAGGTGAAAGTGGTCATTATCGGTCAGGATCCTTACCATGGTCCCGGTCAGGCGCATGGATTATGCTTCTCTGTAAATCCGGGTGTGCAAGTCCCCCCCTCCCTTCGAAATATCTTTAAAGAGATTAATGCAGATACCGGGGCTCCTATTCCGGCTGACGGTAATCTTTTAAGATGGGCACATCAGGGGGTGCTTCTATTGAACTCTGCTCTTACCGTAAGGGAACATCAGCCAAAATCCCATTCCGGAATCGGATGGGAACAATTCACTGACGCTGCCGTCAGGGCTGTTAACGATAATCTTGAGAATGTAGTTTTTCTACTCTGGGGATCTGATGCAATCCGTCGAGGTGCCGGAATTGATCGATCTAAACATCTTGTGCTTGAGTCGGTGCATCCTTCGCCTCTCTCTGCAAGTCGAGGTTTTTTCGGAAACCATCATTTTTCAAAAGCTAATGAATATTTGATTAGTAAAGGAAAGACACCTATAGAATGGTGAATCACTTTTTTAAAATATTGACAATATTATTTCTTCTCGTTCTCTCACCGGAATTAAGAGGGGAAGAGACACGATCCGGCATCTTTGACCATCGCTTCCGCACATTGAAGACCGAAGTCGTGGACCGGTTTATGTCTCCACCTGTGATAGAATTGGGAAAAGGGGAACGGATACAGATTAGCTTCGATGAGATTGGAGAAGATGTGAGTTATCTTTCTGCTCGTCTGGTTCATTGCAATGTCGACTGGAAGCCATCCTCCCTTGTGGAATCGGAATATCTCGATAGTTTCAATACAATAGATCTCGACGACTATGCCTATTCCACCAACACATTCATCCATTATGTCAATTACCAGTTTCAGATACCCTGTGAAGGTATGAATCCGGTGAAATCAGGCAACTATCTCCTGCAAATATATGACCGTGACGAACCGGATCGAGTGTTGTTACAGACAAGATTTCGAATTGCAGAGCCGGAGCTTACGGTTTCGGCAAAGGTTACTTCTCGGACTGACCGAGGTGCCAACGATAGATATCAGCAGTTAGGTGTGGCGCTTGATGGAATCGGACCCGAATTTGGGAATCCATATCAGGATATAAAGGTAGAGATAATGCAGAATGCAAGGGAGACCACATCTCGTCTTTTGCTGACACCATTGAGAGTGGAAGGGGAAAGAGTTGTCTATGAGCATAGACCTGAATTGATCTTTCCGGCTTCAAATGAATATAGACGTTTTGAATCGACCAGTACTCGCTTTCCCGGAATGAGGGTGGATTCAACTCGATATGTAGAGCCGCTTTATCATACTTGGCTAACAACAGACTATCCTCGTGCAGACAGCAATTATGAATATGACAGCACCCAACATGGACGTTTCATGGTGAAGGAATACAATGCCACTGATTCAAGTATAGGAGCTGATTATATAACTGTCCATTTCTTTCTCGATACCCCTGAATATATAGGTAAAGAGGTTTATGTAGATGGTGAATTCACGATGGGATTATTCTCCGAATCGAACCGGATGAGATATAACGGGGCAAAAGGGGGGTATGAACTCGAAATTCCTCTGAAACAAGGAGCATATAATTATCAATATGTAGTCCGTAATAATGGAGAGAAGTCTGTGGAATCGACCTCACTCATAGAGGGCGACAAATATGAGACAGAAAACGAATACAATATATATGTGTATCTGCGTAAACCGGGCGAGCGATATGACCGACTGATAGGATACGCTACAATAAATTCCAATGAGTAAGATATGTTGCAGATAGATGATAAACTGGTTACACTCGACCTTGTAGAGAAATATTTCCATTGCGATCTTGACAGCTGTCTGGGTGCATGCTGCATAGAGGGTGATGCCGGGGCGCCGCTGACAGAGGAGGAATATGAGAAGCTTTGCGAGCTTCTTCCCGAAGTCTATCCGCTGCTGACACCGGCAGCGCAGAGAGTTATAGAGGAGCAAGGCCCCGGTTACTATGATGAAGAGGGCGACCTTGTAACCTCCATTGTCGACGGACGCGATTGTGTTTTCACCACATATGCTCCCGGCGGCCTCTGCCTGTGTGCGTTGGAGAAAGCTCACCGGGAAGGAAAGATACCCTTCTTCAAGCCGGAATCGTGCCATCTCTATCCTGTAAGGCTTAAAGAATACTCAGGGTTCACAGCCGTGAACATGCATCATTGGAAAATATGTAAATGTGCTGAAATTTTAGGACGCAAGAAGAAAATAAGAGCCTACGAATTTTTGAAAGAACCTCTGATAAAAAAATTTGGAAAGGAATGGTATGACGAGCTTGACAAAACAGCCAAGGAATGGCTTCGTCAGCAGAAAAAAGTATAAAATAATGCTCTTATAAAATATTGATTATAAGTAAATTGAATATTTTTAACATAAATTTTTCATAAAATGTTAGGTCAATTCAGAAAAAAGTATTAATTTTGCGTATTGATACTATGATCCTAACATGTAAGAATTTATTTAGTTAAGCCAAACAAAAGCGCGGTGATTGTGAAATTACCGCGCTTTTTATCTTAATATATGTTTTATTCATCTATATGCAACATCGTGGGATGGGCGGAAATAAATGCATTATAATAATCGATAGCTTTTGATTCTTCAAGAGATGCGATATATTCCGCCAATTGACTGTTGCCATGTATTATAGGTCGGTGGCTTAGGCGTTTGGTCACCTTCTCTCCTTCAGCTAATAGTTTGCGCGATTCCTCTGACAGAAAAGTTTCCTGAAATTTATTCCAGATATAATCTACGGCAGAATCGGAAGGGTGGACCAAGTCGGAAGTATAGAAACGGTAATCACGCAGATCATCGTTCATTATTTCAAATGATGGAAAATAATCCGCCTGTGGGTTTGCAGAACATATCTCCTCACATGCCAGCTGGAGAATGGCTTTGGAGCGGCTGTTGCCTTCGAAGCCATCTTTTAGATGGCGCACAGGACTCACAGTGAATATAATCTTTAGATTCGGAAATTGCTTGGCGATCAGCTTCAATAAGGTGTTCCATTCCTCAGTTATCTCTTTTACGGTGAGGCGACGGCGTATAAAAGTATCGCTTGGAAATTTATGGCAATTGGAGACTATATACCCAGGATGTTCCCGAAGTTCATATACCCATGCAGTGCCGAAGGTCACAATTAGCGTACGGGCCTCGAAAAGTCGATTGTGAAGTCGTATAAAACCGTGAAAAATCCGGTTCGTTGTATCATGGAGATCGTATGTGGTGGCGCCGGAATCTGTAAGCCAGGACACCCATAGGCTGCCATTCCTGACGGTCGATTCTCTGATGCAATCTAAGACATTGTTACAATTAATGGCTATACGCAAGGTATTAGCAATAGATGCCGGATTGTAGAGAGTTCCCGTAATATTAGGGAAAGCCCTCCATCGGCAGAATCTCATGCGATTGCCTATGTAGTCGGTGAAGCATGACCCTATAAGCACCGCCGGCTCCTCAGGATTCAGCAGTTTGGGGGATTTATGCGCGTCATATTCAGTTCTGAATTTCATCTTGCCAATATTATCTATATTCTTGTGCACAATGTGGTGGTAAAATCAATCAAGGAACTGAGGACATTTTGGCCTATGATTTATGATGTTTTCCATCCGATTGCAAATTTAAATAAAATTCCCGATATTGAAATCATCTGTCGGCCTTATTCCTCTTTCTGGGAAGTTATTTCAAAATTGATATGATCAAACTTTACCTGTGCACATAATGTTATTACTGCATAAAGTGAAGACTATGAGTAACATTCAGAAAACGATTCACTATAATCATAAAAATTTAGAAATATGAATGTTGAGGATTTTAGAGATTATTGCCTCTCCCTGGCTCAGGCTGAGGAGAATATGCCGTGGACTGAACCGCAATATCAAATCCATATATACATGTCGAAATGCACGAAGGTGCGTTTCAGCACGTGGCAAAAGCATCCGCGCCTTCAACACACCTTCGGATTGCTTGTTAAATTGGTGACTCCGATTATGTAGCCAATCATGATTCTAAAGCATTTGATTGAATGAGTATATCCGGGTAAATGTTATGCTTTTTGCATTCTTATTATATATCTTTACCGGAAACTGCTTGGAAAGTAAAGTTTTTTCCAATGAAGCAATTTCTTCGGAAGTCAGAAAGCAGTTCTTCCCCGGAAAGATAAAATTGATATTCTCAATTTTTCCTCTCTGATCGCAGGCAAAGGACAGTATGATTCTGTTGTTCTTTAATTCTTGAATCCGTTTTGTTCCCAAAACATTTTTAAATGAATTAGGAATAATGGAATCATTGTCAATATCGAAATCTTCCCCCATACTATATTGATGTTGGATCAAGGCTTTCTGTTTGTTGTACACAACACCTTTGTCATAATTAAATACATAGGTTGACTTGTTCACTTCCTTGTTCACAATTTGTGCTTGGGCAACCAGTGAAGGAGCGATGAATAGAAGTATCAATAGTAATGATTTAAAGATTGAATGGCTCATTTCAGTAACTGGAATTTAATTGAAGAGTATCAAACAAATCCTTTTTTAAGAAAGTCTTCCTAATTTAAACAAAATAGTAGAAATAAAAATTCTTGCAAGTTACCGATTATTTCATTAAATTAGCGGAATAAAAGAGAGATATGTCTACAACGGCGGCACTATTATGGATTAGCTTCAATGAGTGGGTCACACTAATTATACTGATAGCCTATAGCGTCACTATAATAAGTATGGTCGTGGTCGTTCTGTCGGAAAACAGAAACCCTATCCGTTCGATAGCATGGGTTCTTGCGTTGCTTTTTCTTCCTATTGTCGGATTGGTGTTTTATCTCTTTTTCGGCCGCAGCCTGAAAGGACAGCATATCATAAGCCGGCGGAACAAGCGCAAGCTCATGAACCGTTTTCATCTGCGCCCGGTGAATCTGGATGAAGAGCCCCTTTCCGCTGAGGAACGCACATTGGTGAAGTTGGCTCGTAATCTTTGCACCTCTATCTATACTGTCAACAATGAACTTAAAATCTTCACTATCGGTCGAGACAAATTCGAATCCCTGAAGCATGATCTCCGTAACGCGAAGCGCAGTATATACCTTCAATATTATATCTTTTCCGATGATGCCTTAGGAAAGGAGATTTCAGATATTCTCATAGAGAAGGCAAGAGAGGGGGTGGATGTTAAGGTTATCTATGACCATGTCGGCAGCTTCTCAGCCCGCAACCGGTTTTTCAAGCGTATGAGCGAGAACGGGGTGGAGACGCATCCCTTCTTCAAGGTAACCTTCCCTCAGCTTGCCAATCGCATCAACTGGCGCAACCACCGGAAGATAGTGGTGATAGATAGCGAGATAGGATATATAGGCGGGATGAACATAGCCGACCGTTATGAAAAAGGTCCGGCGGACGGCACAGCATGGCGCGACACACATTTCCGTCTTCGCGGCGACATTGTGGATGCCCTTATATATTCTTTCCTTGTTGACTGGAATTTCCAGAAGCCAGATAAAAAGGTTGATTATCCGACGCCTCATGTCAATGACATACACAACCATGTCGGTATGCAGCTTATCAGTTCGGGACCTATGAGCAGTTACAACAACATAGCCCTCTGTTTTCAGAAAGCTATTTCAGCGGCGACGAAGTCTATCTATATTCAGACTCCATATTTTCTGCCTACCGACGGACTTCTTCATGCGCTTGAGGCAGCGGCCTTGGCCAATGTGGATGTCCGGATCATGATTCCTCGCCGAGGTGATTCCAAAATGCTTCAATACGCCTCATTCTCATACGTCACGCAATGTCTGAAGGCAGGAATCAAGATTTATCTTTACGAGCCAGGGATGCTTCATGCCAAATCTATGATTGTGGATGATACGTTGGTTACTGCCGGATCCACCAATTTTGATTTCCGCAGCTTCGAGAATAATTTTGAGGCCAATCTTCTTATCTATGACCGCGCCACCAACCGGGCTATGCGCGATATATTCTTTGAGGACTTGGCAAAATGCACGAAGGTGCGTTTCAGCACATGGCATAAGCGTCCGCGCCTACAGCGCACCTTTGAATCTATCGTTAGATTAGTTGCTCCTATTCTTTAGCAATTCATGATTCTAAAGCAACCATCTAAAAGTCCACTTCCATTCACAACCTGCGCCTGAGCAGCAAGTAAGGGAGTGATAAGAAGAAGTATCAAGAATGCTGATTTAAAGATGGATTGATTCATTTTATTTAATTTATCCAGTTTATAGGTGTAGTTTATATAACGTCTTAAGAGAAATTAAAATTGAGAAACCATATTTATTGGCAAAAGGGATTGAAAAGTGTATGTTTTGCTTGGCAAAAGGGATTGAAAAGTGTATATTTTGCTTGCTAAAAGGGATTGAAAAGTGTATGTTTTGTTTGCTAAAAGGGATTGAAAAGTGTATGTTTTGTTTGGCAAAAGGGATTGAAAAGTGTATATTTTACTTGCTAAAAAGGATTGAAAAGTGTATATTTGCAATGTAATTAACTATAAATTATAAATATATGCTTTATCGTAAAATAGAACGTTCAATCAGAGAATATTTAACAGAGCGGAATGATAGGATTTTAGGAGTAAGCGGAGCAAGACAAATCGGAAAGTCCTATATTATCCGACATATAGGGCAGCAACTTTTCAAGAACTATGTGGAACTCAATCTTATTGAAAATCGTGATATGAGAGAGGCATTTTGACGCATCCGGTGGAGAAGAGACCATGATACCGATATAAAACGCTTTTCAATGTCCGAGAGAGGATATCATTTTCTATTCTCTTAGAAAATATAAGAGTAATATTAATAAAAATTAACAATTATAAAATAGGAATTATAGATATTATTTAAATTTTTTTCTTTAAGTTTGCAAAAATTTTCAAAACACAAAACCACACTATCTGAGATCTTAATTGTATATTGAGAAACCATAAAATAAATCGTACCTATATTGATGTGCAGTCTTTCACAGAGTGAAATTGAAAACACAAAAAAGATTCTTTCAGAATTCGAGAGTCTTTATCCCGTCTCACCCGATCTGTTCGATCCTTTGTTCGAAGTGGGAGAGGTGAGAGACTACACACGTCAGGAAATAATTATGCACCCCGGTCAGCAATTGCGCGAAGTGCATATCGTGCTCTCCGGACTCATAGGGTCTACCTACATCAGTGGAAACAAGGTGGTGATGAATGCGATGGCAATTCCCTGCACGGTGCTGCTCCATGGAGGATCTTTCTTCAGAAAAAGGGCACCCATGATGCAATGGGAGGCTTTGGTGAACACGCGTACTCTCTGCATTCCGGATTCATTCATACGCGAATATATGCAGAAAAGTCATGAATTTGCCCTATGGATGCATGGAGTGGCTGAAAATTTTATCCTATATAGTGAGGAACGTGCCATTCTCCTTTCCGGGGATGCTGAACGCCGCTATCTTAATTTGGAGAAAAATCTTCCAAGACGCATATTCCGCGAACTCCCCTCCAGAGTCGTGGCACGATATCTGGGTATCACAGAGCAGTCGCTTTCCCGAATCAAGAGGTCGCTTCTTAAATCGGAATCCGACGATTGAATTCCGAAATTATCTCGACAAATACTTTTTTTACCATCGGATAAACTTTTTCTCTATCCGAACCATTAAATTTGCTTTCTAAATTACAGAATGTCGTATTTCTATAATGAATGCTATTCGTTTAATAATCAAATGGCCTTCACTGAAAGAAAAATGACAGAAATCTAAATCATTTATCTATGAGTAACAACCTGTACATCTCTTGTGGACTTTTGCTGGTCGCTGCTTCAGCATTAACCGGATCGGCACTATCCATATCTGAAAAAATCGTTCCTGCTGCCGATCAACCGCAGGGCCCTAATCTATATGGCACTGTAATTCTCTCCGATACAGAGGAATTCGACCAATGGGGCATCTATTCCATTCCGACTGCACCCGGCGAAGATTTCTCGCGTATAGTGGAATGCGCTGAAGGTTTCGGGAGAGGAAGTGGGGTCGCCACATCCTCCACCTATACCGCAGTGCGTTATTACACCTTCTATGGCATGTCTTACACCCAGGCCTATACATACGATCTGAAGACATGGGAACAAATAGGGCAGATGAAAAGTGTACCCTTTGAGATGATGGCATACGATCTCGGATACGATCCCGTATCGGAGCAGATCTATGGATGCTTCTATGTGCAAGGTTCCGAAACAAAGGCATGGTTTGGCACAGCCGACTATTCCAAGGGTGAAAGTCATAAGATTGCCGATATAGAGAAGTGGAATGCCTTGGCCTTTGATATGTGGGGACATGGCTATGCAATTGATATGATGGGGAATTTGCTGAGCGTGGATAAGAAGACGGGAGCCACTTCCCAGATCGGTTTCACGGGCGTTGTGCCCCGTTACCCGACTTCCGCAACAATTGACCCTGAATCGGGGGTGATGTATTGGACAGCTTGTCCTGAAGATGGGCATTCATATCTATATAAGGTGGATCTCTCTACAGCTAAAGCCACCAAAGTCATGCAGTTCCCTCATGATGAGCAGGTGATGGGGCTTTTCATTCCTGTGCCCGAAGCCATAGACGCCGCTCCGGCATCCCCGGCTTCACTTGATTTGAATTTCCCTAAAGGCACACTCAACGGAGATATTGTTTTTACACTCCCTGAAAAGACTTTCGGAGGCTCACCTCTTTCCGGATCTTTGGAATGGAGCATCTCCTGCGAAGGTCTCGACGACCGGAGCGGGAAAGGAGAACCGGGTGAGGAGATTTCACTCTCATACAATATTGCCGAGCGCGGCGAATACCTTTTCTGTCTTACTGTCTCCAATGAAGCCGGACTATCGCCCCGTGTGCGGAAAGGTATGTTCATAGGTGATGGTGTGCCTGCCTCCACCACTGCCACCCTGTCTTATTCCGATGAAAAGGCTGTGGTGAGCTGGGAGCCGGTCACTGAATCGGCCGACGGCGGATATATAGATACTGAGGAGGTAACTTACCGGGTGACACGTCTTCCGGATAATCTTTTGGTATGTGATAATTTGAAAGGTTCTGAGATTGAAACCCCGCTCCCCGAACCGGATTCACTCGTAACCTATCGCTTCGAGGTTGTTCCCTGTTTCGCCGGTCTGGAAGGAGTTGGTTGCTTTACACAGACGATCACTCTTGGATTCGTGACACCGCCCTACGATCAGAAATTCGATTCAGAAGAGGATTTCAACACCTTTACAGTGATTGATTCAAATGCCGACGGAAAGGCTTGGGAATACTGGCAGGGATACGCCCGTCTCTTCTATTCCGACCGTCCTTCCGACGACTGGCTGATATCCCCGGCATTGAATTTGGTAAAGGATGAGCAATATAGCATCTCATTCGATGTGCGTAACAGTTACGGCAGTTTCAATCCGGAGCGTATCGAGATGATGATAGGGGAGGGCCCCTCGGTTGAAGATATGAATATTGTGCTTCTTGAGCCGACTGTGGTCGACAATGAAAGTTGGAAAAATATCAGTGTTGATTTCATACCGCGCAAGTCGGGAAAATATTGGCTCGGAATACATGGTATCAGTGATCCCAATATGTTCTGGGTCGGAATCGACAATCTCAGCATTAAGAGCGGGCGTTCCACCTCTGCCCCCGCTCCATGTGCGGAAATGAAAGCCACAGCCGATATGGATGGTGGTGACTCCGTGACTGTTTCCTTCAATGCGCCGACACATACGATAGCCGGTGATGCATTGGATGGTATCTCTCGTGTAGAGCTCTTCCGTGATGGGAATTCCGAACCTCTCTCTATCTTCTCCGACGTGAAGATCGGAGAGCAATTATCTTATGTCGACAAGGGGTTGTCTGATGGTATCCACACCTATACTGTCGTTGCTTGGAATGAATCCGGTGCCGGTGCGGTAGCCGTTGCTTCTGCCTTTGTCGGTATAAATGTACCCGGTGAGGTAGAGAACATATCTCTCAAGGAGATAAATGAAGGTGTGGCCTCCATAAGCTGGAATCCTCCGACTCTTGACCGCGACGGTTTCCCCATCAATCCCTCCTTTATTTCATATAAACTTGTGGATATAGATGGAGAGGAATATGAGACCACTGAAACATCGGCCTCTTATCAGGCTATGGCGGAGGGTTATCAGGATTTTGTTCGCTTCGGAGTGATTGCCAAGACTTCGGCAGGAGAGTCAACGATAGCATATTCCGATATGGTGCCTATGGGCGCCCCCTACGAAACCCCATATCGCGATTCCTTCAACGATAATTTCGGAGGAATACTCGGCTCCACCAAGATAGAGGGTGAAACCCGTTGGGGTGTCGGCTATGACGGATATTTCGACGGTGTAAATTCTCAGGATGGTGATGATGCCATGATTCTTATGGAGGCGACCAGCCCCGGTGATTGTGGCGCAATTTACACAGGGAAGATCTCACTGAAGAATTGTAAGAATCCATCGGTTTCCCTTTTTGTATATCAGTTCACAGATAATGGGGTGAAAGATGATGAAAATACTCTCGAAATCGAAGCGAGGATTGCAAACACCGAAGAATACCGACTCCTGAAAAAGGTGGTTAATAATACCCTTCCTATGCCGGGATGGAACCGAGTGGTGGTTTCTCTTGCCGATTTTGAGGGAGAGGAGGTTCAGTTGCGTTTCAAATGCACGGCCAACAGCTATATATATTATCTTCTCGACAATGTGATAGTGGATTATATTCATCAGAGCAATCTTGGAATCCTGAGTATAGATTCCCCGGATTCTGTATATCCTGATGAGGAGTTTGAAATTAGAGTGACTGTGGAAAATTCATCGCTCACAGATGCTGAAGATTTCTCTCTGGAATTGCTTCGTGATGATGAGCCTGTGGAGACACGTGGGAATCTCGCTCTTTCTCAAGGCAAATTGATGGAGGTGGTGTTCAAATGTGCACTTCCTATAACAGAGACACGCGATGTTCGCTACAGTGTTCGTCTATCCTGGAATAAGGATGAGAATGCGGCAGACGACGAGGTATATGTAATGCCGATACATATGGTCCATACCAACTTCCCGAAGGTGGATGAATTGCGTGGCAATGCTCTTGAAACCGGCAACCGTATTGAATGGGATGCCCTCGACATGACGAAATTCGACGGCGAAACCGTGACAGAAGATTTCGAGGATATGACGCCCTTCTCAATGAATCCCGGAGGCGACTGGCGATTTGTGGATCGCGACAAAGCTGTGACTGCTGTGCCCCAGGGTGTTGAGATAGAGGGATTGGGTGATGACCGTGCCTATGCCTTCATTGTGATGAATTCCGATTGGCCCGGCTTTAACGGCACATTCGGCGCCAACTCCGGTAAACAGTATCTCATGGCTTCATACGCAGCTGCTCCCAACGATGACTGGGCGATTTCTCCGCGTCTTTCGGGCGAAGCACAGACCATCTCCTTCTATGCCAAGAACTATTATGAGGCACACGGAAAGGAGAGTATAGAAGTCAGATATTCCCTCAGCGGGAATGATCCTGCCGATTTCACAGGCGTGGCTCTCTCAAAGACTCTCGAAGGCAACGACTGGGAATATATCACGGTTGAGCTTCCGGAAGGTGCCGTATATGCGGCAATACATTATGTATCCAACGACCAGTATATGCTCTTTGTGGATGATTTCAGCTATATTCCGGCGCCTTGGAGTGAGCGCATAAACCATATCGGTTACAATATCTATCGCGATGGGCTCCGTCTGAACACAACTCCTTTGAGCACCACATCCTATTTGGATTCCGATGTGGAGGAGGAGATGGCTGTTTATCATGTCACTGCGGTCTATGAAGAGGGAGAATCCGCACCATCCGCATCATTCGAACTCCGTAGGTCGGGCATTTCAGAGATTGAAGATGCTTTAAGAGTAGAGGGTTTACGCGGAGCAATCCATGTTTCCGGTGCTGAAGGCAAGAATATATCTATCTGGTCTATCTCCGGTCTAAGGATTGTATCAATAGGTGAGGCCACCGAAAATATGGAGATTCCTCTTGAACCGGGTATCTATATCGTAGAAATAGCCGGCATCTCGAAGAAAGTCATTGTAAAGTGACGAGACAAAAGTAGAATAAATGTAAAGATTAAGATAAGATAGATTAAAGATTAAGTAGTAGTGGAGTAGGAGATCCGTCTTAGACGGGTCCGTAAGCCGGGGAGGTCACAGACCTCCCGGCTTTTTATTCCCATAATCTTTGCGACCCTTTCTGTTTCCTTCTTTTCTTATCATTAATAAAGGTGCAAAAGTTGAACATTTGTTAAGAAATGATGATGAACAGCCGAGATTTAACGATGAAGGATGGAAAATAGTAGGAAAATAACAAGATTTATATTAAATTTGTCATTAAAGAATTGTATTGGAAAGAGAAATTATATCATTTTTCCGGATATCCTTTCTCTCCGGGTCCATTACATTATGAAAATTAACAGCCTTCCCGGTGGCTAATAAAAACCAACAGCATGAATAAATATATACTCGTGGCCGCGATGGCAACAGTTAGTATGGCAGCCTGGGCGAAACCTGACAATCCCACGGACTTCCAGATGAAATTCGATCTAAATGGAGGCAATCCGGTTGTTTCCGGATCCTTCGTTTGTTCCACACATCAATATTCCTGGGACGATCCTCAGCCGATCAAAAAAATCACGAAGGTCAAAGTGATAAGAGGCTGTTATAGTTTAGGAGAAATGGATATTCCGGTTTATGAATCGGAGGAAGAGCGCGAACCTGGTTCGTTGGTTGAGTTTACCGATGAATTCGGAGAATTTGAATATGGCTACGAATATAACTATGTAGCGTATATCTATGATGAGAATGGAGAGGAGAGCTATGGAAAAAGCTTCTATCTTTTTGCCGGTGTAAAGCCCGGACAACCAACACTTACAGGTTCTTTAGGGGAGAATGGTTCTCTCCCTGTCACCCTGACAGTTACTGCTCCTGAGACTTTAGCGAGTGGTGATCCTTTGTCGGTTCCTTTGTCTCAGATTCGTATTACCGAATATATAGGTTATAATGATGAACGGATAGTGAAAACTATAAACGATCCCGTTCCCGGAAAGACATATACCGTTACAGACGATGACGCAATCCCCGGTAAGAGGTATGATTACCGTGCATACGCGGCTTGTGAGTATGGGGAGAGTGATTATGGATGGTATTCTATATTCGTTGGAGAGGATGTCCCCGGCTATCCCACGGATCTGACTATGACTGAAAATGAGGATGGCAGTGTGACTCTTAATTGGAAAGCACCTGAAAATGGTAAGAATGGTGGTTACGTTAATCCGGCTAATATCCGCTATAAGGTGGAGCGTCATGGAGATCTTCCGGCGGTTCTTGCTGAAGATTTACAGGAATGCACATTCACCGACCCTCTTGATGACCTGACAGGACCTACAGCTGTTAAATATGAAGTGATGGCCTATAATTCCTTGGGTGAAGGTGATTACACTATGACTTCTGAAATACTTCGAGGCCCGGCCTATCAGCTTCCATTTGAAGAGAATTTCAATGCTCAGGTAGAAGGCTACTGGGGTTATGAATTTGGCGCAAATAAAAAGTGGGCTTATGAATATAGCGGTGGCTATAGTTCCAATTGGGATGTTACAAGCTATTCCTATTCACTCGGAATCAATGGTGTTGGTGACGGTAATGGCGTAGAAAGTAGTGATGACGATGCGTATATCCGCACATATTATGCAAGCCGTGGCAATATTGATACAATGGTATCTTCAGCAATTGACTTTAAGGATGCTTCCTTCCCCGTGCTGACATTCTATCATGCCACAAAAGATTTTGACCGCACCTCTCTTACAATCGGTATAAGAAAGAACGGCGAATCCACAGATCTTCTCACCTTTATCCCCGGTCTGTCTCAGAATTATGATGCAGAGACAGAGAAGCCTGCATGGATATCCTCACTTGTTTATCTCACGGATGCAGTAGGATCCGAAGCCTCTGTATATTTCACAACAGTTGTGCCTGAGGATGCAGATGACAATGCCGACATTGCTCTCGACCGTATCATCATATGCGATTATCCCGGTGTGGATAAGGTGGCAGTCACTGAGGCTAATGGCCAGCTTGAAGTCTCCTGGGAAGCTCCCAAGAACAGCTATGGCGAAGAACCTCTCAGCTATGATGTGAAAATCGACGGAGTGACGACCGAAAATGTAGAGGACACTAAGTATGTTGTAGCCGCTACACGCGCTGATGACGTTGCTTCTCATAAGGTGGCCATACGTGCCAATTATGATGGTATCCCCGGTCGATTCTCTTCCGAGTTCGATGTGGTTCCCGGTGGTTCACAAAGTGGTATCATGGTGATCGGTTCCGAGTCAGATACCAATGTGGAATATTATGATCTCAACGGTCTGCGTGTGGTTCGCGCTATGAAGGGCTCCACTCTTATCCGTCGTTCTGTAAAGGCCGATGGTTCCGTAAAAGTAGAGAAAGTAATTGTAAAATAAGTTGAATTAAGTCATGGATGAGGAGTGTGGACTCTGATGGGTCTGCCTCCTCTTTTTAATTCCAATAACAACCTCTTTTCCTTATTTCATTCATAAACAAAACTACTATGAGAATTAAATTTGCTGTCTCGCTGATAGTATTCGGCGCTATCTCGATTTCGGGTGCCTCCTTCGCTCCTGAATCTGAATCGGGAAAAGTGAAATTAGGGGATGTGAAACAGCAGAATCTAAAAGAGAAAGCTTTCACTCTTCGTCATACGGGCGATCCTGTAAGCATCACTCGCTCAGGAGAGACCGGTTCCACAATCTATGGGTTCATGTCGTATCAGGATGACCTCGATTTCCTTGGCGGCTGGTATGAGTTGGAACCTTCGGGAAAGACATCACGTCTATGGACATATACGTATGCCGACATGGGTGTCTATATGAATAACGGATGGATGCGCAACGGACATCTTTGTGGCACCTGTGTAATGTTACTTGGCTCTGAAGACCTCGTGGGTGTCTATGCTTATCAAGAAATAGATCCCCTGACCGGAGAAGTGATTGAGAGTCGTCCGATTGATATAGCTTACGACTATACCTCCTACTTTTATTCAGCAGCCTATGATCCCGTAGCGGATAAGATTTTCGGTTTTGGCCGAGGTGCTGATCCCGAGGATGCCACTTATTATTTCAAATCGGCTCCTGCGGACCGCCCGGAAGATACAGTAATAGTGAAGCAACTTGACTCTCCGGGGGATAGATGCTATTCTTTATGCTATAGTGTGGTCGACGGTTGTCTTTATGGTGTCAATACTCGTGGCAATCTGGTTAAGGTCTTTTCCGACGGATCAATGACAGAACTTTTCGAGTTGCCCGTACCCGACTTTGCCAATAGCAAGGGAGCCTTGGCGTTCAGTCCCAACGATGGCTACCTGCTATGGAATCCGGGGGTCTACACCTCGATTTCAGAACTTTATGCAATTTATCCTGAAGAGGAGCGCATGGAAAAGCTCTATCGTTTCCCGATAGATACGCAGTTTACATTCTTCATCACTCCCGATGGTCCGGCTGATTCCTCCGGTCCGGCTTCGGCTCAATTGATAAGTGCTGATTTCGTGAAGAATGATCTTAATGGAACTCTTAAATTCCGCTTGCCCGACTCAGCAATGAATGCCTCACCAATATCAGGCACCATTAAATGGACTCTTTTCGATAATGGCTCAAAACTTGATTCAGGGGAAGCTCAGACAGGATCCGAGCTTACGATTCCGGTTGTCGTGGATCAAGGTGAACATACTTTCCGTCTGGAGACTTCATTCAATGGCAAGGATGGATATCCTCGTGTATTACATAAATACGTGGGAGATGACGTTCCGATGGCACCTGAAAATGTAGTTCTTTCAAGAGAGAATGTAAGTTGGGATGCCGTGACAGCGGGTGCTCACGGAGGTTATGTGGATCCAACGGCTGTGACCTATAAGATCTACCTCAATAACGCTCTTATAGGCACTACATCTTCCACTGAAATGAATGTGGAGATTGATCCCGATAGAATTCAGGATGTATATAGGGCGCAGGTGAAAGCCGTTTACGCCGATCATGAATCCGAGCCCGGAGAATCGGAAAAATGTGTTATAGGGAAGCCATATTCTCTCCCGATGAACGTCAAGCCGACCGAACATGATGGGGAGATGGTCACCATTATAAATGTCGATGGCAGTCCGGAATATGGTATGTGGCGCTTGAGCGATTCCTGGGGTGACCTCTGTTTCGCATCCGGCTGGAGCTATAATCAGCCCGACGATTGGTTGATTATGCCGGCAGCCGAGTTTGAAAGCAATGAAGTCATATATGAGGTATCGCTTGAAGCAGCTCGTGGCGGCTATTCCGGTTCTTTGGAATATTTCGAAGTGTGGGCAGGTAATGCACCGACAGTTGAGGCAATGACAATCCCTGTGATTCCCAAGACAAGAGCTCAGAAGTTCAATGAATGGAAAGAATATAGCGGTAAGTTTGCAGTTCCAAAGGCCGGAACATATTACATTGCTATAAGAGGTTGCTCCGCACCTGATCAGAAGGATCTCATCGTGAAAAATATTACTGTCTCTGCCACAGAGGAGGTGGCTGCTGTCCCATCTTCGGTTTCCGACCTTGAGATCGTAGAATCCAGCGATGCCGATCTGACCGCAACATTGAAATTCAAGATGCCTGAGACTTATCTCACCGGTGAGGCCATACCCGCCGATACGAAACTAACCGTGATCGTTCAAGCTGCTGAAAGAAAAGAGATCGAGGCGCTCCCCGGATCTGAACAGAGAGTTGTGATCGGAACAGCACAAGGGGATAACTATATCACAGTCACTCCGGTGGCCGATGGGATAGAGGGCACACCATCAGAAGCATCAGTATTCACAGGAATGGATTATCTATCCTATTGTGAAGATTTCACAGGAACTGTTACAGCCGACAATATGAGCATAGACCTTACCTGGAGAGCTCCTGATGAGAGTCTCTACGGTGGTTATGTATCCTCCACGGGCATTGAATATATGATCGGTCAGATTTCTTCAATGGGTGAGTTCCTTGAAGACCCTGTCTGCGCCGGTGTAGATGTTACTGAATACACATATACGCTTCCTGAAGGGACAACTCAGAATTTCATACGTATCGGAATCGCTGCCAAGAATGCAGCCGGAATTTCACCGGCACGCTCATACGTGGGGCGTGTGATGGGTACTCCTTACAAACTCCCGATGGTCGAGACATTCCCTAACATGCAATTTACCTACACACCTATGCAGGCCTCGGCTCCCACATCCAAGTATACAGACGGAAGTTGGACATGGTGTCAGCCCGAACTTGTCAATCCGGCATTTGCAAATAGTGAAATTGCATTTGGCGTGATTGGCTATACTGAATCGCCCGAAGCATGGGTGCGTATGGGGCTGCCACGTTTCTCCACGCTATCTCTCGACAACGCTCATGCAGTGTTGAAGATATGGAACGGTGATGGATCGGCAACTCAGAAGAGTGTCTATGCCACTAAATATGGTATGCCCAACCTTGAGAAGATCGCTGATATACCGATGTCGACAGGCTGGCAGGATGTTATCGTGGAAATACCTTCAAAATATCTCGGCGAGCAGTGGATTGGCCTCTATATTGATGGTTGCCTCCCCACATCGGAGAATTACCTCATTATCGGCGGTTACTCCATCCAGCCCACCAGCGGCACTGCGGAGATGGTCAATACCGGTGCGGTCGTGACTCGCAGCGGTGAACATCTCCTTATCTCAAATCCTGATAAAGATATGATAACTGTGGCTGCTGCCAACGGAACAATCCTCTATTCAGGATCCGATGCTAAGGCGGAAATTTCGCTCCCCGGCAAGGGTGTATATATGGTGAAAGCCGGATCGCGTAGCTATAAGATTGCTTTCTGACAATAGGATAATATATGAGAGATATTAAAACCTAATAACCTCATACTGATTGAAATAAAAATGCGGCTGCCCGAAACAGTCGCATTTTATTTTTTAATATGTCACGCACTGAAGTTACGTACATAAATTGGCTTTATGCCCACTTGCATTTTCTGATGCCATAAGTAGATTTCAATTAGTCCAAAAATTGGCGTAAGTATGAAATAAGAGATTCTCCTTCGGCCAACTCTAATTTCTTCCCAATGCGATAACGGGTTGATTCTACCGATCGAACTGATTTATTGACTATGCTTGCAATCTCTTTGTTGGAGAGGTTCATTATAAGATAGGCGCAAATCCTGACTTCCCCCGGAGTGAGGCCGGGGTGAGCAGAATAAAGATTCTTAAAAAATTTTGCATGAGCCTGTTCAAAATGATGTTCAAATTTCTTCCGACCATCCCTTTTTGCTTCTGAAGAGGAAACCAAATCTCCGATGAGTTTTATTTTTTGAGGTAAATCTTCTTCTTTATTCTTAACCAACTCCCCAATTCTGTTTAGAGTGTCTTCCACGGCAGCCACTTGTAAAAGTTGCGAAGCTAACTTGCTATCTCCAAGCTGTGATAGTTCAGCTCTTGCCTCCTCCGTCTTTTCATATTTATTCTGAGTCTCGGCTAAAGAACGTTTAAGGGTACATATTTCAGATGTCCTCTGTCGTCTTTCTCTAATAACATGATCTCCACCTATATTTTAAATCTGCCCGATGACATTGGGTTTGATAGGAAGATTTTAGTTGAAGAAGGGACCGGCACATGGTGTGGTAACTGCCCACGAGGAATTGTAGGTATGCGTCAAATGGCTGAGAAATATCCTGAAAAGTTTATAGGTGTAGCAGCTCACTCCTCCGACAGAATGCAAATTGAAGCATATCAGCCCTACTTGAACCGTTATATTGATATAGTCGGTTATCCATACTCTACTATTGATCGCGTGATAAGCTGTGATCCGGAATTTAATGAACTTGAGGAGAATTTCCTGAGAGAAATGGAGATACCTTCGCTTGCAGAGATTTCCATTGAAGATATGTCTATAATTGGCGATATGGCATACGTAAATCCAAGGGTAAAATTTGCTGTTTCTGAAGATAATACAGAATATGGTTGGGCATATGTAGTGACAGAAGATAATGTAGGCCCTTATAACCAGACAAATTATTATACGGATGGTTCTCTTTCCGGCTGGGATTTCAGTGAAAATCCCGTAAATATATATTACGATGAAGTGGCAGTAGGAGCAGCTCATATACTTGGTGAAAATGCACTGCCTGGTTCAATTGAAGCTGAAAAGGCCTATTCTCTTCCTATGACTTTTGATGTTCCCGGGGTGCAAAATTGGGATAATGCCCATTTAATTGTAATGGTACTCAACATGAAGACCGGCTATATTGAAAATGCAGTTCGCAAAAGCTTTGCTCAAAATTCTATAAAGGGTATAGACGAGGATGATAACCTCAGGGTTAACCTCTCAGGCGGTGAAATAACTTTGGTTTCCGGTGATTTGGCGGATGTATATAATCTTCATGGTGTCAAAATCGGGACCCTAAATAACGGTGAACATTTAAGTGTGGGATATGGCGTATATTTATTGAAGACAAGTAAGAAAGCATATAAGGTTGTTGTAAAGTAGGATTTCTTACTATCAAGGAGTTCCCCTACCGGATGCACAAAGTAAGATAGCCGTGTCTGATTACTCGGACACGGCTATCTCATTTTTATATGGAGATGTAGAGAAATTTGATTTTACTCCTGAGCAAGAATAAGGGCGGAATAGGCAGGAACGGTTATCTTGCCACCCTTTGTTGTGCCGAGGTTGCCTTCCGGATCAATAGCACCGTCGGAAGCAACGATCTTCCAGTTGCCGCCCTTCACGTTCACTTCCTGAGCTTTTGAAGCACCGTTGAAAATAACCTTTATCTCTTTCCAGCTGTCGCCGTTGGCATTATTCTTCAAAGAATAGGAAATGAGGTTCGGAGTCTTCTTGGAATCAATCTTGTCGAAAACAAGGTTCTTCGCGATGTCGTCAGCCTTGGTCATGCGGAATGCTGGATGAGCCTTGCGGAGAGCTGTCAGACCCTTGTAGTAATTGAAGAGGTCGTTATATTTAGTCTTGTTTGCCCAGTCGATTGCATTGATGGAATCCGGCTGATTGTAGGAGTTGTGTACCCCTTTCTTATCGCGGAACACCTCTTCGCCGGCAAACATGAATGGGGTGCCCTGAGAAGTGAAGACGATCGTCTGTGCAAGCTTGGCAGCCGCGAGCATATTCTCTTCCGGCTCCCCTTCCATCGACTTGCGGAGCTTGTCGGTGAGGCATAGGTCATCGTGACAAGAGATGTAATTTACGATCATCTCAGGGGAAGCTGCATAGGGGAACTTGGAATTGTTGCCTTTCTTGAAATCCACCTGCGGATGAGGCGTTGCAGCCACGATACCGATCTTCACAGTCTCTTCAAGTCCGGGTTTGCCGGTGGCGAACCCACGGTCGGAGGCATCGGTGTAATGTCCTTTAACGGCATCACGAAGGTCGTCGGAGAAAACAGCAATATCTTTCATTTTGCTTACGTTCTCTTTAAGCGCGCGACGTTCCACTGCAAGAGGAGAATCGCCAGCTGTCCAACCCTCACCATATACGAAGATAGAGGGATTGATTTTCTTAAGCTCCGCAGCCACATCGTTCATTGTCTCAGTGTCGTGAATAGCCATCAGGTCGAAGCGGAAACCATCGATATGGTATTCATCTGCCCAATATTTCACTGAATTCACGATGTAATCATGCATCTGCTTACGATCAGAGGCTGTCTCGTTGCCGCAACCTGAAGCATCCGACCAAGATCCGTCGTTGCGGTGACGATGATAGTATCCCGGGGCGGTAAGCTCGAAATTGGAGCCTTCATTCTCGGCCGTATGGTTATATACCACATCCATGATGACACCTATTCCCGCATCATGGAGAGCCTTGATCATCTCCTTCATTTCGCGCACACGAGAGGAGGGGTCGGAAGGATTGGTGGAGTATGAGCCTTCCGGAGCATTATAGTTTTGAGGATCGTATCCCCAATTGTATGTATTCTGCCATAGATTGGCTTCATCCACAGAGTTATAGTCGTAGGAAGGGAGGATATGCACGTGAGTGATACCGAGTTCCTTGAGATGGTCGATACCTGTTTTCTGTCCGGAAGGGGTAGTGGTGCCTTCCTCTGTCAACGCAAGGAATTTACCTTTGTTGGCAATTCCGGAAGATGGATGCATCGACATATCACGATGATGCATTTCATACACGATTACATCAGAGAAATTCTTCACCTCCGGACCTTTATCGGCATTCCAGCCATCAGGATTCGTTGTGGCGAAATCGATGATTGCAGCGCGTTTGCCGTTCACACCCACAGCCTTTGCCCATACGCCGGGGGTCTCATTAAGCCATTTGCCGTCGTGCTTGATGCGGAAAGTATAGAATTTACCGTAAAGCTTCTCAGGTACGCTTGCAGTCCAAGTGCCGTTGGAAGCGTCGAATTTCATGTTGAGAGTGGAGTAGGGTTTTCCGGTATGGCCGTTGGTGTAAAGATTCACCACCGCTTCCTGGGCCTTCGGGCTCCAGAGACGGAAGTGAGTGCCCGTATTATCAACGGTCAGCTCAAGGTCATCGCCGTTGTAGGTAGGATAGGAAAGGAACTGCGCGTCATAGTCGCTCTGGGCCGATGCCGGCATGGCAGCGCCAAGTGCGCACAGCGGCATCACAAAAGCCATCAGTCTTGAAAGGTTTTTGGATTTCATGTAAGAAAATATGAGATTAAAAAATTTTGACTTAGATTAAGATTTGTATTTAGATAATTTTGCCGTAATTCTATCTGAATACAAAATTAATCTTTTTCTTTTTAATTGTAAACAACTTTTTATTTAAATCTTTTGCCCAAATACGCAAAAATCATTAAATTTGCAGACGACTATCAAACAAGTGTTAAAACACAACTAAACAACCCCGATTTCGGAGGAGAGCAACTAAATGGGATTCAGCATTGTTTAGCCGGATTTCAGAAAGTATCTCTTCGGATTCATAAAAGTCCATATACGCTAACTGATGATCAAAAAAATTCTTCTTCTTCTTACTTTCCTCCTATGTGGAGCACAATATGGATTCTCGAATGCCGAGAAAGTGGATGAAATAGAGCGTCAGCTCAATCAGAAACTTGCGCATACCAGGAGTCAGGAGGATTCAATCAAGATTCTTTATGACCTCTTTGACCTTGTGCCGCGTAGGGAGAAGCTTCACTATTCCACAGAGCTTTATAATCTTGCCACGCGATTGGATCGCAATGACATCCGTCTCGACCTTCTCCGTCAGCTCAGCCAGTTGGCTCCTGCTGTGGGCAATCCGGATTCCGTGTATCGTTACATCAATGAGGAGGTTTCGAAAATTCCCCGTAGCCGCGAGCAGGAGGAGACGGCGCTTTTCATACGCATGAGGCAGGTGGCCGGGGAGGCGCGTGTGGCTGATTCCAAAAAGATAGAGGGGCGTATCGCCCAGCTTATAGCAGAGGAACCCAGGGCAAAGGATTTTCCTCTGAATCTCCGTGTGCTACGACTTTTCACCATCGTGGAATATCTCACCAACAGTGGTGTGGAGGGTGGTCTGCTTGGCGAATACGTCGGCATGCTCAAGGAGCGTATGAGTCAGGCCGATTTCCAGCTTTATGCACTTAATAATATTCTCCTTACGGAATCGGCCAACATCTATACCACAATCGGGAATCCGAAAGAGGCTGTGGAGGCCGATAAGCAGATGCTCAAGATGATTGGGGATCTGGAGAATAAGTATCATTCGGAGGGTAGAAAATACCGTAATTATCTCCCGAATAAATATATCATATATCGCCGTATGCTCGGCAATTTCCCGGCGCTTACTCCTCAGGAGATTGAGGAATTCTACAGTAAAATCCGGGAATACGTGAAGGAGGATGAGGATGTGCAGCGCACTGAGAATAACACTCAGCTTGCACTGCTCACTTATTCGATGGCAACAAAGGATTATGCCACTGCAATTCCACTCATCCGGAAGACCCTGATGAAGGAGGAACAGCCTGCCAAACGCCGTCGCCTTCTTTTCTGGCTCAAGACTGCTGCCGAGGGTGTCGGAGACAAGGATACTCAGATAGAAGCATTGCAGTTGTATAATGATATGCTTATTGAGCGCGATACGTCCAGCAGCTCTGACCGCGCCAAGGAACTCGATATCCGCACACGCGTAAATGAACTCAGGGCTGATAATGTCCATCTCCAGATCGAGAAGGAAAAGGAGGAGAAGGAAAGCGTGGAGAGAATGATGTCTTTCGTCATGATTGGCTGGGTGGTGTTTGCTGCCATTCTCTTTGTGCTGTTGTTTATATGGATGAAATACCGGACGGCTACCGTGCGCATCGGACAGTTTATCAAGAATCTTGATGATGAATGTCTTTATCTAAAGGAGCAGCAATATAGCGACTATATGCGCGATGACACGGAAAAACGTGTGAATGTGCTTAATAAAAAGGAGATTTTACGTCGCAAGCGTTCGAAGTCGATTATCGATATGCTTAATTATATAATGAACGACCTTCTCTATATCTCCTCTATCGGTAAGTTGGGGCGTGGTAAATTCATCCGTCCTGTGAGTGTGCGACAAGTGATAATTGATGAATCCGCTATTGCACGCGCCAACCAGACTTCCGGAGCCAAACTGGAGATTGTCTATCCTGAACATGACATTGAATTGCGCACGGATAAAGAGTGTCTGGAATATATACTTCATCATATATTCTTTGCTGCCAACCGTGTGGCTGAGGGTGGTGAAATCAAGCTTGAAGTTAGGGAGAATGACCATGGAGATAAGGTGGAATTCGTTTTCAGCAATTCAAGCGTATTTGTGCCCGAAGGTAATGAGGATGTAATGTTTGATAATTTTCTCGATATTGAGAAACTTTGTGAACGTGATGATGCCGGCCTCTTCCTGGCTCGTCTGAGTGCCATGCTTCTCGATGGAAAGATTTATCTTGATCGCACCTACACTGAAGGTAGCCGCTATATATTCAGCGTATCCAAGGTGATGGGAAGATAAAGATAAAGAAGAAAAATAAAGATTGCGGTTTCCTGTAAATGGGAACCGCAATCTTTTTACTTGGTGAAACATATAGGGTTTAATTTTTAAGTAGCTGCTTAACTCAGAGCCTGAATTTTAGTCTTGCTTTTGAACCGGGGATATGAGCAATATACACGCCGGGTGATAGGGAAGAGAGGTCTATTTCTTCTATTGTGGAAGATATGGAGGATGATATAAGTTGTGTTCCAGCCATATCCGTAACCTCTATTCTTGCGGCCATTCCTTCCGGATTCCATATAATCAACTTTCGGCATTCTAATGATAATCGGGGATTGTTATCATTTTTGTTTAATCCATATTCCGGAAAAATAGATCCTGTGGAGGAGAAGGCGGATATAGCAAGCTTAAGACCGGCTGCCGGGTCGAGATAACCTTGTCCATGCCGTGGATTGGGGGTGTCGGGGAGTGTCGAGCCAAAACGGTTGGTTTGAGCTATTACCTGCTGTGCCTGAGAAGAGGTAAGTGAGGGAACAGCCTCCAACCAGCAGGCGAGTGTCCCCGCCACATATGGAGCCGACATGGAAGTTCCATGGTTTGTTACCCATAGATAACGGTCGCCATTCAGAACAGTCTCGGCATTGATTGGTTCGCTATCGGGATGAGCATCCCAATAATGTCGACTTATAGCTGAGACCACATTATATCCGGGAGCCACGGTAGATGGCATTACACGTCCGTCGAGAAGAGTGGAATACCCGCTTTCCGGTGCGATTGATCCCGGTTTTCGTGAGATGGAGAAATCCTCTCCGGCTATGTTGGGGGTATGGTCGCGGTTGACATACATTCCGACGCTGATTATGTTTTGCCCTGTGGCCAGATCGCTGAAAGAGAGAAGGGAACCCGGTGCCGGCTGATCAGGAAGAGAGCGGAAAAGAGTGAATTGCCAATCAGCATAAATATCGGCATGAGTGCCAGGATGACCAGCCACCTCGACAATTGGAACATAACGGGCCCAAGGACCTCCGGATGATACAATATCTGTGTGAGCATCATATTGTAAGAGCGCTTGATAACGACCATTTTCTGAATCAATATTCCCTTGAAGCTCAAACCAACCGGAATATATGGAAGCGAATGTCTCATCAAAGATAGTCACAGCTCCCTCAACGTCTGAGGCATCCGAAGGATTGGAAGTAACGGTGAAACTGTCGCCATTATGTAATTCCTGCCAAGGATATAGGATGAGGGTGTGTCCTTGGTCGGCATCCCGGATACCGAAGCGTACGCGTAGAGGAGATGCATTAGCGCTCCATATATCCACCGCACCGTAGGGATTGAACTGCACCCAGTCGTGGCTATAGAGCGCAAGAGCGGCAGAGGGGAGAGATTCGGAAAAATCCACAGGGAGAGTGAAATTGGAATTACCTGCATTTCCGGCCGAGAGCACCACAAGAGCCTCCTCTGCAATACGGTCAAGATATTGAGAGAAAAGAGATGTGCCGTCGTGAGGTCCTGTGTAATTACCCATCGACATATTTATTACGGCGCGTTTCCCTTGTTCTTTGGCATATTCGAGGATATCTTCCGCACCGCAAAGCAGCCCGACATCAGATAGCTGTGAAGTGGTGACCACTATATCTGCATCCGGTGCCATCCCTCTGTAATCGCCGAATCCCCCAGCCATGATATTGGCCACATGGGAGGCATGCCAGTTATCATAGTTATCGGTCTTCCAATTCTCATATTCCTCTTTCGATTCGAGAAGGATTCTCTCGCCGGAACCCTCCTTGTATTGAACGATGCGTTTGATTCTCGGCTCTCCGGCGGAGTCAAGAAATGCGAGATGAAGCGGATCTATGCCTATGTCGCATATCCCGGCCACAACCCCTTTCCCGGTGAAAGGAGGGAAAGTCGGGGAGGAGGAATGGATTGAGGATGCTTCAAACCATTCGCGTGCCTTATCCATGTTAGGTGCCACTTGGCGTCCACGTTCAATCTTCACGATTCCTTTAGGAGATCCGGGTGTCTTTTTGATAGATCGACTCTTACGGGCATTCCCATTAGAATATGAATAAGGTATATAGCAAAGAAGCAGCTCGTCGCGACGACGCAATATCTCGACTCCTGCCTTCTCAAGATCTTCAATGGCATCCTCGGAATCAATCTTTATGATAGCTGCATAATGAGTGTCGTCAGGGGAGGTGATTTCCTCACTGTCGCCCTTGGCAAATGCCACCGGAAGAGGGAAAAGGGAGGCAACAAGAAGGGAAAGTTTTAAAAAACGGGTAGTAAACGTATTATTCATGATAAAAAAACGGAAAAAGAGGTGAACATATTTTATCTTAATTAGGTATTATAAATAAGTAGTTTCAGCTAATATACTTACTCCCTCTTCTCCTAAAAATATAAAGAAAGCTTATGTCCACTATAAATGAAAATTTGCCTGCACCCAATCTTGCGGCCTCTTCAGATGGTTCCTCTGATCCCACGACAGGAGGAAGAGTCGATTCTAAAATCTATCACACTGAAGCTGTTGACAATGTCAGCAAGAAGCGACTTCTGATAGCGGTGGTCGCTATAGGGGTTGTGACCGGGCTTGCCACATTTCTCATGAAGGAATGTATCAAATGGATAGGAAAACTTGCTTCGATTGGGCTTCATTCCGATGGATCCAATTATCTATTGCTTTTGCTTCCGGTGGTCGGTATCTTTTTGGCGATGGTCTTCCAGCGTTATCTTCTTAAGGAAGATCTTTCCCATGGCACGGCAATGATAAAGCGAGATCTTCAGAACGGACAATATAAATTGAGGAGCAATCTGATGTATACCAATATTATTGGCTGTTCTGTTACTATTGGATTTGGAGGTTCGGCAGGAGCCGAAGGACCGAGTGCGTACACAGGGGCTGCCATAGCAAGCAATTTTGCCCGTTGGCTTCATATCGACGACCGTTGGTTGCGCTTGCTTATAGGCATCGGAGCGGGGGCGGGTATAGCCGGCATCTTCAAGTCGCCTGTCGGAGGTGTGCTTTTCACTTTGGAGGTGCTTGGTCTTGAACTCAGCACTCTCCCGGTCATTGCATTGGTAGCTGCTTGTCTTATCTCATCCTGCACGGCGCTTGCCTTTGGTGGATTTGCATTCGACTTAAAATTTGTGGACTATATCTCATTCGACCCGTCAAATTTTATCTGGATGACACTGCTGGGGGTGTTCTGCGGAATTTACAGTATATATTATGATACTTCGCAGCAAGCAGCCGGGAGATTTTTCAATGGGATTTCAAATCCTTGGTTCCGGGCGTTGATGGGTGGTATGGTTTTATCTGCAGCGATATTTTTCTTCCCCTCCCTTTTCGGGGAAGGATATGGGATAGTGGATAAGATTATCAATTGTCGTCCATCCGAATTATTGAGTTTCAGTCCATTTTATACAGGAATGTCAACGACGGGACTACTGATGCTCGTCACAGCAGGTGTATTGCTTCTTAAGGGGATAGCTGTGGCGGCTACCATCAACGGTGGAGGTGTGGCCGGAGATTTCGCTCCGACACTCTTTGCCGGATGTTTGGCCGGCTATCTCTTCGGGCTGATGATGAATACATGGTTTGGCTTTAATCTTCCCGTAGAGAATTTTGCTCTCTTAGGTATGGCTGGTGTAATGGCCGGCACAATCAAAGCCCCCCTTATGGCTATATTCATCACGGCTGAGATGAGCAACAGTTATCAGTTTATGTTTGGCTTCCTCCTTGTAGCCGCTGTCAGCTATGGTATAGTATTTCTCTGGGACCGTTATCGGAGATAAAGGAAATTATTAGTATCCGAAAAGGTGATGCAATTCCATAAAACGATTGAGGGTATCTTCTCCGTGATGATCCATGGAAGAGATCACTTTGGAGAGGGACTTCTCTTTTGTAATATCACCGGATTTTGAGTAGAATTTATCTGCATAACATACGGCTTTCTCCTCTATTGTTTCGGGAAGCATATCCACCGGAGGGAGGGGGAGATGTTGGGAAATGATATCTTGGGCTGTTAGTCCCGCGCCGGTGTGACGTTCACAGAAACGGGCAAGTTCGGGATAACCCTCTTTCCTTAGGATTTCTCCACCCAAGAGACCATGTCGGATGTAAGGTTCTGTGCCTTGACATTCTATTCCCGGAGCATCGCAAAGAAAGATACCGATATCATGGAGCATGGCACCGTTGACAACCAGACTTTCGTCGAATGAGAGTCCGGAATGACGAAGAGATTCAAGCGCCTTGTCACGAACAAGTTCGGAATGAATGATAAGTATATCGCGAAGTTTCCCTTCCGGATAGTATTTTTCAATTATGGAATATGGATTCATAATGCAGTGATGGGAGGCAAAGATTATTCTATTCAGGACAGAGATACGGTTTTATATAGAAACCGAGGGTACGGGCAAAGCCCGAACCCTCGGTTAATGAAACTTAAATTATTAGTCTTCTTCTTCGATGATCTCAACCCAGCCATGTTTATCTTCAGCTTCGCCGAGCTGGATGGCGCGGAGGGCGTTGAAAAGCTGAGTGGATTTCGGTCCTGCCTCATTGTTGGTAGAGAAAATGAATTTCTTGCCATTGTCGAGGTCATGAATTTCAGCTACAGGAGAAATCACGGCAGCAGTTCCGCAAGAACCCACCTCCTCGAATGTCTCCAGTTCCTCGTAGGGAATCTGACGCTCCTCTACTTCCATACCGAGGTCGCGAGCGATCTGACGCACGCTCTTGTTGGTGATGGAGGGGAGGATGGAGGGTGAAGCGGGAGTGATATATGAATTACCACGGATACCGAAGATATTAGCTGCACCACACTCGTCAAGATATTTCTTCTCTTTGGGGTCGAGGTAAAGCATCACTGAATAACCGAGGTCATGTGCCTTCTCTCCGGCCTGAAGGGAAGCTGCATAGTTTCCTCCAATCTTGAACGAACCTGTTCCTTTGGGAGCCACGCGGTCGTATTCACGAGAGAGACAAACTTTGGAAGGTTTGAATCCCTCTTTGAAATATGGGCCAACCGGAGTTACGAACATGATAACGGTGTATTCCTTGGAGGGCTTCACGCCGACCTGTGCGGATGTGCCGATCTCAAGAGGACGGATATAGAGGGAAGCGCCGGTTCCATAGGGAGGAACGAAACGAGCATTGAGCTTAACCACCTTGCGCACCATCTCGCAGAAGAGCTCTACGGGCATGGGCTGCATCATGATACCCTCTGCAGAGCGGATGAAACGCTTTGCATTCTCATCCATGCGGAAGACGCGGATCTTACCATCCTTGCCACGGAAAGCCTTAAGGCCTTCGAATGATTCCTGACCATAGTGGAGGCAGGTTGCTGCGATATGAAGAGGGATATACTCATCCTGGCTCACCTCGATTGGCCCCCACTCACCATCTTTGTAAGTGCAGCGTACGTTGTAGTCAGTCTTGATGTAACCGAAGGGGAGTGAATCCCACTGAATGTCAGGTTGTTGTTTCATAATATTTAGAATTTATGGTTGGAAAATGCAGTTTAATCAGACGGCGACCTTACAAGTAAGGTTACCGATCTTCACGATATACACACCATGAGCCGGGAGAGTGAGCTGATTTGTGCCGGGTGGGAGAGTCTCGTTATTGACAAGGCGTCCCAAGATTGTGAACACCTTAATTTGCACGGAATGATTGGCAGTCACAATGATTGTGGATGAAGCCGTCTTTATCTCCATCTCTGTCTCCTTTACCACTGTCTTTGCATCTGAGCGTTCAGCTTTGAGCACCTCCCATTTATTGGTAGCGCCCTGAGCCGGAATGGCGAGAGCAACCGCTGCCAATGCAAGAAGGGTATATTTTCTGATACGCTTGATCATTTCGTGTGTATTTTGGGTTTTTAAGCCATCGGAAAGCTGTAAACTCATCGAGGGCTGATTTATTGTGTAAAGTTACAAAATATTGCGTTGATTACAAAATGAAAATATAAAAAATGCCGCGCAGAGTGAATCTGCACGGCATTTTCTGTGGTATTAACTAAAAATTTACTTACCTTCTTTCTGCATCTGCTCTTTGAGAGCCTGAAGAGCGCCAAGGTCGCCAAGAGTGGTTTTCTCGATCTGGGGAGCCTGAACGTTCTCAGATGCGGGCTTGTTGCTCTTGCGGTTGTTGGATTTCTCGCGACGCTCAGCCTTGTTTGCATCCTCGGAGATGCGGCTGTGGCTGAGGATGATGCGCTTGTTGTCTTTGTTAAACTCGATAACCTTGAAGTTGAGCTTCTCGTCGAGCTTAGCCTGAGTGCCATCTTCCTTAACAAGGTGCTTGGGGGTTGCGAAGCCCTCTACGCCGTAGGGGAGAGAGATAACTGCGCCCTTATCCATAACCTCTGTGATTGTACCCTCGTGGATAGAACCAACAGTGAAGATAGTCTCGAATACATCCCAGGGATTCTCCTCAAGCTGCTTGTGACCAAGGCTGAGACGACGGTTGTCCTTGTCGATCTCAAGAACCTGAACCTCGATATCGTTGCCCACCTGAGTGAACTCAGAAGGATGTTTGATCTTCTTAGTCCAAGAGAGGTCAGAGATGTGGATGAGGCCGTCAACGCCCTCTTCGATCTCAACGAATACGCCGAAGTTAGTGAAGTTGCGAACTTTCGCAGTATGGCGGCTGCCGATAGCATACTTAGTCTCGATATCCTCCCAGGGATCTTTCTTAAGCTGCTTTAGACCGAGGCTCATCTTGCGCTCGTCGCGGTCGAGAGTGAGGACTACGGCCTCTACCTCGTCGCCAACCTTAAGGAAGTCGTTAGCGCTGCGGAGGTGCTGGCTCCAGCTCATTTCAGAAACGTGGATCAGACCCTCAACGCCGGGCTGTACCTCAACGAATGCACCGTAATCAGCCATAACAACAACCTTACCCTTAACGTGGTCGCCAACTTTGAGATCGGCAGTGAGGTTATCCCAGGGATGGGGCTGGAGCTGCTTGAGACCGAGAGCGATACGCTTCTTCTCGTTGTCGAAGTCGATGATAACAACCTTGATATCCTGATCAAGCTCAACCACTTCACGGGGATCGCTTACGCGGCCCCAAGAGAGGTCGGTGATATGAACGAGACCGTCTACGCCGCCGAGGTCAACGAATACACCATAAGGAGTGATGTTCTTAACCTTACCTTCGAGCACCTGACCTTTTTCGAGCTTGGAGATGATCTCCTTCTTCTGCTGCTCAAGCTCAGCCTCGATGAGGGCTTTGTGAGAAACGACAACGTTCTTGTATTCCTGGTTGATCTTAACAACCTTGAATTCCATAGTCTTGTCAACGAATACATCGTAGTCGCGGATAGGACGAACGTCGATCTGCGAACCGGGGAGGAATGCCTCGATGCCGAATACATCGACAATCATACCGCCCTTAGTGCGGCTCTTGACATAACCCTTGATAACTTCGTCGTTCTGTAGAGCCTCGTTGACACGATCCCAGCTGCGAGTCTGGCAAGCCTTCTTGTGAGAAAGGCGGAGCTGACCGTTCTTGTCTTCGAGAGTCTCGATATATACCTCAACTTCGTCGCCGACTTTGAGGTCGGGGTTGTAACGGAACTCGCTTACGGGGATGATAGCGTCAGACTTCATACCGATGTCCACGCGCACCTCGCGCTTGCTGATAGATTTAACGATACCGTTTACAACTTCATTTTCTTTTGCAGTTTTAAGCGATTCGTCGTAGGTGTGGGTTAACTCTTCACGGCTCTTCTCACCTGCGGTTTCGCCGTTTGCATAAGCATCCCAATCGAAATCTTCGATTGCTGTAAAATTTTTTGATTCAGACATTTAGAATCAATTTGGGGTTTTGTGGGATTATCCTGGAAAAAGGATTCCCTGGTTAATAAATATAATTATCCCGCGCTCTCTGTGCGCAAGGCTTTGCAAAGTTAGTAAATATTTCTGATTCTGACAAATAAACTTTATGAAAGCCTCTCTTTTTATGTCTGATGAAAAATTTTTTAAAATATTTTTAGATTTAATGTCACAAATCTCCGTTTCCGTGAGTCTATACAGCAAACGATATTTCAAAACCACCCCTCTAATGACAATCAATATGAAGTTGAAATCTTTACTCACCACATGTTTTACATTTACGGCTGCCTTATATGTCGCAGCTTCGGCTGAAGATCCGAAGAGCGCAGTTGCTTCGAGCGGGAACACCGTAGATGAGAAAACCGACTCTGTATATTTCAATGAGGAGGATTTCACTAATCTTGATGAATTGGTTGTGGTCGAGCGTCAGAAGCTCGTGAAAAGCGATGGTGCGACACTGAGTTATAATGTCACGGAGGATCCGGAGGCTGCAAGTGCCAACACGCTTGAAATCCTTCGCAAGGTGCCCGGAATCACTGTCGATGCCGAGGATAATATAAAGGTCAACGGACAGTCGAGCTTCAAGATTCTGCTCAATGGCCGCGAAGATCCGATGCTCAAAGGGGATTTGAAAACAGTGTTGAAATCGATTCCTGCCTCTACTATAAAGAAAATAGAGGTGATTTCCGAACCGGGTGCGAAATATGATGCCGAAGGTGTCGGGGGAATTCTGAATATCGTGACCGACCGCACCCGCAGCCTCACAGGATTTAATACGCAGCTGGGAGCATGGGTCAATTCTTATCAGGCCGGGGGATATGTCAATGGGCGCGTGAAGCTAAATAAGGTTATGCTTGATGCCAACATATCCTATAATAATGGGAAAATATGGCCGAGAAGCGGTATCTCCGAACGAACGATAGAGAGTCTTGATGATTCAGAAAATCATCTGATGACCGCACGCCAGAAAGCAAGAAACGGATGGGATTATACAGGAGTCAAATTAGGGATGTCGTGGGAGCCTGACACGCTGAATCTTTTCACACTCTCGGCTAATTACGGTTATAATTCATGGGATAATAATGGAGAAGAAGATAGGGATATGAAGCGACCTGACCTCTCTACCCTGTGGAGTCTGCACCGTGATTTCAATTCCATAGGAACTTATACAGGAGTGGGAGCGCAATTGTCGTATCAGCACAACTTCCGCAGAGACGACCATTTCATAGTGGCCTCATACGAATATGATTACGCCGGGCAGGACAATAGCAACGACTATCGTATAAATTATCTGGTCGGCAACAGCGGTGAGAGTCCTTATAGTGCGGAGAAAAATGATATACGGGCGAATTATCACATCTTTCAGATCGATTATTCCAACCGCTTTTCGCCGCGTCATCTCCTTGAAGCGGGAGGAAAGGTATTCCTTAATCATAATACCTCCCATAATCTTCCTTACTATGGGGAATCGCAAGAGACTGCCCGTCCTGATGAGTCGGTTGAGATGAAAATGCTCCAACCTATGAATGTCTATGCTCTATATGGCTCCTACACCGGGACTTTCTCCAAATGGAACGTCAAGGGAGGAATAAGATATGAGCACACCTACATGGGTGGAAGATACAGGATAGGCGATTATCCGGATTTCACCACTCGTCTCAACGATATAGTGCCCAATGCAGCGGTAAGCTATAATCTATCTAATGCCACGAGCTTGCGTTTCGCCTACCAGATGCGCATATCGCGTCCCGGATTATGGAGTATCAACCCCTATGTGAACACTCTTACACCCGGTCAGATACAATATGGTAATCCTGATTTGAAAAGCGAGAAGGGACATACATTCTCTTTCTCATATTCCAATTATGAAGGGAGCAAATTCACCGGAAGCGCCAAGCTTACCTATAGATATGTCAGCAACGGGGTGAATGATGTCATTTTCATGAAAGATGGGATAATGAACAGCACCTACGCCAACATCGGGAAATCGCATCTCGGGATGCTCGATCTCTCCGGCGACTGGAACATCACTTCCGATCTGCGATGGTCGATATATGCCTCCGGCAGCTATCAATATATGATTGCTGATTCCGAACTCCTTAGGGCCAAGAATCATGGCTGGCAGACAAATATCTCCACTAATCTCAACTATACCCTCAAATCCAAATGGAGGATGAGCGCGTATGGCGGGATGTGGACTCCCTGGATTGATCTTCAGGGCGAAGGCACCACCACAGGCTACTACTATGGCCTCGGTGCTTCCCGATCCTGGTTGAAAGATGACGCTCTGACGCTGCAGCTCAGCGCCGGTAATATCTTTCCGACACACCGCACCAACTCCTATCGACAGGAGGATGAGAGCGTGAGGCTGACATATCGCGGGCGATATAGCCAATGGAATGTCGGCTTGAGCATAACCTTCAAGTTTGGCGGTCTGACGGCAGGCGTAAAGAAAACGGCTGCAAATATTGAAAAGGAGGATTCCTCTTCCGGGGGATCGAAGGGAGGAAACTGATATTAATGCAGTAAGGTGAAGCGGAATTTAATAGAAAATAGCTATATTTGCAAAAGATGGAAGAGAAGGAATTCCGACAAAAGGTGATGCCACTTCAGCGGCGGATGTATGCCGTGGCGCTGAAGTTAGGGATGCCTCCCGACGATGCCGCCGACGCTGTGCAGGAGACACAGCTGAAGTTATGGCGCGGTCGGGAAGGGATTCCGGAAGAGCCCGGGGCGCTGACTGCCTATTGTATGGTGTCGCTGCGCAACGAATGCATATCCATTCTCCGCAAACGACGCGACCAAAGTCCGCTGGACCAGGCCGGGCAAATAATCGGAGAAACGGGACCGGAGGCCGTGGAGATGCGCGACACCCGACGGCATATCGAGCAACTGATTGATTTGCTTCCTGAAGGACAACAGCGCGTGATACGACTAAGTAGTTTCGGTGAATTTGATGTTCCCGAAATAGTCGAAGCCACGGGATATAGTGCCGGAAATGTGCGCCAGCTCCTCTCAAGAGGTAGAAAACGACTTAGGGAACTCTTTATCAACCATTGAAAAACAACCTCTTAAATCCTCAATAAATGAAAGAAAGAACTGAAATAGAAAAAATAAGGATACTCCTGGGGAGATGGTATTCCGGAGCATCCTCACCCTCGGAGGAGAAAGAGCTACGGGAGAGGCTTCTCTCTGCGGGCCAACTTCCTGCCGACCTTGAGGAGGAACGAGCATTCTTCTCAGCTATTGAAGAGCCGGATTCCATACTTCCTGAGATGCCGCTTGAATATAGAGAGCGTATCGAGGCCGCATTGGAAGCGGAGATGGCCGGAGAAAGAAAGACTGCTCCCTTCAAGGGAAGGATATTCAACCGCCGCCTCTGGCTTCGCAGTGGAACAGGGATAGCTGCCTGCCTTGCGGTTGCATTTGCCGCCCAGCAGCTTTGGGATGCTCCCGACATGGGTATGGAGTCGTCGGGCGAGAAGGTGGCAATCAATATATCGCAACCTGTGGCAAGCTACGACAGTCTTCCTGTCCATTCGCTTACGCTCACTCCCTCCCAAGAGATGACTGCGAAACCGACCACGACTTCTTCAGCCAAATCAGGAAAAACGGCGAGAAAGATTCGGAAGGTGCAACCACAGATAGAAATAGATAAGAGTTATGAGGATGATGATTCGGAATATCTATCTGCTGCTGAAGAGGAGCGCCTTGCAAGAAGCAATTATCGGGTGGTCAGAGATGCGGAGGAGGCCGACGACCTGCTAAATTCCATTTTCTCGCGGATGGAGAATACTATGGCGATGGAGAGCAGCCGCATTTCAAAGATTGAACTCGAATATGATTCCGAGGTGACTCGGCTCATGCAAACAGATAATGTAGAACAATACAAAGAACCATATCATGATGAAACCCCTTTATAGAATCCTATTTGCAATTCTCTTTATTCTCTTTCCCTCCACTTCCTACGGAGAAGAGATTTTTGCTAAGTTGGCGGAGATAAAACAGGTGGAGAGCACTTATGTTTCCGGTCGGTTCGCCCATAATATGAAGCGATGGAACTCACGTTCGGGGCAGCACGCCATAAATCTCAGTCAGGGCTTCTCCTCCCTTTATAACTATCAGTGCTATTCCTTGGAATCGGTCACGCTCGCACGTAAGATTCTGAAGGATTATCTTGATAAGGATAAAGGAATGGAGTTGGTGATGCGCACCAACAATTATGGAGCGGAATATATGGTTTATGAGAAGTTCAACAAGGAGGATAAGCTGACACGTATGCTTATCTGGAATTGCGAGGCGCCTAATATATGCGAGATAGTTGTGGTCGATTGGAAAGATGGATTGGTGCGTGACACCTCTTCCAGATTCATGGTCAATCCTGATTCATCAATTACGATTTCAATTGACCAATTATCGGATTTTGCACAACTTTCAGAACTTTCACAACTCAGCGAGCTATCGCAGTTGTCGGAATTTACAGGACTTTCGCCACTGAGTGAACTATCGAAATTGTCGGAGCTTTCCGATTTGAATGATCTTCCTGATAGCTTTTATATGTCAAATTTCCGGGACACACCAGACTTCAACGGAATTATAAAAATTGAATATAAATGAAAAAGATAATATTTTTGATGATGCTTCTTGCCATTGGTACAATAGGGTGTAGCTCGATGGCCGACCATGTGGGTAAGAATGGGAAAGGAGATGCGAGCGAATATGAATGGACCATTGAATTGAGCCAGAACATTGTGAAGATAGAGAATTATCTTTCAATGGATATCGAATATCGGGAAGGTCCCGGAAGGGTAACGATCACCGGTCCGGAAAAAATGGTCAACAGTATCAGAATACGTACTTACGGGGCGAAAATAGACTTCACCCTTAAACCGGGAGTGCATTCCGCTGATTTATCTAAAGTGAAATGTGTCATAAGTCTGCCCACGATAAATGAAGTATCCATTCATGGTTCGGGAGATTTTTCGGCTAAAGATATCACGAGCGTTATTTTCAACGTCAATATCTTGGGTTCGGGCGACCTCAGCATCAACAGTATAGAGGCAACCTCGGTGAAGTTCCTGCTTCGTGGATCGGGAGATATGAAGATAGGGAGTGTGATGTGTTCCACTGTTCAGTTTCTTACCCAAGGTTCGGGAGATATCACGGTCAAAACACTCTCCAGCACCTCTACTCAGGCTATCCTCCAAGGATCCGGGGATACGAGTCTGCTAAAAGTGAAAGGCACTCAGCTGGAGCTTAGGGCGCAAGGTTCCGGTGACATCATTGCCTCTAATATAGATGTGACTTCTTTGAATGCCATATCACAGGGATCAGGTGATATTTCAGTATCCGGTCAGTCGGTAACGGCCAATCTGACTCTTCAAGGGACGGGCGACATTTCTGCACGAAAGCTTAAATGTAGCCGTGTGAATAAGATGGCATATGGACAGGGAGAGATTAATATCTGATATGATAATCTGAGCCGATGCCGCGAAGAAGGCATCGGCTTTTTTGTCGCAATATATGGAGGATATATCGCAGATAAGGAGGAAGTGATATGGAATTTTTGGGAAATTAGGGAATAATGGTTAATTTTGTAAGCCCAAAGGATTTTTCTCGGCTTAAGATGAATCCTACAATTCCATAAGAAACCACAAAAAAACAAAACAATATGAAGTTTTCCAAAATTTTCGGGATTCTGATGTGCCTCTGCGTGGCAATGCCGGCGGCCGCACAGTTTAATTTGAAGAAGGCAGTATCGGCTGCCCAAAAAGGAGTGCAGGCAATGACTCTTTCCGACGAACAGATGGCAGCTTACGTTAAACAGTCGGTTGACTGGATGGATAAGAATAATCCCGTTCTGCCCGAAGACAATCCCTATGTGATTCGTCTTCGCAAGCTCACTGCAAATTGCAAGGATGCTGATGGAATACCTTTGAATTTTAAGGTATATGATGTGATTGATGTGAATGCTTTCGCTTGCCCTGATGGCAGTGTGCGTGTCTTCTCCTCTTTGATGGATATCATGAGCGATGATGAGCTGATGGGCGTGATAGGCCATGAGATTGGTCATGTGATCAAGCGTCACTCAAAGAATGCCCTAAAGCATGAACTTCTCACCGGCGCACTGATGGATGCAGCCGGGGCTGCCAACAACACAGTGGCTGTGCTCACAGATTCTCAGCTTGGTGCTCTCGGCCAGTCGCTGATGAATGCCAAGTATTCTCAGAAGCAGGAATCTGAGGCTGATGATTGCGGCTATGATTTCCTTGTGGCAAACGGCCTTAACCCCTGGGGAATGTCGATGGCTTTCGAGAAGCTTATGGGTTCTGAGGGTGACGTGAAGCAGAGCACAATCCAGAAGATGTTCTCTTCTCATCCTGATACCAAGAAGCGTATCGAGAAGATGGCTAAGCGTGCTGAAAAGGATGGATATACCAAGCCGGAGACGAAATAAGGTTATAAGGTTATGGGGTATTGGGTTAGAAGTTTATATGATTATTGGGTTATTTAGTAATAATTCAATAAGTATAAACTCCCTATATTAATAAAAATGCGCAACAGATAGTCTGTCGCGCATTTTTATTTTATTTATAATATTCTTAATATTTAGATTCTGAGGGTTCAAAAAGCTGGGCGATTGCTTCCTGCATCTTGGCTTCGGCGGAATCCATCTCATTTTCCATTACATCTACGCCTGGGAGAACCCAGTTCTGGAGGAATTCGCGCACTTCCATACGCACATTCTTGGCATCATCGCGGGTGGCAATAACGGGTACGACACGTGTGTTTGCGAAGTCTTCCTCATCCATGAATGTAAACATTGCCTGGGGAAGTGAATCCCACCAGTTAGGGGCTATCATTATAACGCCGGTCATCTCCTTCATTGCGCCACGACTGAATTTGCCTACAATCTCAGGACGCACGCGACGCTCTTTCTCTGCCTTTGTCACTGCCTCGAATTCCTTGGGATCAGACGGATATGTCTCCACAGGGACGATTGCAAATGTCTCAAAGTCTACATTCTTGGCCTTGAGAAGATTTTCAGCTATCTTAGCGAGTTTTGCACTATTAGAAGTCTCTTCTTTCCCCTTCTGGGAGAAATAAGCAATTAGAATTTTTTCAGGTTTCATAGTATCTTTCTATAATTTGTGTTTTTCATATTCTATTATTATAACGCTAATCTGTGGAATAAGGTTGAGGAAATCTATCTAATGGAGAGAGCCAGCGGAGTGAATTTTACGATGAAGGGAGCGCCTGAGGCTCTTTCCGGTTCCGAGGGAAGATAATAGAAAGCGCGTTGTGTATCCCACGACTTTATATCCACTGCACGTGTCTCACCGGGAGGTATGTGGCAGTCTATGCGGTGAAATTTACGGTTGAGCTGACGGCCGTCGGGAGTGAGATATTCGATTGAAAGCTCCACGGAGAGAATCACGCGGTCGGTATGGTTGGTTATGAAAAAAGATTCTCTTGTGCTCTGTAGTTTTTTCTCATATCCTGAAAAGATGATGTTCCGGCGCGAATACATGGAAAGAGTATCGTCGGAAATGGATACGCGGAATGTCCCGGCCTCTTTCTGAGCACGCTTCTCCTTATCTGTCTCCTTGGTGGGGAGACGATAACCGGTTTTCCTTGCCGACACCGACAGTGGAAGGATAATGAGTAAGATTGGGATTATGAAGAGCTTTTTCATGGGAACCATGTCAGATATATATGGGATTTCGTGGAGCCGGGGAGGGATATATGCGGATAAGACCTTTCGGAAGCTTATCGAGTGGGGATGATGAGGAGAAGAGAGTGAGGAGCTGCCAGAACTTTGGCAGGAATCTGTTTATCCGGGTGGAGATTCTGAATTTACGCTTCTCAATACGAATGGTTCCGTCTCGGTCGGTGAGTGTGGCGAGACAGTCGCTTGGGTCGGAGAGGATGCCGTTGTGTCGGGAGGTAAAAAGCGAAAGCCTGAATTTATCGCTATCCACAGAGGATGACAGGCTGCCTATCTTTTCGCCGGGATGGAGTCGGCAATCGGGAGAGGAAATCACGGTCAGAGTATATTCCCGCCGTTTTTCATTGGCACAACTGATAAGGACCACTGTATTATCCTCCGGAAATTCCCAGATTCCTTCAACGCGGTCGAGTGGATTGCGATCGCAAAATTCACGGGCGGCCGCCAAGTCTCGTATGGTCTCTCCCTTTGCAGCAGAGGAAGAGATCATCAAGAATATAATGGTGAGGAGATTAAAGAGAGTTCTCATGATTTAGTGGAGAAAGTATATGAGAGACCCACGGAAAGAATCTCCTTCATCATCCAGCGGTTCCATTTTGGATCAAGAGTCTTGTCGGCTGTTGAATCGTAGCGGAGGTTGAGATACAGCTGGGTGGAGAAGAAACGGTTGAACTGAAATTCAAGAGTGTTCTGCCAATCGGCATTGCTATCTTTATAATCAGTGAAAAGGAAGAGGCGAGTCTTATAGAGGATATTATCGAGGAGCTTCCAGGAGAAATTCACCTCCGTGGAGCTACCGAATTCATTCAGCACACGCTCATTCTGCTCCATACCGAACTGAAGATGATCCACCTGCGGATCAATTGCCGTCTTGAGATTGTAGGAGAGGGGTGAGATAGAGGCCGAGAAATTGATGGTTTTTTTAGCGTTTTGCTTCGTATATGTCATACCGACACCGAGCGTCAGAACACCGGGAGTGAGGAACGATGCCGAGCGCACCATTGAATCCGAAGGGTAGTTGTTTAGGAACTGAGTCTTGAACTGCCCTGTAAAGGAATAATACCAATGATGTGCGGCCTTGTATCCGAATTTAATGTTATATTGGAACAGGTCTTCCGATATGGTGTACTTATGTAGGTCGTTGTTGCCGGTGGCATTCATTCCGAGCTTGTAACTGAGAGTGCTCTGGAACATCATGTCCGGATGATACACAGGGTTAAGCTGCACATCCCAGAGGAAATTGGCGAGGAGGGCGAGATAATCCGTACCACCCTGATACCAGTTTTTCGAAAGATATGCCTGCGAAAACTGCATGGCTGCGTTGACCACATGTAGCCAATGTTTTTTCTCAATCTCCACTTCTTCAATCACGGCGGATTCGATATTGACATTAAGTTTCTGACGTCGCAGGAAAGCCGCGTAGCTATAATCCTCCGGGGGCATTGAAGGGGGGAGAGGGAGAGTCCAGAAGGCAACATTGCGTTGTGAAGGATTAGTTATGACATCCATATAGATAAGGTCGAGCTGACCATCGAAAAGTCTTGACTCACGCTTCAACCAATCGGGCACAACGTCACCGGTTATAATCGGCGAGAGCTGTTCTTTCACCACCGCCTCGCGTATAATCATCGAATCCGGTCTCTGCACCGGAAGGTCGGCAAGATCCCAAGGGGATTCCTCTCCCGCCACAGGAAGATAGACCACTCTATCCACTGAATCCGGTTCTTCCCAAAGATAGAGGGCACGGAAATCCTGAGCTGACAACACAGAATCCGGGTGCCATTGCAGACCGGGACGCGGAGTGGGACGATAGCCCATAAAGAATCGCGGAATCATGAAAAGATTGACATCGCTCCGACTCTTTTCAAGGGGTATCTCCGCCAGAATCTCCTCCACAGAGCGTATCGAATCGATAGGCTCTTCAATCTCAGCATTTGGAAGTGGGGCATTAAAAGTTAAAGCACCCACTCCAAAAGTCGGGATTGCGAGGAGCGATGAGAGGATGATGGTCAATAGTGTGGTCGTTTTCATTTTGGGTTATCTATTATGGAAAGTATGGAAGGGAATAGGATTTCTCCTTATTTCGGAGCCGAGAGGAGAGAATCATATTCCGACGATTTTATCAGACGATAAGCTTCCCGGAATATGGGGTCGTATTCATTAAAGACCTTGAAATAGGTGGCTGTGTCGAATATGTCGCGTCCGATAAGCCCTTTGATCACCATCGAGAATAGCGGACGACTTCTCTGCGCTTCCTCCGGATTAGGCTCCACGCCCTCTTTTCGAGCCATTTCGAAAAGGTCGGAAAGCATGGCATCAGTGACGGTGAATTCTTTGACAAACTGATCGTCGTTCTTATACAAACGTTTAAGTTCCTTGCGGTTCTCATCCACATACTTTATTGCAAACTGGTTGATGCAACCCTTAGCCTGGACATCACGGTAATATTTTGTGAATTCCGTGGTGTCGAGCGGCACAAAGAGGTCGGGGGAGATGCCTCCACCTCCATAGATAGGACGTCCGAGCCGGAGAGTGTTGACTTTAAGCGAGTCGATATATTTTATGGAATCGGCGTGCATAAGCTCGCCATGATTGTAGCGGTCCACAATATCCATAGCGTATGCTTTCTGGTCGCCCTTCACGTATGGTTTCTGGATATCACGTCCTGTGGGGGTATAGTAATGAGCCACTGTAAGCCGGATCATCGATCCGTCGGGGAAGGGGAGCGGTCGCTGCACGAGTCCTTTTCCATATGTGCGACGCCCTACGATAAGGCCTCGGTCCCAGTCCTGCACGGCTCCGGAAGTGATTTCGGCTGCCGAAGCACTGTACTGATTCACCATCACCACGAGGCGCCCATCCTTGAAGAGAGGCTTCGACGACTGGGGTTCGGTCTTGAAATCGAAACGCGGGGAGTTAAGACCTTCGGTATAGACCGCCGTTTTTCCCTTATCAAGAAATTCACCGAGAATATCCACTGCGGCGTTCAGATACCCTCCGCCATTGTCAACAAGGTCGAGGATTAGCTGCTGCATACCCTTTTTCTTAAGATCCTTGAGAGCCTCCGCAAGTTCTTTATGGGTGTCGGCTGCAAACTTGTTGATACGAATATATCCTGTGGTTGGATCGACCATATAGGCCGCATCTATGCTATAGATAGGTATGTCGGCGCGAGTGATACGGAAATCCACCGTGTCGACCAATCCTGCCGAACGACGAAGCACCTTTACATCGACATTAGTCCCTTTCGGACCGCGCAGCCTCTTCATGATATCCGAATTTTTCATCTTCACTCCTGCGATGGCAGTGTCGTTGACTGCGATTATGCGGTCGCCGGCCACAAGGCCCACACGCTCCGACGGGCCTCCTGCAACAGTGGATATGACATAAAGCGTATCGCGGTTCATATTGAAAGTGATTCCTATTCCGCTGAAATTGCCGGCCAAGGGTTCGTTAAGCTCCTTGGTCTCTTCCGGATTGGAATAGGAGGAATGGGGATCAAGCTCTTCGAGCATTCCCTTGATTGCGGCCTCCACGAGTTTCTCTTCATTCACAGTATCCACATAAAGCTGGGAGATGGCATTTTCTGCCATTCCGAGTTTCTGATAGGGTTGGAACTGGGCCTTTGAGAAGCCGGCGCCTGCAAGCAGGGCGAGGAGGAGAGGTAAATATATAAATCTTTTCTTCATTTTCTTATAAATTATGTGGGAGGAGTGAGGAGGTGTCGTAACCATGTGCTGCCAACTCGCGGACTACGGAGGAGGATATGTAGCCATATTCAGGCTCCGCACATAGAATCACTGTGTCTATACCGAGAATCTTAAGGTTCACATCGGCAAGATTCCGCTCATATTCAAAATCAGCGGCACTGCGGATTCCGCGAAGGAGGAAAGAGGCTCCCATCTTTCGTGCAAAATCGGCAGTGAGCCCCGTATAGCTCATCACCGTCACTCTCTCAGGAGAGGAGGGGGTGTTAAGGAAACCTACGGCTTCCTCTATCATCTTTATGCGACTTCCTATCTCCTCGGCAATGAGGGCCGGATCGCGGTCGGAACACTTGTTGATGTTATATCCTACGGCCACAATCACGCGGTCGGCAATTCCAAGTCCGCGCTCCACTATGCGTAGATGTCCGCGTGTGAAGGGATTGAAAGACCCTGCAAAAAGCGCTGTGCGAACTTGTCGGGAATCTTCCATAATCCGTTTTTTTGAATCTTCGGCAGGGTTTTCCATTTTTTTAAATCTGCGAATCGTCTTCAATCACGAGATTGTTGATGATAAAATTCTGGCGTTCCATAGTGTTTTTACCCATATAAAACTCCAAAAGTTTGTCAACGGCATCCTCGCGTTTGAGTTTCACGCGGTCGAGGCGCATATCCGGACCGATGAACTCAGCAAACTCAGCATCATTGATCTCACCGAGACCTTTGAATCGTGTGATTTCCGCATTGTTGCCAAAGCGTGCTATTGCTGCCTCACGCTCCGCATCGGTGTAGCAATACACGGTGTCTTTCTCTTCAGGAGCTTCGACAGCCTCACTCTCCTTCACAGATTTCTTCTTAGGCTTGCGCTTCACGCGGCGTGTGGAATTTTTATCACGCACGCGGAATAGCGGGGTCTGGAGAATATAGACATGCCCTTTCTTCACGAGGTCGGGGAAGAACATCAGGAAGAAGGTGATGATGAGGAGACGGATATGCATTCCGTCGACATCGGCATCCGTGGCGATTATCACCTTGTTGTATCGTAGACCCTCTATTCCATCCTCTATATTGAGGGCGGCCTGAAGGAGATTGAATTCATCATTTTTATAGACCACCTCCTGCGTCATGCCGTATGAATTGAGCGGTTTACCACGGAGGGAGAACACTGCTTGAGTTTCGGCATTCCTCACCTTGGTAATCGTTCCGGATGCGGAAAGACCCTCGGTGATGAATATTGCCGACTCATCGCGTCGGTCATCGGTCTTGGCATTTGGTTTACGTGTGTCGTTGTAATGCACTCGGCAATCGCGTAGCTTCTTATTGTGGAGGCTCACTTTCTTAGCTTTCTCGCGTGCCAGTTTGGCCACACCCGCCATAGCCTTGCGTTCCTTCTCGTTTGCGGCAATCTTGGCGAGCATCGCCTCTGCCACATCCGTGTGTTTATGCAAATAATCGTCGAGTTCCTTTTTGATGAAATCGCCGATGAATTTGTTTACAGTAAGCTCGCTGTTGGGGGCCACAGTCTTGGAGCCGAGCTTCACTTTTGTCTGGCTCTCAAATACAGGTTCCTGAATCTTTACAGCCACAGCTGCTACAATGCCATTGCGGATATCGGAAAATTCAAAGTTCTTTCCTGAAAATTCCTTGATGGTGCGGCTCACGTGCTCGCGGAAAGCGGAGAGGTGTGTTCCTCCCTGAGTGGTGTGCTGACCATTGACGAAAGAATAATATTCCTCGCCATACTGAGCCGTGTGTGTCAGCACAATCTCTATATCCTCTCCCTTCAGATGGATTATGGGATAGAGAGGTTCGGAGGTCATGTTGTCTTTGAGGAGGTCGAGTAATCCGTGACGGGAGAGATATTTCTTGCCGTTGTAGAAAATCTGGAGTCCGGTGTTGAGATAGGTATAATTTTTTACCATTGTCTCGACAAACTCCGGATTGAATTTATAATTCTGGAATAGGGCATTGTCGGGGGTGAATTTTACGAAAGTCCCGTTAGCCTCCTTTGTATCGATTATATCCGACTGATGAAGGAGTTTACCACGGTCAAATTCCACCTCAACCATCTTTCCGTCGCGCACGGAGGCCACGCGGCAGTGAGTGGATAGGGCGTTGACAGCTTTAAGTCCCACACCATTCAGACCGACGGATTTCTTGAAGTTCTCACCGTCAAACTTACCTCCGGTATTAATATTCGAGGAGACCTCTTTCACCTTTCCGAGAGGTATTCCTCGGCCATAGTCGCGCACGGTCACCTCTCCCTCTTCGGAAAGGGTGATATCGATGCGCTTTCCTGCGCCCATGTTGAATTCATCGATGGAATTGTCTACCACCTCCTTGACCAACACATAAATACCGTCTTCGGCATGGGTGCCGTCGCCGAGTTTTCCGATATACATACCTGGACGGCGGCGTATATGTTCGTTCCAGTCGAGGGTCTGGATGGCATCTTCATTGTAATTGCCGGCAGCGGAGTTGGTGATCTCCACGTCGGCTTCTTCAGTGATATTGTCTTGCGTGTCGTTGTTAAATAGATCTTCGGCCATTATGAATGCATTCTTTTTGCAAAGGTATAAAAAATTTGGGAAAATGGCAAAAGGGAAATCTCCTTGCTTTCTTTCCCTGATGGAAAAGGAAAGAGAATGTAATAACGAGAGCCGCGATGCGTTAAAAAGAAAAAGTGAACATAAGATAATGAAAGATTTTGCAGCAATAGATTTCGAGACTGCCAACGGGAGCAGGTCGAGTGTTTGCAGTGTGGGTATAATCGTTGTAAGAGGGGGAAGAATCACCGATCGTTTCTATCGTCTGATACGCCCTTTTCCGAATTATTATACCAGTTTCACCACTGCCGTTCATGGTCTGACCCATCAGGATACCTGCGATGCGAATCCATTTCCGGATGTATGGGCCGAGGCCGCTCCTCTAATTAATGGTCTGCCATTAGTGGCTCATAACTCCCCTTTTGACGAAGGGTGTCTGAAGGCTGTATTCGCCGCCTACAATATGCCTTATCCGAATTATAGATTTTATTGCTCCTGCAGGGCATCGCGTCAATTTTTCGGGAGAGATCTGCCTAATCATAAACTTCATACCGTCTCGGCACGTTGTGGGTATGACTTGGAGCATCATCATCATGCATTAGCTGATGCGGAGGCTTGCGCACATATCTGGCTCACTCTTACGGGAGAGACCGATTTCCTGACAAGGTAGGATTATTAAACTCACAAAAATAGAAGGAGGCAATTACGCAGTGGTAATTACCTCCTTTTCGTGGTTTAGCAGGGTATGTGTCTGCACAGGGATTATTTCCTATTTATTTCTTATCTTTGAAAAAAATTATTTCTCAGTGCGTGCTGCAAGCACGCCTTTCCAGCATATGGCTGCTATGGCAGCGCCTACGAGCGGACCAACCACCATGATCCAGAAATCGGGCCATGCTTCAGGCGACCAGAGGGCGGGACCGAAGCTGCGTGCAGGGTTCACGGAGCAGTTGTCCACGGGAATGCCTACGATATTCACCAATCCGAGTGCAAGACCGATTGCGAGACCGGCGAAGTTGCCGAAGCCGAATTTGGAATCGGTAGCGCCGAAGATGATAAGCACGAAGAAGAATGTGAAGAGGATTTCCATAAGGAGAGCCATGCCGGCAGTTGCTCCGGGCTGGAGAACGTTGGTTGCGAGAGAAGCATCGCCTGTGATGCCACCGAAGTTGAAACCTCCGTCCATATTCATGAACCAGTAGAGGAAACCTGCACCGATGGCGGCCCCGATGAGCTGGCTGATCACGTAGCCTATGAAATCTTTGGTGGGGAGCTTGCCTGCACACCACATTGCGAAGGATACAGCCGGATTGACGTGGCAGCCGGAGATATTGCCAATGCAGTAGCAGAGACATACAAGCACGAGGCCGAAGCAAAGGCCGATACCGAGAACGCCTATTGAAGGACCTGCAAGCACTGCGCTACCGCAGGCCATAAGAACGAGGAACATGGTGCCGAGACCTTCGGCCAGATACTTTTTCATAGTGGAACGTTTTAGATTGTTAAAAATAAATATGCTATTATAATATGCAAGAGGGGTGGAAGGTTCATAAAATAATGATGTTTTATAACATATTTTCAAGCAATTAGCCCTTTTAATCCCCCGGAATGAATAAAAAATGAGGCACCGCCCCGTGAAGGGGAGGCGCCTCTGGATATAAAAAGTTAATGGTTTGAACTATTTATCTCATGAATGAAATGCTTATTTCACGAGCACTTTTTCGGATTTGCCGTTAACGACCTTGATGTAAAGACCGCTTTCGGGATTCTTCACGCGCACACCCTGAAGGTTGAAGTAGATAGCCTCTTCAGCATCGGCTGCGAGATCGGAGATACCGGTGGATGGACCCATCCAAGCCAATATTACATACTTCGCCTGCAGGTTTACCATAACGGCATATGTACCGGGTTCCACTTCAAATGCAGCATCGGGATCCTCTGTCTGAAGCATACCATAGTAGCGCACAGGTTCATCCTCATCCACTTCATCATCTTTAATCAATTGGCCATCGGCGGCATAACGGATGCCGAGTTCATTCCATGCGTTATCTCCGGAAGTAGTGGCGAGCTGAGTGCAGAAGGAGAAGTATCCATTAGATCCGTCAGGACCGGAGATATCCACTGCCTCAGCAATATACATTGTCATGCTTTCATCATATTCAAGTTTAACACCATTTCGGGGATCCCATTCTTGACTCGCAATGTTTCCAATCAAGTAGATTTCCGAGGGATATTCAGGCTCGTCGGGAGTCTCCACATAGCTGCTCCAGTCGGGAACGAAGTCCTTATCGTTGGAGAATGCTATCAGAGATCGACCGGCTTCGTCAAGATTGAACCAGCATACGCCGTTCCAATCTGAGGAAAGAGTGATGTCTGCGGGATTTCCACCATTGTAGACCTCTGTCAGCTTATCAAGTGCGATTGGGTTGCCATTACCTCCGACATTATATTCATTCCAATCGGCATCGGCAAGTTTGAATTTCTCTCCCTCCAAGATATTCTGCCCTTCGGCGCAGACAAATTTCCAAACCTGACCTTCGGTCACCTCTTCCATCGCCCATGCTTCATCAACACCGTAAGAGTTCATTTCGCCACGGAGGTAGATTGTCACGGGACCCACCGGTTTCGGAGTTTCTGTGGAGAGAGTAATGGTGGAAAGGTCGCCTGATACGGTGATTGTATAGTCGCCTTTCCAGGGGGCTTTGATGTTGGCATCGTAACCTGCTACCAGATTTACAGCCACTCCGGGAGTGTCGCCATATTCGCATCCGAGAACACCTTCATTAAAGAGATCCCAAGCATTGAGGTCATTTTCGGGATCACCCTTGGTCGTGGAAATTTTAATCTGAGTAAGATTATTCACTGTAAGGGTGTATTTCCCGTCTGCGTAAGTGAAGACATCGGGTTCAGCCGGATTCCATGTACCATTTGTGAATTCTCCATCACCTGTAGCGTAAAGCGTAGCTGGTTCGTCGGGATCATCAGGATTAACGGTAAAGCCGCTGAAGGAGAGTTCGAGGGTATTGGCATTGAAAGTTGCAGTGTATTTCACATTTGCAGGGAAGTCGAACTTACAGTTGATACCTGCTTCAGTCTCGGCTTCCTTGGTGAGAGTGGCGGAAGGATTGGAGGCAGAGAATATTACATCCTCGTTATACCATTCCTCCTGGTTGCCATTTACATCCATCTGCACACCGAACTGACCACCGGAGTAAGCGGGGGTGAAAGAAGCGGAATAAACACCTTCCTCACCATCAACTGCATTCATAGGAATGGATGTCCATGTTTCGCTATTGAATTGGCCGTGGAGAGCATAAGATATAACCTTCTTTACTTCACCTTCCTGACCTTCTATTGTAAGTTTTGCAGAGGCAAAGTCATCAGATTGAACAAGAGTGAATGTAACATTGCCGCCGATACCGAGAGTCATGTTGTCTGAGCCGGGACGAAGAGTATATTCGCCGTTTTCAAGTGCGTTTCCTGCACCGGTGAGCTCACGGATTCCCCAGTCGCCACCAAAGAATTTGAATGGCTGAGTCGACATATCGGGCACGGTAAGAGTATAAGTGATACCATCCTCTGTCTGCATCTTCAAAGCATCTCTTGCACCCCAGTTGTAACGTTGGCTTGTAAGATACATTTCGGGATATTCATCGGGCACATCCTCACCCTGACCTGCGATGGTAAGAGTAGCGGTCTGATGTAATTCGCCGAGCACGAAAGTAAATGTCACATTTCCTCCATTGTCAAGGCTCATATCGCCTGTGGAGCCGAGTGTGTTAAGCTCGTAGGTTCCATCAGGCATATTCTGACGACCACAAGAGAAGTAGTAGTTGTGGGCGTCATCACCTAAGAATTTGAAGTTGTCGTCACCTTTTATATTTACGGTGAGTGTATAGGTCTCGCCGTCGGTGGTTTGAAGACGATAAGCCTCTTCTGCTTCCCAGCTGTTCATATCTCCGACAAGGTAAATCGGCGGGAATGGATCAGCGTCGTGATCCTGACCCTCGATATTCACCTTTATGGAGGAGAAATTATCTATATTTGTAAGGGTGAATGTCACGTTTCCACCTGTGTGGAGAGTCATGTTGGCTGTCACATCGCCGTCGAGTGTGAATTCACCGTTATGGATATTCTGCTGACCATTTGAGAAGTACTTTTCAGGAGTGGTCTTAACCAAGAATTTAAAGGCGACATCAGATCCGGCATCAGGCAAATTCAATGTATAAGTGATGCCATCGGTAGTAGCCATCTTGAGCTTTGCGCTCTCCTGGAATCCGTTGCGGTCGCTAAGAAGATAGACAGCGGTAAACTCATCCGGCGCCACTTCACCGACACCCTCTATTTTAAGGGATGCGGTCGACCAGTCGTCACTCGTCTTTGTAAGTGTGAAAGTGACATCCTTAGTATCTCCTTCCGGTATATCGAGCGACATATTGCCACTTCCTTTTTTAAGTTCGTAAGTGCCGTCGCCGATACCTGTTCCTGCACCGGTAAGCTCACGTGTTCCCCAGGCGCCACCGAAGAATTTGAATTCCTCATTGGTCATTGCCGGAACATTTAGGGTGTAGGTCACTCCATCTTCGGTCTGCATTCTGTAATCGGCACTTTTACCCCAACTAGTCATAGCACCGACGAGATACATCTCGTCAAATTCGGAGGGAACCACTACATTTTCTACATAGCTTCCATCTACAATCTTTGCAATAGGGTCGATATCTCCACCCTGGCTTTTGATGGATTTTGCTCCATATACGGCTCCATCCACCACTTTAAGGTCGGCAGTTTGTTTAGCATCTGCCCATTCTGAATCAGAAGAACGGAAAATCACATTCTCTTGATCTGTATCAAGAACATAAAGAGTATGTCCATCAATTTCTACACTGGATAGCTCAGGGCAGGAGGCCGCTGCAGGAGACCAATTATACCCGTAGACTGTGTCCCATCCTGTTCCGGTATTGTCGAAGTAGACCGTGGCGGCATCCATATAGGAGGCTGCAAGGAGGCCTGCTGCGACAAGCATTAGATGTTTTTTCATTAGAGTAAGAATTTATAAAGTATTGTTATGGTAAAAAATACAATTTAAGGTTTCAATGGATTAAACTGTTAAGCCCCGTAACCAAACGTTCAGTTCGGAGGAGTTACTTTCTACTGATGTCGAGAGTTTTTCAGGCGGTTAGCGGAAAGAGTTAATCATGAAACGGTTAAGTTGAGTTAATGTCCGGGTCTGTTTTTGGGTTGCCCTTTTCGCTGCAAATTTAGAAATAATAATTGAGAAATACAAGAAATTAAATCTGTGTAGTAGTATTTTATTTTTCAGGTTATCATCTTAATGTCGCTTTATCTATGGAGATGTATAAAGGTGGAATTATTGGAATAATTTTGAAATAAATTTTGCGGAATGAATAAAAATTGATAAATTTGCACACCAAACCCATGAAGGCTTAACCTTATTATCTGAACAAAGTATTTGTATGCTAATCTTTCAGAGTGCAGTTGAGTGAAATTGAGTGTATATGATATACTTTTAACTAATTATAAATTCTAAGCTAATGAAAAAATTCTACTGTGCGTTGGCAGCAGCGGCGATGGCCCTGACTGCAAATGCAACCGATTATTATCTGATCGGCGGTTTCAACGGTTGGGCTGAAAAAGATGCCAGCTGTAAATTTGAGGCAGGATCAAATGCCGATGAGTATGTGCTGACTTATGCCGGCACCCTGACAAGCGGATTCAAGATCAATGACGGGACATGGACCAATGATGCCGTCAATTTCGGGTCAAACGGAAAGAATATCGAAGTCGGAGAGGTTTACACGATGAATGTCGGCGGTTCAACCGGCAATATCAGCATGGCCGGCAATATCGAGAATCCTACATTGGTGCTTAACGTAAGCGATCCCACCGCTCCCACACTCCTTATCAAAGGAGAAGAGGTTGAGGCCACTTATATCTATGGACTATGGGGTAACTTCGATGGTTCTGCAAATTGGAGTGCCATTGACATGACAGAAAAGGATGGCAAATGGGTTAGTGCGGCTACGGAAGTGGCTGATTGCTCATTCGGTATCAGACAGTTGGATGCCGCATCCGATTCACAGGTTAATTGGCTTTCTTCTGCAGGTGAGGCTGATGTGACTGTTGGAACTGCTATGCCTGTTAAAGTGGAAGGCGAAAACTTCAATCTTGCAGCAGGTACCTACGTCTTTACTTTTGATGTCGATGCAATGACTCTTCTTGTGAGCGAAGAGGGCGATGTTCCCACTCCTCCGGTGGTCGAGGCTAAGGATCTCTACCTTGTAGGCGGCTTCAATGGTTGGGATCTTAATTCCAGCATTAAATTCGAGAAAGAGAATAACGTATACACCCTTGTCCTTGAAGATGGCCTGACAGGTGAATGGAAAATTATCGATGGCAGTTGGGCGTACAATTTCGGTGCCGGTAATGCAGATGCCCTTGAGAACGGTGTAGAGGCTGACGCATGGTTCGGTTCCAGTCTAAACTTCAACTCTTCATTCTCCGGTAAGACTACTATTGTCTTCACTCTTGTTGAAGGATCAGATGTAAAAGAATCCTCGATTCCTTCAAAAATTGTTGTTACTGCCGAAGGCGTTGCTGAGCCTGCTCCTATTGAAGACTGGTACGTAAGTGTTGTTGGTGGTTTCAATACTTGGACTGCCGATGGTGTTCATCCCAATACAGAGGGCTTGGTTGAATTCACAGACCTCCAGATTGGCAACTCAGAATTTAAAGTTAAAGTTTGGGACGGTCTTGCTGATAACTGGTACAGCACAGGTGAGGCTGTAGCTCTCAATACTCCGACTACTATTGCCGGTAACAACGACATTAATATGACTATCGAAGGTGCAGAAGAGGGTCAGTATTTTGATGTTACTTTTAACGTTCTTACCAACACTCTTACAGTTAACACTGCAGCCGGCGTTTCTGCAATAGCGGTAGAGAACGGTGAAGCTGTTTATTTCAATCTTCAGGGTATGCAGGTTGAGAATCCCGTTAACGGTATCTTCGTTAAGGTTTGCAACGGCAAGGCTGTGAAGGTGGTTAAGTAAAAATCATACTTCCGATGATATAATAGAGGGCCGCTCCCAAGCAGGAGCGGCCCTCTTTGCGTATTTCATACACAAACTCGGCAGGACTTTCGGGTGCCCAAGCCAGACCCGTTCCGGATCCGACGAGGTAGAGCGGCGAGCCATTCTGAGCATTAGCTGCTAATGTCAAGAAAGCCACCGCTGCGAAAGCATTGAATTTTTTCATTTGATTATAATTTAGAAAGTTAAAGGTGGAAGACGAAATATTTTAAGGTTACGCCTCATGCTAATTGGATTATAGATGCAAAATATGAATTTAATTTGTAAATGGCAAATTATCACTTAAATAAAATTATGATGCTTGCAGAAATTGATTTGCATTTTCAGGATACCACATGTGTAATAATATCGTTTAAGTAGCTACTTAATTTCGATGGGCTACCAATGTATATGGGATGTAGCAAAGGATTTTAAATTAAGAGGGGAGGGGGACTGACAGACGTGAGTTAATATTAAAGGAAACGAATGATGTAAAAAAATAGAATATAAGTAGAATATTATAAAAAATATAGAAAATAATATGTTAAGAATAAGCAGGTTACTGAAAGTATGTTATATAACATATCTAAAAATTTTGCAAACGAGAAAAAGGATTGTAATTTTGCAACACCGAAAGGAATTAAACCTGACGCAAAAATCGCGGAAAGACTTAGCAGTCTGCAGGAGGATTCCAACCATGATTTTGCGTTAACAAGATATAAAGATAAGACCAAGAAAATCTTTGAACAATATTAAGACATGCAAGCAACAGGGTAATTGATTATTATTTTGACCTTAATCGAAAGAAGAAAAGACCACGACGTGAGTCGGAATCTTTTGCAAGCCTCGGTCCTTTGGACCGGGGCTTGTTGACTGTATTAGACAGGAGAATATGGGGATATAAAAAAGACAGGAGTACTATTGTCTTGTACTCCTGTCTTATTCTTTAATACTTCAGTCTGTTCTTTGTTTCACCTGTCTTACTCTTTATTCGAAGCCACGCAGACGGAGGAGAGCGTTGCTGTCGGGCTCATGTCCGCGGAAACGCTTGAAGAGCACGAGAGCATCCTCTGTGTCGCCCGACTCAAGGATATTCTTTTTGAATGAATCGGCAGTCTTCTTGTCGAAGATACCTTTCTCCTTAAAGAGTTCCCATGCATCAGCCTCAAGAACCTGGCTCCAGAGATATGTGTAATAACCCGAAGCGTAGCCGTCGTCGCCGAAGATATGCTTGAAGTAGGGAGAACGATAACGGAAGGTGATCTCCTCAGGCATACCGATCTCATCAGCTACCTTCTTCTCAAATGCCATTACATCCTCTACCTCAGCCTCGGCACCATACTTGAGGTCGAGCAGGGCGGCGCCGGCAAGCTCAGTGGTGGTGAAACCCTGATTGAATGTTCCGGCAGCATTCAGTTTGGTGATGAGGGAATCGGGGATAGCCTCGCCTGTCTTGTAATGCTTGGCATAACGCTTCAGGGCCTCAGGCTCGAAAGCCCAATGCTCATTCATCTGCGAACACATCTCCACATAATCGCGGTCTACATTCGTGCCGGCAATCGACTTGTATGGTGCGCGTGAAAGAATCGACTGAAGGGCATGTCCGAACTCATGGTAGGTGGTCTCCACCTCGTCGATGGTCAGTAGGGCGGGCATATCGCCGGCAGGACGGGAGAAGTTGCCCACATTGTATACTATCGGACGGCGAGTCTCCCCATTCTCGAATATTCCGCAGCTCTGAAGCTGCTCCATCCATGCACCCTGACGCTTGGAATCGCGGGGGAAATAGTCGCACATCCATACTGCCACGTGTTCACCGGTCTTGGAATCCACCACATCGTAGACCTGAACCTCATCCATATATTTCGGTGCATCGTTCATCGGAACCATCTTGATGCCGTAGAGACGTTCAGTCGTATCGAAAAGACCCTGCATCACATTCTCAAGAGAGAAATATTCGCGCACCTGATTTTCATCAAGGTCGAATTTCTGTTTCTTCACCTTGTCGGCATAATAGTAATAATCCCAAGGAGCAATCTTGAAACCTCCTCCCTCAGCATCCACGATGGCCTGCATATCGGCCACCTCCTCATGTGAGCGTTTCACGGCGGGTTCGAACACGGAGAGAAGAAGATCTGTGGCAGCTTCCGGAGTCTTTGCCATCACTCGCGAAGTCATCATCTTTGCGAAATTGTCGAAGCCCATGATCTTTGCCTTCTCATTGCGAAGCTTCACAATCTGGGAGATTACCGGAAGATTGGAATTCTCGCCTGTGGATGCAAGGGAGGTATATCCTTTGTAGATAGCCTCACGCAGACCTCGGTTGTCGGCGTATTGAAGCACCGGCAGACGGCTCGGGGCATGGAGGGTGAACACCCAGAGACCGTCGAGACCACGTTTCTTTGCTTCATCGGCAGCCTGAGCCACAGAAGATTCCGGCAGACCCGCGAGATCGGCCTTGTCGTAGACCACTACGGTAAACTGATTTGTGGCGGCAAGCAGATTCTTGTTGAACTGGATGAAAAGTTTCGACAGCTCATCGTTCACTTTCACCAGCTCCGCCTTCTTTTCGGGAGAAAGAGCCGCACCCTGCTCGGCAAACATACGGTAATACTTCTCCACTACTCGTTTCTGAACCGGAGTGAGTTTAAGTTTGTCGCGTGAATCGTAGACAGCCTTTATACGCTGGAAGAGTGCATCATCGAGATTCACCTTATTGTTGGCCTCGTTGAGAAGAGGGATGGCCTCTTCAGCCATAGCGGCAAATTCGGGAGTGGAGAGGGCACTCTCATAATGATAGAATACGCTTGCCACACGCTCCAGAATCGGAGAAAGATTTTCGAGCGGGAGGATAGTGTTGTCAAAATCGGGGAGAGCGCGATTGCGGGTGATTGCGGAGAGATTTCGGTCCTGCTCCTCGATTCCGGCTTTGATGGCTGGAATGAAATCCGACACCTTGATTTTTTCGTATGGAGGGATTCCATACTTCGTGGTGTAGGGCTGCAGGAAGGGGTTTGTAGAGTCCTGTGCCATAATCTGTAATGGTGTGGCGGCGAGGATAGCCCCGATCGCCACGGTAGCAAATCTGTTCATACTGTTATTAATTGTTTTTGGTAAACTCGAATTCTGCGATAAGGGGATAATGATCGCTTGATCGGATGCGTCCCTTCTTCACGTTTAGAGCCTCGATCGGACCTCGGAAGAAAATCTGGTCGAGATGGAACCAGAAGGCGTGACGGTTGTATGTGACGAGAGGGCCGAAGGAGGTCTCCACGTATGCATCGCGCAGGTCATCACCGCGAAGAAGACGATAGCACCATGATTCGGGCACGTCGTTGAAGTCGCCGCATATTATGAGGGGGCCGTGAACATTATCTATCGCCCTGCGGATAGCGGCAGCCCGATCAGCGCGGAACACCGTCTTGTTATGGAATTTATTCATGATTGAGCCTTTAAGCTCACCCATTGCTTCCTTCCCGTTCCCCTTGGCAATATCCTTCACAATGTCGCGCTCCTTATCCGACAGCGACATGGAAATGAGATGCATATTGATAAGGGTTAGCTCACGTCCCTTTATCGTCACCTTATATGCCGACATCCAGCGGTTATCGCCGGATCCGAAGAATGCCTCATGGTTAAGCATACGGATAGGATATTTGGAAAGCACCTTCTGGTCGCTGAAAAGCGGCCCGGCGGTGTAGGGATAGACCTTGTATAGCGTATCCTTGAAGGAGGCGAGATTATGAATCTCTCCGGGGTCGTGAAGAGTGTTGACCTCCTGGAGGCAGACGATATCCGCTCCCGAATTAATCACATATTCAAAAGATCGGTTGCCGGGGGCATCGTTCCCTTTCTCCTGGTCGTCGCCATGCAGGATATTATATGTCATCACCTTGAAGGTGACGGAACCGGGGGTAGCCTTCTTGGATGAATGGAAGGGGATGGCGGTGGTGATCGGCGACCATGCAAGGAATAGGGTGAAAACGCCTATGCCTGCCGTTATCCAACGGCCACATAAGACCCAGAGCAGGATCACTATCATAGTGGCGATAACAAAATAAGGCATCGCCGTAACGAAGAACACAGGGAAGGTTATGTATGCCGGGTTTATATGTCCGCCGAAGGCAGCCAGAAGCGTAAGGGCATAGAGCACGAACGACGCTATCCGGAGAATTGTACGGACAAGAGGTTTTACTACTGGAAGAAACATATCTTTTATTTAGGGTTATATTATTCTTTCTTATGAAATTATGTTATTATCCGGTTCTTTCAGAGTCGGGAAGATATGGCATTTAGCTCTCGTTTTTCCGAAGAGGAGAGGGATGCATATCCGGAGACTCTCACCTTGTCAAGCAGTTGGTCGAGGCGTTCTTCATCCGATAGAGTGCTGCCCGATGTATTGCGGGAGGAATCCGTGGCTGCATTCGACTTCATTCTGCGCCATTTCTCTGCAATCCAGCCTGCTGTGGTGGAGCCGGATGTTCCTTTGAGTATGGCCGGAGCGAAAAGTCCGAAAATCACTCCACCGAAATGCGCAGAAAAACCGCCGGCGTTTCCTCCTCCGATTCCGAGGAACGTGAGGAGAATGCATAGGAGTGCGATATATTTCAAGCGTACTCCGGTGATGAGGAAGAGTCTGAGTTCAAGATTTGGAGCCATTACTGAAGCGGCGGTCATCACTGCCAGTACAGCCGCCGAGGATCCTATTAGGTAGCTTCCGGGAAGGGGAGATCCCATAGCGCAGACCGTCACATAGAAAATCGCTCCCGTCAGTCCCCCTCCGAGATAGGTCCAAAGAAGGGAACGGGAGGAGGAGATGTAAAGGAATATGCGTCCGAACCATAGAAGCCATAGCATATTGAAGAGCAGATGAAGTAAGGAGGCCTGCGTGAACATATAGCTCACTGCTGTCCATGGCCGACTGAGGAACAGATCCCAATCCGAAGGAATGACCAGCGAGGGGAGAAGGGGTATGTCGGATAGGGATAGAACCCCCACCGTGATTGCCACAGCCAGATTGACGGCGATAAGCGTGAAGAGGAGAGGGGAGCGCGAGATATATTCTTTGAATGTCATTGAATGAAAGTCATTGAATCCGGATAAATATCGGAGCCGAGGCTCCGGCAATGGCACATTAGAAATAGTTTCCGCCGAGGGTCCCTTTCTTTTTCCAGTAAAGGAGCAGGATCAATCCGAAGAGCATTCCTCCGAGATGGGCAAAATGGGCAACAGTGGACTGCGCTCCTCCCACTCCAAGGAAAAACTCTATCACTCCGTAACCTATCACCATATATTTGGCCTTGATGGGAATGGGGATAAAGAAAAGATATAGCGGCATATTAGGAAAGACGAATGCAAATCCGAGCAGCAGACCGAAGATTGCCCCGGATGCACCGACTACAATCATTGTCATATTTTTGAAAGCCTCGATATTCTGTGTAAGCGAGATGTCGCCCGAAGCAACGGCTGCATCCACGGCCTGTTTCATGTGTTCGTATGTGAGACCGTTCAGGCGAGCCATGTCGGAGATATATTCATGTTCCCATGTGAGTGCCCAAACACCCTCTTGCACCAGGGCGGCTCCGATGCCGCAAATCATATAGAACACGAAGAAGCGTTGCGAACCCCACACCTGTTCAAGAATACGCCCGAACATCCATAGCGTGAACATATTGAAAAGGATATGAAAGAAGTTGTGGGAATCATGCACAAACATATATGTTATTAACTGGGCCGGGTTGAACAGGGAGGCCGAGATATAATGCAGTCCGAGACGGTTGGTTATGAAATATCCGATCTGATTGGGGAAGAGCACCATCGCCAGCCATATAATAAGATTGACGATGATAAGGTTTTTCGTAACCGGTGGAATCTCTTTTAGAAAATTGTTCATATTTCCTGATGTGTATAATAATTTACAAATGTAGCAAAATTGCGTGGAGTCTGAAAGAAAAATAAGAATTTTTAAGAAATTGAGTGCAAGAGAATCTTGAAATATTTTTGCACTTCATTGGATTTTGATTAATTTTGTAAGGTATTGGAAGATTAATGATAACATAAACTTAACCATGAACGAATGAAATTACTCCGTTGTCACATTATCCTTATTATTATTTTGGGATCTCTCCTTCATCTTTTATCCGGTTGCGGCATCACAGGTGAATCCCGGAAAAGTATGGATCGAGCGGAGGCACTGATGGAGTCTGCCCCCGATTCAGCCATGACCATCCTTGATTCCATCACCCTCGGAGCCCTCTCCTCGGAGAGAGACAAGGCGCGCCATGCCCTCCTGAGATCGATGGCCCTCGACAAGAACTTCATAGACACCATCACCTTCGATGTCCTTCAGCCCGCAATCGACTGCTATCTTGAAAAAGGAACCCCCGACGAAAAACTGCGTACCCTATACTATCAGGGCCGCATATATCAGAATAGAAAGGAGGATGAGGAGGCGATGAAATGTTTCATCAAGGCCACCGAATTCAACGCTGGCATCACCGACAGCCTGATGCTTGCACATGCCTATACAGCAAAGGGCTCCATCTACTACGACCAGAACAAATACATCTCCGCGATTCGGTCGTATCTGAAGGGGGCCGACATTTACCGGGACATATCCAGGGTGGATTACCAGACCGATAACCTTCTGCAGGTCCTGGACTCCTACATCAATATCCAAGACAGGTATCATTCCGACAGTATATTGGATATAGTTAAGACGCTACCGAGGGAGTATTATGAGGCGCAGAACCTGTATCTGCATTGCCGGATAGTCTATGCCAATAAATTTCTTTCCCCGATGGAGATCAGGGATATGCTCGATACCATACATCGTGACAGGCTAAACGATGACCTCCTTCTGGATCTGGCAAGAGGATATGTGAGGGCAGGTGATAAAGTAAATTCCATGGAATGCCTGAAAGAGGTCTCCCTCTCCTTCCGCGACCGTGTGAAGTACTCTGCGATAAAATCGGAGGTAGAGGAAATTAACGGTGAATACCGGGAAGCGTTGACCTCCTTGAAAAAGGGGATCGAGGCCTCCGATTCTATAGTGGGAGAGTGGACAGGAGACGACAGGCTCTTTGCCGAGAGTAAATATGAATTGGAGAGGCAGATAGATGCCGGCAACGAGCGTGAGCTGAGGATTATATTCATCTCCATTATCATAATCCTGAGCCTGTGTACCATATCGCTGGGACTCTTGCTGTGCCTTGCCAAAGCCAAGATAAAGGCTATGGGTAATGATAAGACAATAAGGAATCAGAAGTATGAGGCCGTTCTGGTCAACAGAAAATTCGCAAATATTCAGAAGCAGCAGGAACAGATTAACAGGGAGCACGAGGCTCTTCTAAAGGAGAGGCACAGGTTGAAGGAGGAAAACAGTTTATATAAAAGCGAGGCGGAAAGACTCAGGAAGGACACGGAGAGGCAGGAGATGAGGATTGAGGAATGCGACCTTGAACTATCCCGGATAACCACCATGTTGGATCAGACGTCAACCGAGCGCGATGCGATTCATGACAGATGCGCAGACCTCATGAGAAGCAACAAGGAGTTGCTGGAGAGAGTTGCAGAAATGCAGGCCACTGCGCAGACGCTTGATGATGAGAGGGGGATGCTGTCACAAAGACTGAAAGACACCGTAAGAGAGGCCGAGACGATGAGGCGACACCTTATTGATGAATCCACATTGATAAATGCACTCATAGCCGGTCATATCACCTCCAATGACAGTTATCTGGGCATGTACAGGAGATTACAGGATATGATTGACAATGACAGGGAGGGTTTCCTGAAGGCCATGAGGGAACGCTTCCGATCAATCTATCCCGGTTTCATGCGTCATCTCGACGATTTGAGTCTCTCGGATACAGAACAAAATTATGTATGCCTCTATGCTTTGGGTCTTCGTCCCAAGGAGATTGGCGACTACCTTGGGAGTAAGAGATACTATATTGTCAGCAGTAAGATACGTATGAAGCTTGGATTGGATAAGAACGGCACAAACCTCGGAGCATTCATAAAAGGAGAAATAGGAAGGGAGTGGGATCAATAAAATGGAGTGCGGTTGTTAAACTTTATATTGCACTGTAAGAAGTACAAGTATAAATAAAATTTTAATTTATTAGATTTCAATATATTACGATTTTGATTTGTTAAACTTATTTTTTGAATGTAGTTGGAAACCTTATTAATTTTGCCGGACAAACTAATTCCAACTATTATGATAAAAAGAATTATCGCGACATTATTTGCAGTCCTCGCCGTACTTCCGGCTGTGGGGGAAAAAACGACCATTCCTATCAAGGGATATAAGGGTCATGCCGACAAGGTGGATCAACCGGTTAAACATCGCAACCCGATGCTACTACCCGTGGAGGTCACGTATGATGATGAGGCCATGACCATAGAGGTTTCATGCACCGCTGATCTTGAAGGGGAAGTGTCAGTCTATGACTCCCACGATGAGATGGAGGGATATTCACCCTGTATGAATTCCATTATACCGTTAACTAGTTATGGGTATCACATCATCGTTATCGAGGGCGATGATTGGATCGGCACTGGTGTAATTGAATAAAAAATACGGACGTAATCAAAAGGATCACTAAATATTTCTAATATCCATAATCTCTAAACCACAACAGCTATGAGAGTAAAATTTATGTTTCTAAGTCTGCTGCTCAGTTGCATCTTTTCTTCTGCAGCCATCGCACAGCCATTACCCCAACCCTTTGCTCAGGAATATGAATATGTGGATTTGGGCGATCTTTCAATATATTCCAATGAAAGGAATGGTAGAGAATTTCAGGATCCTGAAATGGGCCAGACAGTGGCTAAAATACAGAGTCTGCCCCGGAAGGCAAGAGTGAAACAGCCGACACGCTCAGACGTGAGATTTCAAGATGTGACGGTGGTGACCGCAGGAAGTCTTGCATCATTGCTTGGTAACGAAATAAATGAAATAGATTCACTCGTAGTGCGTGGCCCGGTAAACTACGTAGACATATATACGATGTGGAGGAGTAGTTTTTATGGTAAACTGACTGTACTTAATCTGGAGAATGCTGAAATTCAAGATAATCGTCTGCCGAGGAATGCCTTCTGGTATCAAGAGGAGCAATATACTCTCGGCTCAGACATTATTGAAGCCATCAATCTTCGCAGAATCATACTGCCAGAGGGATTGGAAGAGATTGGTGAAGGTGCATTTGCCTATGCTATAAATCTGGAAGAGATTAACTTCCCTTCCACTTTAAAAGAAATTCAAGGACATATTTTTACCGATTGTGTTCGTTTGAATGTCAATCCTCTTGTTATACCCGAAGGAGTGGAAGAAATAGGGTATATGGCCTTTAATAATTGTAAGTCACTTACTGCAAAGGTAGTGATGCCATCGACTTTAAAGAGAATCAAAGGAGGGGCTTTCGTTGGAAGCAGGATAACGGAATGTAATTTTCCTGAGGGGTTGGAGGAAATTGGCGAGTGTGCATTNTATGCCANNTGTCTNANNGAAGCAATACTNCCNANTACNTGTCANTCTTTANCCGGAGNTNNNCATTTNATGNNGAANTATGAACTTGAAANGGTNNNTNTNCCNGAAGGGATTAANGCCATNCCTNTANATTTTGTGGCAGANTGTTNNNNACTANNGGAATTNATCATGCCAAACAGTGTCGAGGTAATAGGAAGAAGTGCTTTCGGANAATGTACCGGCCTACACGAACTTCAACTCTCCACAAGTCTGAAGAGTATAGATAGAGAAGGTCTATACTACTGCAAAGGATTGACAACTATTAATTTCCCTTCATCCTTAGAGACTTTGGGAACACAGAGTTGTGAAAACTGGAGAAGCATAGAGAGCATCTATTGTGAGGCATTGATACCACCGACCTGCATATCAAGTGAAATTAATTCCGAATGGACTCCATTTGGATCCTGCAGTGATGATGTTGACTGGGGTACACGGCGGGATATACCCGTATATGTTCCTGTCGGNTCGGCTGAATTATATCGTAATGCCTGGGGCTGGAACTTTTTCACCAACTTTATTGAAATAGATAACTTCCCTTACTCCGNAACCGAGAGTGTATCATTAGATACATCGCAACAAGATGACACAATATATGATCTATTCGGAAGAAAGGTTGATACTNTCGTTCCNGGCAACATTTATATCCGGAATGGCAAGAAACATATTAAGTAGCTACTTATTTCCAATTCCTAATATTTTATATGAATAATNAAGGCGGATACCCCAATCAGGTATCCGCTTTTTGCGATTTTGTTAAAAAGCGATTGAACGTGAGGAAAAAATACCGTAATTATTTCAACTTTAAGGCCATTTCCGGTGTTAAAATAGAGAAAAATGAGGGATATAAGGGAAGTTTTGAGATAAATTGTTTGCCAAACAGCAATAAATATGTATATTTGCCGAGCATTAAGATAGANCCACGGAACTATATCCTGAAAGTAACCCAAAATTAACATATCAAAAATAAGATTATGAATAAGACAGATTTGATCAATGAGATAGCCGCGAAGGCTCAGCTCAACAAAGTGGACGCCAAAGCCGCCCTCGATGCCACACTCGAATCAATCGAGCAGGCTCTTGCCAATGATGATAAGGTTCAGCTTCTCGGCTTCGGTACATTCTCCATGCAGGAGAAGCCCGAACGTGAAGGTATCAATCCCCGCACAAAGGAGAAGATTACCATTGCGGCACGCAAAGTTGTGAAATTCAAACCTGCCGATAACTTAGGCAGGTAAGAAGATATAAAAAACGCTATCAAAAACGAAAGGAGCCCGAAAATCAACGGGCTCCTTTTTGATGCGTCGGGAACGACATAAATCCCTCTTCCCACTCCTCAAATCTTCCACATATTCCGAAATTTTTTTGTAAATTTGCGGTTTAAATCGTGCATTTAATCCAACAGGCACGAAATTTGTCGAAATTTAGGTAAAAAGAAGAAAATAATGAGCATAGAAACGATAATAGCCGACGGCGTTGTGAAAGCCGTCAAAGAGCTTTANGGTGCAGAAATTGAAGCAAAACAGGCTATCCCCTCNGCTACAAAGAAGGAATTCGAGGGAGACCTGACAGTGGTGGTGTTCCCCTTCCTTAAGGCTTCCCACAAGGATCCNGCCACTACAGCACAGGAAATCGGTGCATGGCTTGAGAAAAATGTGGAGGCTGTGGAGAAATTCAATGTAGTGAAGGGNTTCCTGAATCTCTCCATCAGTCCGGCCTACTGGCTCGGCCTTCTCCACGACATTGCTGCTGATCAGGATTGGGGAATCCGCAAGGAGACTCCCGAATCGGATCTTGTGATGGTGGAATATTCATCCCCTAATACCAATAAGCCCCTTCACTTGGGTCATGTGCGCAATAATCTTCTCGGCTATTCACTCTCCTGCATTCTGAAAGCCAACGGCCACAAGGTGGTGAAGACTAATATCGTCAACGACCGAGGTATTCATATCTGTAAGTCGATGCTTGCATGGAAGAAATGGGGCGAAGGAATCACTCCGGAGAANGCCGGCAAGAAGGGAGACCATCTAATCGGCGATTTCTATGTGGCATTCGACAAGCATTTCAAGGAAGAGGTGAAGGAACTTATGGAGAAAGAGGGACTATCGGAAGATGAGGCAAAGGAGAAATCCCCCCTTATGGCCGAGGCTCGCGAGATGCTCCGCAAGTGGGAACAGAACGATCCTGAAGTGCGTCAGCTCTGGAAGATGATGAATGAATGGGTTTATGCCGGATTCGATGAGACATATAAGCGTCTCGGTGTTGACTTCGACAAGATCTATTATGAGTCGGACACATACCTTGAAGGAAAAGATCTTGTCCTCGGTGGTCTGGAGAAGGGAATAATGTTCCGTAAGGATGACGGATCCGTATGGGCCGACCTCACCAACGACGGGCTTGATCATAAACTTCTCCTTCGTGCCGACGGAACCTCCGTCTACATGACACAGGATATAGGCACTGCCAAACTCCGCTATCAGGATTATCCAATCGACAAGATGGTCTATGTGGTGGGCAACGAGCAGAACTATCACTTCCAGGTCCTTTCCCTTCTTCTCGATAAGCTCGGCTTCAAATGGGGCAAGGATCTCACTCATTTCTCATACGGAATGGTGGAGCTCCCGGAAGGTAAGATGAAATCGCGTGAAGGAACCGTGGTGGATGCCGACGACCTTATCGACACTATGATCTCAGGTGCTACCGAGATGTCGGCTGAGCGTCTTGGCGAGATGTCGAAAGAGGAGGCTGCCGAAGTGGCACGCATGGTAGGATTGGGTGCCTTGAAATATTTCTTGCTTAAGGTCGATCCCAAGAAGAATATGCTTTTCAATCCGAAGGAATCCATAGATTTCAACGGCAACACAGGGCCATTCATTCAATATACCTATGCACGTATCAACTCTGTGATACGCAAGGCCGGAGACTTCAATCCTGATGCAACTCCAACGGCTGAGCCCAACCAAAAGGAGTCAACGATTGTTCAGAAAGTAGCGGATTTCCCATCCGTAGTGGCCGAAGCCGGAAGAAACTATTCGCCGGCAGTCATAGCCAATTATGCCTATGATCTTGCAAAAGAATATAATCAGTTCTATCACGACTATTCGATTCTTAGGGAGGAGAACAAGGAGGTGCGCGATCTACGTCTCCTTATCTCATACGTTGTGGCCCGCACGCTGAAGAGTGCAATGTCTCTTCTCGGTATAGAGATGCCTGAACGTATGTAACGTTTCAGTCATTTTTCAACATATCCTCTTCGATCCGACCGGAATATTCCAGCAGGATAATAAAATATCGGAGAGATATGTTATAATTACAATAAGAAATTAAAAGGTAAACAATATGAATTACGATCAGTCAAAACTCAACACACCTCCACCTTATTACGGAGGTGGATACGGCGGCAATACTGTGGCACAGCAGACAAATGCCGTCATGAAGCGCGTGTACGTGCGAATGTTCATCGGACTTCTCATCTCCGCCTTCTGCGCATTGGGCGTTGCCAGCTCGCCCTCGGCAATGATGTTCATCTTCGGCAATCGCCTTGTCTACTGGGGTATCCTCATTGCGATGTTCGCCATGGCAATTATGATTCCTGTGAGAATGATGAAGATGTCGACAGGCACGGTGTTAGGTCTGTTCCTGCTATATTCCGCTCTTATGGGAGTGTGGCTTGCGCCTATATTCATTGCCTATAGAATAGGAACCATAGTCTATACACTCTTCATCACGGCCGGTACATTCGGTGCGATGTCGGTCTATGGATATTTCACCAAGAGTGACCTTTCAAAAATCGGGTCTTTCCTTGTCATGGCTCTTTTCGGGCTTATCATAGCTATGGTGGTGAATATTTTCCTGAAGAGTTCCGCGATGGAATGGGTTATATCCATTGTCGGAGTGCTTCTATTCGTGGGCCTTACCGCCTGGGACACTCAGCAAGTGAAGCGTCTTGCAGCTGCCAATCTTGATCCGGCGCTTGCCGACAAGCTCGCCACAATGGGTGCGATGAATCTCTATCTCGATTTCATCAACCTCTTCCTTTTCCTTCTCCGCATATTCGGAGGTAGCAGAGACTAAAAAACAATTGGTTTATGACAAGGGAAGAGCTTGAATCACGAATCCGCGAGGCAGTGAATGAATATATTCTTGATGAAGAGACATACGATGACAACGCGCAGCTTTGCATCAATCCCTCCACTATGGAGGTGACGGTGGAAGATAGCCGCGATGTTGATGTGGATTCCGAGGATATAGACTGCTATGATGTGATGGATCTCGTGGAGATGACACCCGATGCCGACGGGGCCGGTAGATGGACCGTCGACGAAGAAGCCGTGAAATCTGTGGCGGCAGAATATCTCTGAAATATAATCAGAAAGAACCAAAATGAAAAAGTGGATGTTATAATCATGTAACATCCACTTTTTGCATAAGTAGCTACTAAAAATTAATCGATATATTTTTTACAAAGTAGTTGAAAGATCTTGAATGCTAAAACTTGTTACTTTTGGCATCTTAGCCCTTGTCGTTCAGTCGCATAGCCCGCTATGCCCCTTCACTCCGCGAACTAATATGCTCAAAATTAACTGCGTTTTATCTGTTCATTAATTCTTAGCAGCTACATATAAACTAAACGTATACTATGAAAAAATTCACAAGAATCCTTACCTCGATAGCCGTATTGCTTGGTATCGGTGCATTCGCTCTTCCTGCCTCTGCACAATATTATGAGCTTGCCCAGCAACTCCCATCCCTGATTTCCCCGGCCCTTTCCGGATCGGGACGTTATAAAGGGTCGGTTGATGCAGGTTATAGCAAGACATTGGGAAAATATAACGCGGACTTTCTCGAATTCAGCACCTCACAGGGATATCAGTATAATTCCTGGTTTTATATGGGTGTTGGTGTCGGTGTTGATGTTCTCTTCGCCCATCAGGAGGATGGCTGGGGACAGAACTGGCAGCCCGGAAGTGTATTTGATTATGGACATTCCTCCACCAAGACTGCTGCGATGATCCCTATCTTCACGGATTTCCGCTTCACATTGGGGGGCAATCCTCAGAAAGTGGGCTTCTATATTGATCTGCGTGTCGGCTGCTCATTCCTCGCAAGTAAAGATTACATAGAGATAGGGGATGGCTACCTCACGAATCAGGAATATTTTTATCTCCGTCCCTCCATGGGATTGAGAATCCCCACGAATATGCAGAATCCCAAGCAGGCTTTCGATATCGGGGTCACTTATAAGCTCCTTACTTCCAATTATTGGAATTCATGGAGCCGGAATGTGACGCTCAATGGATTAGGGGTGACATTGGGATATGAATGGTGATAAAAATAAAGCGCTTCGATATCAGAATCGAAGCGCTTTATTTTTATATTTGTTCCTTCTAAAAAGAGGGGAATCAATCGCGGCTGCGGGGAGTGAATGTGCGGGGTCCGCGGTCGCCATTGTTACGCGGCTGACGGGGTCCGCGGTCGCTTCTGTCTCCTCCATCGCGGCGGGGTCCGCGGTCACCATCACGACGGGGTCCACGGTCGCCACCCTCACGACGAGGACGAGCTTCACGCTCAACATAACCTTCGGGTTTGGGTGTGAGCACACGCATGGAGAGACGGAACTTGCCTGTCTTCTTATCGATCTCGATGAGTTTTACTTTCACCTTGTCACCCTCCTTTATACCACTGGCATCCATGGAGTCGAGACGATCCCAAGAGATTTCAGAGATGTGAAGCAGACCGTCGCGGCCGGGCATAAATTCAACGAATGCACCGAAGTCAAGGATCGAGCGCACAGTGCCTTCGTAAACTTCACCCTCTTCGGGCTGAGCCACGATAGCCTTGATCTTGGCCAGAGCAGCCTCGATGCTTGCCTTATCCTTGGAAGCAATCTCAACATGACCAAGACCTGTCTTTTCATCCTCATCGATAGAGATGACAGTTCCGGTCTCTTCCTGAATACCCTGAATCACCTTACCCTGCGGGCCGATAACGGCACCAATCATCTCCTTGGGGATATCGAGGGTGATGAGACGTGGTACATGAGGTTTGTAATCCTCGCGCGGTTCGGGGATAGTTTCGTTGATTATATTGAGGATATGCAGACGACCCTGACGAGCCTGTTCGAGGGCCTTCTCAAGAATTTCGTATGAAAGACCGTCACACTTGATATCCATCTGCGTTGCAGTGATACCTTCTGTGGTACCGGTCACCTTGAAGTCCATGTCGCCGAGGTGGTCTTCGTCGCCGAGGATATCGGAGAGCACTGCATATTTCACAGCACCTTCATCCGAGATAAGACCCATTGCAACGCCGGCCACGGGACGTTTCATCTTCACGCCTGCATCAAGCAGCGCAAGAGTGCCGCCACATACGGTGGCCATTGATGATGAACCATTGGATTCGAGGATATCTGAAACGATACGGCAGGTGTAGGGGAACCCTTCGGGGAACATGCGCTTGAGGGCGCGGTGGGCAAGATTCCCATGACCAACCTCGCGACGGCCTACGCCGCGCTGCGGACGAGCCTCGCCTGTGGAGAAGGGAGGGAAGTTATAATGGAGAAGGAAACGCTCGGTGCTCTTGTTGAGAACATCATCGATGATTTTCTCATCAAGTGTTGTTCCAAGGGTAGCAGTCACGAGTGCCTGTGTCTCGCCACGAGTGAAGATAGCCGTACCGTGAGGACCGGGCAGATAATCCACTTCGCACCAGATGGGACGGATATCGGTGGTCTTACGGCCGTCGAGACGTATACCCTCATCGAGCACGCAACGACGCATAGCCTCTTTTTCCACATCGTGATAGTAACGTTTCACCATTGCAATGCGCTGGTTCTCGTCATATTTTTCAAGCTGCTCCTCGGTCATTTCGGGGAGGTTGGCGATATATTCCTCGCAGATTGCCTTGAAGCTCTCGTTGCGCCAATGTTTATCGGCGCTTCCGGCCTTTGCGATTGCGTATGCCTTGTCGTAGCATTTTGCCTTCACATCGGCACGCAGCTCATCGTCGTTGATCTCGTGGTTATACTCACGCTTGGTCTTCTTGCCGGCCTCTTTCATGAGTTCCATCTGAGCAACGCAATGCTTCTTGATCTCCTCATGGGCCACTTTGAGAGCTTCAAGAAGCTCAGCCTCGGAAACCTCGTTCATTTCACCCTCCACCATCATGATGTTGTCGTAGGTGGCACCGACCATCAGTTCGATATCAGCGTTCTCCATCTGCTCGAAAGTGGGGTTGATCACCCATTCTCCGTTAACGCGAGCTACGCGCACCTCGGAGATAGGTCCGTTGAAAGGTACATCGGAGCACATGAGTGCAGCCGAGGCAGCGATTCCGGCGAGGGCATCGGGAGCCTCGTTCTCATCAGCCGAATACATGGTCACGTTGACAAAGGTCTCCGCATGATAATTGTCCGGGAAAAGGGGACGGAGCACACGGTCGACAAGACGGGAGGTAAGGATCTCATAGTCGCTGGCGCGGCCCTCACGTTTGAGGAAGCCACCCGGATATCGACCGATGGAGGAATATTTCTCCTTGTATTCCACAGTGAGAGGCATGAAGTCTACACCCTCTCCGGCCTCTTTGGCCGAACAAACGGTGGCGAGCAGCATAGTGTTGCCCATTCGCACTTCCACCGCACCATCAGCCTGCTTGGCCAACTTGCCGGTCTCGATAGTAATCTCGCGACCATCAGGCAGGGCGATGGTTTTTTTAGTTGCTTTAAACATAAAAATCTTTATTGTATTTCTTCGCGAAAATGTTTCTTGATGTGCGCCCTCGGCGCGCTTTCTGTAAATTCCCACAAAATTAACAAATTAAATCCGGTTTAGCAAACGGGGAGAGGATATTTGGAAAATATTTTGTGAAAAACGGCAACTTTCGACGTTTTATCTTGCCATAATCGGAGTTTCATTGTAACTTTGCGGAGGAGAGTCCCTGAGGCTCACCGCGAATTAAACGAAAAAAGCAATAAATGAAAAAACATCTGACATATTGCGCTGCGGCCCTCGGTATGGCCCTTGCGCTTGCATCATGCAAAGAGAAAGAATTCAAGATACAAGGAACAGTAGAGGGGGGAGCCGATCGTTCAGTAGTGCTTGAAAAAGCCTCATACGGTGGCCACTGGATAGCAGTCGACTCTGCTCGTGTGGAATCCGACGGTAAATTCAGTATAGCTTCCGACCGCCCCTCAGCTCCTGAAATCTACCGTCTTGCCCTTGACGACCGTTATATCTATCTTCCGGTAGACTCTACGGAGACTCTTACGGTAGCCTCCAAAGTGGCCGACTTCGGAAGAGATTTCAATGTGAGCGGTACTCCGCAGGCAGAACAGATGGCTCAGTTTGAAAAGGAATTGATGAATCTTGACTTCTCGGATTCCACAAAACGCGAGGATTTCAAGAAAAATGTATATTCCAAATATCTAAAGGATTCCAAAGGGGGTATCCTCAGTTACTATGTGCTGACAAAGATAGTGGGGACCGAGCCTCTCTATGACATTATGTCGGATTCTGATGCAAAGTATTATGCGGCCGTGGCCACAGCTTATCAGCAGTATCGCCCCACGGATCCTCACACCCGTCTGCTTCAGGCAGCCTCTATGGATGCGCTCAAACGCAAGAACTCTGCGGCCGGCAGAAAGAGAGTGGTGGAGGCTGAGGAGATAAAATTTATCGACCTGACCCTTCCCGACGAGAACGGGAAGGAGGTGAGCCTGTCGGATGTGATGGGGAAAGGAAAGAAGGGAGTTATGATTGTCTCTGTGATGAACGAGAAGGAATCCCCGGCCATCAACAAAGCCCTTTCCGATATACACTCGCGCGGCGATTTCGCTTTCTACATGGTTTCTGTCGATGCCGATCAGTATGCCTGGAGAGATGCTGCAAAGAATCTCCCCTGGACCACAGTCACCGACCCCGAAGGGCGTAACTCGGAAGTCTTGACCAGATATAACATCGGGACTCTTCCTGCTTTCTTCATATTCGCTCCCGACGGTCATCTGATCGACCGCGCTTTCACTATTGAAGAACTTAATAAAAAACTCTGAACAGATGGGAATGGACTGGAAGGATATGCTCGGGCAGATGCGTGATTCTTTGCCCGAAGGCGAGCCGGAACCGACTCCGGCAGCCGAGAAAACCCCTGTGCGCGAAAAGCGAAAAGAGAAACTCTCCATGTCGATGGAGAAGAAAGGTCGCGGCGGAAAGACGGCCACCATCATTTTCGGATTTGAGGGGAGCGACGAGGAGGTGGCCGCTGTGGCCACTCGCCTCAAGCAGCGTCTTGGAATAGGAGGATCTTCCAGAGGTGGTGAGATTCTTCTTCAGGGGGATGTGCGTGAGAAGGCTAAACCAATACTCAAGGAGTTGGGTTATAAGGTGTGATCCGTGTGCTTTTGAAAATTACTTGAATAAATCGCTAATAAAACTTAAAAGGATGCTTGAATTGCAACGTGCGTCGGCCGGGTCGGGAAAGACTTTCACCCTCGCCAAAAAATTTATCTGGTATTATATTACTATTCCCGACGAGGAGGGAGGCCGCAGGCTGCGTAAAGGAGCGGAGCTTCAGGATTCGTTGAGCCATATCCTTGCTGTGACTTTCACCAACAAGGCCACCAATGAGATGCAACAACGAATAGTGGAGAAACTTTTCCTCTTGGCCTATCCTCCGCAGGATACGGAGAAGAAACCTGATTATATGGATGATTTCTGTCAGGAGCTATCCTCCTTGGCGGGGCGCACGGTGACTGAAGAGGAGGTGAGCAATACTTGCCGACGTGCCGTTTCCTTGCTCCTTAACAACTATTCCGATTTCCATGTGTCGACGATTGATTCCTTCTTCCAGCAGGTGCTTCGCACGTTTGCATACGAATCCGACCTAAGCGACTCTTACCGAATAGAGCTTGACACGGATCATCTTTCGGCAATGGCAATAGATGCTTTACTTGAGGATATTAATTCGGGTCGCGATAGTTCGGGCGTCGGCTTCTGGATTGATGAGCTTATGGGGCGCGCAAAGACCGACGGCAGGAAATGGAATATATTTGCCAAGGGTGCGGGTGATAGTCCCTATACGCTCCTCACTTCGTCAGTGAAGCGTCTCGAAAATGAGGAATTTAAGGAGATACGCACTGACCTTGATGAGTATTTCGCATCCGGAGTGGATTTGCAGGCTATCTACAAGGATATGCAGGGGAGATATGAGACTCCTCTGAATGAAGCCTACCGTCGTCTTCTTAGAACGGCCAAGGAGATGAAAAGATTGTTGGAGGAGGTGGGAGGACGCCTCAATTCCACAGATGAAAAGAGTTTCAGGACGAGGATTAAAAAGGTGGCGGAGACACGCCCCTATCAGCTTGTGAAGGATTCCAAGAAGGAGAATATATTGGATTTCACTCCCTCATATACTAAAACCTACCTCGGTCGTAAGAGCAAGGGTGACACAGAGGCATACGAAATTCTTGAGGAGGTGGATATGAGGCTGGCGGAGGCATATAATGAATGGGCCTCAATCCTTACCGGTCGGGAATTCAGACATTGGCAGGTGTATCGTGAAAATTTCCCTTTCATGGGTATGTTGCAGGCCATCCGTGATAAGCGCGATGAATATCTGAGGGAGAATAATGCCATCGAGCTTGGCGAGACCAACGCCATGCTTCATGACATTATTGGAGAGGATGATGCCCCATTCATATATGAAAGAATAGGCACCCGCCTTAATCATTTCCTTATTGACGAATTTCAGGACACATCCAAGATGCAATGGCAAAACATGAGTCCGTTGCTCCATGAAAGTATTGCCAGAGGGAATGAGAATCTGATTATCGGGGATGCAAAGCAGAGTATCTATCGTTTCCGCAATGCCGACTCCTCGCTTATCTCGCGTAAGGTGCCCGAGGAATTCGGTTGCTTGGAAGGGGAGGCTGAGTCATCGTCGGCCCGTAACACCAATTGGCGCAGTCATCTGCATATAGTGCAGTTCAATAATAGTTTCTTCCATTATCTTACGCCTCGCCTGAACGAACTTATCGGAGTCCGGGCCTCAGAAGATCGCAGGGATTTCGAGACCGACTACAAAAATGTGGTGCAGAATCCGAAAAACAGGAAAGATTGGGGATATGTGCAGGTGACGACTTCTACCGATAGCGACTCCACATGGAAGGAGCATGTTCTCAACTCTATTCCTGAGATTGTGGAGGATGCCCTTACACGCGGTTATAGTATGCGCGATATCGCCGTGTTGGTTGATACCAATCAGGAGGGGGAGGATGTGATTGCTCTCTTCACTGAATATAATGCCCGGTCAGAAGAAGGGAAACATCATCTTGAATATGTGAGCGAACAATCTCTGAAACTCAATGGGTCTGCGGCAGTGGCGCTCGTGTTGTCGGTGCTTGAGACAATAAGCCGTGGTGCCGATCCGGAGGTGAGGAGTGGAGAAGAAAGGGCACGGAGAGGTGTGGCAGATTGGTCGCAGGTGGCCTGCAATTTCAAATTCTATGCCCTCAAATATCCTCAGTTGTCCACTCCTGAATGTCTTGCGAAATTCTTTGAGGAGGGGAGCGATAATAATGCCATTTTAGAGATGTTGCGAAAGATGCAGGCTGTAACTCTGCCGGCACTTGTGGAATCCATCATCGCAGAATTTATAAAAGATGATGATTTGAGACGACGTGATGCCGTATTCCTTGCTGCTTTTCAGGATCTCGTGCTGGAATACTGCGAGGGGCATCCCTCCGATATAGCCTCTTTCCTGAAATGGTGGAAAGATAAGAGCAGCAGTGCATCAATATCTTCTCCGGAGGATATGGATGCCATAACGGTTATGACCGTGCATAAATCCAAAGGTTTGGAATTTCCAATTGTCATAGTTCCCTTCGCTGATGCCTCTTTCAAGGATGGAGGTAAGAAAATGGAATGGCGTTGGGAAGAGCCTTCGGTGGTATTTTCCGAAGCGGGTCCTCTGCCACCTTATATTCCGGTCGCGACCACTGAAACGGTCAAGGGAACAGAACATGAGCATGTGCTAAATGAATATTACGACCTCCGGAAGATGGATGCCCTAAATTCCATATACGTCGCTTTCACACGTGCTGCTGATGAGCTGTATATCTTCTCCAAGCCGGGAGCAAAGACCACAGATGACAGGACTGCAATGTCGAATCTTTTCGCAGCATTCTTTGAGAGTGTTACCTCGGAAGGAAAGATTGAATTTATGGATTCCGATCAGATTTATTCCGAGTTGGGCGGATGGAGCTATGGATCCAAGCCCCCGATGAAATATGGGAAAAAAGAGGAGGAACCGGATCCTGAACAACTGCAGCGGGAAAAGGAGAAAGAGGATAGAGAGACATTGAAGGATTATACTTCCCATACCACACCGGGAGTGCTGATATATAAGGCTGAGGATGCTCCCGATGTGGTTGATGCTGAGGATCCTGAGCTTTCGGATGACGCTGATCCCCGGAAGGAAGGAAACATCTTGCATGAGATTATGCAGACGGTGGTCCATGAGAGCGACATTCCGCGTGCTGTAAGGCGAATGGCCATAAAAGGAGAAATAAGCAGTGCAGAGGCGAGCCAAATGGCGGCTCTGCTCACGGCCAAGGTATCGAGACGGGAAGTGAGAGATTGGTTCACCGGCGACTGGCGGGTAATCAATGAACGTCCTATTCTTCGCAATGACTTGGAGATGAAGCGTCCCGACCGAGTGATGATCTCCCCCCAGGGAGATGCCGTGGTGGTGGATTATAAGTTCGGGGAATCGGAAGCTACACATAAACGTTATTCACGACAGGTCTATAATTATGTGGAGATGCTTAAGAATACAGGGCAGTTCCGCAGTGTGACCGGCTATCTCTGGTATGTACGTCTCGACAAGCTGGAGCTTGTGGCTAATTAAGAAATGAATTAGGGGAGATTTCATGAAATTTCATATCTTTTTTTTGCAAAAACAGATATAAAGGGTTAATTTTGTGGAATAAATCAATAAACAGAGAAAATTGGATACAGATCCTTTACCGGCAACGCCGTTGCTGACAATGCTTCTTGGCCTTGCCGACCCCGGCGCCGCAATTAGTTTTCATGCCCCTCCTTCATGGGGCGCATGGACGGTTCTAATAGTCATAGTTGTATGCTGTCTTTTGGTTTCCGCTTTTGTTTCAGGGAGCGAGATAGCCTTTTTCGGACTCACTCCTCAGGAACTCGACGAGCTTGAGGAATCAGAATCACCCACGGATAAAAGGGTGATAGGACTATTGGACAATAGTGAGAAACTTTTAGCTACAATATTGATATCGAACAACCTTGTCAATATCACGATGGTTGTTCTCCTCACGTTTGCTATAGGGCAGACGGTAAAATTTCATAGTGAAGTTGTTAATTTCCTTGTGCAGACGGTCTTTATGACCTTCCTGCTTCTTCTTTGTGGCGAGATATTCCCTAAACTCGTCGCCAGGGGTCGCACATTATGGTGGGTGCGCATGGCCTCTTCCGGCGTGGCTTTCCTGAATGCTCTCTTTTCCCCGCTCTCGCGTCTGATGGTGAAGAGCTCTTTCATTGTGAAAAGGGTTGTAAGTAAAAAGGGAGAGAATATTTCTCCGGATGAATTAGGCACCGCATTGGAGATTTCCGATGTGAAAGATTCCAAAGAGAAGGAGATGCTTGAAGGGATTCTAACTTTCGGTGAGAAAGAGGCACGCGAAATCATGATTTCACGCGTCGACGTCACTGCGATAGAGCTTCATGACTCATGGGATAAGGCCATAAAGGTGATTCTTGATTCAGGATATTCCAGAATACCGGTCTATGACACTACACAGGATACTATTGCAGGTATTCTTTACAGTAAGGATCTTCTTCCATATATAGGGAAGGTGGACTCCACTTTCAAATGGCAGAAGCTTATTCGTGAAGCATATTTTGTGCCTGAATCGCGTATGATTGACGATCTTCTTGAGGATTTTCGTAAACGTAAGATTCACATAGCCATTGTGATAGATGAATATGGCGGCACGCAGGGAATCGTAACTCTCGAAGATATCATAGAGCAGATTGTAGGCGATATCGATGATGAATACGATGAAGTGGCATCAATGTATAAGAAACTATCCCCCGACACATATTATTTCGATGGCAAGATAATGCTTTCGGATTTCTGCGATGTGCTCGGAATCGATGAGGAGGAACTTGGAGATGTAGGTGATGCCGAGACATTGGCGGGTCTGCTGTTGCATATCAAAGGGGATTTCCCGGCTCCTAAGGAGGTGTTGGAGAAATATGGTATGAAGTTCATGATCCTCAAGATGGAGAAACATAGGATTGTGAAAGTGAAAGTCACAATCCTCCCTAAAGAGGAGGAAACAGATAAGAATAATAAGGATTCAGATAAAGAGGAGGCAAGTTCCGACGAAAAGGATAGTGATTCCAAATCGGAGGAAAAGGATAAACATTAAGGAAGATGGAGACAGAATTCATATATTGGCGTCATCCTTCGATCCCCGGCATAAAGATCGAGGAGGTTTGCGGAGGTGAGGATAAGGAGGGAAAGCTCTGGAAAGAGATGGCATATCAGCTCTATTGCGAGAACGGCAAAGGAGCCTATCGCGAGATTGGCCATTTCCACAACGGCGCACCATTCCTCTTCGGTGAGGAGGCACGCATTTCGATCACTCATACAGGCCATTTTTTAGCGGTTGCTACGCTTCCTCCTACTCCGGAAGTGGAATTGTCGGATTTCAGTCTTCGTGCCGCAATGGGGATCGATGCGGAGAAAGCTGATCGTGCGCAAGTGCTTAAGATTCGCGACCGCTTTCTTTCCTCAAGCGAATTAGATATGATTCCTGCCGACGATCTGTTGAAAAATGTAATTGCATGGACAGTAAAGGAGGCGTGCTATAAGGCTCTTCTCATGGAGGGGCTTGATTTTAGAAAGGATATAGAAATAGAGAAACTTCCCGGATTGTCGCCGGCTGTGCCCGTGTATGATCATAAGGAATTCCCTGAGATTATATATGGGAAGGCTAATTGTCAGAGAGGGGAGGAGAGAGTGGAACTGACGCTCTTTTCTTATGAATCCGAAGGAAACATAGTCACACTCGCATATAGCCCGAAGTGTGCTAAATTTGCAAAAAAGGAATAGGAATTTTGGAATATATCTTCCTCAGATATTGATTATATCCCCCAATAAGACAATAAGAAGGGCACCGTCTTCACGTCGGTGCCCTTCTTTCATAATAGATGGCATGATTAAATCTTTTGAGTAATTAATCGGTCGTCAATTTTCAGCCTGCGATGCTACGTAGCTGAAGCATAAGAATCACGATGCCTACGGCATATATCATTGCGATTCCTACATTTTTAGTAATAGTTTTCATAAGATGGCTTTATTTTTTAATTACACTGCAAAATTACATACTAAAGTGGCAAAAATATGGCATCCGATTATTAATATATGTTAATTTGAATAATTTATTGAAAATGTTGGAGTGAAGATATTTTGAAGTAAAATTAGAGAAGAAAAATGTTAAAAAAAGGGCAAACATGAAAAAAATGTAAAAAAAATTGATTGAATGATATAGGATTAAATAAAAATTACTATATTTGTAACTGATTATTCATATCAACATTTAGTGAGACCATGGAAATAGGAAGTGTTATTCGCGCTCGTCGTCAGAGCTTACGCTCGACTCAGAATGCTTTAGCGGAACTTTCGGGCGTCAGCGTTCGAATGATTAAAGCAATTGAAGGTGGTTATGCCAATCCTTCTGTTAAAACGTTAACAAAAATTCTTAATGCCCTCGGGCTGAAACTTGTCATTGTAGACAAGGATGAAAAAGAAGAGGAGTAAGGCTTGGTCCTTATAACGGAAAAACGCAGGTGATAAAAAAATCGCCTGCGTTTTTTTCTTACTTCAAAAAGGGAATTGTCAGTATTGTGATGTAGAGTGCCTAATCTTATTTATTGTAAAGATATATTGGAGCGGATTCCCTGTTCATGCGGTCTACGGCAGTCACTGCATACGTGTTACCCTTGCTCACACCCGGAAGCACCACGGCCGTATCAGGGGTGATTGCAATTATTGTCTGCGGATCCTCAATATCCTGTTCCTCGCCGGGATAGAACTCATACACCACATAGCGTACCACATCTGTTTCCGATTCCTTATGGCCGTTGTGTGGAGCTGTCCATTCCAATAGTGTCTCTCCCTCTTTATCTTTCACTATTTTTATATCACGCACTTGCTGCGGTTTCTTTTTAGGATCGCCATATACAGGAGGTAGGGCGAGGGTGGAATAGTAGTTTTGGGATATCTGATCGTGTGCACCTTTGTAGTTATCGGTGAGCCAATAGCCATGAAACCAGATAGCCCCTTTTGTGTTGGGCAATTCACGCGATAGCTTAATCTTGCTGTAAAGCTCGTTGGGCTTACCGGCCTTGTTGTCGGGGGTATTCATCGTAAGACGAAGATCCTGACCGATGTAAACATCTACACCATGACAGTTTTCGCTCCACCATTTTGCCAACCCACGGCTTGGAGCCACAGTCTTGTCGAGTTCCCAGTAGAGCTGTGGAGATAAATAATCCACCCATCCGTTCTTAGCCCAAAGGAGGATATCGGCATATAGTCCGTCATAATTGGTGAATCCGTTGCTTGCGCTTCCGCGAGGATCCTCCTTTTTGTTTCGCCATATACCGAAAGGGGAGATCCCGAACCGCACCCAGGGCTTGTGCTCCTTGATGGTGGTGTACAGCTGCTCCACAAGCTTATCCACATTCTGGCGACGCCAGTCGGCACGCTTCATTCCGTTGCCATATTTCGCATAGCTCGCATCATCTGGTATCGATTTCCCTGCCACAGGATATGGATAAAAGTAGTCGTCGATATGGATTGCATCGACATCGTAGCGGTCAAGGATATCGCTCACCACTTCACATATAAAATCGCGGTTCTCCTGATATGCCGGATCGAAGAGGAGCTTGCCATCATATTTGAAGAATCTTTCGGGATGTTTCTTGGCTATATGGTTGGCCGGCAGCACTTCATTCGGGGTAGTAGTGACGCGGTAGGGATTCAGCCATGCATGGAGTTCCATCCCGCGTTTATGTGCCTCTTCAATAGCAAATTCCAATGGATCCCACACCGGATTTGGAGCTTGCCCTAATTTGCCGGTAAGAAACTTGCTCCAAGGTTCGAGCTTGGATATGTAGGCGGCATCAGCTGCAGGGCGTACCTGAAATATAACAGCGTTTATACCCGCTTCCTGAAGTTTGTCGAATTGCTGACGGATATATTCCCGCTGTTGGGCAGGATTTTTTGCCGCCCATTGCGATTGACCGATTAGATGAAGCCATGCTCCGCGAAACTCACGTTTCGGTGCCGTGGTGTCGGCCTGCGCGCACATTCCGACCATTATGAGAAGGAGGAGTGCAAGAAGTGTCTTTTTCATGTAATTCGTATAAATCAAATAACTATTTTATATAATATTGTTATTCACCCACGCCGATTCCAAAAAGGGCATAGTCATAATATACCGGATCCTCAGGGCGCAACATACGGAGGGTGTCGGTGAGGATCTCCACACTCTTTCGGTCGTTGGCTTTTCGGTCGAGCAGTCCAAGATTACGCGCTGTGTTTCCTACATGGACATCGAGAGGGATGTAAAGCTTACTTTTAGGAATCGATTTCCATATTCCCATATCCACGATTCCATCATCGCGTACTAACCAACGGAGAGCCATGTTGACTCGCTTTAGTGCGGATTGCTTCAGATTGACCGGAAGACATCGGGAATCAGCCGCTCCACCATTTTCCTGCATCATCACCTTCTGCATCTCCTCCACGAGACACCAAGCCGGAGCCGCGTGGTCGGCAACCTTCATTGCTGAGGCGAAGGCATCGAGAGAACCGTAATCCTGCATTATGCGGCGCATACCTCGAAGGAAGTGCTGGAAATCACGTGCAAAAAAAGTGCGATGAATATTCAGGTTAGGGTCTAAGTCCTCATAACCTTGCTCCATAGTGTATTTAAATGGTTCTTCCCCCATCAGGGAGATCATCTTTTCGGCGTCACGGCAAATCATGGTGCGCTTTCCCCATGCGATAATAGCTGCGAGGAAAGCCATGATTTCGATATCCCTCTGATCGGAGAACCGACGAGGAAACTGCACCGGATCATTTGCAATGAATTCCGGGCGGTTTATGCGTCGGGCCTCCGAGTCGAGAAGTTCGATTATATCTTTATCAGGCATTGCTGTCATTTCTTCTCAAGGGCTTTTGCAATGTCGGGACGCACGGTTCGGATAGTCGAAACGAATGCCGAATCGAAGGCTGCCCGACAATGCGGTTTATCCACAGTGTCGTAAGGTATACGCTGTGTGCGTGCTTCCAGAAGATGATTCTGAAGCTCAATGGAGTCGTTCCATGTCTTATTTATGAATTCTCTTGCTGCCGACCGACCATCCATCATGGCGGCTTCTATCTCGGCCTGAGTCTCCTCTCCCTTCTCGATACTCTTCATCTTTCCACAGGACCAGATGGAGAGGGATAAAACAGAGAGAATAAATATATAAAGAAGTTTTTTCATTTATCAAATTCTTTTATTCAGATTCATCCTTATTTGTAAAGTTCATTCCACCAGCGGGGATCATCCTGGAGCCATTTTGCAAACCAAGCCATGATAGTGTTCTGCCATTCAAGTTTGCGGTCGAAATGGGAAATCACATGGTTTTCATCCTCCACTGTGATAAGCTCAACATCTCGGCCAAGCACGCGGAGAGCATTGAAAATCTGGATACTCTCTCCGATAGGTACGTTAGTGTCGAGTTTGCCATGAAGCAGAAGGAGGGGTGTGTGAATCTTATCGGCATTGAAGAGAGAACCCTGCTTGGTGTAAAGTTCCGGGTCGCTCCAGGGATAATGCTTGGCAGCTGCCACGGAATTGTAAGAGTAGCCCCAGAAGCCTTCTCCCCAGTAGCTTGTCACGTTAGATATACCGGCATGAGACACTGCCGCTGCGAATATATCGGTAAGGGTCTGAAGATACTGGGTCATGAATCCGCCGTAGGAAGCGCCGATACATCCTATCTTCTTGTCGTTGATAAAAGGATGTTCCTTGCAGAAAAGTTTTGTACCCTCGATTATCTCCTCAGCTGTCTGACGTCCCCATGCGTTGACATGGCGCGCAGAGAATTCCTGACCGTAACCGGTGGTGCCGCTGGGATTGATTACATAGACCACATAATCTCTTGACGCGAACACCTGAGGTGTATAAAGGTGATAGAAAGTGGCGGTGGAAGGTGAGGTTCCGCCGTAATAATAGACAATGAGGGGATATTTCTTCTCAGGATCAAATTCCGGCGGATAGCAGATGTAGCCGTCGATTGTGTCGCCGAAAGATGATTTGAAGTTCCAAGGCTCCATCTTTCCAAATTCCACATCCGACATTTCCCTGGTCAATGGATTATCGATAAGACGCTGTTTCCCATTCTTAAGATTAAGCAGATATGCCTCGCCGTCTTTGTCGAAATCTCCACCATAATATGCGAGCCATTGTGCATTGTCATCCGGAATAGAGAATGTGAAGACATAGGGGACTTCTGTATCTATCTTAGAGATTTTGCCGGAAGAAGGAGTGAGGGAATAGAGATAGTTATGAAAACCGGCCTCGCCTCGGAAGTAAATCTTTCCATCAGCCGCGTTCCAGACGGGTGTACCCTCTACGGAGGGGTCGAAGTCGCGGGTCACGGCGCGTGCCTTGCCGGAGGCGATGTTGTAGATATATCCCTGATTGTCGAATGCGTTGGGGGTCTCATGGTTTCCGGCATTCACTCCGAGCGAGCCGAAAGCCTCCGGACCGCCCACGATGAAGAGTTCTTTTGCATCCGGAGAATAGACACCCTTTGAGATGAATCCGTTATCCGCTATGATAGTATCGGTCTTTAATGTTGTCATATCCATCTCAATAAGAGAATTGAGATAGAAGGGATATTCCGATGGAGTCTGGCGTGAAGCAAAGTAGAGCATCTTTGAGCCGTCACGACTGAAATCGGATATGTATGTGGTTGATCCGCCGTATGTCAATGGGATGGTAACCTTGTTGCGAAGGTCGTATCTCATGATATACACTCTGTCGCGGTCGCCCGGTATACGGTCGTCGGGACTTTTCACCCGTCGCATTACCCCCGTATCTTTATCGCCTTCCACCTCTTTATAGTAGAAGAGGTAACTACCGTCGGGGGAGAAAGTGAAATTACTGTCTGGCACACCTGAGGCAACCTTCTTAGTAGTCATGGAAGGTATCTGCAACTCGAATATATCATAGCTACCGTTGCGCTCGCTGCTGAAATAGAGTGTGCTTCCCTTGGGCATCCATTCAGCGGAAGGATCTATGTTTTCGCTAAGTATCTTTCCTGTGGCAGTCTCGGAGAGGACAGCGCGGCGTCGTGTTTCGCTTGCGGAGTAAGTGTTGCGGTAATTCGTCAGAAGATACTTACCGTCTGGAGACAGCAAAACCCCTGAAACTCTTTCTCCTGTCATAGTATGAATAGGGGCCACACGGCGTTTCATCTCGCTTCCTGATGAGAGGTTGACATCCTCGAAATCCTTGTCGGGTACGAATTCGAGTTTGAAATCAGGCTCTGTCTTATCATCGGCAGAGGATATGAGATTGATCTGGATGGTATAGTCTGCCTCCGGGCTAAGAGAAAGGGGAGAGGATATGTCAGAGGGGAGTGAGTCGGATTCACTCTTCTTAGCCACGGATTTTCCATTTACAAGAAGGTCGGCGATGGAAGGTGTGTTGAGGATGAGCGTTCCCTTGCAGAAACGGTCGGCACGAAGACGTGTGGTGAGAGTATGAAGGCGTGGGCGTGCGTCTGCTTTTTTGAGAGCGACTCTTCCGGCAGTGTCGGGAAGTATGGTGGTCCAGTCTTGGTCAAATTCGGCAGGATTCAAGGCCCCACGCATATCAAGAAGCTTGGAAGCCGAGAATGGATTCTCTTTGGACATTGAATCCGGCACAGCCGGCATATTAAGGTCAACGGCCGGAGCTGCCTTGAAATCGGAGATTGTGTAGGCAGAGGCCAGAGAGGCCAGAAGGGCTGCCGAGGAAAGAGCGATGAGAAAAGACTTCATAATTGTGGTGTTTGAAAATTTCAATAAGAGGCGGGAGAGGGGATTATATCAATGTGGAGAGCCTCCACGGGGGAGCCCTCCACATTGGCGTTTACTTATTCAGAAAAGAGAGGGTCAATATTCATACTGCGGCACTCCCTTCATCTTCACATGATAGATGAGATTGGTATATGGTTTGATTGTGCCCATGTTCCTTGCGTCATATCCGGAGGGATATGGGATAATCATAGTCACCGAGTCGCCGACATGCATATTGAGCATAGCAATCCACATTCCCGCTATGTTCTTGTTGGGCTGACTGCGGTAGATACTGTCGCCCCAGGTGGTGGTTGAGAATGAATCGCCCAATGCAGTTCCCTCTATATTCTCCATTGCGTAAGTGATGTCTACGGTGGAGGTGGATAGGGGAGAGAGATTCTTAGCGGTGAGTGACCGGTCGTTATGCCATTTTACGAATACGCTGTTTTGTGGTGCCCATTCTGCAGAGAGGCGAGTATATTCGCTTCTTCCTGCTGCCACTTCGCTTTCGAGCATCGTGATATAGGCATCGTTTTGCGCCTTCCAGTCGGCATACTCCTTGTTTACCTCTTCGTCGCCGAGACATCCTGAGAGCACAACCGCCATCATCGGGAGAAAAAACAGAGATTTCTTCATATTAACTGCGGAATTAGAATTCTACCGTCGGAGCCTTCTGAGCGCCTGCCTCGGCTTTGAACTGAGGTTTCTCCTTGAATCCGAACCAACCTGCATAGATGTTTGTCGGGAATTTCTTGATAGCAGTATTGTATTCCTGCACAGCCTCAGTATATCGAAGTCTTTCCGTAGATATACGGTTTTCTGTTCCTTCGAGCTGGGTCTGCAGATCCATGAAGTTTGTGTTGGCTTTCAAATCGGGGTAGGCTTCCTTCACAGCATTGACATATATATCAAGCGCACCCTTTAGATTACTTTGTGCCTGCTGATATTGCTCGATGTTTTCCGGAGTGGCTTCGGCGCTTTGTGCTGCATCGTAGGCTTTGGTTAGCCCTGAGCGTGCGCGAGTCACTGATTCGAGTGTCGAGCTTTCATGCTGTGCGTATCCCTTCACTGTGTTCACAAGGTTGGGGATAAGGTCGGCACGCCGCTGATACTGGTTCTCCACCTGTGCCCATGCCTGATCCACTGTCTGCTGCTTCTCCACCAAGGAGTTATAGTTGCAGGAAGTGAGCGTGCTTAGGGCGAGCACGGCGAAGAGGGCGAATAATATCTTTTTTATTTTCATTTTAAACTAATTTTTTAAGAAGACTGTTGAGACTCACTTCATCGTGAAGTATTTTCTCAAGGTCATCGGCGTTGACACGTGTCTGTTCCATTGTATCGCGGTGACGCAGTGTCACTGTGTTGTCTTCGAGAGTCTGGTGGTCCACTGTGATACAGTAAGGAGTGCCGACAGCATCCTGACGACGGTAGCGTTTGCCGATAGAATCCTTCTCATCGTAAGCGCAGGTGAAGTCGAAGCGGAGACGATGCTGAATCTCACGGGCTTTCTCAGGAAGGCCATCTTTCTTGACAAGCGGGAGCACTGCACATTTCACAGGGGCAATAGGAGCCGGGAAATGAAGTACTACTCGACGATCGCCATTGCCGAGGTCCTGATCTTCATAGCAGCTGCAGAAGACGCTGAGGAACATACGGTCGACACCGATTGATGTCTCGATCACGTAGGGCACGTAGCTTTCGTTGAGCTCAGGATCGAAATATTGTATCTTCTTGCCTGAGAATTTTTCGTGCTGAGAAAGGTCGAAGTTGGTGCGGGAATGAATACCCTCCACTTCCTTGAAACCGAAAGGCATCTGGAATTCGATGTCGGTTGCAGCGTTTGCGTAGTGGGCGAGCTTGTCGTGGTCGTGGAAGCGATATTTCTCATCGCCGAGTCCAAGGGCCTTGTGCCATTTGATGCGTGTCTGCTTCCAAGTCTCGAACCATTTAAGTTCCTCGCCGGGACGAACAAAGAATTGCATCTCCATCTGTTCGAACTCGCGCATACGGAAGATGAACTGACGCGCCACAATCTCGTTTCTGAAAGCTTTTCCTATCTGGGCAATACCGAAGGGAAGACGCATACGGCCTGTCTTCTGCACATTAAGATAGTTGACAAAGATACCCTGTGCGGTCTCAGGACGTAGATAGACGTTCATGGCACCGTCGGCTGTGGAACCCATTTCGGTTTTGAACATAAGGTTGAACTGACGCACATCAGTCCAGTTTCTTGTGCCTGAAATGGGGTCGACGATCTCATAATCAAGAATGATCTGTTTAAGTTCGTCAAGGTTGTTGTCGTTCATTGCCTTGGCAAATCGCTCGTGAAGTTCGTCGCGTTTCTTCTGGTTTTCGAGCACACGTGCGTTTGTTGCGCGGAATTGTGCTTCGTCGAAAGCCTCGCCGAAACGTTTGGCAGCTTTTGCAACCTCCTTGTTGATTTTATCATCGAATTTGGCGAGCTCATCCTCAATGAGCACGTCGGCGCGATAGCGTTTCTTGGAATCGCGGTTATCGATCAAGGGATCATTGAAAGCATCGACATGGCCGGAAGCCTTCCAGATCGTGGGATGCATGAAGATGGCGGAGTCAATACCCACAATGTTGTCGTGGAGCATTGTCATCGCCTCCCACCAATAACGTTTGATATTATTTTTCAACTCCACACCATTCTGACCATAGTCATACACAGCGGAGAGTCCGTCGTAGATTTCAGAGGATTGAAACACGAACCCATACTCCTTGGCATGGGCAATGATGGTTTTGAAAACGTCTTCCTGTTTTGCCATTGTCTTTTCTATATATTTTTGCAGCGCAGCGGCGCCTTGATTATTAATCTGCTTATCAAACTGCAAATTTACTGATTTTTCTTTAATATAGCCATATTTTTTACAATTTTTGCTTTATAAATCGTTTAATTTAAAAGCCCCTTTTGGAAATATATGTGTTTTCCCGCTTTTCGGACCAGACTGAGCCATAACAGGATATTAAACTTAAAATGAGATATTATAAATCGATTCTTGATGACCCTACTTGCCGGTACCTTGACCCTTGGCGGTATATTTGCTTCAGGAATATGTGCTGAATCTTCTGTGAGACATTCCCTTTCTGTGGCAGTTTCTTATGTGGGAGAGAATGAGGATGTCTCGGATACGGAAGCAGCGACGCCTCAACGTAATTTACGCCTCACACATGAACAGATTGAGGTGAGCAACGCTTTGCGTCGCTTTGCCTCCAATCTCCTTCTGGAATGTGTGAAGACGGAAGAAGGGCAGGAGAATATCTTCATCTCACCCTTAGGCATAGCCAATATGCTTGCCATGCTTGCCAATGGTGGAAATGAAAAAACTGTTAAGGAGATCACGGATCTCTTGGGGGCAGATCTGGAGCAGCTTACTTACTTTTATCCTCGAATATTGGCTTGGCTTCCCTACATTTAATTCCATCCTTAAAAAATGGGGGTTGAGACATTGTTCGGATACAATAGTCTGCCTGATATTGCGCAGGATTTGTCATGCGACTTGATACGCCAAAGCACTAAGCTTGAGGTTAGCGAGGCCGGGGCAAAGGCGGCTGCTGTCATAGATGTCATTGTTGTTGCCTATGGTGTAGCTGAGAAAAAGCCTGCTCCGGTAGTGGTTAATGTAAACTATCCCTTCATATTCTCCATCACCGCTACGGATTACAACATTGTTCTCTTCGCCGGTGCAATTTATAAAATATAAGCATCGGAAAAAGAATTGCACGTGCAAGATTTCATTCCTGCATGTGCAATTCTCGAAATATAAATGTCGGGAAGTGTTCTCAGAAAGTTATTAAAATTATATTGTGCATACTAATCTAACGACATTGAAGTTATAAAAATACATTCTATTTGGAAATCAGTTTTACGGTTATATAAAACTTTATAGCAAATTATGATGTATTAAATACAATTAGATTGGCTTGCCGCCATTTGGTGAATAGAAATAGTATTGAAATAAGAGAGGGTCTAATCTTGTTCCTATTTTTATAAACCCTTGCGGATCTTTTTGGCTTCTTTTGCCTCTCTCATCGGCACCAACTGAGAGGTTGCTGCCTCTTCGATAGGCAAATCAGCTCAAAAATCTCTCGCAATTGTTAATAAAAATAAGTTTAAACACCTTCTATTCTATCTCTCTTATAACACCAGAGAATAATACAATGTCAGAATAAGCAGTGATACTGAATATAAAGGGACGATTGATATTAATATCAAGGGTGGGGAGTGTTTCGGGCAGATCCCCGGAGGCTGTCTGGCTATAGAAGCCTGTAGCGCCCGCAGCTTCCGCTCCTGATTCATCCAGTTTTAGTTTAGTGCTTTGTTGTACTGTATTCAAGGCAATACCATCTGATAACAGGGGTATTGAAGATAAGGATTCGAATATATGACGTATCCCAATACTTTTTAATACAGATGCTAAGTCATCATTATCATATCCTAAGGAGAATTTAGGCAAGGATAGGCGAGCGTTCCGAGATACCATTACCGTTGAAAGATTGTTCCTTCTGTTAAGATATTCTTCAATTGTTAGATTCTCATTAGGTAAAAATATATTAATTGCAAAAGTACCATTGCCATAGGGCAATGATAATTCAATGCCATCTTCGGTTTGTTGGCAGTTCATATCTCGTGATGCATGCATCATTTCAACCTGTTGTTCAGATTTTTTGCCATAAAATTTTTCATCTGTATTACAGGTCGGATCAAATACTGTTGTCCATTTACCATTGAAATATAAGGCATTAAATAAGGCTGCTACGGTAGTGCCGTCAAGAGGATGTTTAAGAAATTCTTGAATCATTTGATTGGTAGCATTGCTGCACCAATCATTAATCTTCTGCATAGCCATAGCGGAGTTAATTTGTTCGGAGAATAAATCTGCATGATATGTATTATCCATAACCTCTATAAAGCTTTGTTGTGGCGTTAGGCCTGGAATAGTCCATAGAGAATTAGCAGCTATAAACTTAACTTGATTGTCAGCATTTATCATCAAAGATACAAAAGTCCTGTAAAAATCATTTATTGATTGTAGGTCCCTGCCATTAATAACATGCAGAATCTCTGTTTTAGCTTTTTCGTCAGCAGCATTCGCTATCATAGATAGTCCGATATGTACTCCATAAGGAGATATGATAACATTATCGTTATTTCCTTCCACTATTTTTTTCAGGAATACATGACTGAAGGATCTCATCCCATCTTTTACCATAAGTTGTGAATCGCTCCACATAGGCATTTTGAATGGTGTGGGTTTCTCGTGACCTGTATCACCTGTTTCTGAAGGCTGTACAGGCATCGTGTTTGGTTCATTGATCTCTGAGTCGCAGCTGGCGAGAACTGCCAAAATTAGGAAACAGTATAATATTAAATGTTTCATAGATAATATATTATAAAGTTGATTAAGTTACGTTATGGAAAGATTGGAGTTACGGGATGCTCAACTCCTCCTGAAATGATAGGTTTTTTCTTAAACCCATAATATCCCCATACCCAATTATTAAACACATACGGAGATTCTGTATCTTCATAGCCTGGATAGGTCTTATCTCCTCCATCTTTAGAATGACGGTTTCCACCAATTGATTCAAAACCATCAAAAAGATAGTATCCATTTGCTCGCCCTGCCCAACCCCATACACAATGAAAGAAATACTTGTCGGGAGAATTGTTGGGATTTAGTTTGTTATTAGGATCGTAAGGAATGTGGAGGAGTCCATCTATTACCCATGCATGTCCAAATCCACCTTCATTAGTCGTTCGGTTGTATCCCCATCCGGACATAAGCAAAGGTAGGATACTTTCAATTTCTGATTTACATTCTTCTGTTGGATTTAAATTAATATCTACTAAGTCAACATATGAGTATTTTGATAAATAATCATAGTTTTTCATTGTCCTATGTATATAGGAGTATATTGTGCTACTTCCCTCAAGACCATAATTTACGTTTAAATTCTCTGGTTCTCCTAACTCGGCTAAAAGTAAAAATAAGTCGTTTGAATAGTTCGATTTATATGATTTCCAATTTAAAGTTCTTCCTTTATGTTCTATTGGCCATTCGTAATAACTCATCATCATCGCTGTCGCTAGTGGTATGCACCCTACTAAGGTATGTTGTCCATTTACAAGCGGTGTATATGAATTGAAGGGGGAAGCTTGTCCCCATTTTCTGACATTAGGATGAAGTTTGGGAGTGATACTTATATTGAGGGGAGTCGTAGGTTCTTGTGTCAATGTATCGATACCTACTGATTGAGTGGTGGCTATATCCATGTAAGTTTTTAGTGGCTCAATTTCATTAATATCATCTAATGAAAGTGTAGATTCGTCTGAAATGGCAAGTATAGGTTTGGATATTTCATTTGCACCGACCACTACGAAGCCGGCGTTATTATTGTAATTTACAATGTAATATACCGGCATCCCTTCTTCACAACTTCTGGTAGTAGAAATTGGTATTATTGAATTAATCTTTGGAGTATGAGCACGTGTGTTTTCAAAAATGACTGAATAAAAGTAGTTCGCTCTGGATATTACATTGTCAATTGAATAAAGAGTCGCCGCAGATTTCTCTTGACTATGAGCTACATCCATATAATCTTCACATCCTGATAAGGATAACAGGAGTAGGGAGCATGAAAATAATAAATATATAAATCTGTTCATTGATGATTAGTTTAAGATGTAAGAATTGATTAGAGTTTATAAACAAACTTCTGTATATAACTATATTACTGAATAAGAACTAAATCATAAAAGAATTTGAATAGATCTTAGCCATTTCATATAAACATTCGTAAATAAGTTTAAACAACTCCAATATTAAAGTTCCATTTTTATCAAAAATCTCAATATGTATTTTAGATGCACAAAAGTATAAAAAATAATACAAAGAAACAAAATAATGATAAAATGGTCTAGATTAAAAGTTATGAATTTTATCTTAATGAAGCTTAAATAACTTAAATGCATAGATATTAATTCATAACCTTCTAAAAAGTTGAAGAAGTATGATTTCAATTTGAATGTCTAATACACATAATAATCCTTATTGCAATAGCCGTAGCCGCTCCATCCGTCGCCTTCGATGACGATGGTGTGATAATCGGAATTTGTCACAGAAAGGATGGTGTTGAGGCAGGGAGAATAGTCCTCCAGAACCTCTGAGGCGTCATACACATACACCTCCCCCTCAAGGTCGGTTGCACAGGACACCTCTATGGTCATCGTGTCCGAGTCATACACTACCTCGATAGGAAGGTTCATAGGGGCACGAAGAATCGGCTGTTGCTGACCCTGACTTTTTGTCTGAGCCTTTATATCAATCTTTACTTTTTCGGCCATACAAGGTGCAATGCACCCTATGACCAACGACAATACATATAGTTTCTTTATCATAACTTCGGGGTTTAAATTATGTTGCAAATATACGATGAAAATGCCGTTTCAACAAGAAAAAAAGTCTTACATCCTAAACTTTATAATTATGGTATTCAATCATTTAACTGATGTATTTTATTGCCGAATCTTACGTGGTCTAAAAAAGTCTTACAGGCACACAAAAAGCTTTCCATAGGGTAAATTACCACACTATTTTATTTTGGAAAGTATGAAAATTCCGAGGTTCGTATCGTACTGACTAAGTCCCAGTTTCATCCTTATGGCACTGCTGATATGATAAGGTCTGGATGTCTCAAGAAACTCTCCTATCTCCTTGTTGCGCAGGCCAAGGACCAGAAGGCATATGAAATCAATTTCCTTTTCGGTGAGATCACTTTCTTTCAGGTAGGTCATAAAGGAGGGGTAAAGTGTCATATAGAGCAGTCGCGTTGACCTTAGAAATCCCTGTTTATCCTGAATGGCTTTTTTCAAAAGATTTTGGGAGTTCTTGACACTCTTTTCACCAGCCGAAATATGGGAGGCAATTAAATCATCAAGAATCTTCAGTCGTTCCTTGATCAATTCTACAATCCCTTTATTGATGATCGCGTTCCCCTCCATCATTTTCTTTAATTGGTCTCTTTCAGTGATTAGTTCCCTCAGCTGCATAGAAAGCACAGCATTATCTTCAACCATGCTCTCCCTTTCGCGTTCGACTTCATCTTTCTCTTTTTCAATCCTGTTTTTCTCTTTTTCTATGCTTTCTTTCTCTTTCTCAATACCTTTTTTCTCTAAAGATATGCCCTCTTTCTCTTCTGTAAGCTTTTCATTATCGATTTCAAGCTGTCTTTGTCGTTTCTCTATTCTTAGACGTTTCAATTCACTCATTCGCAGACGGAGATAAATAGCAAGCAGGAGGATAATCAGGAGGAGGGCGACAATAATAGCGGTCTGCTTGATGCTGCGGTTGCGTTCTTTCTCTTCCGATATGTTTTTTTCAAGCTTATATTTTTTTTCAAGGAATAATATATCGCCTGAAAGAATGGTATTCAGCTCTGCTTCCCTCAAACTTTGATATTTCCAGAGACATTCGTAAGCCTCCCTGTCTTTCTGCACGTTATGCAAAATCTGCGCACTGCAGGCATAATATTTTGCTTTGTTGGTGATTGAGTCCTGATCAACAGCATCAAGAAATCCCATGGCCTTTTCGTTTTCTCCAATATTTGAATAGCTCAATGCCAAATCCAGATTTATGGTGTTGGTTGGAGACTCCATGCTTATTGAATCGAGCAGCCGAGCTTCTTCGTTGTCTGACAAAAACTCATCAGCATAGATAATCAAGGTGTGATGCCACTGCGAAACCCATGCATTGCGGAATTCAGGCAATGTCTTGTAAATTTTCATTATGCTGTCGGCTTTCTGCCTGTCTTCAAGGATAACTGCCCCCTCAATTGCATTGATAAGGCATAGTTGGCTGGCATCGTACATCCCCTTTCTCCCAAATAATTCTGCCGCATTGAGAAGATTTCTGACATAAGCCTCGTATGCAAAGGTTTGGTAATATAACAGACTTCGAGCGTAATAGGTGCGGGCCAAAGCCAGTGAATCTGCAGTCAGGTCTTTAAGCTCTGTAGCCCTGATGAAACATTCCATGGCCTCCTCGTCCTCTTTCCTGTTCTGAAGTATCCTTCCCTGATAATAGAGTGTCCGGAGCTTCTCATCGGGTGTGCCGTTGTCAAGGTAGTAGTCTATCGCGGGCTGAAGCACGTCAAAGGTGATGGTGTCTATGAAGTTCTTGTCGAGGGCCATGGATTTCAGCAGGGCAAAGCGGGCTTTCTCCTGCCGCGAGGAAAGGGAGGAGAGGCTTATGGAGTCAAGGATTGCCATCGCTGAATCGGGGGCCGACTCCATCAGGAGGTCTGCCCGGTCCATCCGCTCTGTGTTCTCCCGGCTGTTTGCGCAGCCGAAAGCCAGAAGGAGGAGAAGAATAAGGGAGTGGAGGAGGATATGGGGAAGGCGTTTCATGATGTCGAAGGTTTAAAACATATGCAAATATACATAAAAATAATTGCACGTGCAAGATTTCATTCCTGCACGTGCAATTCGCCAAGTATAATTAGTGTTGGATTAAGTCTGTAATGCTATTGTAAATGAAAAGATAGAATAAAAATGCAAAAAGTCAAAATATTTGCGGGTAGAATTATTAAAATAGATTAAGATTGTTGAAAATAATGTCAAAGTGTTACCATCACCCCGGCAAAGATGACGATGCCGTTGCTGTTTTCGGTTATTGAGAAGATGAACGGGCGATCCACTTTAACTTCCGGTATCGCAGGCTCGAAAGAAGGCTCTCCACAGGATTCCAACATTCCAGCTCCTGTAACGGCGGCTGCCTTTGCTCCCGCCTCCGAAACCTCCAGAGCGGTAGCCTGCTTGATGAAGGAACAATATAAATTGTTTGCAATTTTAGAAAGGGACTTGCCGTCATTGAAAAGAAGATTGATACCCAATCTTTTCAAAATATCATCCATCGTATCCTCTTCATAGGAGAACGAGAATTTGGGCATTGTCAGGATGCAGCTGCCGGATCGGGCCGGGCGCAAATAGCTGTCGGAAGATTCAAGCGCCTGATCGATGCTAACCCCCTCGGAGGGGAGGTAGATATTTAAGGAATATGTGCCGTTGCCATACAGAATGCTTACAAGCTCTCCGCCAGAGAGACCACTGTAATGAATCCCGACATTTCCATGCATCATCTCCACCTCCTTGTTGCTTCCTTCAAAAGGTTCAAATGTATTGTTTTCCGGATCAAAAGGATCAGTCCATTTCCCGTCGAAATACATTGCATTAGCCAAGAACATTGCACATCTCTCAAGGGGCCGTTTCAGAAATTCCGGAATCATGGCATTGGTTTTGTCAGAGCACCATTGATTGATAGCGTCTTTAGCCTCTGCAGTGTTTATGTTTGTAATGAAAGACTCAGCGTCAAAACGACTTTTCAGCAGATCCATATATAATTCCGAAGGGTGGAAGCCGTTGTTGATCCATACAGAATTAGCCACAGAGAATGTTACTTGATTGTCAGCTTTCGGAAGAGCATCTGCCATCAGGGTGTAGAAAGAATTCAGTTGATTGAGGTCAGCTCCCAGCACATCAGTAATCTCCTTAAGAGTTTCTTCGTTGGCACCGTTGGCAAGCATCGTGAGGATATTGCTCACTCCGAGAGGCGAGATGAATACGTTGGGGGAACAATTCCTTTGTTGCGCCTGCTTGAAGCTCTCTCGAAGAAGGGAGTAAGAGAAGTTGGTTGTGGCCTCATTGGCCTTGCGCTGTGGAGCATCAAGCATAATGCTTTCGTAAGGAGTGGCTTCTTCCGGTTCTGTCTGGAATCCTTCCTGTCCTTTTTCAATCTCCTTTTCAGGTACCGGAGAATCATCTGTAGAGCAGGATAAGAGGGTAGATGCACAAAGCAACGCCGAGGATAGTAGGGTTAAGGTTTTCAGTTTCATAATAATATTGGGTTAAGATTTTTATATTTAAGATACAGCAACTTTTCAAATACTGCATCAGCATAGTAATTTTTTAAGTAGCTGCTAAGAATTAATGAACAGATAAAACGAAGTTATTTTTGTGTAGCTTTTACCGCAGAATTGAAAATCGACGAGTTTCCTTTAAAAAGAATAATGACGAGTCAAAAAGAACGAGTTTCAGCGTTCAAGATTCTTTCATCTACGTAGTGAATCATATATCGATTAATTTTTAGTAGCTACTTACCATTTGAATCGTATTCCGATCGGGAGGGTGAGCCCCCAAGGCTCATCGGTCCAAATGTTTGGCACTTCATATTTTGAAGGGAGACGGTATTGGAGGGCAGGCTCAAAATATAAGTCTATGCGGCGAGAAAGGGTATAGGATATGCCGATTCCGGCTCCTAATGACATTGTGGGATAGGATTTGAAACTCCCATAAGGATACCCCGCAATCCCATGTTTCCTTGAAGCATGGGAATTGACGGGATAATGGAAGCTGCAGGCGACAGAGCCATAAATTCTGAACCTCGGAGCCGAATATATATTCATATTAAGCTTCAAGGGTATGCCGATATAATGCCAGTGGCATTCCGTAGCAGAATTGCTCTCTTCAAATGTTGTGTGAAGATATGTATAGATAAGACCCGTTTCAAGTCCAAGCCATGAATTGATACGCTTCTGGGCTGTTAGTGCGAAGGATAATGGAAGATGATTGCGGTGAGGCTGCTCTTTGAGAGGGCGTTCTTCGGATCTTGCCGATTTTGCTATTTCTTTTTTGTCGTTGCTTCCGCTTACATTATCATCCTCCTTCTCTTCCGTACCTTGATTGCTTGAATCCGTACCATTGAAATCAACACTCTGGTCGCCTCCATTGTTTCCGGGGTTATGTCCGGGCGTATTGCTATCCCCCGGATTATTCGTTCCCCCGGGATTTGAGCCCATATAATTATTCTGAGACGAATCCGGATTAAAGGCTCCGGAAGAGAATGCAAGCGAGAAGCTCCATTGGTCTGTTTCCGGTTCTGTCGGGATAGGAAGGGGCTCATCCAATTCCGCATAAAGCATCCAATAATCCTCATAGGAGGTTANTGATACTGAATCCTTATCATTCTTTCCTGCATCCTCATCAGCATAGAGGCTTTCATTATTAAAATTAAACGGATATGGTTCGGTTGCCAATGAATCCGGCTGACTGTCCTCTGCTTTGGCGTCGGTATTATATATTGAATCCATTGGCGCAGTGATAGCTGCGGGTCTTCTGTTATTTGCAACGNACCGGTTGCTTTTACGCATGATAGGCAAAGGCTTGTTAGGTTGTGTTGAGGCCTGGGAGGATTTATCTGACGCTTCAGTCCTGTTTTCTTGGGTCGCANATTGTGNAATNNCTGACCCCTTCTTGACAATGCTTTCATTATTGCAGAGAAGGTAGATAATCCCCNGGGCGGCAGCCAAGAGCAGAAGAGAGAGGATGCCGACTTGTGTCTTATAGTTATTTATAATTTGGCGGAGCTGCAGTTTTGCCCTGAAAAGCTGCGAAGAGGAAGAGTTTGGGGCAATACCGAGAATTTTGGAAATCTCCTTATGGGATTTGTTTTCAAACACAGCTAAACGGAAAACATTCTGATAGCCTGTTGGCAAAGAATCGACCATAGAGACCAAAAGATCCAAATCAAGCAGATCCTCCACTTCTTTTTGGTCCTCTATGTCGGGGAGTTCATGGAGCAGCTGCGCTATATCGCGGGAATTAAGGAATTTGAGCGCNAGATTCCTCATAATAGTCGCCAGCCAAAAGTCAATNCGTTCCGGATTGCGCAGGGAGTCGAGGCGTGTGAAAGCTACTATGAACCCGTCGTGAAGAATATCCTGAGCATCGTTAAGATCATCTACNTAGCGGCGGATGAGAGCAAGCATACGGGGCGCAAAACGGGTGTAGAGGAGGCTCATAGCTTCCCGGCTGCCCCTTCTGCATTCCTCCACCAACACGGCGTTCTCTATGTATAGTCTATCTTCCACACCCTATAAGATACAGTGGAGAGCGGAATACTGCATGGGATATAATATTTTTTATAATCGTAACGCACCCTCTCACATAATATTGTCAGCCATGACAATATTATGTAAAAAATTGACAGACTGATTTTTCAAATCATAAAAATCCCGCTAAAAANNTTTCAAATGAAGATTTTTAAGCGNAAATTTGTTATATGTATAAAGTACACTATAAATTATGATATTATGAAGAACACAATTTCAANATACATAAGGAGCCTTGCATTGGCAGCCGCANTAATAACCGGAGGTTCAGCAGCAATGGCGCAGAGCAGTTTTGGCGCTCCCGGAGGCGGGGGCGGAGGATCGTCAGCAGCCGCTCCCGGTTCAGGTGGAAGTTTCCGGCCTAATGCTCCTGTCGGTCCGGCAAACGGACTTGGCNGGAATCCGGGTCCCGGAGGCCCCGGACCGGGCTGGAGTAATGGTTGGGGACCNGGTTGGAACAACTGGAATTCCAATCCACCGGTGGTGGTCAGCGTAGCGCCCAATCCTAATCAGGGAGTTGAGAAGGTGATAGCTTGCGGATATGATGCTCAGGGAATATGGAGGGTTCTTCCCTTGATGGTAGCCTATACCTATAACGGNGTGCAGTATAACGTAACAGTCCTGAATGCCTGGAATCCATGGACAGATTCATGGAACAATGGNGTGGATCAGACTGCATACAACACATACTATTATCTGCGCGGAGTCTATTATAATTTCTATGCTCCGCTATCTACGGGGACATATTATTTCAATTTGTAAGTCTAATAATAAAATCTCATCCGATAAAATCCT